>CAVYCB010000017.1:0-4624 GCA_963766895.1 uncultured Acidobacteriota bacterium
CATTACCGCCGACGTTACGCTCACGGCTGTCTGCGACCCGCCGGAAATTCCCGAAGGCTTTTTTTGCGAATTAAGTCCGAATTATAAAGATTTTTCGATGAAACAAATTTTTGACATTTGTTTCATCGATAGGATAAACTTTCACCCTCGAATACAACTGAAAGTTTATATATGGCGCAACTGAGCTTGGTAAAAACATTATCCCATCTTCAGGAAGAACAAAAAAATTCCCATATATATCTTGAAATAGGCAATTTAAGGCTTTTGCGCGGCAGTTTGACGGAATTCGTAGGCAAGCAGAGCACCGGGAAAACCAGCCTGGCATATATGCTGCTGGCTGCCCTGACGCAGAGAGGCGAGATCTGCGCAATGGTTGATCTTAATAATGGTTTTAACCCGAGGTGCGCCGAAAGCAGCGATATGGTCCTGGAAAATCTTCTCTGGATCAGGTGCGGCGGAAATATCGAACACGCCTTTAAGGCGGTAGATCATCTCATTCAGGCAAAGAATTTCGGTTTGATCTGGCTTGATCTTAACGATCATTTATTTGAAGACCTGCACTTTATTCCGAGTTCATACTGGTATCGTTTCCGCACCCGGATAAAAGAAAGTCAAACGCTTCTTATTGTTACCGCGAACCGGCCGCTTTTGGGAGCGGCTTCGAGTCAGTCATATCTTCTGGGCGAACAGCGGACCGTCTGGTCCGGTGGGGGACATTTTAAATTGATAAAAGAGCTTCAGGTAGATCTGAACACGAAAAAACCCTTTTTTATAAAACCTGCATTATTAAAGATCGAAGCGAGGTATTAGGAATGCCGCGGCTATACGCTTGTATCGTAAGCGATGAAAACAAAGAGGAGTTAACGTCGATCGCGAGACAGTTCGCTTATGGCATCGAACTGATCGGCGATGCCGTTTTGTTCGATATCAGCGGCACCGGAAATATCTTCGGCAGCCCTGCCCAGATAGCGCAAAAAATTTACGATAGCCTGCAAAAAAGAAAGCTTTCCGGAAATGTTTCCGTGGCGTCAAACGCGGCAGCGGCAATACTCCATGCCCGCAATCAAAAAGGCATCAGTGTCGTGGATGAAAGTGAACCCGCCGATCTGCCTCTTTCAACTCTCGACATCGATTCGGATACATTAGAAGTTTTTCGCTCGCTCGGCTTAAAGGACATCGCGGATATACGCCGGATCGGCGAAAGCGAATTGATCACTCGTTACGGGCCGGAGTTTAGAAACACTATCGATCTGGCAAAAAATAAAGGAAAGTATGTACTCACTCCAAATCTTAAAGAGAACAAGATCACCTGGCGCTCGGAGCTCGATTTTTCCGTAGACGATTTTGAGCAGCTCATTTTTCTTCTTTCAAACGGCCTGGAAAAATTGTTGGCAAAAGCTTCTTATCTCGGATCAAGTACAGAGCAGATCGATATAACGTTACGGCTGGGAAATAAAACGTCGAAAACCTATCACATTAAACTTTCGTTTCCCACGCTCGAAAGAAAATTTTGGCTCATTGTCATAAATCTGCGGATAGCGGGCGACCCGCCTGAAGCCGAAATTGTCTCGGTCGATCTGGCTATTTGTCTTACCCGCCCGCGCTCGGTTCAACGCGGCCTGTTTTCTTCTACCAAACCCGAACCGGAAAGTCTTCAATTGACCGTAGACAAGATCAAAAATATTGTAGGCCAGGAAAATGTCGGTATCCCGGTACTTCTCGACCGGAGACTGCCCAAAGCATTCATGCTCGACCCGGGCACGCTTCCGCTTGGCAAGGAAGAATTAATACCGGCAGAGCCGAAACCCGCCCTCACCTTAAGCTATTTCGATCCGCCGCTGGAAGCGGAAGTGGTGGTCAATAAGAAAACCCTGCTTTATGTCAGGACTCGGTCTTTTAAGGGACGGGTAAATCAATATGGTGGCGTATGGAAAAGCTCGTCGCAATGGTGGAGTTTGCGGCGGTGGAGAGACCTGGAATGGGACATCGAACTTGAAGACCAAAGCCTTTACCGCCTGCGGGGAGACGGACGGAAATGGCTCGTGGTCGGAAAATACGACTGATGAGTTTTTACGAATTACATATTCGCTCGGCATTTAGTTTTTTATCGTCCGGTTCGCTGCCGGAAGAGTTTGCGGAGCGCGCGGCGGAATTGGGAATAAAAGGGCTGGCCTTGCTTGACCGCGATACCATCTCCGGCGCGGTCAGGTTTCACTTTGCGGCCAGGAAAGCAGGAATAAAGCCGATCGTCGGCGCCGAGATCACCCTGGAAAACACAAGCGTTTTGCCGTTAATTCCCGTCTCCTTAAAAGGCTACCAAAATCTTTGCAAACTCATTACCACCATCAAGCTGCGCGCAAAAAAGGGTGAGCATTTTGCCACCCGTAATGATATTGAAAACTTTTCGCAGGACTTGATCTGCCTGACCGGTGGCCCGGACGGATTTGTCCAGCAAAGCATCAGGAACGGGCGCGGCCAGGAGAGCATGGCCTGGTTGAATTACGTTTTCGACAAACGTCTGTACGTTGAATTGCAGCGGCATTATCTACAGAGCGAAGAGTTTTTGAACCAGCAACTGCTTGGTTTAGCCCACAAACTCAAGCTTCCCTATTTTGCCAGTAACGGCGCGTATTACGCCGGCGAAGCTGAGCGCGAACTGTTTGACGTTTTCACGTGTATAAAAAATAAATGCACGCTCGAAGAAGCCGGTTTTTTGCTATCTGAAAATGACGAGCGCTATCTGAAATCCAAAGCGCAGATGGCATCTTTATTTAAAGATCATCCCGAGGCGGTGGAGGTCACCAATGACATTGCCGCCAGGATCGATTTCTCCATGGACGAAGTCGGCTATACCTTTCCCGCTTATCCCGTGCCTTTGGGTGAAACAATGGACTCTTATTTAAGGAGGCTTTCCGAAAGCGGGGCGATCGAAAGATATGGCCGGATAAACGATGATGTCAGAAAAACTCTCGACAAAGAATTAACGTTAATAGAAAAGAAAAAGCTTGCCGGGTATTTTCTTAACGTTTGGTATATTTCAGACTTCTGTAAAAAAACGAATATTCTCTCGCAGGGCCGCGGCTCAGCGGCTAATTCCATTGTCTGTTACTCACTGGGCATCACCGCTGTCGATCCGATCAAAGCCAATCTTCTTTTCGAGCGTTTCCTTTCCGAAAGAAGCAATGAATATCCGGATATCGATATTGACCTGCCCTCCGGCGACGACCGGGAAAAGATCATTCAGCATGTCTATGAAAAGTTCGGCGAGCGCGGCGCGGGAATGACCGCCAATGTGATCAGCTACCGCGGGCGCTCTGCCATGCGCGAGGTCGGAAAAGTTTTCGGTTTTGATCCCGATACACTGACGGAACTAAACAAATTGCGCGCCAGCTATGAAACTTTCGAAGGCAAAGAGCTCGCCGCCAGGTTAAAAGAGCAAGGTTTAGATGCCGGATACACTTATAGGTTAAAAAAATTTACTGAGTTGTACACACGCATTTTGGATTTCCCGCGCCATTTGGGCCAGCACTCGGGCGGCATGGTAATTTTTCTCGGCCAGTCTCGACAGCATTGTTCCGCTTGAACCGGCCAGCATGGAAAATCGCAATATCATTCAATGGGACAAAGACGATTGTGAGCAACTGGGCATCATGAAAGTGGATCTTCTCGGTTTAGGAATGATGGCGGTCTTAAGAGATACGGTAACTTTGATCCGCGAGCATCACGATCAGGATCTGGATCTGTACAAACTTCCCCTCGATGATAAAAAAGTCTTTGACACCCTCCAGGAAGCGGACACCATCGGTATGTTTCAGGTGGAAAGCCGCGCGCAGATAGCTTTTCTACCGCGCTCAAAACCACAAGAATTTTATGACATCGTCGTTCAGGTGGCGATCATCCGCCCGGGGCCGATCGCCGGGCAAATGCTCAGTTCTTATCTCAAGCGCCGCGAAGGAACAGAAAAGATAGACTGTATTCACCCGGAACTTGAGCCGATCCTGCACAGAACACTTGGCGTCCCTCTTTTTCAGGAACAGCTTTTAAAGATCTCGATGGTACTGGCCGGATTTTCCGGCGGTGAAGCGGACGAGTTAAGACGCGCAATGGGATTTAAGCGGCCGGATAAAAAGCTTCCCGAGATCGGCGACAAACTTCGCGTGGGAATGACCGCTAATGGAATAGATCCGGTGTCGCAGGAGCGCATCGTAAAATGCGTAATGGCTTTTGCCAACTACGGCTTTCCCGAATCGCACGCCGCCAGTTTTGCGCTGCTGGCTTATGCGTCGGCATATTTCATGGTGCATTACCGCGCAGCTTTTATGACCGCGATGCTCAATAATTACCCGCTCGGATTTTATTCCGCCGCCACCCGGGTAAAAGACGCGCAGCGTCACGGGCTGCATTTCAAGGCGCTGGATATAAACAGATCGCAATATCTTTTCACGATCGAAGAATGTGTAAATAATGAAACCCGTGTGAGAGTCGGGCTGAAGTATGTCCGTGGATTAAGAAAAGAGATCGCCGAAGCCATCGCCGCCGAACGTGTAAATGGAGATTATATAAATATTGCCGATCTGATCCGGCGCGTACCGGCGATAAACAAAAGAGAGGTTAGAGCATTGAG
>CAVYCB010000018.1:0-18830 GCA_963766895.1 uncultured Acidobacteriota bacterium
AAAGATGATTTTATAATTTATCGGCGGGCGGTCGGGATCTGGTTCAGGCTCGGTTCAACCGCGGGATATTCGCCGCTTGTTTTCGGACAGGCGGGTGACATACCGGTTGTCGGCGATTTTGACGGCGATAGCAAGTCAGACCCGGCGATATTTCGCCCGTCAGACGGCATGTGGTGGTATCTGAGCAGCTCGACGGGGCTGGCGAACGCGGCGCAGTTCGGAGCGAGCGGCGTGATACCCGTGGCCGCCGACTATGACGGCGACGGCAAAACGGATTTCGCGTTCTATAGCCCGGCTTTGGGGTCGTGGTTCATTTTTAACAGCGGCACGGCATCCATGACTTCGCTGCAATGGGGCGTGGCGGAAGATAAACCCGTAGCGGCCGATTATGACGGCGATGGACGGGCTGATATTGCGGTCTACCGGCCCTCAAACGGCGTCTGGTTCATTTTGCAGTCGACGGCGGGGTATACCGGAATGATGTTCGGGGTATCGATCGATAAAGCAATACCAAATGCTTTCCTGCCTTAAGCCGCATGGAGCGCGGGCATCCTTGCCCGCAAAGCTTGCCGCAGGCAAGTTAGTAGTTATTGGAGTGGGACGATTTTAATTGGAAACCGGCGTCCGACGTGTAAACTAAAAGGCCTGGGCCCGGCGCGGGAACGGGCCTTTTTACATGCAAAAAAGCGCTTAAATAACGTCAAATAGTTTACGCCTGTTTTTTAGAGTGCGGCTTGCCTTGAAAACAAAGCGGAGTAAAATGAATTCAGCCCGGCAGCGGCCCGACATTGGCTGGGGGGGCGAAAAAAGAAATATGCAATTCAAGAGAAAACGATACAGTTCTTTGTTAGCGATATTGGTACTTGGAACTTTTTTACTAAACAGTTTTCCGGTGCGGGGACAGGATCTTGTTTCGACCTCCGAAGACCTGACCAATGGATCCAGTGTTTTTGTTTTTCGCCAGTCGCGAAAGGCCCCGCAGGCGCGCAGCTCTTCAAAAAGCAAGACCGTGAGCCAGCGAAGTTCGGCTCAAAGGACCGAGTCACGCAAGAAGATCCAGGAGCAGGTCGCCGCCAATCAAAAATCACGCCCGCATGCGACGAAGGTTACCAGCCCGGTGCCGCCAACCACTAAAGGTGCGGGCACCGCTTCGCGCGAACAAGCTGCCAAAGCGCTGGCCGGCGCCGCCGAAATGTTTCTGGATCAAAACGATCTGGACAAGGCCATTGAGTATTTCAAGAAGGCCTCGGAACTCGATCCGAAAAACGCCGCCGCAAAACCGGGCTTGAGCGAAGCCTACGTTCGTAAGGGGAACAAGACCTTAGACGATAGCCATCCCGAAACCGCGGTTTATTATTTTGAGGAAGCGGCGAAGGCAAACCCGAACAACGCCGGGGCCTACGCGGGCCTGGGCGAATGTTATGACGCAACCGGAAATAACGACAAAGCGCAGGCCGGGTATGAAAAAGCTCTCGCTCTCGACCCGACGCTAACCGAACTTTATACTCCGCTTGGCATCATCTATTTTCAGAAAGGCGAGATAGCGAAGTCTGAAGAGTACCTGTCGAAAAGCCGGGCAATACGGCCTGACGATCCGGACACGGAATTGTTTTACGGTTTGATCCTTTCGCGGCAGAATCGTAATGATGAAGCGATCTCGGCCTTTAAAAGATCGATCACAAAAACTTCCACTCCCGAAGCCCATTTATATCTCGGTGAAGCTTATGACCGCGTCAACCGCGATAAAGAAGCGATCACGGAGTATCAGGAAGCGATCCGGCTTAATCCGCGCTACGTCGAGGCCTACTACAATTTAGGCGTGGCCTATTACAACCGGGAAAAATATCTTGATGCCGTGGCCGCTTACCAGGAGGCGATCAAATACAAGAACGATTACGCCGAAGCGCATGCCAATCTGGCGGAAACCTACCGGCAGCTCGGGTCGGAAGAAAGCAACGGGGTAAAGAAAAAGGAATGGTTTGGCAAAGCCATCGGGGAATATTCGATCGCGGTGGCCTTTCTTAAGGACGATACCGAACTCTATAGCAGTTATGGTTATACACTTGGCCGGTTGGGCAGATGGACACAGTCAATCGACGCCTTGAAAAAAGCTATTACGCCGAGGTCCGATGCCATTGATTACAGCAACCTGGGCTGGGCTTATTACAACGGCTCTCAGGAAGACGCGAAGGCGCGGCAAGACGCGGCAGCGAAACAAAAACTCCAGGAGGCGCGCGCGGCGCTGGAAAAAGCGGTCAGCCTGGATAGTAAATTTGAAGCGGCTTATCTTAATTTGGGCATCACCCAAAACGATCTGGGTGATTTCGCGGCCGCAGTCATTTCGCTGCAGACCGCCTTGAAATTACACAAGAACTGGACCTATGCGCTCAATGAATTGGGTTTTGCATTCCGCAAACTTGACCGGTTGGAAGAGGCAGTCGAGCAATTCAAAAAAGCAACGGACACTGATTCTAATTTTGCCGCCGCCTATTACAACCTGGCGGAATCCGAATATCGCCGCGGCCGTACCAAGGAAGCCAAAAAGGCCCAGGATAAATTGCGAAAACTTAATCCTAATCTGGCGCGGCAGCTGGACGTGATCTTTAGCGGCGCGGTCCTGACCGAAGTGAAAAATCAGGTGCAGCAAAATAATCCGCTCACTAAAATACCGAAGCCGAAATTTCCTTGACGATTTTATGGAGCGCGGGCATCCTGCCCGTAAAGCTTGCCCGGCAAGCTAACGTCTTTAACTAAACGCGCCATTGATATCAAGCGAACCCGGACGCGGGGGCGCTCCGTTGCGGGCAAGATGCCCGCGCTCCATAATTGCCCCATTAGGATGACGCTTATTCAAATTCAGGAAAAAGTATCACTCGCGCCTCTAACCACTTTAAAGATCGGTGGTGAGGCGCGTTTTTTCGCGCGCGCGGAAAGCGAAGAGCAGATACTTGCGGGTTTGGAGTTTGCGCGGCAGCGCGCGCTGCCGGTTTTTATCCTTGGCGGCGGCAGTAATGTGCTGATCGCTGATGACGGGTTTGATGGCCTCGTTTTGCAAATGGCGCTCGTGGGGATCTCTTTTGAAGAAAGCAGGGTCACCGCTGCCGGCGGCGAAGGATGGGACGATCTGGTGCGGGTGTGCGTGGAGAAAAATCTGGCCGGCGTCGAGTGTTTGAGCGGCATCCCGGGATTTGTCGGCGCGACTCCGATACAAAACGTGGGCGCTTACGGGCAGGACGTGAGTGAGACGATCACCGCCGTGCGCGTCTATGACCGGGAAACCGGCCGATTCGAAACGATGTCGAACGCCGACTGCGGCTTCTCTTACCGTTCGAGTATTTTTAACAGCACGCAAAAAGGCCGCTATATTGTTACCGCTGTAACATACGATCTAACGCCGAACGGGGAGCCGTCGATTCGTTATGCGGACCTAAAAAAATATTTCGAAGGAAAGAATGAAACTCCTTCGTTAAGCGACGTCCGCAAAGCAGTGATAGAGATCCGCGCAAAAAAATCGATGGTTATTTCCCCCGACGATCCTAATTCGCAGAGCGCCGGATCTTTTTTCAAGAACCCCGTAGTAAGCCTCGAAAAATTTGATGAAATTCAGGAAGCCGCGAAAGCGCTTGGGTTGATCTCAGAAGGCAAGGGCGTGCCGTTTTTTGCGGCGGGCGATGGCGAAGTCAAGATCCCCGCCGCCTGGTTGATCGAAAAGAGCGGGTTTCAGAAAGGCCATATTTTTGGAAACGTCGGGCTATCGGAAAATCACACGCTGGCGATCATTAATCGGGGAAACGCAAAAGCCGGCGAGGTACTGGGCCTGATGAATACGATCCAAACCGCCGTGCGGGAAAACTTCGACGTTGAGCTAAAACCGGAGCCGGTATTTATCGGGTTCAATAACTTTGCCTAAAGTCTTTTAGCCACGAATGACACTAATCACACGAATTAAGAGCTTCCTAATTCGTGTGATTAGTGTCATTCGTGGCTAATAAAAACTCCGGGCTGTGCATATAAAGCTAAGGGTTTTTCGCCGGAGCGGAACCCCCTGCTTTTTTCAAAAAAGTTTCGTAATCCGCACGTAAAGTTTCATTCAGCTTTATCGCCATGGCCAGATCTTTTGCGGCCTCCGCCTTTTTGCCCTGCGCCAATAACAATAACCCCCGCCGCGCGTACGCATGAGCATGCCGCGGGTCCAGCTCAAGCGCTTTGGTAAAATCCGCGATGGCTTTTGCGGGCTCTGTGTTTTCCAAAATATTTCCGCGCGAAAAAAACGCGTCGGCGTTGTCCGGTGCAAGCCTTATCGATTCGGTCAAAGCGGCAATGGCCCCGGCAGCATCTCCTTTTTCTTTTTTGACCATACCCAGCAGGTAGTGGAATTCCGGTTCGTCCGGTTTTAGCGCGACGGCGCGTTCGAGGTCCGTCAGCGCTTTATCAAAATTTTTCTGGGTGGAATAGATGGCAGAACGCATGCGGTAGCTGTCGGCTATTTTAGGTGCTATCGCAATGACCCGGCTGTAATCCATCAAAGCTTCATCATATTTTTTTAGTTCGAAGTTCACGGCTGCCCGGTTATAGTACCCTTCATATGCCAGCGGCGAGAGTGTTACCGCCCGGTCATAATCGGCAAAGGCTCCGGCCAGATCGCCCTTAACTTTTTTCGCGGAACCGCGGTTGATCAGGATCTCGGTCATCTTGGGATTTAGCGAGAAAGCCTTGTCAAAATCAGCGATCGCGTTGTCATATTTACCCGTTTGATAATATGCGATGCCGCGATTGTAGTAGCCTTGCCAATCCGCCGGCGCCAGTTCGATATATTTTGAATAATCGGCAAGGGCCTTGTCCGTGACACCCTTCTCCAGATAGATATTCGCGCGATTTTGATAAACCTTCACAAAATCGTGGGATAGCTGAATGACCTTGTTATATTCCGCCAGGGCCTCGTCCAGCTTGCCGGCGATCTGAAAGTCGTAGCCTCGATTGTACGCGTCCAATGCCTTCTTGAATTGCGCCGGGCTTGCGCCGGCGGCAAAAAAGAGGACAGCCAGCACCAGGATGATTTTTTTCACAATGAACATGCAATTACTCTTGTCGCCGCTGAGCATTTGGCGTAAAGGCTGTATAATTTATTTTTACCTGAAGAACGCCCGCTTTAGGCCATTTGAACAAATGCCGTTATATCATTTTTGATGAGTACATCACAATCACCGTCGATACATTCTTTATTTCCGCGGCAGAAACTCGTTTATGCCCTGGTCGCCGTGGTGATCACTATTTTTTTCGGGGCGGTGGGCTTTCATCTTATCGAAGGTTTTTCCTGGGGCGACAGCTTTTATGTGGCGGTTCAAACGGTAACGACGGTAGGGTATGGTGACCTGACACCGGTCACCCCGGCGGGAAGGCTTTTTGCCACGATCTTTATTTTGTTTGGCGCGGGCACCGCGCTTTACGCATTGACCGCCGTGGCACAGGCGGTTTTTCAATCCGAAGTAATGTATGCTCTCGGGGTACGGATGAGACGGAGAGAAATGGACAAACTACAAGATCATCGCATCGTATGCGGAGCGGGACGCGTCGGCCGCCGTATCATCGCGCAGTTAAAACGGCAGCACATACCGTTCGTAGTGATCGAAAAAAATCGCGACCGCGTAGCCCCCCTGATCGAAAACGGCGAGATGGTGATCGTCGGTGACGCCACGCTGGAGTCGAATCTGCAAAAAGCGGGCGTCGAGCGCGCGATCGGCCTGGCGTCTTGCCTGCCGGATGATGCCGATAATGTTTATGTAGTTTTGACGGCGCGCGGAATGAATGAAAAACTGCACATCGTTGCCCGCGCAATAGAAGAAGAGGCCGAGTCGAAATTGATCCGCGCCGGGGCAAACCGCGTGATCGCACCGATCGTGATCGGCGGGCGCAGCATGGCCGCCGCGCTGCTAAAACCCGCGCTGGCCGATTTTATGGATTCGATAGTGGCCGAGGATATGGGCCTGGTTTTTGAACAGGTGGAGATCTCTGGCCGGATCGTTTTTGGCTGACAAGCGCCTGAAAGATGTCGATCTGCGGGTTGAGGTCGACGTGCTGATCGTGGCCATCCGGCGGGAAAATTCGGAGATGATTTTTCATCCTTCGGGCGAGACCGTGTTGCTGGAAGGCGATCTGCTGATCGTGATCGGGAAATTGGATGCGATGAAAAAACTTGTCGAGGTTTGCGGTTAGTTTATGAAAGTTTTGGTAACAGGGGGCAGCGGTTTTCTCGGGGTACACCTGCGCCGCTATTTTGACGCCGATGATTTTTCCCGCCGCAGCGGCCTGGACGTGTTAAATCTGGCCGACGTTCGCCGCGTGGAAGATTACGACGCGGTGATACATCTGGCCGCGCAGCTGGACAAGTCGCCGGAAAATGCCGAGGAAAGTTTTTTGGTCAATGTCGAAGGCACGGTGAACCTCTTGCAGGCGATGCTGCCGAACACCGTTTTTATTTTTGCTTCGACCCGGGATGTCTACGGGAAATTTGCCGATGATTTTGCCGGCAATTTAACGGGTGTGCCGGAAACCTGCCCGACGGATTTTCACGGGCAGTCGGCGCTCGAATGGTCGAAACTGATCGCTGAGCGCTACGTGGAATTTTATGCTGCGCGGCAGGGATTTCGCTCGGCGAACTTTCGCCTCTCGACGGTTTATGCGCCCCGCAGCGAAGGCAACGAACCGAATTTTGTCGGCCATTACGCCGATATGATAAATCGCGGCGAGACGCTGCATCTGCCTTTTGGCGGTCGGCCCGTGCGCGATCTGCTGCACGTGGATGATCTGGGCTACGCGTGCCGCCGGTTTATGGATGGGGAGATAAGACAGGGGCTTTATAACATCGGCGGCGGCCGGGAAAATGCTCTGAGCCTGGAGGAATTGGCGGCGAAAATGCAAGAAGTTTCGGGACTGCAGGCGGTACTCGAAAAGGATGATGGATCGGAACCGCCGGTCCCGCAAAACTACATTTCCGATATTACAAAGGCCCAGGAAGAACTTGGCTGGATCCCTCAAATAAGCCTGGAAGAAGGCCTGAAAACTCTCTTTTAATTCGCGTGATAGATCCCGGACAAATAAAAAAAGTCGTTGTACGCGGCACTAACTGGGTGGGCGACGCGGTGATGACCATTCCCGCGCTGCGCGAGCTTAGGCGTATCCTGCCGGCGGCGCATATCACGCTTTTTACGCCTGAATGGTCACGAGGGATATTTGCCGACGCGAATTTCATCGACGACATTTTGGTCGTAGACGGCGCGGGGGTTTGGAGACAGGGGAAAGCCCTGCGCGCGGAAGATTTCGATCTCGCTGTATTGTTTACCAATTCATTTTCTTCCGCGGCCGCGGCAAAACTCGGCAGCGCAAAATACCGTATTGGTTATAAGAACGAAGGGCGCGGTTTTTTGCTGACGCATTCTTTGGACATGCCGGAGTGGCGTCAGGAAAAGCACGAGATCTTTTATTATTTGAATATCGTTGCGGAGCTGGAAACTTTGTTTTACGGTGAAAGCAAGGCCTTAGAAAACGAGCCGCGTTTTGAATTGACGGTTTCGGGGGAAAGACAAAATGAAGCGCGGAAAATGCTGGCCGAGAAAATATCGGGCGCCGGGTACGATCCTGCTAAAAAGATCGTCGCTTTTTGTCCCGGTTCGACCAACAGCCGCGCCAAACGCTGGCAAGCGGAAAGCTATGCAGCCCTGGCTGATAAACTAAAGGAAGAATTAAACGCGAATGTTGTTTTGATCGGCGCTCCCGATGAACGGGAAGTCTCGCGGAACGTTTTCGCGCTGGCAAAATATCCGCCGGTGATGCTTACGGGAGAGACCTCACTATCGCAGGTCGTCGCAATTTTGAGTGTTTGCGATCTGCTGGTTTCAAACGACACCGGGCCGGCGCATATCTCAGCGGCGCTGGGAAAACCGACGCTGGTGATCTTTGGCCCGACAAATCCGAAGACGACCCGGCCATTTCCGGCAAGTGCTGAGATAATAAGAAAAGAGGTAGAATGCTCGCCTTGTATGCTGAGAGATTGTCCGATCGATCATCGCTGTATGACGCGAATTTCGCCGGACGAGGTTTTTAGGCGCGCACAATTTATTGTGCATAATTTTGCCGAATAAATTCGGCGCTCCATTCGGCGCTTCATTATGACCGAAAATAAAAAACAACCGGCCGTATTTCTCGACCGCGACGGCACGCTGATCGAAGAGGTGAATTTTCTTCACCGCGTGGAAGACCTGCGCTTTTTCGATTTTACGGATGAAGCGGTCAGGCTGTTAAAAGAGAATGGTTTTCTGATCGTCGTGGTCACCAATCAATCGGGCATCGGCCGAAACATCTATGACGAGGCCGCGATGCACGGCATTCACGAAAAAATTCAAAGCGACCTGAGCATCGGGCTCGATGCGTTTTATTTTTGCCCGCACCTGCCGGATGAAGGATGTGCCTGCCGCAAACCAGGCGTCGGAATGATCGAAAAAGCGCTGGAAGAATTTGATATCGACGCGGACAAAAGCTGGATGATCGGCGATAAGGCCATTGATATCCAGGCGGGAAAAAATGCCGGGATGAAAACGGCGCTGGTGCTGACCGGTTATGGCGAGAAAGAACTGGAAAAATTGACTGGGCTGCCGGACCTGATCGCGGAAAATCTGCTGGATGCGGTAAAGGATATTATTTCGGAATTAACGGTTTAGAGTTCAAAGCTTTAGCTTGTCCGGCTTTTTTATAAACCGGTCGCATTTTTTTACGTGCGCTCCCGGTTCTGACAAGAGAGAACCACCCCGCCGCTAAAAGCGGCACCCCCCTTGGTAAGGAGGGGAGTTTTTTGGATCAAGCTCTGCCAAAATCGTCTTCGAAACGCTCGATATCGTCTTCGCCCAAATAATCGCCAAGCTGGATCTCTATAAAGACCAGCCGTTCGACTTCGGAAGGGTTTTCCACGCGGTGTTTGGAGCCGACCGGAATGTCGATCGTGCCGCCTTTTCCGACTAGCGTTTCCGTGTCATTTAGTGTTACTTTAGCGGTGCCGCGGACGATCTGCCAGTGTTCGGCGCGTTGCGCGTGCCGCTGGTAACTCAGGCGTTTTCCCGGCAGGACCTCGATCCTTTTAACTTTAAACCCAAGCCCCGCGTCCAATACGGTATAATTACCCCAGGGGCGTTCATCATATTCCGGCGATGTAAAATTTTTTGCTTCCTTCACTGATCCTCTTGTTCGATAGCGATGCAAAATTTCGAAGATAATACCACAGATCAAAACTCCGGGTTGGCGGCCAAGATACAATGGCTGATCTTCGGACGGTTGATGGTCGTTTTTTTCCTGCTGGCCGCCGGTTGGATATGGAAAAGCGGCACGCTGGCGCTCTCTTTTGAAAATATCCCCCAAGGTTTATTTTACGTTTTTATTATCGCGGTTTCATTGACGATAATCTATTTCCTCGCGCTGAAATTTTTCCCATTTCGCGAATGGCAGATACGGCTGCAGATCGTCGTGGACATCGCGCTGGTAACGCAGCTCGTCTGGCAAACGGGCGATGTTAATTCTCCGTACATCACGCTTTACACGGTGCTGATCTGTGTCGCGAGCTTTTTTCTCGGCGCGCGCGGCACGTTACTGCTGGCATCTACCTGCGCGCTGGTATTCACACTACTGGTTTACGGCGTTTGGTTAGGCGCTATCACGCCGGCGGTCGAAGAGGATGCCTCGCAGCAGCTGGGAAAAATAATCCAGATCATCGGTTTTCATGACGTCGCCTTTCTCGTAGTGGGGTTGCTTGCGTCACGGCTGGCCAGCCGGCATTCCGCTTCCAGCAAGCTGCAGGAAGCCACCAAAAGCCTGGCCGATCTTCGCCTGCTGCACGAGCGCATCATCGAATCCGTTCGTTCCGGCCTGGTAACCACCGACCTTGACGGAAAAATTTACATCTTTAATGCCGCCGCCGAAGAGATCACAGGCTATAGATCGGCGGAGATGCGGGGAAATTCTATTTTTACGCTGCTGGGAAAAATTGAACAGCCGATCAAGGTCTCGCTGGAAGCAGCCGAACGCGGCGAACAGCCGCCGAGGTTTGAGATCGATTTCACGACACCGGAAAATCTCGGCGTGCGGCTGGGGTACGGCATCTCTCCGCTTTTTGACGAACAAGGCGAGATCAAGGGATTGATCATTACTTTCCAGGATTTGACGGAAATGCGCTCGATGGAAGAGAGCGCGCGGCGCAAAGACCGCCTGGCTGCCGTGGGAAGAGTTGCCGCCGGGCTGGCGCATGAGATACGAAATCCGTTGGGCGCGATGCGCGGCGCGCTGCAGGTTTTGCAGACCCAGATACCTGACGATCTGACCAACAACGGCTTGATAGAAATAATCAAAACCGAATCAGACCGGTTGAACAAGATCATCTCTAATTTTTTGACCTACGCCCGCCCGCACGCGTCTTCCTTCACCGAGGTCGATGTAGGCGAGGCCATCAGCGATTCATTCACCTTGCTGCGGCATAGCCCTGAGATCGGCGAGGCGCATTCACTGGTTACCGATCTGCCGGATGAAAAAATTGCCTTGATGGCGGATTCTACCCAGTTAAAACAGGTCTTTTGGAACCTCGCTCGCAATGCGATACAGGCCATGCCCGATGGCGGCGAATTAAAGGTGCTGCTGCATCGGCGCGATAACGGGCGGGTGCAGATAATCTTTAGCGATACGGGGCGGGGGATGACGCCCGACCAGGTCAACCGGCTGTTCGAGCCGTTTTCCGAGTCGAGCACGGGCGGAACCGGCCTCGGACTATCGATCGTTTACCAGATCGTGCGCGACCACGGCGGCACCATCAATGTGCGCAGCCTGGAAAATAAGGGGACCACGATCACCATCGAATTGCCCGGCGAGATGAAGCCGGCATCGTCCCGTTCTAATTTTCCTGAAAATGACGATGGCGTGCATGAACCTTCGCGATTGGAAAGCTTTTTGACCGCGAATGAGAAGGAAAAGTAGGAGCGCCCAAGTGGAGCGCCGAATTTATTCGGCTTGGGTCGCAAAAGCGATCTGAGGATTTCGAGCGCTGTGAGCTCCGGCACAATAAATTGTGCGCTTCGTTTTTTAACTTGAATAAAAATGTTGTTTTGCGCAAAATGGAATTTAAGCCGGTCTCTCGGCCGAAAAAAAGATCTGAAAATTTTTCGTCAGAACTCCCGGTTTTGATCAATTGCAGCAAGAGTTTTTTGTGAGTGCCGATATAAATGTCAAATCTCTTAATCGTTGATGACGAACAAAGTTACCGCCAACTTTTAACCCTGGTCTTTGAGACCGAGGGTTACAAGGTTCGCACGGCCAAAAACGGGCGTGAAGCGGTGGAAATGCTACAGGTTGAACCGGCCGATCTGGTCATCTCTGACGTGCGGATGCCGGACATGGACGGGATCGAGCTATTAAGCGCCGCGCGGGAATTTTTGCCGGACCTCGGTGTGGTGCTAATGACCGCTTTTGCCAGCGTAGAAACGGCGCGGGACGCCTTCAAGCTGGGTGCGGACGATTTTATTCAAAAGCCCTTTGACGTCGAAGAGCTAAAGCTCATCGCCAGGAAAACGCTGGAAAAACAGGCGCTGGTAGTGGAAAACCGTGCCTTTAAGCGCGCCCAGCGCGAACGCGGCAGCCTGAAAAACATAATCGGGCGTTCGCCGAAAATGCAGGCGGTCTTTCAGATGATCGAGACCGTGGCGGAAGTTCAGTCAACGATACTGATCACCGGCGAAAGCGGAACCGGTAAAGAACTGGTGGCCCGCGCGATCCACGACCTTTCGCCGCGCGCGGAACGCCCCTTTATTTCGATAAACTGCGGCGCTTTTACTGAAACGCTGCTTGAATCGGAGCTTTTCGGCTATGTAAAAGGCGCTTTTACCGGCGCTAACACCAATCGTAAGGGCCTTTTCGAAGCGGCGAACAGCGGAACGATCTTTTTGGATGAGATCGGTGAAATGTCATCTGCCATGCAGGTTAAATTGCTGCGCGTGCTGCAGGAAAAACGGGTCCGGCCGGTCGGCGCTCATGATGAAACGCCTTTTGATACGCGCGTCATCGCGGCCACCAATCGTGATCTGAAAGGCATGGTCGATAACAGCGAGTTTCGCGAAGACCTTTTCTACCGGATATCAGTTATTCCCATCTCGCTGCCTTCGCTGCGTGAGCGTAAGGAAGACATCTCGGATCTGGTCTCACATTTTATTGCAAAATTCTGCGAGCAATCCAAAAGGGAACTTGGCATTACCGATAAGGCGCTGCAGCTGCTGGAAAATTACGCCTGGTTTGGCAACGTCCGCGAACTCGAGCACACGATCGAACGCGCAGTTGCGCTGGAAAAGAACGGTGAAATACATCCTGAACGCCTGCCCGACCATATTACCAACTATAATCCGGAACGGATCAAAGCCGAATTTAGCCTCCCGGAAGACGGGATCGACCTCAGCGCCCACATCAACCAATTAGAGAAAACCTACGTTTTAGAGGCCCTGCGCACCACCCAGGGCAGCCAGACCCGCGCCGCCGAACTCCTGAAAATACCCGTCCGCTCACTGCGACACCTGCTCGATAAGCATGATATACGCAACTTATCGGCACAAATGCGCGGCGTGGGAGAGTAAGAATAGGAAGGGAAATTTAAGGAAATTAGGGAAGAGGGAAAGTAGGAAATTAGCAAGGCTGGAAGCAAGAAATTAAGGGAGAAGTCTGGAAATCAGGAAAAAAGGAATGTCTTATTGAAAGAGAGTGTAGTATTTAGAAATGGTAATTTATGAACAAGTAAAACACTAAATTAAAATACACACTTCTATGGACTACTACGAAAAACCTCCAATAAGAAATTACAGAGATCTTATTGTATGGCAAAAAGCAATAGAGTTTGTTAAGAATTGTTACGAGCTGAGTGAGATGTTTCCTGCCAGGGAAATATATGGGTTATCCCAACAGCTAAGGAAAGCGGCAGTTTCGATTCCTTCTAATATTGCCGAGGGCAACGGACGTGAAAGCGTTAAAGATTATATCTATTTTCTGAATATTTCTCGCGGCTCGTTAAAAGAAGCTGAAACGCAATTAATTATTGCGGAACAGCTTGGATTTATTAATTCTTCCCAGCTTGAAGCGGTTCTACAAAGGGCTGGTGAGATTGGCTTTATGTTAAATAATCTCATTCGCAGCTTAAAGAAACATATTCTCAAGTAAAGTTCCTTCAATTTCCTTCATTTCCTTATTTCCTTTGCTTCCTGACACTTTTTGTCACCCGCCAAATGCCGAAAACTGTTATTTTGACGGTTTTTTGACCCCTAAAACACACGTAAATCTGCCTGTTAATCATCTTAATCCCTGTTAAATCAATAGTTAAACAAATAACAAACCTATGGCACGGCACTTGTAAATAGATGGGTGCCTGAATGGGTAGGAAAAATATCAAACTTTGCTTAAGGAGACAGTTAAAATTAAAATGAAAAAGAATCAACAAGGTTTCTCGCTTATCGAATTGCTGATCGTGGTCGTGATCATTGGTATCATCGCCGCCATCGCTATCCCGAATCTTCTCGCTTCACGCCGCGCGGCTAACGAAGCTTCCGCTATTTCCTCAATGAGAACAGTGAGCAGCGCCGAAGCTACTTACTTCTCGACCGCCGGTGCCAATGCAAGATATGGTACGGCTGTTGAATTGAACGGTCAGCAGTTGATCGATAGCGTATTGAATTCAGCTCACGGCGCCGGTACTCCGAAATCGGGTTACTTGTATGACATCGTGAAAGTTGACGCGGTTCCCGCTTCGGGTGTTCCGGCCAGCTTCGTCGAAGGCGCACACCCGGTTGCTTTCAGTGTTATCACTGCTACCGGTACCCGTAATTTCTGCGTCCAGGAAGACGGCGTTGTTAAAGGTGGCCCCGCGGCTGCTACTTCGCCCACTGCCGCTCTTTGCACCGGCGTAACTTTCGCAGCGCTTAACTAATAGTTAGTTAGCTAACTTTGAAATGATAAAAGCAGAACGAGTTTCTCGTTCTGCTTTTTACTACCCCACCGCTCCTTATTTCAGAAAGATCAGGAGCAGGGTCTAATAGATGCCTTTTCGGTCCGGGCATAAAAAGTTAAAAACTTTATATTAGGAGAACAAGGAACCAATGAAAAAGGGTCAGCAGGGATTTTCCCTTATCGAACTTTTGATCGTAGTTTGCATCATAGGGATAATCGCTTCCATCGCCATTCCTAACTTGCTTTCTTCACGCCGCGCAGCCAACGAAGCTTCGGCCACATCCTCGATGAGAACTATCAGCAGCGCCCAGGCCACATATTTAGCGACAGTCGGCGCCAACAACAACTATGGCAGCGCAGCACAATTATTTGGCCAACAGCTGATAGATAATGTTTTATCCAACGCGCACAGCCCCAACACGACGCCAAAGGCGGGCTATTTGTATCAGATCACCGTGGTGACGGCCGTACCTGCCTCAGGTATCCCGGCCGGTTACGTCGATGGCAACCGCCCGGTCACTTTTGGCGGGGTTACCGCGACAGGAACGCGCAATTTCTGCGTTACTGAAGACGGGGTTATCCGCTACATTACGGCTTCGGCCACCATAGTTACAACTTCCGCCGTCTGTACCGGCGCCACCTACACGCCTATTAGATAAAAAGGGTGTGCAGATCAGACTTTTGTGCAGCAGCCAGGAAAGCAGAGCGGAATATTTCGCCCTGCTTTTTTCATTACCGGCTGTCTTTCGGATTGACTCTTTTTAGCAAATCCATACACTAATACATGTCCATATTGGGCCAGTCTGCCGTTCATCCAGGGTCAGCAAAGGAAGCGGACCAAAAGTAAAGTAAATCTGATGAAAAGTTCGTCGTTAAAGCGGGTCTTAAGCGTTGCCCGAAATACCTTTCGCGAAGCAGTGCGCGATCGGGTGCTTTATAACCTGGTTTTATTCGTATTACTGATCACGGCCGCGGCAGTTTTTCTGGGCGATCTGACAGCAGGGTACGAAGCCCGGGTGATCGTTAATATGGGGCTTAGCGCAGCCCTCGTGTTCGGCGCTTTTATTGCGATCTTTGTCGGGGTCAGCCTGGTTTCTAAAGAAATAGAAAAACGTACCGTGTACGCGATTCTTTCGAAGCCGTTGGGGCGCGGGGAATTTATCGTCGGAAAATACCTCGGCCTGTCCCTCACCTTACTGGTTAATGTAGTGGTGATGGGGGCCGGAATTTCCCTGGCGCTGCTTTATGTAAAAGGCGGGCATCTGATCCCGAGTATCTGGTATGCGCTCGTACTGACCTTTTTCGAATTGACCATTCTTACCGCCACCGCGACGCTATTTTCTTCGTTTTCATCACCGGCGCTTTCGGCATTACTAACCTTTCTTATTTTTGTTATCGGGCATTTCAGCGCGTCGCTGAGAGAGTTTGCTCTTGCCCTCGGCTCACAATCGGCGAAGATATTTTTCGAATCGCTGTATTACGTACTGCCGAACCTGTCAAACTTTGCTTTTATAACCCCCGCCGCTCACGGACAGTTCCCGTCAGCCGGTTTTACCGCCGCCGCCGCCGGTTATGCGCTCATCTATGTGATTATTTTACTTTCGGGTTCGATACTCATTTTTAGCCGCCGGAATTTCAAATAGATCCAATGTCAAAACGTACTTTAAAGACGATCCTGCTTGGCGGTTTTATTATTGCCGGTTTTGGGCTGATCTTTATTTTAAGCGACGTGCTCGAAGCGAGACGTGCTCCCGACGCCTATGCGGATGAAGAGCTGTATCTTTCATCACAGAGAATAAAGGCCTTTAGCGGCGATTTTAGCGGCTTGGCAGCCGATTGGTACTGGATCAATTCGCTCCAGTATATTGGCGGGAAAATAGTGAAGGCGAAGGACGAAGGCGCTTTTAGCCTAAAAGACATGCGTCCGCTAAACCCGCGGCAGCTTTACCCGATGCTGGACCGGACCACCACTCTCGATCCGGGTTATATGGCGGCGTATACTTTCGGCGCGATAATTTTGCCCGCCATTGACGAAGACCTGGCGATCAAGCTAACCGAAAAAGGGATCGCGGAGAATCCGAACGAGTGGGTTTTATACCAGCACCTCGGATATATTTACTGGCAGCGGGGCGATTACGAAAAGGCCGCGCAGGTGTACGACCAGGGTTCGAGGGTAGCAGGAGCGCCTTCTTTTATGAAACAGATGAGCGCCAAGGTGAGGTTGGAAGGCGGAACGCGGGAAACCGCCCGGGAAATTTACCAGCACATCTACGACTCCGCCGAAGACACGCAAACCAAAGAATTGATCGCAATGCGGCTGGCCCAAATAGTTTCTCTCGACGAACGCGACAGGATACGGGAAGTGCTGCAGGAAATCCGGAAAAAGGCCGGAAGCTGTCCGAAGTCGTGGCCGGCCATATTTACCTCTTTGCGCGCGATAAAACTGTCTGACGGAAAAGGCCTGGCTTTTTCCCGTGAGGGAATTCCGCTTGATCCTTCCGGAGCGCCATATCGTTTAATAAGTTCTGAAGAAAAATGTGACGTGGAGCTGGATCTGGTAACGACAAAGATACCGCCCGGCTAAAATGGCGCTAAAAATGGCATTTACACTAAATCTCAAGCAAATATTTTTACGTTACAAGCACGATGTGCTGGGCCTGGCCGGTGTCTGCCTGATCGCGCTCTGCATGATGCTGCCGATCTGGATCGCGGGCATTCCCAAGGGCAACGATCTGCCGCAGCATTTTCAATTTGCGGTGACGATACGTGATGCGCTGCAGGCCGGTGATTATTACCCGTCATGGATGTCGAATGAAAATAAAGGCTACGGCGGAATCGGAATGCGGTTTTATCCCCCGGCAGGTTACTATGCGCTTGCGCTGGGCAAAATGCTGGCGGGGAATTGGTACTGGGCAGCGTGTCTGGTTTTTTGGTTTTGGTTGTCATTGAGCGGCATTTCCGGGTATTTCTGGTCGCGCGAAAGGTCTTCGCCGGGCGCGTCATTTATCGGCGGTGCGGTATTCGTGGTCGCGCCTTATCACATAAACGAGATCTACAACGCCTTTAATTACGCCGAATTTGCCGCGGTCGCTTTTCTGCCGTTCTGTTTTCTATTTGTGGACAGATTGGCCAGAAACGGCAAGCTTGGTAATTTGGCGGGGCTTAGCGTATCTTTCGCTTTGCTGATCCTTAGTAACCTGCCGATCGCCGTGATGGGAACGGCGGCGCTCGGGGTTTATTCGCTGGCGTCGCTGCCGCGCAAGAATCTTATCGGCACCGCGCTCAAACTCGGCGCCGGTTTTCTTTTCGGGCTGGCGCTCAGCGCATTTTACTGGATAAAGATAGTCACCGAAATGGCGTGGCTGAATCATTCATCAGAGACCTATTCTTCCGGCTCCGTGCATTACGACTACCGTGTCAATTTTCTCCTGCAGACAAAATACCTGGTGATGTTTGACGACCGCGACATGTGGTTTGCCAATATGGTGCTCGGATGCACGCTGCTTTTGACGCTGCCGCTCGGGTTTCTTTATTGGAGATCGGTTCGTTCTTTTGCGGCGGCGAGGCTTAACCGGGTTTGGATCGTTCTTGTTTTTTCCATCTTCATGGCGACCTATCTGAGTATTTTTGTCTGGAATAACGTCGCCATACTGCAAAAAGTACAGTTCCCCTGGCGCTGGCTTTCGGTGATCTCGCTGGCGGGAATACCGCTCGCGGCTGCCGGCTGGAAATACTGTGCCCAGTGGTTAAAAGATGAACGCCTCCGCCGTTACGCGCTGGTCGTTATCGGAACGCTGCTGTTCGGCACGAGCTTTACGGTTTTTCAGGTTATCAGAGCGGCAAATTTCTACCCGCGCGCGGAATTTGAAGAAGTAGTGGCCCCTTTAGGCGATGCGCCGCAAAACTGCGATTGCTGGCTGCCGGTCTGGGCAAAGAACGAGGCGATGAAAAATCAGGAAAAAGTATCAGCCGGCGGGCGCGAGGTCAGCGGGTTGGTTTGGGAGAGAAAAGATCACGCCTTTACGCTGGGCGCCGGTGAACCGGCCAAGGTCCGTATGGCGACCTTTTATTACCCGCTCTGGCAGGTAAAGGTAAATGATGAGGCGGTCGCGACATCTCCCGCCGATGACGGCGCGCTGACATTCGAAGCCCCGGCGGAAACATCCAGGGTCAGTGTTAAATTTATCGAATCTCCCGCCGTCATGAGAGCAAAGATACTCTCTGCAATTTGCTGGGCGATACTCCTGATCGCCGCTCTCGCGTTTTCTTTCGGTAAAATTCTTATTCGATCGTCCGCGGAATCGAACGAACCCGAATCAGCCGTGGACCCGAGTCTGGCTTAAAACGCTTACTCATACATAAATTTAGCAAAATGGTTTAGTTCAAAAGAGCTACCTATGCTCCAAGCTATTTGTGTGTTTGGTGTGTTTGGTGGTTAAACTCAGCTGTATATACATAATGAGACTAAAAGCTTAACCACGAAGCACACTAAATACACTAAACAAGAGCCGCGTTTTTCTTAAAATCCGCCAACCTGTGGTAATCTTTCGGTACTCCACAGGTTTTTTATTTCTAAAAAAAGAGATCAAATTTTATGCTAGCTACGATAGTCTTGTCCTTCTTTTTGTTTCAAACACCGGGCGCGGCAAACCGTCCCCAGGAGACGCCGCAAAACCCGCAGTCCGCCGCAAATACGCAGCCTCGCCAGCAAGCGACACCCCAGGCGTCCTTGCCCGAAGAGCCGCCGGTGGTCAGCAGGCACAGCGTGAACGCCGGCGGCAGAGCGCTGAGCTATACCGTTACCACGGGCTATATGCCGA
>CAVYCB010000019.1:0-76660 GCA_963766895.1 uncultured Acidobacteriota bacterium
ATATCACCATCAACGGCGCCGGAGAATCGACGACTATTTTGCAGGCCGCCGCCGCTCCCGATACCGCCACCGAACGAGTGCTGGAGATTTCAATCAACAGTACATTAACGATCAGCGGCGTGACGATCAGGCACGGTTTCAAAGCTTCCAGCGGTTCGTCGGTAAATTTCGGCGGCGGCATTCGTAATCGCGGATCGCTTTATTTGAGCAATTCGACGGTCACGCTAAACACCGCTCCGGATGGCGGCGGCATTCACAACGGCCATTTTCTTTCGCTCACCGGCGTCACGGTTTCAAACAACGCCTGCCTTACCGCCTTGACCGTATGTGCCGGCGGTGGAATTCACACATCGGGCCCCAGCGGCCTGGGTACCGTAATTCACAACTCTCTTATTAACGATAATTCCGCCACCGCCACCGGCGCTAACCCGTTGGTCCTCGGGGCCGGAATGATGAGCGACAGCGCGGAGAGTTATCTGCTGGAGATCGTGGACAGCCAGTTCAACGGAAATAAAGGCGTCGGCAACAGCGCAGGCAACGGCCTGAGAATAAATGCCTCTAACGCTGCGGTCACGGCAAATATCACGAACACTACCTTTAACAACAATTTCGGCACGAGCACGCGCGGCGCCGGGATCTCGGTTTTCAGCGGCGGCACGGGCGGCATTAACGGTACCTGGGACAGGCTCACCATTAACGGGAACACTGCCCTTCAGGGCGGCGGGCTGGAAATAACCGGCGTCGCCGGCAGCACCAACATCAACCTGCTTAACAGCACCATCTCGGGAAATTTCGCCGGCACAAAAGGCGCCGGCATCTATTTAACCGACATTAACCAGGGGCCCGCGGCGTCAAACATTACGCTCAATATGGTCAACGACACGGTGAGCGGCAACGTCACGAACGGCATGGGCGGCGGCGTCATGGTCGAGCAATTTCTGAGCACGGGAAATCCTAGCGTGATCATGAATTTTTGCACCATCGCGCGCAATCGGATCAATGAAGATAATAGCGGCGCGGATATCGGCGGGGGACTCTTGCTCTCGCCTAACTTCGGCGCGATCAGTATCAAAAACAGCATCGTGGCCGACAACATATTAGGCGGCCCCGGCACCGGTGCGGATATGTTCGGCCCTGTCGCATCCCAGGATTTTAATCACGTCGAAAACCCGGGCGCAAACTTTGTACCGATGCCGAATGATACCGGCGGCTTCGATCCGCAGCTCGGCGCTCTGCAAAACAATGGCGGGCCGACCTTGACGCAGCTGCTCGGCGCGGCCAGCCCTTTGCTTGATACGATACCGTTCGGCGTAAACGATTGCGGCAGTTTCATTGGAACCGACCAGCGGCTCTTTTCGCGCCCCTTTAACGGCAGCTGCGATAAAGGCGCCGCCGAGCGCGGCGGTTTAGCGCCCGGCCCGTGGACTTTGAGCGGAACGGTAAAAACTACTACCGGCATGCCGATCCGCAACGCCGCGGTCACCATCAGCGGCGGAAATCTGCCCGCGCCCGTCACGGTCTTTACCGGAAATTTCGGCACCTATCAATTTACGAACCTGGCCGGCAATGAATACACCGTCTCCGTTTCCATCAAGCGCTATCACTTTAATGTCGCGAGCCAGGTCTTTGCGGTCGGCTCAAATATTACCGACGCGGATTTTATCGCCAACGCGCCGTTTTAGCCGATAGGCGTTGGATCTGGGAGTTGGCACGGTAAAGAGCAAGAGCTTGAGATAGAAAGTCGCAGTAAACCTGGGAACGCGGGCATCTTGCCTGCAAGATCGCGCAGCGATCTAAAAGTCAGTTTATTTGCACCGATTAGCGTGGCAAGCCACGCTTGCAGGCAAGATGCCTGCGCTCCCAGGTTTACGGGCAAGCCAAGACTAATGGCAACTTACCGTTCCGGTACTTACTTCATCCTCTTCAAGGGCACCGCAACAATCCGATAGAGACAGCAATTTTGTGATAGTTTGCGCGAATAATTAGTGCTAACCTTTAGATCTGTTAAAAGAGCGGGCGCAAGCGGCCCTTCCTGACCGGCAAATTTATTTGACTTGATATTTACCCTCCGAGGCAGTCACCTCTCAGGTCAGGAAGGGTTGCCGGCACCCGCTAAGAAAAAATGTAGAGGTACGTATGAGCACAATTGCCAAAATATTCCTGCTGACGCTGATCACTCTTTGTTTCGCTATCGGGGTTTCCGCGGCGACTTTCGTCGTCAACACTACCACCGATACGGCCGACGCCATTGCAGGTGACGGGTCCTGCGCCGACGCGGGCAGCAATTGCTCTTTTCGCGCCGCCATTTCCGAAGCCAACGCGCTCGCCGGCCCGGACATTATCACGCTCGGCGCGGTTATTTATACGCAAACTCTGGGGCCCAGCGGCGAAAGTCTGAATGCCGGCGGCGATTGGGATATCAAATCCGACCTGACCATCAACGGCGCAGGTGAGGCCACGACCATTCTGCAGGGGATCGGTTGTACGACCGGCCGCGATCGCGTCTTAGACATCGCCGCTTCCGGCATCACGGTCACCCTTAACAACCTGACCGTTCGCAACGGCTGTCTGGCTACCGTCGCGCCGGGAGTGGGCGCGGGCATCTGGAATAACGGCAATCTTATTTTAAACAACGTGACCGTAAGCGATAACAAGGTGCAAAACTTTGAGGGGGGCGCCGCCGGCGGCGGGATATACAATTCCGGCAGCGGCCTCACGCTGACGGGTACCACGGTCACCAATAATCTCGTCACTAACGGATTGTTCCAGGGTTCCGCCGGCGGCGGGATAGCGTCGTTTTCTACGGGCCCTGTCGTCATCACCGATAGCAACATTTCGGGAAATCACGCCAACAGTACCAGCGGCCCTGGCTCCGGCGGGGGAATGTACGCCGGAAAGATGACGGACCTGACCATCACCAACAGCCATTTTGACAACAACGAGATACAAGGCACCAACGACAACGGAGGCGGCGGGCTTTACGTTCTCTCCGATACCGGCCTCCCGGGTGACAACCTGAATATCAGCAAAAGCACTTTTAACAACAACACATCGACCGGCACTAACTCGAGCGGCGTGGGTATCTATATTACGACCGCGGTTGATTTCAATGTAAGACTTGATGTCAATATCGATCAGACGACCATCAGCGGCAACAGCGGCAGCGGCGATGGGGCCGGTATGCAGGTCCTTCCCTCCATCGGCAATCTGTATCTCCACGTAGGAAACAGCACCATTTCAAACAACATTTCGGGCTCGCGGGGCGGCGGAATTAACCTGGGCAATACCGGCGCGGCCGCTGCTCAGATCCTTGCCTATTTCACTAACACCACGATCAGCGGAAATTCCGCGACGCAGGGCGGCGGTCTTATGGGACGCTCGATATCGGGGGGCATCAGCGCTAATTTTGACTTTTGCACGATCACTAACAACACCGCCTCCGTCCGCGGCGGCGGGATCGCCGATGCCGTCAACGGGATATCTCTCGACATGTGGCGAACGGTAGTATCCGAAAATAACGCACCCACCGGCAAGGACTTTGGCGTTACCTCTACGGTCACTTCCCTTGATTACAACCACTTCGGCGATACGACCGGCGTAATTATCGGGAGCATCACCACTCACAACACGACGGGTAATGCGATGCTCGGCGCGCTGGCCGATAACGGCGGCCCCACGCTGACACATAAGCCCGATGCCGGAAGCCCGCTGGTAGACGCGATACCGACCGGGCAATACAATTGCAGCACTATTTTCGTGACCCCGATCTTCGCCGACCAGCGCGGATTCACGCGGCCTTTCGGAAACGGCTGTGACAAGGGCGCCGTCGAACGCGGCTCGACCCTGGCCGCCGGGCCGTGGACGCTGAGCGGCACGGTGAAAACAACCACCGGCATACCTATCCGCAACGTCGCCGTTACCATCAGCGGCGGAAACCTGCCCGCGCCCATCACGGTCTTTACCGGAAACCTGGGCACGTATCAATTCACAAATCTGCCGGGCCTTGAATACACCGTCATGGTTACCGCCAAGCGTTATCACTTTAACGATTCGATCGTCGTATTTTCGCTCGGATCGAATATCACGAACGCGGACTTCATCGCCAATGCGCCGTTCGAACGCGAGGTTTTGCAGATGGAGTTCGATACGGTAAAAAGAAAATAGAAGCGCTCTTCCTGGGAGCTAGAGGCTCCTTGCCTGCAAATGGTCTTTTCGCCGCCGGCGAAATATTTAATAGCGTAGGGTGAAACCCTACGTATAGAATGAAAAATTGACGCCCGACGCTGAAGGCGTCGAATATTTGTCCCTTACAGGGACAGATGACCGTTGTCACTCGATACGTCGGGTGTTACCCGACGCTATTGAATCTATCGCCTTCGGCGAAAAAGACAGAGCGGCCGATAAAGAAATCCGGTCACTTCGTTCCCGGTACTGACTTCATAAGAAATCGCGGGCGCTCTTCCTGGGAGCGCGGGCATCTTGCCTGCAAGATCGCACAGCGATCTAAATAGCGTTTAACTCCGCGTCAAGTTAGCGCGACACGTCGCGCTTGCAGGCAAGATGCCTGCGCTCCCAGGTGTACGGGCACATGATCTTAAGAATTTAACCACTAATTCGGCTAAAGCCGCTAAAAAATTACTTGTCCATACCACTAGCTAAAGCTAGTGGCAATTTATTACCACATGAAAACCATCACTCGCATATTACTCATTGTTCCGATCACCTTTTGTTTTACAGCGGGTGCTTCGGCCGCGACCTTTTCCGTCAACACCACCGCCGATAGTGCCGACGCCAATCCCGGGGACGGCGTATGCGCGGATTCCGGCGGCAGCTGTTCCCTGCGCGCGGCGATCTCCCAAGCGAATGCGTTGCCCGGAGCGGATATCATCACGCTCGGCGCGGCGACCTATACCCAAACTCTCGCCGCGGCCAACGAAGACCTTAACGCCGGCGGCGATTGGGACATAACTTCAGACATCACCATCAACGGCGTAAGCCAGGCCTCGACCATCCTGCAGGCGGCGGCCACCCCCAACACGGCCAGTGAACGCGTGCTGGACGTGCGCTCGGGCGGCGGCCGTCTCACGCTGATAAATGCGACCGTGCGCCACGGGCGCTATAGCGCTTCAGTGCCTCTTAGAGGAGGGGGTATTCAAAATCTCGGTACGCTTATCCTGACCGGGGTCGCAGTTACCGCTAACAACGTGACCGGCCTGGGGGGCAGCGCCATCGGCGGCGGGATATATAACAGCGGCCTGGCGCTGACGCTGACCGACACCACCGTGACCGGGAACGCGCTCCAGAACTTCGTTTCCGGCAGTTCGATAGGCGGCGGGGTCGCGTCTCTGTCCGCCTCATTCATCATCATTACAAACAGCAGCATTTCGGGAAACACGGCCGACAGCGTGAACGGTCTTGCCACGGGCGGGGGGATCTATATGGAGAATATTTTTATCCTGACCGCGACGGACAGCCATTTTGACGGCAATATCATCACCGGGCCCAGTAATAGCTCCGGCGGCGGCGGCTTGCGCGCCGTCTCGACTGTCGCGACGGCGCGGATGACCGTGACCGGCTGTACCTTTAACGGCAACTACGGAACAGGCGCCGGCTCGGCATCAGGTATCGGCATTCAGCTGTCGACGGCCACCCTCTCAAATTCCACGCTTGACGCAACGCTTGACCGGGCGACGATAGGCGGCAACGTCGCGGGCGGCAGCGGCGGAGGTAGCAGGGGGGTCGGCTTAAACGCTGCCATCTCTGGCGGACATTTGACGCTTAGCGTTTTAAACAGCTCCATCTCAAACAACACGGGCGGGTCAAACGGCGGCGGCGTGTGGGTCAGCAACGCGAGCGGGATGACCTCTTCAGGAGGAACGTTCAATTTTACTAACAGCACGATCAGCGGCAACGCTGCAAACGACAGCGGCGGCGGCGTTTATTTCGAGCGGACCAACCTCGCTCAAATATCGATGAATATGAACTTTGTCACGGTCGCTAATAACCGCGCGGGCAACGACAATACCGGATCGGATTCGGGCGGCGGCATCATTCGGGCCATCACGGGCACCCTTTCACTTCAAAACAGTATCGTGGCCGACAATTCGGTCGGCACCAACGCTACCGCGCCCGACATATCCGGCACGTTCGTCTCGCAGGATTACAATCATATCGAGGACGCCAGCGGCGCTATTTTTACTCCGCTGTCTAACGACACGACCGGGACCGACCCGCAGCTTGGGCCGCTGCAATATAACGGCGGGCCGACGCCGACGCAGTTACCGCTCTATGGCAGCCCGGTGATCAACACCATTTCGTCCGGCTCGAGTGGCTGCGGCACCGACATCACTACCGACCAGCGGGGTTTCCCCCGCCCTTCGGGCGCGTCTTGCGATAAAGGCTCGGCCGAGCGCACCGCGTACCCGGCGGGGCCGTGGTCGCTCAGCGGCACGGTCAAAACAACGACCGGTATGCCGATCCGCAACGCTGCGGTGACGATCAGCGGCGGAGCGCTGCCCGCGCCCGTCACGGTCTTTACCGGGAACCTCGGCACTTACCAGTTCACGAACCTGACCGGCGAAGAATACACGGTCTCCGTCTCGGTCAAACGCTATCACTTCAACGAGGCAAGCCAGGTGTTCGCGGTCGGAGCGGATATTACCAACGCGGACTTCATCGCCAACGCGCCGTTTGGCCGCGAGGCTTTCGATCTGGAAGTTGGCCCGGTAAAGAGCAAGAGCTTGAGATAGAAAGTCGCAGTAAAACCTGGGAGCGCGGGCATCTTGCCTGCAAGCGCGACGTGTCGCGCTCATGTCAGTAGCGCTTGCGTCAGCAAGTGCGTTTCTTGCGGCTTACGCATCTGCTAACGCAGACGCTACTGACAGGCCCGCGCTCCCAGGTTTACCGACGCCTCCCCTGATTTTCTTGCCATCGGGTCCGTTTTCCGTTACCGTAGTTGCATACTACCGTCACTACTCCCCGTGCGAACCTGCTTAGCAATTTGATCTTTTTACGAGGAGGGACCCATGACAACATCCACCAGGCTTTCCGCGATCCTGCGGATCGCTTTTGCCTTGACATTAAGCGCATCCCCCGTGTTTGCCGCGACCTTTGTGGTCAATACTACCAACGACACTGCCGACGTTACGCCCGGCAACGGCACCTGCGCCGACGCAAGCGCGAATTGTTCCCTGCGCGCGGCCATATCCGAGGCCAACGCGAGCGCGGGCGAGGACACCATTACCCTGCCCGCCGGCACCTATACGCAATCACTCGTGGCGGCAAATGAAGACAATAACGCCGGCGGCGATTGGGACATCAGGCAGAATCTGATCATCAACGGGGCCGGTTCGGCTACCACGATCATCCAGGCGGCCGCGACGCCCGGGACCGCGACGGAACGTGTACTGCACGATGTCGCGGGCAGCGGAATACCCTTTCTGACGCTAAATAACGTAACCGTGCGGCACGGCAACCAGGTCGGGGCCGCCTCGACCGACCGCGGCGGGGGGATCGCCAGTATCGGCATTTTGACCGTCAATAATAGTGTGATCACGCTCAACAGCGCCTCGGGCGGCGGCGGTATCAGCGCCGATGGCCAGGTGAATCTGACCGGCGTGACCGTCTCCGGCAATTCCTGCGTCAGCAGCGGAACAAGCTGTTTCGGCGGGGGCTTAAGAAAAAATTCCGGGTTTTCCGATATCGCGACGATCACCAATAGCCAATTCCTGAATAATACTTCGACCGCCACGGGCACCGACGCGACCGCTTTCGGCGCCGGAGCATCGTTTACCAACGCTTTCACCGCCACCATCAGCGGCACTACTTTCAGCGGTAATCAAGGCACCGGAACAGGCGCGGGCGGCAGCCAGGGCAGCGGAATCTATTTCCAAACGGGCTCCGGATCTACGACCATTACCAACTCCTCCTTTACCGGCAATTCCGGAGGCGGGGGCACCAACGTCAAGGGCACGGCTATGGCCGGAAGTTCGACCGGGGCGGCCGGCATTTTCAGCGGCAACTGGACCGGGCTGACCATCGAGGGCAACACCGGCGGCAGCGCCCTGGCATTTGAAAACCAGGGCAGCGGCACGAACGTCGCCATCAAAAACAGTACGATCAGCGGCAACACCGGGGCGGCGGAAGGCGGCGGAGTGCTGATAAACACACTCGTCAGCGTCATCGCGACTACTATAAACTTTACCAACACCACGATCAGCGGCAATACCGCGTCGGGCTCCGGCGGGGGCGTTTATGTCAAACACACAGCCGGTAACAGCACGGTGGTTAATTTTAACTATTGCACCGTCGCGGATAACACCGCGACCTCGGTTGCAGGCGGCGGCATCTTCCAGACGAGCGGCACCGTCAACCTGAAAAATACGATCGTCGCCGATAACACGAGCACCACCGGGCCGGACATTTCCGGGACCGTCAATTCGCAGGACTACAACCATATCGAAGACCTGACCGGCGCCACCATCACCGGCACCACCACCAACAACGCGACCGGCTCCGCTAATTTAGGGATACTCCAGGTAAACGGCAGCGGGCCGAAAACGCACCTTCCCAATGCCGGCAGCCCCGTGATCAATACCATCCCGAACGGCGTGAGCGATTGCGGCACCACCATTACCACTGACGAGCGCGGCGTCACCCGTCCGGGCGGCGGGCTCTGTGAAAAAGGCGCGGTCGAACTGGAAGTACCGTTTGGCCCCTGGGACTTAAGCGGCACTGTCAGGACCTCTGACGGACGCCCGATCAGAAACACGGCGGTGACGGTTTCCGGCGGCGGGCTGCCCGCGCCGATCACGGTCTATACCGGAATGCTCGGCACTTACGTGTTCACCGACCTGCCCGGCGCCAGCTACACCGTTTCGGTACAGGGCAAGAAATTCACCTTTGCCAGCCCCAGCCAGGTGGTCTCGCTCACCGCGGATACCACCACCGTGGACTTTATCGCCAACGAGGAGATCGGCGTCAGACCGGCCCCGCTGGTGAAAGATATGATCCTCAAGTGGTGATTGGTAATTGGTAATTGGTCAAAACCGGAACGACGCAAGTTGGGTTTCTCTTCTGGCTTTGCGGCTCCGCCGTCGTGCTGTGCGGAAAGGCTCTGCCTTTCCGTTAGCCGATTTTAATAACCTCGGAGGCTGAGCCTCCGAAAATAAATATTCCATCTGCCGGTAAGCCGTAGGCTTACCGCACATCACTGCGGCAAAGCCGCAAACCCGGCCACTACCGTTCCCGGTTCCGACGTCATGGGCCCTACCGCCATTCATAACTTACAATTCACCATTTACCATTTAATATTTCACCCTTTTTCTTGCCATTTCCGCCTATTTTCGCTACTCTTCTTTTGTAATAAATTTCCAAAAATAGTTCTTGTTTAGCATCTTTTAGAGGAGGAATGCATGAAAATCATCGCCAGACTGCTGGTGATCGTTCTGATCACTTTCTGTTTCACAATGGCTGCATCGGCAGCGACTTTTGTCGTCAATACCACTAACGATACCGCCGACACCACCCCGGGTGACGGCACCTGTTCCGACGGCGCGAACTGTTCCCTGCGCGCCGCGATCTCAGAGGCCAATGCCCTGGCAGGAGCGGACATCATCACGCTGCCCGCGGGAACCTACACCCAGTCACTCGTTTCCGCCAATGACAACGCCAACGCGGGCGGCGATTGGGACATCACCGGTGACCTGACGATCAACGGCGCCGGTTCCGGCACGACCATCGTGCAGGCCAACGCGACGGTCGGTGTCGCCACCGAGCGCGTCTTTAATATTCGCCTCGGGGCCACGGTCACTATTGTCGGCACGACCATCCGCCACGGGCGCTTTACCGGCACTATGACCGCCGATACGCGCGGCGCGGGTATCGAAAACCTCGGCACGCTGACGCTCGATGGCTGCCTGGTCACGCTCAACCAGACCAATTCCACGAACGGAAACTCGATCGCCTCCGGTATCAGCAATTCCGCGGCGACGCTCACATTGACCAATACCACCGTTTCGCAAAACATCAACAACCGCGTCAGCGGCGGCAGCGCCTTTGGCGGCGGCATAGCTTCGCTCGGCACATCGACCATTACGATCACTAACAGCTCGATCACGGGCAACAGCGCCATCAGCCAGGCCGGCGGTTTCGGCTTTGCCGCGGGAGTCTACCTGCAGGATACTTTCACGGTAAACGCGACCAACAGCCACTTTGACAACAACACGGGCACCGGCACTTCGGGCAGCAACGGTGACGGCGTGCGCGCTTTGTCAAACATCGGCGCGGCGGTTTTTAACGCCACCAACTGCACCTTTAACAACAACGTGGGAACGCCCGGCGGCACCAGCCTGCACCAGGGTGTGGGACTGCAGTTATTTACCGCCACGGCCGCCACCTCCACGCTGACCTCCAACATCATCAACAGCACGATCAGCGGAAATACCGGCAATTCCGCCGGCATCGGTGTTAATGCCACCATCAACGGCGGCAATATGAGCCTGAATTTCACCGGCACCACCATTTCCGGCAATATCGGCAGCGGCACCGCGGCTAATGGCGGCGGGATCCTGCTCAGCAACGCCGCCTCGACGTTCGGCGCCAGTTCGAGCGCCACGGTGAATTTCACCAACAGCACGATCAGCGGCAACACAGTGTCAGCCAACGGCGGCGGCATTGCGTTTGAACAGCCGGTCGCTGCCGGTGTGATCACCCTGAACCTTAATTTCGTGACCGTATCCAACAACCAGGCCAACACGGATGCGACCGGTACGGAAGCGGGCGGCGGCATCATCCGCTTAAGCGGCGTGCTGAATTTGAAAAACTCGATCGTCGCCAATAACACGATCGGCGGCACCGGGACCGGCCCGGACATTTCCGGCACGATCAACTCACAGGATTTCAATCACATTGAAGACACCTCCGCTGCGACCATCGGCGGCTCGACCGCGAACAATGTGACAGGCAGCGATCCTAATATCGGCGCGCTGGGTTCAAACGGCGGCCCGACACAGACCCACCTGCCCAATATCGGCAGCCCCGTGATCAACACGATACCCAACGGCGTCAACGATTGCGGCACCACCGTTACGATCGATCAGCGCATATTGCCGCGGCCCGCGGGCGGCTCTTGCGATAAAGGATCGACCGAACGCGTTACCGCGGCGCCCGCCCAGAATTACATCGACATGAACGGCGACGGCAAAACCGATTATAGTGTCGTGAGAAACACCGGCGGCGGACCCGGCGGCCAGATTACCTGGTTTACCGAATATGCCGGCGGAACGACCACTCAGATCGATGCCTGGGGTATCGCCTCTGACTTCTTCGTCCCGGGCAACTACGATGCCGACAATAAGACCGACGTCGCTATCTGGCGACCGGCTTCGCAAGGGTATTACATCCTGCAAAGTGCGACCGGCACTGTCAGGGCGGAGTTCTTCGGACTCAGCGGTGATGATCCGCGAGTGGTCGGCGATTATAACGGCGATGGATTAGACGATATCGCGGTCTATCGCTCCGGCGCGTCTTCGGGCGATCCGAGCTTCTGGTACTGGCGTCAATCGGTAGGCGGTCCCGTGTTTGCGGTCCAATGGGGACAGAACGGCGACTTCCCGTCACCGGGCGACTATGACGGCGACGGCAAGAACGACTTTGTCGTGCAGCGCAATGCCGGCGGCGGCCAGGCCCGCTTCTGGAGATTGTTCGCTACCGGCTCATCCGATTCACTCGTCTTCGGAACCCCGACGGATGTGATCGTTCCGGGTGATTATGACGCTGACGGCAAGACCGACATCGCCACGATCAGAGGCACGGGCGGACAGATCCTGTGGTGGATCCACCCGAGCAGCGGCGGTGCTGATACGGCCCAGCTGTGGGGCAACTCAGCCACCGACTTCCCGACGCAGGGAGACTATGACGGCGACGGTAAGACCGACATCGCCATCTGGAGGCCGAACGCCGATCCGACGCAGAACTTCTTCTACGTGCTGGGTTCGACGGCGGGCTTCTTCTCGGCGGAGTGGGGCCAGAACGGCGATTACCCCGTAGCCAACTACAACGCACACTAAGCCCGGACGCCAGGTCCGTGAAGAAAAGGGATGAGTATTTTTACTCGTCCCTTTTTTGTTTTCGCTTTCGCAAAGAACCACCCCGCCCTTCGGGCACCCCTCCTTCGTAAGGAGGGGAGTTTTTGTCGCGACTCTTTAAGCTCCCCTCCTTACGAAGGAGGGGTGGCGCGGCTTCCGCGACGGGGTGGTTCTCTCTGTTGCGGCGCTCCCAGGAAGAGCGGGCCAAACTCAATACCCGCCTGAAAAAAACATTGAACTTTGCCTGCCATTTGTTTAAAATTAATTTAATTTCTGTAAATTATCTTTTTCAAAACCGGCAGATGAGTGATCTCAAATGAGATAACCTTCTTTTTGACGGTTATCTTTTGGGCATCACTTCTATCCGCCGCTTGGCCTTTCACTACTGCCACGTCTTTAAGGAGGGAAAAAATGCGCGTCTTTAAATCACTGTCCATCACGTTGTTAATATTAGTTCTGACGGCCCTTTGCGTTACAGCCCAAAAATATGCCGGCCCGAAATATGTTGGGATGGTGACCGATCGCCTGCCTGAACCTAAAGTGAAACCGGCGAGCGATCTGCCTGACGAAAGCGAGCTTCCCGACCCGTGCGCGCCGCAAAATAGCACCCAAATTATAGCGGGCATTCCCTGCGCGTCCGATCAGCTGATCACCGCGGCCACTTATAATTTCGCCGCGCTGGGCAGCGTCCCTCTCGAAGATATGTCGAGCGGCACCACGCAGCTGATCGTTCCCGCCAACGACGACGGCAATTCAACGCTGCAGAATATCGGTTTCACTTTCCGGTTTGACGGGGTGAACCACACGCAGTTTGGCGTCAACGCCAACGGGTTTCTAAGCCTCGGCATCGCGCCCACCGGCACGTCGTTTACCAACGGCATCGCCACCACCGCCAACCAGCCAAAGCTGATGGCTTTCTGGGACGACCTCTGCACCGGCACGACCGGCCAGGTCCATTTTAAAACCATCGGCTCGCCCGGCACGCGCAAGATGATCGTCGAGTGGCAGAACATGAAGATCACGCGCAACGGAAGCTGCGTCGCCCCGGTCGGAAACGGCACTTTCCAGCTCTGGCTTTTTGAAGGCAGCGGCGTCGTCCAATTTGTCTATGGCGCGGGCACGCCCGCCACCACCGCCGACGGCGGTTACTCTATCGGGCTGCAAGCGGCAAGCGCGACGAATTTTGCCAGCGTCACCACTAACGGCAACACCGTCAGCTACGCCGCCGCCAACAACACGCAGATGGACGCGATCCCTGCCGGCACTTCCTATACTTTTTCGCCAAGCGTTCCCGCGGCCCCGAGCGGCGTGAATTTCACCGGCGTCACGGCGGCTACCATCACCGTCAACTGGACGGACAATTCGTCGAACGAAACGGGCTTTATAGTTTCGCGCTCGACCGACGGAATTAATTTCACCGACATCGCCGCGACCGCGGCAAACGCGACCAGCTTTGCCGATACCGGCCTGACGCCTTTGACGAATTACACCTACCGCATCACCGCCATTACCGAAGGCGCGTTTAGCGCCCCGGCCACGGGTAGCCAGACGACCCCGGCGGCGGGCAATATCACCGCTAATGCTGTGGCCGGTAATTGGAGCGTGCCGGGAACCTGGGCGGGCGGCGTGGTGCCTAACGCGGGCGACAACGTCACCATCCCCGATGGCGCGACGGTCACCATCGATACCGACGCCGCATGTTTGAGCCTCAAGGTCGGCAACGACGCCCCGCTCGCGGGCGGCCCCGATAAAAGCGATGAAAGCAAGGCCGACAGCGCTTCGCCCGAGGGCAGCAACGCGACCCTGCAATTCGAATCGGCCAACGCGCGTACCCTGGCCGTGGGCGGCAATGTCGGCATCGGAGCATCCGATGTCTTCCGCAGCAATCCGAGCGGCTCGGTCACCACCCACGTGCTGAGCCTGGGCGGTAATCTGACTAACAACGGCTCGCTCGACTTCAGCACCAACGCCAACTCCGCGGGCGCCGGCATCGTTTTTACCGGCGCGCAAAATAATACTTTTGGCGGCAGCGGTGCGGTAAATGACGTGCGCTCGATCACCGTCAACAAAGGAACTTCCGGCGCAAATATTCTTGAGCTGAGCCTGGGCCAATTCACCGTCCAGGGTTCAACTACCGACACCGCCGGTTCCGGTTACCTGACATTGACCAACGGCACTTTCAAAATATCGGGAACATTTACCGGCACCCACCGGACCTTCTCTACCGCTTCTTATACCATCCCGGTGACGGGCGGGTTCTGGCTCAACAACGTCGGTTACCAGGTGGCGGCGCAAAACGGCAGCGCGACCGTGGGCGGGCTTTTCCGCATGACCAACGGCGTCTATAACGTCGGTACCGCGGCCGATAATTCCGTTGTCTTTAATAACGGCAGCACGGTCATCGTCGAAGGCGGCGCTATTCAAGTGACCGGGCGTTTCGGCGTCGGCGTACCGCTGACCAATATCCTTAATTACACTCAGAGCGGCGGCTTTATCACCGCTTGCAAGGTGGGAAATACTTCCACCACCCTGGCCTGTTTCGATCTGGGCACATCGACGGCGGCGACGGTTGTCTACAGCATCACGGCCGGGCAGATCGAGGTCCAGCAGGCGAGCACGGCGGCGACCGGCCCGCGCGATTACCGCCTGCAATCCGGCGCGACCGGCACCGGCACATTAAACGTTCCCGGCGGAGCGATCCGCTTTGGCAACGGTTCGACCACCGGCGGCTCGCAAAACTTTGCCGGCGCGGGCGTGTTTCCCAATTTCGAGCTCGACGGCAGCGCCGCCGCGCACACCTTTACCATGCTCGCACCCGTCACGTGGAACAACCTGACAAAGTCCATGTCGATCGAAGCCGGAACCTTTAACATCGGCAACAATGTCTTTCTTCTTAACGGCGGGCAGCTGAGCAATAACGGCCAGTTTATCGCCAACGGCGCGGCGTCGAATTTTGTTCCCTTTGATCCGACGATCGCCTGTAACATTACGGGCAGCGGCACCTGGGGGACGATCTTTACCAATATCGGCGTGCAGTCGCTGGTCATGAAAATGCAGCAGACCAACCAGCTGCGCGTTCGCAACCTGCGGATATTTACCGGCAACGTTCAGTTTGCCGATAAACTCACGCTCGGCAACAACGACGCGACCGTCAGCGTCGTGCAATTCGGCAACACCACCACGCCGACACTCGCCGGTACGATCGATATTCCCATGGTGTTCGATCTGGGCACCGGCGGCGAAACCGTCACCTACCTGCGCACCGGCAACACGCGCGTGACCGGGCCGGAAATAAATCCGGCGCGCACGCTGGTGTCGCTGACCTATGACAACAACGATCCGGCGACCGACGACCTGTTCATCGCGGGCGGCGACCTGACCGTAAGCGGCGCGCTGTTTTTAACGAGCGGCCAGGTCAATACCAGCACCAACACGCTGACGCACAACGGCGCCGTGACGCGCGTCGCGGGCTTCGTCAATGGAACGCTGGGCCGCAGCTATGCTGCTACGGGTTCATACACCTACCACGTCGGCGCGGGCGGTAATTACTCTCCGGTCGCGGCGACCGTTACCACGTTGGCCACGAATCCGTCATCGTTATCCGTCAGGCCGAACGACAGCTCGCTTAACGGCCTCGAACCGACAACAGCCGTGTCGCAATACTGGACGCTGGCAGAGATCGGCGATCTGACGGCAAACCTGACGTTCACCTATAACAACGCCGATATCAACGGTGACGAGAACGGTTATCTGCTTTGGAAAAGCTTCCCACCCGTACAGGCAGCCGGCGCGGTTATGACACCGGGCTCTAACACAGCCGCCGCTGCCGGCGTCACGGACTTTAACGGCAGCTGGGGCATCGGCACATCGGTCGTTCCCTTCGGCCCATCCACGATCAGCGGCACAGTGAAGTTGGCGAGCGGCCGCCCGATCGCTAACGCCTCGGTCGTGCTGCAGGGCGGATCGCTGCCGCAGCCGCTCGTCGCGGTTACCGGCCAACTCGGTGTGTTCGTCTTTACCAACATTCCTGCCGGTGCGACCTATACGATCTCGGTCAGTTCGAAGCGGTACACGTTCGCGCCAACCGCCTTCCCGATCGAATTGACCGGCGATGCCACGTTTGACTTCGTAGCGATCGAAGAACTGCGCGGCACGCCTTGAGGTTCATGGTGCGGTATTTTGGGGCGGCGCCTTTGGCCGTCCCTTTTTATATTTTTTGGCAGAGAACCACCCCGCCCTTCGGGCACCCCTCCTTCGTAAGGAGGGGAGTTTTTGCGCCACTCTTTAGGCTCCCGTCCTTACGAAGGAGGGGTGGCGCACGTTTCGTGCGACGGGGTGGTTCTCTCACTCTCTAAATAATGCTTTTCTCTTGCCATTCGCGGCCTTTTCGGTTATTTTGATGACACACAAACGGGTTCTCTAAAAAAAATTCACCGTCACATATCGTAATTGGAAGGTTTTATGAAAAATATCTCGAGCTCGCTATTCATGCTCTTGTTGATCACATTTTGTCTGGCCGGCGCTGCCCCGGCGGCGGCGTTTGTCGTCAATACGACCGCCGATACCATCGATAACAATCTTGACGGTATTTGCGCCGACATAAACGGTATGTGCTCACTGCGTGCCGCTTTGATCGAGGCCGGAATAATAGATGACGCCGACACCATCATCCTGCCCGCGGGTGTTTACACCCAGACCTTGATCCAACCGGGCGAGGACGGCAATTTAGGCGGCGATTGGGACATCGACCACGGAAATCTCGACATCGTCGGCGCGGGAGCGGCAGATACTATCCTGCAGGCTGCTGCCACACCGAATACCGCCGGCGATCGGGTGCTGGAAGTGATCAGCCCGAACATCACCGTTAACATAACCGGAGTGACCATCCGATATGGAAAGCTGGCCGGGCCTGCAAACTCCGGAACACGCGGCGGCGGGATCCGCAGCGTCGGCACTCTGACCATCAGCAATTCGGTGATCGATTCCAATCGCGCGGCGGGCGGCGGCGGTATCTGGAATGAACGCGATATCACTCTTAACAACGTAATGGTCACCAACAATACCTGTAATGCGGGAGGGGCCACCTGTTTTGGCGGTGGAATGTACAGCGTGACCGATGCTCTGCGCACCCTCACCATCACGGGGTCGGCTTTTTCCGGCAACACTGCCCTCACCACCGGCACTCCGGGATCTGCTTTTGCCTCGGGTTTCGGCGCCGCCAGTCTGTCGGGCGCGGGTATCAACCTGAATATCTCTGACAGCTCTTTTACCGGTAATCAGGGTTTTGGTTCAGGCACCGGCCCGAACGAAGGCGGGGGAAACGGCAGCGGCATCCGCTTCAGTCCGACCGGGACTTCCCTGTTCAACATCACCAATACGGTGATCAGCGGAAACGGCATCACCGGCGGCACGAGCATCAGCGGATCGGGAATAGCTATTGTCACGACCGGAAAGATCACCGGAACGTGGGATAAATTGACTGTCGCGGGTAACACCGGCAACGCTCTGGGAAGCGGCATAGCCGTCAACGTGAACGGCGCGCCGGTCACGCTTAATATTAATAACAGCACGATCTCCGGCAATACCGGTGCGGCCTTCGGCGGCGGCATGGGCATCTTTGCCGGTTCCGGCAGCGGCGGTATTTTCGTCATAACCAATTTTCTCAACAGCACGATCAGCGGGAATAGCGGCGGGACGGGCGGCGGTGTTTTTATGGATAGAACCGGCAGCGCGGTCATTATTACGAACTTCAATTTTTGCACGATCACCGGCAATACCGCGACCGCTGTCGGCGGGGGCTTATCTCCGGGCGTAACCTCGCTGAATATTAATAATTCCATCGCGGCTGACAATAGCGCGCCGGTCGGGCCGGACATTCGCGGTAATGTCAACGCCCTGGATTTCAACCATATCGAAAATACCTCCGACACCGTGCTTACCACCAATGGCCCGAATAACACTTTCGGTTTCGACCCCCAGCTGGGGCCGCTGCAAAATAACGGCGGGCCTTCTTTGACGCATTTGCTCTCTGCCGCGAGCCCCCTGCTTGATACGATACCGATGGGTGTTAACGATTGCGGTACGGCCGTGTCCATCGATCAGCGCGGGTTCGGGCGGCCCTTCGGCGCCGGCTGTGACAAAGGCTCAACCGAACGCGGCGCGCTCGCCTTCGGGCCGTGGACGCTGAGCGGAGTGGTGCGAACGACCACCGGGATGCCGATCCGCAATGCCGCCGTCACCATCAGCGGCGGAAACCTGGCATCGCCCATCACGGTCTTTACCGGAAATTTCGGCACCTACCAGTTCACCAATTTGATCGGCAACGAGTACACCGTGTCGGTTTCCATCAAGCGTTACCATTTCAACAAAGCGAGCCAGGTATTTTCACTGGGCCAGAATATTACCGACGCGGATTTTATCGCCAACGCTCCCTTTAGCCGCGAGCTTTTATTCTTCGACCCGGCGCCGGTAAAAGGCAGGAACCGGTAGCAGCGCGATTCGTATTAAAAAGCCGGGCGTCCTTTCCGGGAGCGCAGGCATCTTGCCGGCACGAACGCGGAGCGTTCGAAGCAACCCGAAGTGGCCGCGCGATCGCGTCAGCTTTTAGCGCGGCAAGCCGCGCTTGCAGGCAGGATGCCTGCGCTCCCAGGTTTATGGCACAGCGTTTTTACGCATCTGCTAACGCAGACGCTACCGACAAACCGCCTTCTTCCCGCGGTTTGTTCACTTTGTTACCCCTTGTATACAGAGATTACATAATGAACAAATTATTTTCTTACATTTAAATTTAAAACGGGCAGGAGTTTTCCTGCCCGTAAGTATACTTAAGAACGTGATATTTTAAGATCACCAGTGGTCCGCGTATGAGTGTCCGCAGCGGCACTGATCGCCGCCGGCGTCCGACTGATCATATTGGCTGCAGGCGCACTTGCCGCAGTTGCCGTAACCGCTCAAAATACCTCGCCAGATACGATATAAAGAATCTTTCAATTTGAAGAACATAAATTCAAAGCCTCCTTAAGACGTAATTTCCAGATCGCTAACGACAAAATAATTTTGTCACTTCAAAAGCCCAAAAACAAGCCGTGTCCCGAGAGCAGCGAGACACGGCCAAACAAGCCGGCTTTGATTTAAGTTAAGGGCCCGAAATATCCGCCCGGCCTATGGCTGGAAAGGATTTCCCGGCAGCATGTTTTTCAGCGCCGAGAAGAACGGGTCGATGTCGAGCGTGAAACCGAAATTACCGCGGATCTCTTTTTCCTTGATGAGGTCCGTGCGGTTTGACATGGTTATGGAAAACGGCAGCTTGATGCTCAGCCCGTTGAAGTTGATCGGAATGGTCAGCTTGGCCTGGCCAAAAGCGAGGTCGCCTCTGGTCCCGGTCTTGACCGTTCCATCCGGCATTACCCCATCGCTCTGCATCCGCTGATATTTTCCGGCAAACGTAAGCACCGGAATGCCTATTAAGGGCGTGCGCACTTCATTACCGGGCCGCGCCATTTCCGTCGCCGCCCGCTTGATGAATGAGCTGAACGGAATATCGGCCTGCAGCGTGAAATCAAAATCGCGAATGCGTTTGACATTCGCCGCCGGGTCCGTCGAAGTCGGCTTTTTATTAAACATCGTCAGCGAAGCGTTAAAGGTAAGATCCGCGCCTTCCCAAAAACCTTTCGAAGCGATGAACCGGAAATTGGAAAGGTCCGGCGCGTTCACATTGCGATAGTTGGTGTATTCGAAGGTGATCACTTCACCGTTAGCCACTTTTTTCAGAACCTCACTGAGTTTATCGTTCAAGGTAACAAACTCCGTAAAAAAGGAATTGAGCTGGGCTACCAGTGCCGGGTTGTTTCTCAGTTTGTCGGCCGGCAGCTTGTCGATCTGCTGCGCCAAAATTACGCGTACCGCCTCGACCGCGGTGGTCTGGTTCCCGGTCAGATCCGTCGGCACGTCCGTCACCGCCGCATTCGCGGCCTGAAACCAGGCTTCCAGATCGGCATTCCGATAATGGTCCCCGGATGCCGATGTATTGAACGTGATCAGGGTCGGTAAAATTTCCGCAATTTTGTCCGTGTAACGCTGCTGATCACGCCGGAAAACCGCCCAGTCTTCTTTGTATCGCGAATTACGCGGGTCACGCCGGTTGAGAAATTGATATCTCGCGGATACGGCGGACAATTGCTGTTTGCTTCCGATCAAAGTAGGCGGATCGGTGCCGCGGGTTATATCGAATGAAAAACCCAGCGAGGTATTTTTCAGCACGCGGATAAAAGGATCGTCCTTATCGCGAAATAAACTGTTGAACCTCTTATCGTCCGCAACCGTGATAAGCCCGTTCGAGCTGCCCCAATTCGCCAGCGAATCGGCCAGGCCCAGGGGATTGACCCTAAAGGTTATGGTGTTTCCATCCCTCGATCCTTCCGCCCCGCCATTTTCCAGCGCCCAGGCGAGAAAGGCCGGAACGCCGCCCTTGACCGCCAGCGAGGTCGTGCCGGCGCTTTTGGAATCCGCGCCGGGTTGTTTATCGGTACGCGCCGCTTCCGATCCGATCAGAAACGTCTTTACCGCTTTGTCTAACTTTGCGTCGGCCGACTGGGCTATTTTTTCTCCCAGAATTCCCATGACGGAATCGTTGGCCGAAGATATGAACATTCCCCGCTTCGCCTCATTATTAGCAAATCTTTGCCTGACGATCTCTATCGCCAGGTTACAGGTTTCCACTTCGGTGAGGCTGTATTTATCCGGTTCCAATTGCACCGCCAGGCAAAGGCTGGTGCCTGTTTGCGCGGTATTGCCGGCCGATTGAGGAGCCGGTTGAGCGGCAGCCGCGGCCTTTTTAATAGGCGCCGGCTGAACCGGAGAAGTTCCCCTTGCCGGGGCCGGGTCTCTCAGAAATCCGGCGTTGACCACATTATTTTTCGGCGTTCCGGCAGTGTCGATCGCGCCGCCGTTCGCCGGAATCTTCTCTGCCGGTTTGGCAGGAGTTTCCAACGCTGTTTCCGCCGGCAAAGTTTGCCCTTGTTCCAGGCCCTGAACTTCTTTCTTCAGCTCATTGCGGACTTTTTCCAGGGCAGCCAGTTTCCTTTTCTTAAGAGACTCGATCTCCTGCTCGACACTGTCGATCTTCTTGTCCACAGATTCCTGCGCTCGGATGCCGGAAGGTAGCGTGAAAAACAAAAAGAGTAAAGTCAGAAAAATTATTAATTTAACCTTCATATTTTCACCTCTAAGCTATACCAAAAGTGTAAGTGCGATTAGCCACCCGGCGGCGAATGGGCTGTGTCACGCGGTCGCTGAAATTTCCGCCCTCGCTGCCCTTAATGTTTATGTCGTAATTCCCGCTCGCGGGATTACTGAATACATAAGTTATAAGCAGCACGGTGTCTTCCTCTACCGTAAAAACCAAATTCTTCTTTTCCTCATCGACTTTGGCAGGGTTGACCGGAGTAATGAACGCGTTGGTAACCAGAAAGACGGTGCTCCCATTTTCATCAAAAGTGAAAGTTACCGTTTCGCCTTTTTTACATGTAAATTTATTTTCTTGATTGGGTATCGCTTTCATATCATTTTCCTTCCGCAATTTTTTTGGACTTACCCTGGTCGATAAGAACGCTGATCATGCTCTTGTCGGAAACGGCCATAAAAAACTTTTGACCGAATGGGTCGCGAGACATCTGTAAACTGCTGTGAAAGCTGCAGTCGTAAAAAAACTAAATTGTGCCCGGCTTGAGAGTGTGGCGATAATACGCCCCTTGAACGCCGCTGTCAAGCATTTTGCAAAAAATATCGCAAACTTTCAAAACCGTGGCCTGGTAATGTTTTACAGCAATACTTCCGCGCTAAAAACCGGGGATTTCGGTAAATCGGCACCAATCCCGCGATCAGCGTTTTTTGGGAAAATTTCGCTGCTTCTATTTATATATGTCAAAATAGAGCAAACCATTACGCGCTAAAATTAAATTATCTGAGATGAAAAATTACCGTGCGTCCTTTGACGAGATCGATTGGCAGCAGACGCCCGGCGGCGCGCGCTTTAAGCTGTGCGAAGCGGACGGACGTGAGGCGAGGCTGCTCGAGTTTGGCCGTGATCTGAAACACCCCGAGTGGTGCGAGCGCGGCCATCGCGGCATCGTTCTCGAGGGCGATCTGCGCATCGAATTTGAGAACGGCGCGGATGTGACCTACCACCCAGACGATCTCATCCACATCCCCGCGGGCCGTGCCGACTGCCACCGCCCTTCCGCGCTGAGTGAAACGGTTCGCGTTCTGTTTTGGGAAGAGACATGAGGTCAGAACCGGGAACGCAGTGACCGGCCTTTATCTCGACGGGCTGGCTGCTGTCAGTTTTTCGCTGCGCTCATTAGCCGGTCACTGCGTTCCCGGTTCTGACTTCGAGACCAAACCGCATTGCTTAGCTCTGCCACGATTGTTTATACTTAGATACATAACAAAGGAGAAGCAGATATGTTCAAGGGGTTACGCTTTCCGGTCTTATTAATATTATTATCGCTCTGTCTCACATCCACGATCGTCGCCGACGATTACCGTTCACCGAAAGAGGTGTTCGATAAAATGGAGGCCAATTTGATGAAGATAAAGAATCGGCGCGTAAAATTCCGCATCGAAGCGACCGGCGCCGTCACCGGCACTTTCGAAGGCGAGATCTTATTTAAAAAAGGCAACGTGATGGATTACCGCACGTCGGGGAAATTCCTGGGCAAAGACCACAAGCTTTTTCTTTTATGCGACGGCACAAAACTGAGCGGCGGCGGCGAGAAATCTCCGTTCGAAATGGACGCGCCCGCCGGGCTTCGCCCCGGCATACTGATCGGAATGTCGCGGATGGGACTGATGCACAATATCGCGCGCCTGACCGGCAATAAACCTCCCGACCGCATCGACGGCTCGGTGTACCAATGGCTGGTGGTGCAAAATCCCGCTTATAACAAAGAAAATCCGCCCGATTCTCCGCTGGCCCGCGCCGAGCTAAAACAGAAAGACAAAAAACTGATCGTGGTCTTTTACAAACTGGGCGTGGAAAATGAAAAGAACGCCGGCGACGTCGAACTCTGGATCGACAAAAAAACCAACCTTCCTACCTTTCGCACCATCACCGTGCATTTTCCCCAGGGCGATATGTTCGTGACGGAAAAATATGAGTGGAGCAAGGCTTAGTGAATGGTGAATCGTGAATCGTGAATAGTGAAATTTGTGAATCGTGAATCGTGAATCGTGAATTGTGAATTGTGAATTGTGAATTGTGAATTGTGAATTGTGAATTGGGACACGCAGTTGTCTCCGTAGGAGACAGATTTAATAGCGTCGGGTGCAACCCGACGTCCATGGTAACAAGCGCGTCACGTCGCCGAAGGTGACGAACTAAATAAAACGGGCAGGTACAAGCCCTGCCCCTACAATTCACAATTCACGATTCACAATTCACGATTCACAATTCACAATTCACAATTCACAATTCACAATTCACGATTCACAATTCACTATCACAATTCACGATTCACAATTCACAATTCACAATTCACTATTCACTATTCACGATTCACTGATCTCTACGTCTCATCCGAATCTTCGATCAGGAAAGCGTTGAACATCCAGCCGCGGTGTGAATTACCTTCGGCGTCCTTGTAGCTCGCCTGGCACCATTGGCCTTCGACATCGCCGATATAGACGGTAGTTTTGCAGTTTGAAATTTTGACCTGCGAGCCCTGTTCCAATTTTATCAGCGGGTTGGTTTTTTCGTTCGGCCCCGAACGCATATACAATCCGGCGGGCGTGCTGACCGTCGCCATATAAGGCCGATTGTTGCGGCGCGGCTGTGCGGTCGGCACCGGTGTGGCGGCCTGCACGGGCTGCATTAAATATATCGGCGTCGGTTCCGCCTTGGGCGTTTCCGGTTTATGCTGCGCGGGCATCAGCAGCACGACCAGCGGCGTCAGCGCCACCAGCAGACCGGTGATCGCCGGGATCGTCACGCTCAGTTTTTTCCACCACGGGGTTGCCCGGGCCTCTTCCTCTTCTCCGGAAACGGGCGCGGCCTCGTGCTCTGCTTCTTCGGCTCCTTTAGGGCTCGTTTTATGATCGTCACTCATAATGGGAATTCCTCTTTGTTAAATATATTACCTAAACATCAGGCAAAGTTGTAAATAAATTTTGTAGGATCTTAAGTTATATTATAGACGATTTTTTCCATACTTTTTGCGAAAAATTTCAGTAAACTTGCGAGGCACACCGCTGGGGGGCTGGTCGATCTAAAAAGTGCCGCGGATCAAGGCGGCAATTTAGGTGTAGTTCTGATCCGTGTATATCCGTTGTTAAACTCGTTGCATCCGTACAAACGACGGTACTGAAAGCTTAACCACGAAGCGCAGGCTAAATACCTAAACAAGAGCCGCTACGCTTTCATCAACGAGTTCAGGATTCTTCCGTATCGGTGTGCAGATAGGCGGTAAATATCCAGCCGTGATGCGGCTTGCCGACTTTGTCCAGGTAAGTCCCTTCGCACCATTTCCCTTCCATTTCGTCCACCACTTCCGGATAGCGATTGCAATTCTTATAAACCAGCCTGGCGCCTTCGGCGAGATGTATCACCCGGTCTTTCCTGGGGTTAGGCCCTTTCCGCAGGTCCGAAGCCATGATCACCGTAGCGCTTTTGGGTTCATCCCGGCGCGATTGCCACGTCCGGTTATAACCTGTTCTTTCAGCTTTCTGCGCGAATTGCTGCGCGACGGGTTTCGGCTCCGCCGTCTCGACCTTGGCAGGCAGCAGCGCCAGCACGACCGGGCTGCCCAGCACCGCCGTGATCACCGGAATATAGAGCGCCGGATTTTTCCACCAGCTTCTTTTTGCCACCGCCTCTGCAATGACCTCGACCTGATCTTCACTTATCTTGGCATTGTCTAACATAACCAATGGGAGTTCTCCTTTCTAAATATTATGCAAAACAAGCGCAAAACGTTTCGCCTCAGTGTGGTTTTTTCTCAGTTCTGTTTAGGAAAATACCAAGCAGCCAGGCAAAACGGTTCAGAGTTCAAGCTTTAGCTTGTCTTATTTTCTTAATGGCCTTTTGTCAGGACAAGTAGCGACAACTTGTAACCGCGCAGAGTTTAATCGCCGCCAAAGGCACAAAAAGCGCAAAAAAATATTTCTGTGACTTTTGTGCTTTTTTGCGGCTAACCAGCTCTTTATTTTACCGGTTCAGAGTTCAAGCTTTAGCTTGTCTTATTTTCTTAATGGCTTTTTGTCAGGACAAATAGCGACAGCTTGTACCGCGCAGAATTTAATCGCCGCCAAAAGACAAAAAGCGCAAAAAAATGTTTCTGTGACTTTTGTGCTTTTTTGCGGCTAACCAGCTCTTTATTTTACCGGTTCAGAGTTCAAGCTTTAGCTTGTCTTATTTTCTTAATGGCTTTTTGTCAGGACAAATAGCGACAGCTTGTACCGCGCAGAATTTAATCGCCGCCAAAAGACAAAAAGCGCAAAAAAATGTTTCTGTGACTTTTGTGCTTTTTTGCGGCTAACTACTTCTTTATTTTTACCCGGTTTAGATGGCTCTTCCGTATGCCATTTGACACGCTCCCCTGAATCGGGTTATAAATATCCTCCCCTAAGACGGATTCCCACTCCCTGTGGTTAAGGATCTCGAACGGTGCGTTCCCCAGCGGCATTGTTTTTTTTAAGGGCCCCCTGAATAATTTAAACCAAAATTCCCATAAGGAGATATTCGTATTTATGCCATTTCAATTACCCGCTCGCCTGATCGGCTTTAACGCATTCGGGCTTGCTTCCGACAATAAACTGGGCGCCACTAACAGCGATCCGCGCAATTTTTTTCAGTACTTAAAAGGTGAAGGCTATCCCTTTAACCTGGTCAAGGTCGTGATTTTTTCCAACGGGCTAAGCGAGGTTAACGCCGACCGCCACATACCGCTTTACCGGGCGGACAAGACGATCAACCCGGCCTTTCTCGACAACCTCGCCAAGCTCGCCGACGAAGCCCATAATAAAAAGTTTCTCGTTCAGGTTTGCCTGTTTCACTACCAGGCCATTCAGGACGAGGGCCAGGCGCCGGTCAATAATCCGTTCGGCCTCACCCCCTACGAAGCCGGCGGCGTGGCGATGCGCAAACGGCTGCGCGATTTCTTTACGCCGACCGCCGTTGACCCTTTTAAGGCGCTGCAGAAACAGCTCATCACCGCCGTCGGGCAAAAATTAAAAAACAAGCCCAACATCCTCTGGGAGCTCTGCAACGAAGTGCGGATGGGCGGCGCGCTGACCCCGGCCAACACGCCGCCTACCCAGGTGCAGGACAACTGGAACCTCGCCACCTGGATGCAGCAAACCGAAACCGCGCTCAAACAAGTTGTCGGCAGCGACATTCACGTTTGCACCAGCTCCGGCACCCTCACTGAAAACGAAAAGATCACTTGTGAAAATGTGCCGAGCACTTATTTCGATTTTCATTTCGACCAGTGGAATGAAGGCGGCAGCTATCGCCAGTTTATCAAGTATGCCAAAGAGCGCGCGGCGGCCTATGCGCCCGGCCACCGGCTGACCTGCAACGACGACGGCGCCAAAGAGGTCGACCAGGACGCCACCGTCCACCAGTGGTTCGAACGCACCGAAGGCAATCTGAAAAACTGGGCGGGCACGGCGTTTGAAATGGGGCTCGATTATATGTTGAAGGCGACTTACCCGGCGAAGCTGCCGTGGAACCTGCCCGCCCTGCGGGCGATAAAATTCGCCAATGACACTCACCCGCTGCCGGCGTCCGCGCCTGCCGCCCCTGCTGCTGATGCGAAAACCGCCGGGTAAAAGCGCTTCGTGTGTTTAGTGTGATTCGTGGTTAAATTCTTACTATTGCCTGGTGTAGTAAAACTAAAACTTAACCACGAATCACACGAAATGCCCGCGCGATAATGCCATGAGGTCAGTACCGGGAACGCAGTGACCGGCTTCTTGTCCGACGGCCTGGATGCCGTTAGTTTTTCGCTGCGCTCATTTAGCCGGTCACTGCGTTCCCGGTACTGACTTCAGCAATTCTTCGCAGCCCAAATTTTCATAGGCCGCAAAAATGCGCTGGAAATTTGCTTTCCAGATGCCCGGTGAAAGAAATCCGCAGCCGCACTGCACCACCGGAGTGGTCATATGCGTGAGGATCGAATAGCGGTAATCGAGCAGGCAATCTTCCCAGGAAAGGTCCCGCACGCCGTTTGCCAGCAGGCGCTGGTGATAATACTTTAGCAGCGGCATTTCGAATTTCGCCCTGCGCTCGGGTTTCCATTTCATCGCCATCAGGTAGGCGAGGTCGTTGGTCGCCGGGCGCACGCGCAGCGTCGCCAGGTCGATGAGAAAAACACGTCCGTTTTCCGCGTCCCGGGGAAAGAGCAAATTCCATGAATGCGCATCGCCGTGGATGAGCGTATTGCGCCGGCGCGACATCAGCCGCTCGCGCCAAAAACGCGGCAGGAACGCAAACGTTTTTTCATACGCCGCTTGCACCCGCGGGGAGAGCTCGTCGCCCAGCGCGCTAAAAAATTTCAGCAGCGATTCTTCGTGCAGTTTTTTTATCCGCTCAATTTCCTCATCGTCAAGCAGTTTCCCGATCTCGCCGCCAAGCGCGGGGCTTTCCCACCAGAAAGCGTGCAGCGCGGCCAGCGCTTCGACGCCCAGCTCCCACTGGCGGTGCGATATTTGCTCCGGTGTGTCGCCGCGAAAATGTGTCGCCGAGATATCTTCCAGCAGGATCTGCGAGCGCCCCGTCTCTTCATCGAGAAATGTGTCGAGACATCTGGGAAAGGGCGGGTCGGGCATCAGCTTCGGTAATTTCAGGTACGCGTCACGTTCCTCGCGCCCCATGAAGAGCGCCTGCTCGTTATCAGCAAACGGGACTTTCAGGATCATCCACGGCATCAGCAACTGGAGCGCGGGCCGCGCATCATCGGAGTAGGTAATGTCCATCCGGTAAAAATCTGCGAAGAAGCTGGTGAAAGTTTCGACGAAAATTTCCTTCACGCTTCCCTGCCGCAGATGTCCGTTACGCAGCAGCGCCTCGGTCAGCCAGCCCGCGGTAAGTTGAGATGCGTTAGTAATAATTTCGGCCATCAGGGTTCACTATTATGAACGAAAGCGGCAGGTGAAGTGTTTCAAGGAAAACAATAAACTCCCCTCCTTACGAAGGAGGGGTGGCACGCGCAGCGTGTCGGGGTGGTTCTCTCCTCTCCGTCAAAATTTACCCTAGTCGCTTTTAGCGCCGGGGTGGTGCGTCTGAATTAACTAAGAGAGAACCACCCCGCCCTGCGGGCACCCCTCCTTCGTAAGGAGGGGAGTTTTGTTTCACCTGGAATCCAGTCATTTACAAACCCTTGTTTTACAATCATTTAACCTTATATGGGCTTCAATGCATACGTTTTGAGTATCGTTTGGTGCAGGGATAGATCCTGAGAAAGACGGTAACTGCTTTAGAACTGCCGGGCGCGGCGCGTGGCATGAGGCTTGCGCTACGGGAAGTGGAGAAACTCCAATATGAAATTAAATAATTTACTAAAAAACGTTAAAAATATCGGCCTGGCTCTTTCGTTACTGGTGGGCTTTTTGCTCATCTCGGGAACGAACGTCCACGCCCAATACCAAAACCGTCAAAACGATCGCAACAATAACGACCGTTATGATAACAACGGCGGCAAAATGTACCGCTTTGCAGTGCAAAAGGGTTATGAAGACGGTTTGAAAAAAGGTTTAAAAGAAGCCCGCAGCCATCGCAATTCAAACGCGGAAAACAATTCGACCTACAAGATCGCTTCGCGCGGCTATCAATCGCGCCACGGCGGCAGGTCCGATTTTCAGATCGCCTATCGTGAAGGTTTTGTGCGCGGCTTTAATGAAGCGTTCCAGCGCTATCAGAACAATGGCCGGAATAAATGGGACCGGAACAAACGCTCACGCAATAATTAATTCGGAAAGTAATTTCTGATTTTCCTCATCAGCCGCCGGGATATTTCCCGGTGGTTTTTTATTGATCAGGAAACAAAAACTCCCCTCCTTGACGAGGAGGGGTGGCGCTTTAGCGCCGGGGTGGTGCGTCTTAATTAGTTAAGAGAGAACCACCCCGTCACGCGAAGCGCGTGCCACCCCTCCTTCGTAAGGAGGGGAGCTTTTAAAAACATCAAACAAAAAAGGCGGGCCAAAGACCCGCCTCTTCTCTTTCCTTCTTTCCTTCTTTCCTAATTTCCTTCTTTCCTTCTTTCCTTCTTTCCTCTTCCTCTCCGCTTACTGGTTAGCAACAAAGTCCATCACCAGATCGCCCGTCAGGCTGACGACCTGCGAAGCGTCGTTAAAGCGGTGGCGCTTGGCGGAAACGCTGATGACATAGTTTTGTCCTGCGGGCAGGTCCGGGACATTGTAATAACCAAAGCTTCCGGTCACGACGGTGATCGGTTCGCTTAAGTTCCCGCCGGCAATTACCAGCGTTGCGTTGGCGATCGGGCGGCCGTTAGTTTCGGTCACGCGTCCGGAGATCGAGGCCGTCGCGGCTGTAGCTGACAGCGGCGCAAATGCCACATTGCGAAACACCGTGTTGGCCGAGGCCGTGGCAAGCAAAGTCGGCGTGCCGGGTAAAAACTCACCGGTTCGGGTTCTCCCTTTGACAGGTGTCGGGCGCGCGTTATAACCGCTGCTGTCGACATAGACGGAAAGCGTATTGGCGCTGTTCGCGGTGCTGGTGCCGTAGAGCGTGACCGTATTTGGCGTAGGCGAATTCGTGTGAATGCCCGCCAGGCCGCGAATGCCCGGGGTAACAGCGCCATTCAGCGTCCATGTGCCGGCGACGAGCGACCATTTCTGCAGTCCGATAGCAGCCGTGTCATCAGCTATATAGAGAGTGTCAACACCCGCCACTGCGGGCGTCAGGTCTGCGAAAAAGAACGGGTACGGGCTGGTTGAGCCGGTCGGAAATCCGGTCAGCGAGGTAATTACCTGACCTGTCGTTGTCGGCAGGCCCGCGCCCACTGTGCCCATGCGAAGTGTGCCGGATGCCGAACTGACATATAGCTGGCCGTCAAAAATATTGAGCGAACGAAGATTCGTCGTGCCGTTAGCGACTATGGTGCCCGTTCCGCTGCTGCCAAAAGTCGTATAGACCACGCCGGTGTTGGAACCACTGAGCCATATGTCGGTACCGTTGCTGCTGACAATGCCGCGCGGGTTACCGGCGCTAAAGCTCGTCGTGGTGGTGCCGGTACTTACGATACCGTCTTGCCCCACGCGGGCGATCACACGCAGAACAGCCGTGGTGGTGGTACCCGCAACAGCGGCCGTGCCTACTGCCGCATCATAACCGAAAACAAAAATGTATCTGCCGTCGGCTGAGCGCGTCATCAAACATTCGGAAGTGGCACTGCCGGCCAGGGTTAACGTCTGATTAGGGCCGTCGTCCGTCGTCGGCAGCGCGATAGATTGGACCAGCGCTCCGGCCGTGGTGTATTCATCCAGAAACACCGGAAATGCCGCGGCATTTAATGCCCCGCCGCCCACCGCGCCTATGCGGCACACGACCAGGTTGCCGGGCGCAAATGCCACGGCCAGGGACGTCCCCGCCAGGCATATCGTTAAGATCGCTGTAAGTATCGTACAGTTGATTATTTTTTTCATTAAATTCCCTCGCTGAAATTATAGCGTTACCGGCTCGCTCGCGTGGGAATTGACTGCTACCAAGCGGACAGTTTTTTTGACCTATTTTTAAAGTTAAGGAATTTTCGTACAATTTGGCCGGTTAGTAAAGCAGTAAAGCATTAAATCGGCGTAAAGAGCGACAACAAAACTCCCCTCCTTCCGAAGGAGGGGTGGCAGCCGTTTCGGCTGACGGGGTGGTTCTCTCTTGTCAGTACCGGAAACTCCCCTCCCGCCCGAGGAGGGTGGCACGCGTAGCTCAGGCGGGGTGGTGGGAGAGTGACCGGCTTCTTACGGAAAAATCGAATCGCCGCCAAAAGGCGCAAGAAGCACAAAATGCTTTTTGTGTCTTTTGAGCTTTTTTGCGGCTAACTATTTTCTTTACATCCGACCGTTTATATTAAAGATGGCTTTGCACATAAAAAATGCGGTAAACCTGGGAGCGCAGGCATCTTGCCTGCAAGCGCGGCTTGCTCGCGCTAGTTGGCGTAATTCAATGATTTTTTAGATCGCCTTGCGATCTTGCAGGCAAGATGCCTGCGCTCCCAGGTTAACGCCAGTTCCGGTCCTGGCTTCTATGATCAACCACATACTAGTCAAACAATGAGGTCAGTACCGGGAACGCAGTGACCGGCTTCTTATCCGACGGGCCGGATGCTGTTAGCTTTTTCGCTGCGCTCATTTGGCCGGTCACTGCGTTCCCGGTACTGACCTCATCATAATGGCCGGCGTTTTGTATCAAAGATCGCTAAAAACACGCTTCTCCAAAACCCTTCCTACCAGAACGCACAGCTATCGGCAATAATTATCTCGCGGCATTTCTGCTTTCGGTAACTGCCTCAAGTTCCGCTGATCTTTTCAAGCCGCTTTTAGATACTTTTAAGACATCATGCGTGATTTTTATGATTTGTGTTCCATTTTGTTTCATTTGTTTCATTTGTTTCAGCCGCCGGTGAAACGAAACACGAAACACACGAAGAAAACGCGATAACTAATTCCCGGTTCGCGCCGATCCAAAATCCCAGATCTAAAATCCAAAATAAAAAAAAGGAGCGGAATTGGAATCCGCTCCTTTTGCCTGAATGGCCGATCAGTTTTAGTCCCTCAGTTACTGAGGATCGGCGATAAAGTTGCCCTCGGTAATACTATCCGTCAGCAGGTGAAGCTGGCTCGGGTTCGAGAAGAAGAACCTTCGCGATTTCACCGTCACGACATAGTTTTGTCCGACCGGCAGGTTTTCGAAGTTGTAGTAGCCAAGGCTACCGGTGTACATGATGATCGGGCCATCCAATTCGCCGCCCGTCAAGACCATCTTGACGTTCGCGATCGGCATACCGCCCGAGGTCAGCACGCGTCCGCTGATGTTGGCCGTAGCCGCGGTGACCACGTTCACGCCGGCCGCCCAGCCCGAGAAGCTGGACACACCCGGTGCGGTGAACTGGTTCAACCCGGCATTGACCGTACCCGGTACGTATTGCGTGGTGATCACGCCGTCCCACTTGAAGACCTTGTAGGACGTTTCCGTACCATAGACGTCTTCCGGCAGGTACTGGAATGTCATATCGGCATTGATGTCACCGATCTCCGTAATATTCCAGTAACGCGAAGTCGAGCTGGTCTGTCCCAATCCGGGCAGCCACGTATCTACTACGTTGACCACCAGGCTCGAAGGCAGGACCGACGTCGGGTTGATAGTTGCCGTCATCGGCGAGTATTCACCCGGCGAACCTTCAGGAATTTCGCTGCCTCTGGCCGCTCCGTTCGGCGTGGTGCCGACCGGGAACGTGAATACGCCGGTTGAGCAGAAGTCTTTCCGCAGGTTGCCCACGACGTAATTACTCGGGCCCGCGCCTGTGGTTGAAGCAGTGCAGGTCAGGGTCAGAGTATTCGCGCCCGCATCGATGATGCCGGTTAAGTTCAGCACGCCGGTAAAGCTGACGTTGCCGCTCAGCGTTGCCGAGCCCAGATAACCGTCGCGATAGGTTCCCGCGGGAATTGCGCCGGTTCTGCCGGTCAGCGGGATCTCATCAGCACCGATATCCGGTAAGTTGTCACGCAGATCGGTATCGATATCAGCCGGTACGGTGGCCAGCAGCTGTGCGAGGCCCTGTACGGGGCTTCCCGCCTGCAGGTGCAGGTCAGTCGCTGAGACCAGCAGCGGATCGACCGCTACCGAAGCCGCATCCTGTCCCGTCGCCGCCTGCCAGTTGGCCAGGGTCGTCCGGGTAGTTCCACCCAGGGTACCGACGTTCTGCGCGAAGTAGTCGTTGTTGTTGATGGTCGAGAAAATAACATTCGTCGATGCATCGATCACGCCGAACCTTGTTCCGAGCGTTTGAGTGCTGCCCAGAATGTTGTTGCGAAGACTGATCGAGGCCGGTGCCGTGACCGCCACCGCGATGTTAAGCGCCGCGGTTTGGCCGGCGGCGGCTCCCGCGCCCTGATTAGTGGTCAGCATGACCGTGTTATGCAGGACGTTGTAGGTGCCGTTGGTCTCGATCATGATGCCGTAACCGTTATCCGTTGCCGCGACGCCGTTAAAGCCCTGCGAAGCGATATCGGAAATGAAGTTGTTCTGCACGGTAACATTGGCCGTGGCCGCGCTGGCGCCGCCAAGATCGATACCGTTGCTTCCCCATCCGGTCGTGTTGTTGTGTTTCACATCACTGATGATGTTGCGCTCGATGGTGCCGGACAAAACGCCGGCGACCGTGATGCCGCTCATCGTCGAACTGGTCCCCGTCGATGAATTGATACCGGCGATGGTGTTGCGGGCGATCAGGAAGTTCTGGATGTTTTGCACCAGGAATCCTCTAAAGCTGACCTTGTCCGCTACAACTGCCGAGCCGACGTTATTGTCCGAGATGGTCCAGTTTTGATCTGGGGTCGCGGCGCTGCCGGCCTGGAACACCGCGTTCTGTACGCGGCTGAACGCGTTATTGACCAGAGCGAAGTTCGAGTTCGGGAATTCAGCCGGATTGCCGAATACCGCGCCGCTGCCGGCGATCACACCCTGGCCGGCAAAAGCGCCCGGACCGGAGAAGATACAGTTCTTCACTGTATTGTTGTTCGCGCCGCTAGTGGCGTTGGTCGCGTTCCAGACGAACGCTCCCGCACCCGTACTGACAAAGGTCAGGCTGCGGTCGGTCCCGCCCGAAAGTGAACCGTCGATGGTCACCTTGTCCGCGCCGGCAAGTTTGATCAAACTGGTCGCCGCGCTGGTCGAGATCTGACGAGCCGCTCCGCTCGGTTTGATCAGAACACTAAATGCCGCGCCATATTCGTTAAGCGGCACCGTGCCCAATTCGCCGGTCAGGTCGGACGTGATGTTAATGGTGATGTTACCGGTTATGTCGCTGCCATTGAGCATTTCGAAAAGTCCGCCGGTATTGGTCAGCGAAGTGAAAGGCTCGGTCGCGCCGACGTTGAACGAACCGCTCACCGCGTTGACGATGGTGTACTGGTTCGGCACGGTCGGCGGGGTGACGGTGTTGACGTCCGTTCCGGTAAAGCCCGAACTCGGGTTCGCCGCCAGTTGGCCGAGCGTATCCTGCGCCACTACAAAGTAACGAATTACGTCCGTGACGACCACGCCGCCGACCAATGTGTAGTCGATGGTGCAGTTCCAGGTGCCGTTAAGCGTCGTGCCGCTGGCCAGTGAACACTGGGTCGAGAAGTAGCTGCCCGCGTTCTTGTTAAAGTAAATGCGCGGCGACAGGCCGCCCGTGGCTACGCCCGTGTTATCGGTAATAGTGACAACCAGTGTGCGATTCGTCGTCAAGCTGGTGTTGGCAAACGGCGCGTAGGTGATCACCGGGGCCGAGAGATCGATACCCGAGAAATTACCGGCGTCAGCGCCGATATCTACCGGCGTCAGGCTCGCGCGGGTCTGCCCGTCAAAGTCGTTGACCACGCCGACATCCGCGCCATTGGCTTCGGCAACGGTCGGGTTGGTCGGGTGCAGGTGCAGGTCCGGGACCGCGTTGGTCGGATCGTTATACTGCGGGTTAGCTTCAAAGCTGCCCGCGTCTTGCCCGACCGCCGCTTTCCACGCGGTGAGATTCGCCACGTCCAGCGCGTTGAAAAATCCGAAGACCCCGCCGCTGCCGTTGGCAAAATAAAGATTGTTGTTGATGGTCAAACCGGCCGGGTTCGGCGCGGCGCCGCCCACGCGAACGGCGTAGTTTTTACCGGTCGCGCCGCTGTTGCTGCGGGCGTTAAAGAAAATGTTGTCGCGGTAGCTGCGGACGTTTGTCACCTGCGTGCTGTTAAATGCCCACGAAGAACCGGTGCCCGCCGTCGGAGCGCCGCCGATATAAACACTGTTATGGAAAAAGCTGTCGGTTCCCGCTAAAGGTTCGCTGATACCGTTGATACCGGCCGTGGTCGCGCCGCCGATCGCGTTGGCAATGCCCGCGCCGAGGGCGATCATATTGTTGCGATAAACAGTGGTGCCGCCGCCTACGCGGATGCCGGTGACCTCCGCCGTGGCGCTGTTGCTTGCCACCGTCAGGCTGTGAATAAAGTTGCGCTCGACCAGGTTGGCCGTGCCGCCGGTCATCTGGATGCCGGTTACCGTACTGGCCGCCGTTGCATTACTGTTTGACAGATTGAATATCGTATTTTGCGACAGCGTGTGATTAGGGGTCGCGGTGGTAACGTCGATACCGACCACCGAAGCGCCGGTCCCTGTTCCGGTTCCGATGTTCGTCGTCATGTTTCTGACCACATTCGACGTAAATATGCCGGCCGCATTCGGGGTGAACAATCCGATGACCTGCGAACCTGTCCCGGTCGCATTGAGCTGCATCGAATTTGCCACCGTGCCGCCCACGTTATTGGACGTAGCCGTCCAGCTTACCGTGGTGCCCGTATTCGCTCTGAGCCCGTAGAGGACAAAAGTTCCGGACGCGCCGAGGTTGGTCGCGGAAATACCGCCAACATTATTGTTGTTCGACGTCCATGCGTTGGAGCTGAAATTGTACATTCCAATAACGTCCGTGGCACTGGTGGTCGTGGTCGAGAATGTCAGCGCGCCGGGAGTGACCGGGTTGCCGATCGTGTTCCCATTCGAGATGATATTGCCTTCGGTCATCAGTATTCCGATAAAGGCGGCGGTGGTACTGGTGCCGGCCGCTACGACGCCGGTCATGCTGATATTCGTGATCGTATTGTTATTGATGTTTGAAGTCGCCCCGCCAACGATGCCGTTATGAACGATGCCGTGGAACTTTGCTCCGGTTCCGGCGCCGGTCAGCGTATAAGTTCCGCTCTGGCGTGTTCGCGGCATAACCGATGGTGTTTCCGGTAACGGTCATGCCCTGCACGCCGCTGGTGGCGGTCGAGCTGTTAAGGTCGATCGCCCGGTGGGTCGCACCTGTGGTCCAGGTGCGGGTACCGCTTTGGTAGAAACGGTTGTTAGTAATGGAGAAAGTGTTACATCCGCCGTTGACCGCCAGGCCGGAGCTGGTCACCGCCGCGCCAAAATAATCGAAAATATTATTGTTATCGATGATCAGGCCGCTGTTGCCGATCGCGGTGGTTCCCGTCGAGCCGTTGCAAAGGATGCCTTTGGTCGGAAGGTTCGCGCCCGCCGGGCCGATGTTGTTGTTTGAGATCGTGTTGTTGTCGTTACCGGCCGTGGTGACCGCGTCGGTGCTGAAGAAGATAACCGCGCCGTTGGTCGCAACCGAAGCGCTGTTGGAACCCTGAATATTTGAATTTGTGATCGTGTTGCCCGTCGCGCCGCCGATAAAGCGGACCGTCGCCGTGCCGGAAGTAGCCGAAGCCGTCGTGTTGGCGATGGTCAGGCTGTTGCCGCCGGCATTGAGGCCGTTGATGGATACGCCGTCCGCGCCGCTCAGATCGATCATCGGGTTGCCGGCCGTGGTCGCGCCGCTAATGGTGCGCGCCGCGCCGCCTGCCGGCGACATTACGATCGAGGTATAAGAGGATGAGCCGCCGCTGGCGTTCAGCAGGGCCGTTCCCGTGCCTTCGCTGGTGTCGCCGCAGACATCGATGGTGATAATGCCGGTGTGCGTTCCGGCGTTGATCGCCGCAAAACCCGCCGTTAAGGTCGGATAAGCCGTTGGCGTCGTGCCGAGGATGCTTCCTTCGACTTCGATCGGGCCTGCCGTATCGCAGACGCCCGGAACCAGCATCGGCTGGGCCGGCGCCGTTTCGGCGGAAACCTTTTGGGCCAGCGGGTCACTAAGGGACCCTTGCCAGGTTGAAGCAACTCCAACCATTCCAAGGACAAATAACGAAATCGATGCAAAAAGCATTAGGACGCGACGTTTCAACAAACTCATAGATCTCCTCCAAACCAAAATTCACACACTGCCGGCATTAAGGCGTAATAATACACAAACCCCCGGGAAATGCAGATGATACGGTTTTCTTTCTCCTAAATTTTATCAGTTAACTAAAGTACAGTTATCAGGTGTGCTTATGGTTTAGCCTAGTTTTGCGGGAAAGTCAAGCAATTTCGGCTTTGGGATTTGGGATTTCGGGGTTTTAGGATCATTAGCTTTGAGTGCGATTTAATACGTTTAAATGGGTTTCAAGGTTATGAAGTCAGTAGGTTGCTCGATTTGGATTTTACGATAGTGACCGTGACTTTAAATGATCGGCCCGCTCTTCCGGGAGCGAAGACATCTTGCCTGCAAACGGCTACCAGCCATCCCAGTACCGTTGAATAAGGAGCCGGTCACTGCGTTCCCGGTTCTGACTCGTTGCCGAACTCATTGTGTACTGAGAATGCCGGCAATCCAAAACAAAAAAATAGGCCAGGCGGCGAAACCTGGCCTTTGTAAGCAAGAGTGTGAGTGTTTTTTTTAGAGTGAGGAGGAGCGGGTGGTCCGGCGTCCTAAGACCGGACTTCCCTGGTTTTCCGAGTCGTCCCCGAAAACTTTACTTCCCAAGGATCCACGAAACCATCTGCAGCACCACCGCAAGCGATGTCACTACCAGGTAATACCGCGCGATCTTGAGTTCTCTGACCTCAGAAGCAAAATCCAAACCGTATTTTCCTTTCATCGTCCCGTGTTTCCTTTCGAATAACTTCTTTGAAAAGTGCAGCCTCAGGGGGCTGATTCTATATATAGCAACGCCCGTGCCATAACCGTGTAATACGCTAAATGCCGTGTTTGTTATACTTAGCAAGAGTCTATGGTTTGATGCGGTCAGCCGACCGGTCAGTTTGACCGTTTTTAATTCCCGATGATTTCAATATGAATGATGAATGATTTGTCAGAGAACCACCCCGCCCTTCGGCCACCCCTCCTTCGTAAGGAGGGGAGTTTGAAAGAGTCGCGCCTAAAAGCTCCCCTCCTTACGAAGGAGGGGTGGCGCTGTTTTCCAGCGCCGGGGTGGTTCTCTCTCAAACATTGCCCCTTTTTTACAAATCTTGACAGCCCCGCGGCTTTTGCAGTATAACGGTTTCGCATACCCGCAAGCACTTTTGCAATACCAAGACTGACATTTATATATAGGAGCGCCGAAAAATGGCAAGAGAAGTAGCCGATCAAAATCTCTACCAGGATAAGCTTTTGAAGCTGATCCCGACCGAGATCGTGGGAGCTTATATGTTCCTTTCCGGAGTGGTCAGCGGTGGGCCGGAAGCCGCCGCCGCCACCCAAAGCACGCTCGACGACAACCTGACCTATGTGGTCTTTTTTTCGCTGCTGGCGCTCACGCCGCTCTACCTCTGGCGCGTCAGCAACGTAAGCAACGTCCTGCAGATCATAGTGACCACCGTTTCCTATGTGGTTTGGGTCTATACGCTGGGCGGCCCGTTCAGCATCTGGGGGATCTATTCCCCGGTCGCCGGGTCCGTGGTCCTGGTCATCTGGACGCTGGCCATGCCGCTGCTGGTACCGGCCAATCCATCGGCTTCGGCCCCGCCGGCACCGGCGACAAGTTGAGTGGTTCAACGCTCCGAGCGTGCCAGTGAACCACCTGTTCCACTTTTGTGCCGGAAATCGCGCAAAACTCGCGAATCCGTAAGTTAAATTAAAAAAGAACGTTGATATCAGGAAATCCTCCTTTTGAAACATGGTCTTTGGGGATTTCTGACTGCAAAGATCGCGTGCGTTTTCTCGCGCCCATGTGAGCATAGCCTAATGGAGAAAGTTTTGGGATAAAGGTTTTTGAGAGATGACGCGCGTTGGTAAGATTGTGCCTCGACTAAAGAAGACTCGTTTCGGCAGCTCGTATTGAAATGGAGTAAGGATAAAGATTTACCCTACTTAATACCGTAAATTTCTTGTCGCCTGATAAACGCTTGGCGTCCACCCTCTAGTATTTCGCAACATAATTCCCTAGTTTCTTTTCTATCGATTGAGCCCGCTTCTTTGACGCCTGATCTAATATTCGTACTTTTTAAAGGAAGAATAAGCTCGGCGTCTCCAAGAACGGCAATATTTGCATTATGCGTAACAATAATTACCTGTCTTTTCTCTTTTATTTTTCGCAAATTTGCTACGATGGTTTTATAAATAAACTCACTATCCAGATTATCTTCTGGTTGATCGATTACTAATGGGACGTTGCTCTTCGATTGAAGTAAGATAGCCAACAGAATTGATTGTTGCTGGCCTAATGACAGCTGAGATAGACTTCTTGTAAGAAACTCCGAATTACCACTTTCACCAGTGATTTGTTTGGTTACTTTAATTGAAGGTCTGTCCTGATAATTTATTGTTTCAAAATCTTCATAACTATTGTGTTCCCTTACTTTTTGTAAAATGCGACTAATTTCGGAATCGGGAAAAACTCGAGAGGAATTTTCATCCACTATCGTTTTAAGAAAATCTAGATTTCCTTTTTTTACGGCAATTGCAAAATCCAAGGGAGAAATGTGTTTAGCCAGCACTTCAGCTTTAGGAACCCTAGAAGTTTTCCATTCCATTAGAGATTTTATTTGAGTTTCAAAATCTGTAGAATACAGACCTTTTTCAAATTTTACAGAAACGATAAAGCCATCAACGGTGTTTTTTAGATTCTCATTAATAACGTTGGCAAAAGCAGCCCTATGCTGATAGATTTTTTCTTTAATATCTTTCCTGTTTTTCGAGTAGATCATTTCTTTGCCTTAGTAATTCTTGAAGTTGTTTTTTCCTAAGATTCAATTTCTTCAATCTATCTCGATAAAATATCGTATCTTTCGTGATTTGATTGATCTTGCCTAGATCAAAGGGAATTCCGTTCTTTTCTAAATCGGCTTCTCTTTAAATCAATTTGTTTATGTATTTCTGATTCTCTGGCAGCCCAACTATTTAATTGTTCCTTAAGTTCATCAATTTTTGTGGTGAGAGATAGGTTAAGGTTATTCGATGTTTCTTGTACTATGTCAGAAAAGTCATCTACTAATTGCTTTACTTTTCCGAAGTAATCTTTTCCAACAATGATTTCTTCATCGGTCAATAATTTAAAATCATTAAAAACAGAATTATCAGCCAGAATATTTTTATATTTTCCGGTCAATTCGTTGAGGTCAGCAGCTATAGTGTTCCGAATATCTCTTTCTTTCAACAAAGCTGCTTGATTTCTAACCAAATCTCCCGCTTTGTCTTTTTCTAACTGTTCTAATTTCGCTTCATAGATTGCTTTCTGTTTTTCAGTCTCAGGAATGTTATCAACATCAATTCTACATTTGTTCACTTCGCTTTGATTTTCTATCAATAAGTTCCGGACTTCATCGTCTTCAATTTCTAAAGCTTTAAGATCTATAAATGAATCTAAAAAATCTATCAAAACTTGAGGGTTGCTATCACTATGTTGAATCGTACTCGCGGTCTCTCCTTGACCATAGCATTCGATTGGTATTTTGGTTATACCTTTCAATGGGTCTTTGTGATTAAAAACTTCAGAATTCTTTTCTCTAGAGAGTTCATGCAGTAATCCAGTTTCATCTTCATATAATAAAGTAATTTCATTTGCCCACACATCACTATCAACCACAGAAGCCCTATTACCGTTCCCGGAAGATTCTTTAAGCGATTCTAGTAAAGTGGATTTACCGGTTCCTCGACCTCCAATTATGCACGTGAGATTATTACTAAATTTCACAATCTGTTTATCCAGCAACCCTCCTTGAATTTTTAGTCCTATGAACCTAGGGATTCTTTCTGGAATGGCATCTTCTAACCTGATCCTAGAACTAGAATTCTGCAGTGCGATGCAAAATGATTGGAAATCAAGACTGTCCAGTTTTATTCGAGTGAGCTTGGAATCGCCATCAGCATTTACACCAAGTTTGGAGAGTGTGTGCGAGTCGGAGGACATAAACTTAGGTAAATCAAAATCGAAGGGTAGCGATAATTTTTGTCGCCTTAATTTTATTAAGTTTTTTCTATCTTGATTAGAGTCGTCATTGGTGTAAAAAGTGATGGATTCTTTATTACTTATCTCAAAGCCGCAAAGATTTTTATGGGTTACCACATTTTCCATGTGTTGATTAAAACGACCTATCATCTGTTCGAAACCTGAAGACAGCTCAATATGAGCGAGAATGCCCACTCCGTTGTGCAGTTGAGCTGAGTCTAGGCATTCCGCAATTCCTTGATTACAGGTTTGCTTACCGGGTGATACATCGAGTTTTCCAAAAAATTTCCGAAGGTTTTCATAAGAATCAAAATAAACCAAAAGATGGCCTTGTGTGGTGCTAATCTCCATTCCAGGAATTACGAGAATATTTTTCCCCGCCGCATGCAACAATGCTTTCTGAACATTTTCAATTTCATTATGATCAGTAATGGCAATAACTGAGATTTGCTTAGATATAGCAGCATCGACGATATTTTCAGGTGTCATCGTCTCGTCTGTAACATCAAAGGAGCCGCCGTAAGAGTGAATATGCAAATCTGCCCGAACGAAATCTGCACCAGAGTTTATTCCGTCGAAAATATTCATAACTATATGGGAAAACCAGTTTAACTAAATTTCTGACGAATTATATCACAGCTATAGAGACTCTTTAATCTTCTTTGCAACCCGCCACGGCTCCCGGTTCTGACCTCATTGTCCGGATGAGATGCGGCTCTACAACAGGCGGGAGGACGGCGTCCCGAGATTACTCTTGCTCATCCTGCAGACGGCGAAGATCCTCGTCACTGAGGATACCTTCGTCGTTGGGCGCAGCGGCTTCGAGATAGCGGCTGACCGTCGTGTGAGAAACACCGAGGATCAGCCCTATGCGGCGACGGCTTGCGCCCGAGGCGAAAAGCCGCTTGGCGGCTATGATCAGCTCACCGCGCTTGCCATCGATGTATTCGTGCCGCCACATCAAATGGTCACGCTCGCTAGCGAACCCGACAAACTCAAAATGAAGAAAGCCGCGCGATTTTTCGATGCGGTAGAGAATAACGTTCGACACATCAAAGCGAATGCCGCTGTTACGCGGTTTCAGATGTTTCAAATAGCGCAGGTCCGCAGCCTGGTTGCTGGCGCCGAGCGCAAAGACATTGTCGGCAAAATTGCTGAGCATCTTTGACCCCTGCAGATCACGAAGCGAAAGCGGCGCTGTAAATGGAAGCTTCGGCGTGTGTGCCAGCACGAGTATCGAGAGCGAATAATAGTCCTTCAGGTATTTCAGCGCCTGCATCAACTGCGCGGCGGCCGAGGCACTCTCGTTCGCGCCCTTCAGGAAAGTAATATTATCGACGATCACTATCCGCGCGCCGGTCTGCCGCAAAAGCTCCGTTAACGAGTGGTGGATAAATTCGGCCGCGGTTTTATAGCCGGGCGGCAGTTCTCCGAGCAGAGCTGTCTGCGCGCGCAGCAGGTTGTCTGAGAAACGGTAGCAGCGGCGGCTTCCGTCCGTGCCCATTTCGGAGTAACGCGCTTCAAATTGTTTTTCGCTCTGCTCAAAATCGAAATAGAGCACTTTCTGCGCTGCGGGCACGGCCTCGAAAGGCGCGATCGGTTTTCCCCGCGCGAGCGCTTCGGCGATCTGCATGGCCAGCGTGCTCTTGCCGCGATTAGTGTCGGAAAAAAGAATGGAAAGCTCGCCTTCCAGCCAAAAGTCGCCAAAGAGCGCCCTGGCCGCCGGCTTTTTTCCGGCATCTTCCATCCACTCGTTGGCGGATTTTAAGTTGAAAAGATTGTCGTAGTTTTGGACCTCGCGTTCAGGGAGATCTGCGTTGATGTCTTCTTGTGAGAAAAGAGTTTTGCTCCACGCTTATTTATTAGCTGATTTGACGCGGAAATGGAAGAAGCGTTTTGAAGGAATAGAGCGATTTTGGTAATGAGGTCAGAACCGAGGAGCGGTAGCGACCGGGTTTTATTTCCTGTGATCTAGTGTGCAACTAATGAGAAGGTTAAGACGCAAACCACCTAACCACACGAAATTTCCACGAACAAAACAAGACTTCGACACTTTGGACATCTTGGACACCATGTCCAAAGTGTCCAAAAGCTAATCTCGAATCTTCTGTGTCTCTTGATCAAGAAAAAAAATAAGAGACTCGCCGGCTATTCCCATCGCGATGACACTGCTTACTTTGAAATCAAAATGATTAAAAGGATTGCCTTGTTGAATGCTAGATCCTAAATAGAAATGATGAAGACGTCCTCTTTCATTGACAAGATAACGAATAACGCCTTCAACTGAATAATCCTGTTTATATTTTCTTAAAATCTCTTCAAGCTGTTCTCTTGGAAGACCTTCAGCTTTTGAAGGAATATTGTTAGCATGGTCAATCAATTCTTGGACAAATTTGTTAAAAACCACAGAGTTTTTCAGTTCCGTTATTAAAGCCTCCGATTTATATTTTCCATTTCCAAATAGACCTTCAATTATGTAAAAGAAATTCTGAAACGCGTTGATATATCTTCCCGTTCTATAGTCGTTTTTTCCTTCACGAAAGAAAGCCATTGGAACGATGGCATTTTGAAACTTATTTCTTTCTGTCACCATTAAGGTCAATTTTTCGTGTGTGAATTCATCAGAATCATCCGGCGCATAATCGTGAAGAAAAAACCACGCGGGAGTTATTTCTATTCGTTGCACCTCCTCCGTTGTTTCGGGGTAGTATTCAAATCGATGTTTTTGCCATTTAACACTCTTTAAATTACCTCCTATACCTAAAGTTGACTCAATAAGTTGAAGTTCGTGAATCAAATCATTAGCTACATCAGGTTCATAGCTAAAATCAACCCCGAATTGTAAAGAAGTAAGATTTTGCTGACGTTTATAGAAATATTTTTCGGGATTTTGCGCCTTTATAATGACCCGAATTTTGTTCAACCGATGTTCTTCATCTACATAGAAAATAAACGTCTTGAAACCGTCGGAGACTTCCAGCCCACCACCATGTATAAATATTTTCGAGTCTATTTCGCAGGAGATTCCGAATTTCATATAAATCCTCTCTTAAACATGGAAAATATATTACCAAAAGCGTTACACCGGCGCTAAAGCGCTACCCATCCTTCATAAGGATGGGGTTTTGAACCACGAAATACACGAAACGCACAAAAGAAGAGAGGGCTTTAGCCCAAATAAATTTGGCTAAAGCGAGGAATGTTTTTTTTGTTTACCCGCAGACCACGAGCTAAAGCTCGTGGCAATTTAAAATTTCAGGAAACCCGGTCACTGCGTTCCCGGTTCTGACCTCATTGCCGACGAGTGGTTTTTTGCTCATAGTTCGGCGATTCGCCCGCAGGCGAAATATTGAATAGCGTCGGGTGCAACCCGACGTAGATGTCCGGTCGAGGGGTGCGTCCCTGACAGGGACGTATTTGTTTTGTGCGCGGTACGTAGGGTTTCACCCTACGCTATTGAATTGGTCGCCTTCGGTGACAAAGCACCACCCTGTCATCGCTTGCGGCGATGACACCCATCCTTGATAGGGAGGGGAGCTAAAGAAGCGGGCAGGATGCCCGCGCTCCATGTTCGGACAATAAAAAAAGCCGGACCTTTAAGATCCGGCTTTCGGTTATGTTGCCAGAAACCCCTTGCGGCTACCGTTGGCGCTTCGGGTTCTGACAAGAATTATCTTTGCACGACGCCTTCCGCGTCGGGCATTGCGCCGGTGTCGTCGCCGGCCATTGAGCTCAGAGCCCAGCTGTCGCCCATGACCACGCCGTCGCCCATCACGACCCCGTCGCCCATGACCACGCCGTCGCCCATCACGACCCCGTCACCCATCACGACGCCGTCGCCCATGACCACGCCTTTGAGGATCAGGAAGCTGTCGCCCATGACCACGCCGTCGCCCATCACGACCCCGTCGCCCATGACCACGCCGTCACCCATCACCACACCGTCGCCCATGACGACCCCGGTTGCGAGTCCGAGCACGCCGCTGGTCAGTGAACCTGAGCGGACCAGGCGATGAGCATCGCCCATCACCACGCCGTCGCCCATCACCACACCGGCGCCGTACATTCCCTGAAACTTGTTCATCAGGTCGTCGCCGGAAAGCATCAGGCGGTTGGTAACGATCGATTTGGCCCAGTAGATGTTCTGGCCGTTGATAGTGCTGCGCTGCGGCGAAGGCAGTGTGCTGTTAAGCAGAGCCGAGCCGTTGGTGGTCGGGAGCGTCGTTTTCACGAGTTTCGCTACGCGCACCGCGCCGTCGAGATTGATAGCACCGGCACCCTGTTCGAGCGCGTTTTGGCCCGGAATTCCCTGCGCCGTGTACATCAAAATGGCTTTTACCATATTGGGCGTCAGGTTCGGGTTGGTGTCGATGAGCACCGCCGCCGCACCGGAAACTACCGGGGCCGACATCGAGGTGCCGCTGAGATACATAAGCTTTTTGCTGTCCGGGGTGAGCAGGCTGCCGACCAGGCCAAGCAGCGGGTTGAGCGAGAGCAGCTTGTTTAAAGGAGCGCGCGCGCCGAGCAGCTTGTTGCCCGGAGCAACTACGTCCGGCTTCAGGTTGTTATCGTATTTTTTCACGCCGCCTACCATCTGGTAACCGCGGCCCGGGCCTTTGGAGCTGTAAGTAGCGATGCTGTCGTCCGTGCGATAGTCGGTCGCTTTGGTGTCGACCGCTCCCACGGTCAGGACGGTGGGTTCGATACCGGGCGAATGGATGCTGCCGTAGACTTTGTTTCCGGCGGCGTTTTTACCCGCGTTTCCGGCCGCGGCCACAACCACGATACCGGCATTAAATGCGCGTCGCGAAGCGAGGCAAAGCGGGTCGTTGCGATAGCTGTCTTTCGCGTTGACGCCGAGGCTCATGTTAAGAACTCTGATGTTGTAAGCAGCGCGATTGGCGATCGCCCAATCGATCGCGGCGATCACGTTGCCGGCGGTTCCCGCGCCGTCGCTGTTAAGCGCGCGCAGGTTGATGATGTTGGCTTCGGAAGCGGGGCCTTCTTCGGCGCTGCCGTTGGCCGCCCAATCGCCCGCCGCCAGGCTGGCAACGTGCGTTCCGTGTCCGTAAGGATCGTCGGTGCGATTCTGTCCGGTAAAATCAACGTTGGCGACAACGCGGCCGCCCACGCCGCCTTTTTTGAAAAGTTCGTGGCCGGAATACATGCCGCTGTCGATGACGGCGATACCGATACCGGTAGCATCGCGATAGTCAGTGCCGCTCTTTACATAAACGCCGCTGTTGTACATTCCCAGCGTCTGCATCACGTGGCCGAAAGATTCGACTTCGAGGTCGGGCGAGATATACGCAACATCACCGCTGGCGGCCAATTCTTTCACTTTTGAAAGCGGAAGCTCGGCGCTCACCATGCCTACATTATTAAAGGCGCGTTTGAGCGAGCCGCGCAGGGTGGAGAGCGTGGTGCGCAGGCCGGCTGCTTTAAGCTTGTTTTCTTTGGCTTCGGCGGCGATCAATTGTCCCGCCTGCGTTGCCGGCAGTTCACCGGCCAAAAAGTTCAGGTTGCTCGAAGTCTGTACCTGGATGATAACGCGCATCATCGGATCGTTGGTGCTGGTGCGGTTCATTCCATCGACTGCTTCCTGCATATCCGGAGATAATTTGCTGTCAGCGGTCTGGGCGGGAGCCTGTACCGGGTCCATCTGCACTTTGCGCTCTTCCTGTCCGGCGACAGAGCCCTTGAACGGTTTCAGGCTCTGAGCACCGGCGCTAAGCGCCAGGGTCTGTCCGATGATCGCGACCGACGCTAATACCGCGGCGGCGCTTTTCATCTTAATTCCCCAATCTGATATGTATATGCCTCTCATTTTACTTTTCCTTTACTAATTTAGGACTGACTTCGAACGCAACTCGCAGTTCGAGCTGCGCGATCTTATATACAACCCTCGTGCCAAAGGTATCAAAAATGTTTAATTGTTGATTTAATGCGGCTTAGCGTTTTGAGGTGTTTAACGTTCAGTCAGATCCGGTCATTCATCCTGACCGGCCGTGACGAAAAACCGGTCAAAATGGGAGAGACGGTCAGAACCCGAGGCGGTAGCGAGGGGTTTCTCTTGTCAGAACCCGAGGCGGTAGCGAGGGGTTTCTCTTGCCAGAACCCGAAGCGGTAGCAAGAGTTTCCGGTTTCGTGTATTTAGTGTAATTCGTGGTTATCTTCTCAAGATCATTAGCCACGAATCCCACGAAACACACTAAAAAAGAAACCCCTCGCTACCGCTTTGGGTTCTGACCTCATCGCCAAGCTCGGGGGTTTGGCGCGTAGAAGCGTTCCTACTGGTCTTATTCGTCTTATTCGTCTTATTCGTGCGATTAGTGTAATTCGTGGCTAAGATTTCTTTTAAAGCCGCAAATCGCGCTTACGCCAATCCGATGTCTTTCAGTTTTTTCTTCGGCAGTTTGTCGCGGACGAGTTCGTAGGATTGTTTGATGTAGGCTTTGAGTTTTTTGTCGGAAAATTTGGCGCGCATTTCCGGCGAACGGAACGCCACCCATTTGTAGCGCCCGACGTAGGCGGCGGGTTCAAAAAAATCCGTCTCGCAGAGCTCTTCAAATTCGTCGTCGCGCACCTTGAAGGTCATCGTCGAACCGGCCTCCATCCCCGTCACGCAAAACATTTTTGCGCCGACGGAAAAACACAGGTCCGCGCCCCACTTAATGTCTTCCGTGGCGGCCGGCATGCTCAAACAATACGCGCGCAGTTCTTCAATATTCATACTCTTAATTGAAATATTCTGGACGTTTCGTCACTCCTAAACATCCTAAAAGTGTTTATCTCATATTCAGTTTTTACTTGCAGGCTTCGTAATCGCTCGCGAACCTCTGCCGATGTTCTGGATTTATCAAAATCGACAATAACTAGGATCCCCCTATCTTCTTCACTAACAGTAACACGACCTATATCTGAAAAAATCGCCGCAGTATATTCTGCGACTTGGCTGGCACTGTATTTCGACTCGGGAGTGGTCATGCGAAATCTTAGTCTTTCATAACGGGGCGAATCGCGATGTTTCAAAAAACCTTCCGTAGCGACTATAGGTGAGAGTTCGCGTCTTTGTTGATTACGTAAAATCTCTAAAATCTCATCAAGTTTATCGCCTTCATTACGAATGTTTTGCGCTGATGAATCATTTGTGGAGGTTTCCGAAACTGAAATTTCCTCGCAAGCTTTTTGAAGTTTTGATTCAAGTTTTGGCCATGACTCCTCAAAAATCTCTTCGAGCAACACTTCTTTTAAAGAGTCAATTCCAACTTCTACTAATTTTGTATTTATTGACTTGAGTAATTTTAGGACATCAGCTTTTTCAGCCAGTGTATGCTGAAATCTCCCTAAAGGTTGTTTGACATCTGAAGGTTTCAAGTTAAGAAGAAATGTCCAAATTGAGGCATCTTTGGTTTTTGATAGAGCGCCAGCTTCATAATGAATCCACGTACTTTTTAAATTATCAGGGGTTAAACAAATTATTCCGAATCTCGTATCCTCAAGAGCGCCATCAATCTCATTGCTCCATTTTGCTCCTTTATCTATATGGGGCGAGTAGAAAGGCTTAACTGCTTGAATGACTCGCTGAAGCCAATCACTAAGAGCCTCGGCAACCATGCGACTAGAAGTTCCAGACCAGCTAACAAAGATTTTCATAGGAGGAGTTACCTTAGTGAAAAATGTAAGAATCGCCACAATCATAACACAAAAAAAGCAGGTAGCCCCGCTTCAATTTTTGTGTGCTTCGTGTATTTCGTGGTTAGATCTTAAAGCCTAAAAAACCATTTACCACTAATCACACGAAATGCACTAATTAGTGTCGCTGTGTAAAAACGTCTTTTCATTTTCCATGCAAAGACTGTAACCATGAACTCACACGAAACAACACAGAAAAAGCACAGAAGCCACAGAAAAATATTTTGTGTCTCTTGCGCTTTTTTGCGGCTAATAAAATAGCCGGTCACTCTCCCGCCACCCCGTCAGCCGATTATTTCAAGATTCCAAAAGATTCCATAATTCCAAAGTGTCTCATCTGGAATTTTGGAATTCTTGGAATTTGGAATTGTGGAATAGAAAACACGCTCCATAACTGTCGCGTTTCTGCATTCACTAATAATTATCCAGATGCCAGCCGGGATGTATCCACTTCCCGTTTTCGCGGACAAAAATTTCGGTGCCGTGGCCTTTGTGCGTTTCTGTTTTGCCGTTTATCTCCAGGTCAAGATCGTAGGTCGTGTAGATCACTGAAACATTGCCGTAGGTTTGAATTTTTGTTTCGGGAAACGCGAGCCGGGTGAGTTTGCCGCCCGCTTTTTTAAAGCCCTCGGCATTTGCCAAAACGTCGGGGCGGCCGCTGGTGCGTTCTTCGCCCGCTCCCCAACCGATGCCGATAAAGTTTTCCGGCAGCGCTTTTTCCAGCGCCGTTTTACTGCCGGCAAAAAAATCGCGCCAGACCGATTCGCGGAATTTCAAAAGCTCCTCGCGCTGGGCGGCGGAAAGTTCTCTACCCGAAGACGCCAAAGACTTTTGCGCCGGCGCCGCAGCAAAACAAATAACAGCGATCAATAACGCTAATACTAAATAATGTAATTTCACCAGAAATTCTCCTTAGTAATATTTTTACTAAAACAACAGGTGGAGAATAACAGTTCGGCGAAAAATGAGGCTATCGAATTCTTGCTCGTTTTGACGGAGCGCCGAATTTATTTGGCAAGAACGCGCAGCGTTCAAAAAAGAAATTCACGGCGAATCATGATTTAGGCCGCAAAGCGCCTTGCCGAATAAATTCGGCGCCCCATACGGTTCACCGGAAATGTGAAAGCGTTGTGTTTGGCCTGGTTTACCTGCCTTACGGTGGCAATTCCTCCAGCCGATCCCGGCCGCCAACTCTTCCGAACTTTCCGAGCGTTCCAAAAATTAAACAATTTTACTTAAAATGTTTCACGCCGGGTTCCCCGTTAGGTTGCATTATTTTAAAAGATTTTTAACATTTTTGTAAGTGTTGAAGATGTTAGATTTATCCGGCGTTACCCGTAATAAGGACAAGATTGTCTGGATGAGCAATACATTTCGTGCGTTTAGTGTGATTCGTGGTAAAACTTCCGGAAATTAACCACTAAACACACGAAATACACGAAGGTCAGTACCGCTCCGGGTTGTGACCTCGTTCAGCTCACTTTTCCGCTTAATATTTCTTCGGCCTCGGCGTTAAAGCCTTTGGGCGCATTCTCATAGAACCGCCAGAGCCCGAAAACGGCAAAGGCCGCGGCGATAACGCCGATCACCAGCCGCACCTGGATCAGGACCTGCAGCTCCTGCGAAGCCTGCTGCAGCACCTCGAGCGCGCGCATTTCCGAGCCTTCGCCGATCACGGTTATCAGCCTGGGGTAAATAAAGCCTAAATTGAGCAGCAGTATCACGATAAAAAGCACCGTGCCGACGAGCACGCCGGTGCGCGCCATGTTCTCCTGGCTGTTCCACGCGGCGGCGACAAAGACCGCTCCGGATACGATCACTACCAGCAGCATCGGGATAAAGAAATACCCGGGGTGACGATAGCTGTTGAACGCTTTGGCGACGAGGAGCGAATCAGGAACGCTGTAAAACCAGTTGGCAAAATTGACGAAATTGTCCAGCAGCGCGCCGCCCAGCAGCATAAACACCAGTGCGATATGAGCGAAAAGCAAAATAGCGAGAATGTATCTTTTCATGCGGAGAAAAACTCCTCAGTTTATTTTTGGTGGAACGCGCAGATTATAACACGAATGCTCTCCCCGGGAGCGCCGGCATCCTGCCGGCAAGCGCGGCTTGCCTTGCTGATGTCAGTAGCGCTTGCGTCAGCAAGTGCGTCTCTTTACACCTTTTACGCATCTGCTAACGCAGACGCTACTGACAGCGGCAGGATGCCGGCGCTCCTTAGGTTTACGCCGCCGGCCTGACATAAAGCACGATCGCCAGGTAATGCAGCAGGCTTCCGGCCATGACAAAGACGTGCCAGATGGCATGGTTGTGCGGAATGCGGTGCGCCGCGTAGAAAACGACCCCGAGCGAATAGGCCAGGCCGCCGGCCATTACCAGTACGATCGGGCCCCAGCCCACGGCGGTAAACAACGGCTGGATGAGCACCACGCCGATCCATCCCAGCAGCAGGTAAGACAAAACCCACAGCACGGGAAAACGCTCGCCAAAAAAGATGCGCAAGATGATAAAGGTAAAGGCCAGCGTCCAGACGATAAAAAAGATCGTCCAGCCAAAAGTGCCTCCGCGCAGCGTGACCAGCACGAAAGGAGTGTAGGTGCCGGCCGTCAGCAGATAGATGCCGGCGTGGTCGGTAAAATGAAACGCTTTTTTTAACCGCGGCGAACGCACCCCGTGATAAAAGGTCGACGCCGCATAGAGCAGTATCAGCGAAGCGCCGTAGATCGCGCTGGCAATAATATAAAGCGGGTCGCCACTCCCGATCGCGGGCACCAGCAGCACGATGGCCCCGATCACGCTCAGCCCCAGACCTAACCCGTGCGTGATGGTATTAGCGACTTCTTCGACCGAAAGCTTCTCTGCCGCCCAGCCGATATCTTCTTCGATCTTTTCGATGTTGTCCACGGTTGTAATTGTAACAGTGCGGGGCGATGTTCAATAACCGGAAATAGAATGTGGCCAGGAAGAGCGGGCTGGTTTTAAACTCCCTCCTTGTGGAGGAGGGGTGGCACGCGCAGCGTGACGGGGTGGTGCATGTGCATCCGGCAAAGAGAGAACCACCCCGCCTTAGCCTGCGGCTCTCGGCACCCCTCCTTCGTAAGGAGGAGAGTTTTTAGAGCGAGCCTCCAAAAATAGTTTAAGAATGATCGTGCATCATTCGCCAGCCGTCCTTGGTCTTTACCCAGACGGTTGTGAACCACCCTTTGCGATCGGGCTTACCCGCGCCGGAGAGCACATACTGGCCGGTCACCAGCGCGTTTTTCTTGCCGAGCATCGTCACCGCAATATTTTCATATCGCAGTACCTGCAGCGGACGGCCTGTTTTCCAGAAGCCGTTCTTCATCGTCTGCTCGATGTGTTCGACGCCGCCCATCGGGCCTTCGGATGTCATCTCTTTTGCCCCGGGCACATAGGCGGCCAGGTATTTTTTCAGATCGCCGCTATTCCAGCCCTCGGCCGTGGCGGTCAGCTCTTTCTTGATAGCCGCCGTGTCTTTGTCATCCGACCGGCTTGACCCGGCAGCGACGATCTGTACTCCCGCGGTCAATAAAATTGCAAAAAGAAGAATTATTATTTTGTTCATATTTTAAAGTGTTCCCTGTTTTGGTATTGCTCTATTAATATAGCATCTCGCTAAAAGTATTCTGCGTAGCGGCTTACTATGTTAAAATAACCTCATGAATTTGGCTGAACGCATCACAACCGATCCGGAAATTTGTCACGGAAAACCGTGCATTCGCGGTTTGCGCTATCCGGTCGAGATGATACTGGAACTTCTCAGTTCCGGCATGAGCCACGAGCAAATACTGGCGGATTATGAAGACCTGGAAGAGGAAGATATTCTAGCCGCTCTGTCTTTTGCGACGCGGTTGAGCCAAGTGAAAAAACTTGAACCGATCCACGGATGAATTTTCTTATCGACGCCCAACTTCCACACCGTTTGGTCCATTTGTTTCAAACGGCAGGGCACGAAGCCATTCACGTTTCTACTTTCGCGGCGGGTAACCGCACGCGCGATTCGTTCATCAATCAATATTCATTCGATCATGAATGTGTGGTCGTGACAAAAGATTCGGATTTCGTCAATTCTTTTCTCATATCACAGCGGCCTTATAAGTTACTGCTGATCACAACCGGCAACATCACAAACGAACAACTTGCATCTATCCTAATGCGAAGTATGAGTGAGATTACTGCCAATTTTTCCACGTTCAGCTTTATCGAGATCAATCGCGAAGCGTTTATTGTTCACGTATAAAAAACGCTTCTTTTATGAACAGGAAAATTAAGGGCGGGTTGCCCCGCCTCTCTTTTTTTTAGTCTTAAACGCAACCCGCCGGACAAGTGCCGTCAGGATTCGGGCAATCACATATGCAATTGCCCATCGTCCAGAAGTTGCAATGATAGGGCACCGGGCAAATCGGGCATTCGTCCTTGGCGCTGACCGGATTTTGCGCCACATAGGCTCCCGCCGCCAGCACGCATACAGCCACAAATTTCAGGATGAGTTTGCGATAAGATTTGAGCATGTTTGTTCTCCTTTAGGTCTGGTGTTTTACTTCATGTGGTAGACAGATCCTACAATTCTTCCACGTCCGGAAAGACTTTGAAGAGATGTGGGACATTAGAATTCTAAGCTATCAAAATGAGAAACGATAAGCAAAGTTTCGGATGGGGGCCAGAACTCGGGTTGCGGCTCCGCCGCCGTGCTGTGCGGTAAGCCTATGGCTTACCGGCAGGGTCGATCTTTATTTGACGGAGGCTGAGCCTCCGCGTATTTATCAAGGTGACTTTCCGGAAAGGCAGAGCCTTTTCCGCACATCACTGCGGCAGAGCCGCGTAAAACAAACGAAATCCATCCACTGCCCACTATTCCCTATTCACTGTTCTTCCTCTATAATCAACGCATAACACAACCGTAAGCTTTTGCCATGAGCTGTCCTTGTGTATTTTTCCGGTATGAAAGCCTTGCCCGGTTTTTGTGCCGCCAAAAAAGGAGTGCCAAATGCTTAACATCAAATCGGGTTACCCGTTTGTTTTTATTCTCACGTTCGTTTTGATCTTTGCCTGCGCCAGCGGTGTCGATGCGCAGAGCAAAAGATCTAAAAAGCCGGTCAAAAAATCTGCGGCGGCCAATGACGGCCAGGCTCCGCCGACGCTAAAACCGCCTCTTACCGGAAAAGCAAAAACTGAAGCCGCAAAAACCGACGCGTCTAAAGAAGCTCCGGCCAAAACGGGTACGGCGGAAAAAGCGGCCGCTCCGTCTGAGAGCGCCAAAACTGACGCCGCAAAAACAGGGTCCAAAGATGCGTCGCCGCAAACGGAATCTAAAGAGAAATCTGCCGCCGCTTTACCTGAGCCCAAAACAGATGCCAAACAAAACCCCGCGACCGCAAATCCAAAAGCAGAGGTAAAAGAAAAAGCGGCTGCCACTCAGTCTGTGCCGGCAAAGTCCGCGGCTTCGTCAAAAAAGAAAGCGAAAGGCAAACCGGTTGTCGCCGCCGCCAAGCCCCCTGTTAAAGACGGTGAAGGTGTTAAAGGGGTTAAAGAAAAGCCCGCCCTGAAAGAGTCAACTGCGAAAGAGTCAACCGCGAAAGCCTCAGCTGCTAAAACTTCGGCCGCGAAAACAACCGAGCTCAAAGTCGAGTCCAAAAAAGAAGCCGCTAAAGAAACATCTGTGGCCGAAAAGAAACCCGAGCCGAAGAAGGCTGCGGCCCCGGCCACTCCGGTGACAACCGCGAAAAAGGCTGAGCCGAAAAAGAAGATCGCGGTAGCCGGCGTTGCAGTGGCTAAGGGAACAAAAAAAGCCGAGCCTAAAAAACCCGAAGCTAAAAAGAATATAGAGGCGTCCGCATCGGCGAAGCCAAATCCCGAAGAAACCGTGCCGGCCGCGGCGCCCGCAAAAACCTGGCTGCCGCCCATAGGCGCCGACAAATTGCGCGCTGATCTGAACGGCAAGACCGTTGCCGGCATCGCTTCGGAAGAAACGGGTGACGGCACCATCGATTGGTTATTCGCCGCCAACCAGCCCAAGGACGTCGAGATCGTCAAGGTCGACCGCAACGAAGACGAACGCGTGATCGAAGCGCGCCTTTCCGCTAAAAAAACGCACCCGAATCTTGACGGTTCGTTTGAACGCGTGCGCGGCACCGCCCGGTTTCATTACGAACGCAGCAAACGCGGGTGGGAGCTTCTTTATGTAGAAAATGTCAGCCTGCGCCACGGCGACACTTCCCCGGCTCCGCGGCTGCTGCCGTAGCCATTAAGTCTGTCGAAAGCCCGGCGCAAAAACCCTCTTACATTGCCCCCGCTGCGACAACGGTGGCCAGCGTTATCTCCACGCCGCCCGTCAACATAATTTCAAACGCGAGCTTAAATATCGGCGCGGGCAAATACCAGTCATATAGTTTTCAGGTACGGGACACGGCCCTTCTGACCGGAAAATTTCGCGCTCAGGGCGGACCGCAAAATGACATCGAGGCCTACGTTCTCGACCAGGACGGGTTTCTCAACTGGACCAATAATCACAGCGCGCCCGCCTATTACAATTCCGGCCGTTTGACGGTGGGAAATATCGATACCGTGCTTGGCGCCGGCACTTATTACCTGGTTTTCAATAACCGTTATTCGCAGGACGACAGAAAAACGGTCGAAGCCAGCCTGCAGCTTCGCACCGATCAGGCTTCGCTGGCTGGCGTACCCGGTGTGAACTCCGGGTCTAACGGTAACGGCGCTGGTCCCTCAGGTGTCGGAACTATTACTACCGTCCGCCGCACTTATGCGCCCAGTGCCAACCCGGTGCAGCCCTACACCCGTCCCGCGGAGACTGTGGCGGTCAAAAAACCGCGCCTGCGCCTGCACCTGTGCAGCAAATCTCCGAAGTAGCGGGATATAAGGATGAGGTGGTTCTCTCTGACCGGTTCGACATCAGCGGCGGGCAGCATTATGCGATTCCCTTTTCGGTAAATCCCGGCGGAGCGGTGCGCGGTACATTTAATGTGGCCGGCGGTGAGATCGAAGCTTATATAATGACCGCCGTCCAGTACAACAAATGGAATGCCACCCGCGAAGGCGTGCTCGATTACAGCTCCGGACGCGTCGCCGGCGGCAGCATCACCCGCAGCTTAGGGCCGGGCGATTATTACCTGGTTTTTAGTAACCGCTATTCGCCGCGCGAAGCCAAAACCGTCCGGGCGCAGATACAGGTGGAATATTTGCCAAGGTAGAAAGTAGTGGTGAGCGGTGAGCGGTAATAATGAGGTCAGTACCGGGAACGCAGTGACCGGCTAAATGAGCGGAGCGAAAAAACGTTGAATATCGAGCCCGTCGAGATAAGAAGCCGGTCACTGCGTTCCCGGTACTGACTTCTTCACTATTCACTATTCACTTCTTCAACAGCCCGTATTTGATCAAACTCTCCGCCGTTGCCAGGATCGCGTCTTCCCGCGAACGCGGTTCCCAGCCAAGCAGGCGTTTAGCTTTTTCGCCCGTCGCATTTTTAAATTTGCCGAGTTCGGGGGTGAGCTGCCTGACCGATCCGTCAAAGAGCGCGACGAGCCGTAAAACCCAATCGGGCAGCATGCGGGTCGGCACGCGCCGCGCGGCTTCGGGCACCGCCTGGCGCAGCAGATCTGCGATCTCCTTGATCGACATAAAATCTCCGCTGACGGCGAGAAAGCGTTCGCCTTTTCCGGCCGGGTAATTCATCGCGCGCAGGTGCAGATCGGCCACGTCGCGCACATCGACCACGCCAAAAACCAGCCGCGGACAGCCCGGCATCGCGCCGTCCAGCAATCGTTTTACCAATTCGATCGAGGTGGAAAAGTCCGCGCCCAGCACCGGCCCGAAAACGCCGACGGGGTTAACCACGGCGAGTTCCAGCCCATTGCCTTCGTTCTCGATAAAATTCCACGCCGCGCGCTCGGCCAGCGTTTTTGATCTTACATACGCCGTTAGACCGGGCGCTTCGGGCACGGTCCAGTTGGTTTCATTAAAAGGCGTTTGCGTGATCGGCTGGCCATAGCCTACCGCCGCGAAAGACGAAGTCAGCACGACGCGTTTTACGGTTCCTCCCGGGGCATCGCGCGCGGCCTTTAGCACACGCAGCGCGCCTTCGCGCGCCGGGCGAATGATCTCGTCTTCGTCTTTCGGCACGCCGAGCGGAAACGGCGACGCCACGTGCAGCACATAATCGCAGTCCCGGACGGCCTCTGCCCAGCCCGCGTCAGACATCAGGTCAGCGGCGGCAAATGAAAGCGTGTCTCCTATGGCGGCATTTGAGGCGCCGCCCTCTTTTAACATCGCCCTTACGTGCGGCTCCTTTTCCAACGAACGCACCGTCGTCCGCACGCTATAGCCTTTTTCCAAAAGCTGCAAAATGCAATGCGCGCCGATAAATCCCGACCCGCCCGTGACCAGCACCAATTCGTTAGGCATAATTTAAGTATATTACTATACCAAGTACTACCCGGGTTGTTTTAAAAGTTCAAAACCACCGTGTTTCATGTTTCAGGCGAGCGAAACGAATGAAACAAATGAAACATTTTGAAACAGAAATCTTAAAAATCATTCCGCATCCGCGTGAATGATGGCGTTTGGTATGATGAGAACAGCAACTATAAAACGTTTCAAACTGGAGATGACGGGGAACTTATGGTGGCGTTTTATGACACCAAAAGATATCAACAACTTGCAACCTACGAATACAAAAAAGATAAGCCATTTCAAGGGTATCCGCTAAGCGGAGATGATTTTGAAGTGGGTGTGGAGCTGCTTGGTAAACACAAAGCCAAACACGTTTTGCAGCAGCATTTTAAGTTTATGATCTCTGCGAAATCCTTAAAGATCAAAGAGGTAAAATGAAGCAAAAAATTACGGTCCGCGCGCGCGTCTGCCCCAACCCGCAATGCAACTCGCCGCTCGAAGCAAACCAAATGTTCTGCAGCCAGTGCGGCATGCCGCTCAGCCAGCACTGATATGGAGCGATTCTTACGGAGCGATTTTATGGAGCGCGGGCATCCCTGCCCGCAACGAACGCTTCGCGTTCGAACGCACCGGCTACTCCCACCACCCCGGCCTTCGGCCACCCCTCCTCGGGCAGGAGGGGAGCAGGCGCTACTGACATTAGCGCGACAAGCCGCGCTTGCGGGCAAGGATGCGCGCGCTCCATAGGCAAAGCTTTTATTTATCGTCAGAAGGTATTAGGGCAGCGCCATTTATAGAGTATACTTACGGTAATAAAACATTTACGCGGAATTCTCCCGACTTTCTCGATCCGCATTTTTCGAGCATTCCGTTCGCAGTTTAACCATTCTCCAGTGATTTACCATCACCTCTCTTGAAAGGACTGTCCTATGTCTAAGATCAAGTACGCTTCATTTATTGTTTTCAGCCTTACCTTGTTGTTTTTCATCACCATTACCCCTGCCGTCGATGCCCAAAAAAAGCAGCCGCAAAAGCAGAGGGCGAAAGTTTATCAACCGGTAACCGCAGCTATCACCGCCGATAAGGTCAGAAATGACATCATCGGCAAGACCGTTTACCGCATTCCTTCGGAAGAAACTGTGGACGGATTGACCGACTGGCAGTTTTCTTACGATCAACCGCGCGAGATCCAAATTTTGCAGAAGAATACCTATTCGGGCGAGGCGGTGGTCGACGCGCGGGTTTCCGCCAGAAAAGGGGCCGTAAATTTTGACGGCACTTACGACCGTGTGGCGGGTGTCGCCCGTTTATATTACGAACGCTCGGAAGGGCGCTGGATTCTGCGCAGTATAGACAACATCAGCCTGCGGCACGGTGTCGGCAACGGCGCCAGCACTAGCGGGAACTGGGGCAACGACGGTGACAGCGACAACGGCAGCGTCAGGGGCGGCCGAACCGGCGGTTACTATCCGCTTCCGTCGCAGTCGCCGGCTTCCGCGGGCATTACCAGCATCGTTTCCGACAGGTCCGTGCTTTCCATTCCCGCCGGCAATTACAGATCGTTCACCTTTCAGGTAGCAAACCTGGCGGTCGTTACCGGCCGGTTTCAGGCCAGGGGCGGAACGCAGAATGATATCGAAGCCTATATCTTCGACCGCGACGGGTTTATGAACTGGACCAACGATAACCGTGCCGCGGCCTATTACAATTCCGGCCGTCTGACCGTCGGCAACATCAAAACACAGCTCGGCCCGGGCACCTATTACCTGGTATTTAATAACCGAGCTTCGCAGGCGAATGACAGGACCGTCGAGGCCAACGTCGAGCTCCGCACGGATGCGGCCGCTCTGCTGTCGGCGGGTGTCAGGGGCGGGTATACCGATCCTTATAACGGCAGAGGAGTTGGAACGATCAACACCGTGTATCGCAATTACTCACCACAGGCCGCGGCGGTCCTGCCCAATGGCTCCAGTGCCTCGAATGGCTCCAGTGCCTCAAATGGCACGCAGCCGGATCGCGTTTTGTACCCGACCGAAACCGCCGTTAAGCCCAGGGTTGCCGATAACACGAGCGTGTTTGCCGTGGGCGGCTATTTCAGCGAGCAATTATTATCCAACAGGTTCGATGTAAGGAACCGCCGGGAGCAGGCATTTCCGTTCGTGGTAAAACGGGGCGGAGCGATCAGAGGGACCTTTAGCGTGGTGGGCGGCGACGAAAGGAACATCGAAGCCTATATCATGACCTCCGCGGAGTACGACAAATGGAGCCACTATCGCGAAGCCATCACCAATTACAGCTCCGGCAGGGTAACCAACGGCCGGATCGCGAGAAACCTGAAGCCCGGTGATTACTACCTGGTGTTCAGCAACCATTACTCGGGCCGCGAATCAAAAACGATCGAAGCCAATGTCGTGCTCGAATACGAGCCGGAAATAAGGTAGCCGTAAATCAGAAATGCGGCGGTAATCCTGGGAGCGCCGGCATCTTGCCGGCAAAGCGCGGCTCGCCGCGCTCATGTCAGTAGCGCTTGCGTCAGCAAGTGCGTGGCTTGCGGCTTTTACGCATCTGCTAACGCAGACGCTACTGACAGCCGGCGCTCCTGGGAAAAGCCGTTGTGACCGGTCCGTTCACCATTCACCGCTAACCGTTATATACTTACGTCCGTGATCTTCAAATTCCATATCCCGGTGGCGCCGCTTCATCTCTTTATCGACAGCATGGTCTATATGAAGGTCGGCGCAGTCGATCACTCGATCGAGCGTTTGCTGCCGGACGGCAACGTCGTGCTGATCATCGACCTCACCACCGAGCCGAAATATATCTATGACGACGAAACCCTGCTCCCCATCCAGACGTGTAAAAAAGCGTGGTTTTCCGGCATTCACACCAGGGGGCTGCTGATCCCCGCCGGCCAGGACGCGCACCAGTTGGTCATTACATTTAAAAAGGCCGGTCGTTTCCCTTTTTACAGATGCCGCTGACGGAAGTTGCCGGCATCGTGGTCGATACCGAGCTGGTGATGCAGGGCATTAACCGCCTGCGCGAAGCCTTATTGCATTGCTCAGGTCCCGAGGATGTGTTCTCCTGCGCCGAAGCTTTTTTCCTCGGCGAATATCTCGGCAAGCTTTCCGAACAGCCGTGCGTGGATTACGCCGTCTCGCGCATCGTCGCCGCGCCCGAAAGCCTCACTATGGAAGAGATCGCCGGCAACATAGGCTACTCGCAAAAACACTTTATTCATCTTTTCAAACAGCACGTCGGCGTCGCTCCGAAAAGCTACCTGCGAATAATGCGCTTTAACAAAACGCTTAGCGAGATCGCCGCCGCAGCAGAGATCGATTGGACCGCGCTGGCGCTCGACTGCGGCTACTACGACCAGGCGCACTTCATCGGCGACTTCAAAAAATTCTCGGGCTACACGCCGGAAGAATACGTCGCCATACCGCGCGACTATCCTAATTACGTGCCGGTGGTTTGAGATGGAGCGCCGAATTCATTCGGCAAGATTGCGTAGCGATCTACGTCTGCTCGGGCAACGTAAATACCGGACTGCGGCGAATTTCAGGCCGCAGGCGGCCTTGCTGAATAAATTCGGCGCTCCAGGTAAAAAATTTCCAATACATCCGCCCGCCCGGCATTTAAACTCGACGGCATTATGTATATCAATCACATTGCTGTTTTCGTGTGCGCGCTGGTGGGATTTTTGCTCGGCGGGTTGTGGTATTCGCCGCTGCTTTTTGGCAAGGCGTGGCAGTCCGCCAACGGTTTTTCCGATGAAGACCTAAAACGCGCCAAGCCCGCTATTATCTTTCCCGTGGCGTTTATTTTATCGCTGCTGATGAGCTACAACCTGGCGGCTTTTCTGGGCGATGCCCAAACGGATTGGAAATGGGGCGCGACCGCCGGATTCCTGGCCGGCTTCGGCTGGTGCGCGGCTGTCTTTACCGTCATCGCTCTCTTTGAGATGCGCCCGCTGAAATACATCCTCGTCAACGGCGGCTATATCGTCGTCTATTTCACGCTGATCGGGCTGATCCTCGGCGCCTGGCGGTAACTCAAGCAACGTTCTTTCTCCCATAGCTTATTACCACCTCTGCCCCCTTGTGATTAACTAAAGCGTATACACATTAATTATTAAGGGGAGTTCTTATGGTACTGCCGGTGTATTTTCGCCCCGATAGCAAGTAGTTCTGCGAATTGACATTTTGTCCCGATTTGTTTAATTTCTTAGATGCTTTGGTGGCTGACTTTTAAGTCCTGATGTTCGACGTTTTTAAAATTCCCTCTAAAAGCCTCTTTAAATACATACGCACGCGGTATTTCCGCGGCCATAAGGACAAAATGGGCAAGATCAGATTCCTACTTGATCAGATGGCGCTATTTAAACTGGGCGCGATCAGGCCGCTTCAACGACTGGCCTGATATCCTTAGGCACCGGCTGATGCAGGTGCTCGGCGTGGAGCCTTCGATACTTTCTACTTACAATCAGGAAGGTTCTACCGCTTAGCCATATTCTTTTCGGCTAAGAAGACGGCTGACCGGTAGAAATGACAGGCGATATCGCGACTTCCGGCTTGCGATCCGATTTGAAGCGCGCGCTCGATTTCTTTGAGGGCGAACCGGCCGATCCAGAGTGGGAACCGTCCGAGATGATCGACGGAATGCCGACGCTTAAAGCCCTGAAAGATGATGGGGTGAAACTGATATTGTTACCGGGCAATCACGACCGTTTTTATCCATGGAAAGCCTATCTTGACGAAAAAGCTGATTTGTTGCACATTCTAAGGAGAGAAGAGGAAAATACTATCAAACGTGGCGTCTTTCGATCGGGATGATCTGCGCCGATCTGTCGCTGGAAAGTTTTTACGATGCGCAGGAAACTTTTCTCGGCGCTTTTGCCGAGGGCTTTGCCCAGCCCGAGATCATAGACGAACTGCGCGAAGAAACCGCGCAGGCCGCCGCCGCTATTCAGGTGTCAGGAAAAAAAGCGCACCTGATATGGGCCATCCATTTCGCGCCCGGCTTTCCGGGGATAAAAACCGCAATAGCTTAATAAAACAGAATTTCGGCCGCCAGCGAATGCGGAGTCAAGGATATCATTTGCGGACACACGCATCGCCCGCTGATCTATCCCGCGCCCGGCTTTCCCGAGGTAATGATCCACTGCAACGGCTCGACGTCGCAATCGTTCGCCAAGCCGAGATCAAACAAGAGCTTGTCTATGAAGATATGTCTCCGCTGGGAAAACAACTTTCCAATATCGCTAAAAGGAAATACCCGAAAAGCACTCGGACGAGGGCGGCATTCGATGAAGAAGGAGATCGAAAAATGGAGAGCTCCGCTGAATTAGTCCGAGAGAAAGGCGAGGCGGTCATTCCCACAATGCGCTCGCACGCAAACATTCTCACATCTCATTAAGATGCCTTCAGCAGTTTTAATATACTGCCGCCAAAAAACCTATTGCCGAAACTCTGGCAAGACATTTTCGAGCCCTAACAACTGCTCTCATATCCTGAGCGTGAAAAAGATTTGTCACCAGCGACGATGAAGAACACCCGGTAATTACCGATTCGTTGTCGCTTGAATCGCCTGAGAGGTCGATAATTTCAAAGATCGATTTTGAGAACACCGTGCGAAAGATCGTTAGCGAAGATTGGACGAAGAATGTGTGAATAATACTCGGAAAGTGTTCTGGCCATTCCGGTTTATTCTGGCAAACGAGATCGCGAAGTCAATGGGCATTAGCCATATGAAGCATATTTCGAATTCTTAACGAGTAGGGCAGATCTTATATCGTCTCAGCTGCGTAAAGCCTGCTTATGAGATCGCTGCGGTTTCGGGGAATAAAATATCAGCTCTGGACGCCCTTAATCTGGCGGCAAATCACTTGCCTGAGTTATGCCGAATTCAGGAGACAGATCCACCGAATAGATCTCGCCGGTTTGATCGTTATATTGAATTTCCCCCCAAATGGTCTGATAAACTTTTTGTTCTGAGATAAATCTTCTAAACTCATCAGCCATGTCATTTATCAATTCCTGTTCGTCCTGGCCGAAAGAAAATTTCAGGTGCTTTTGAAAAATTTCCGTTATGTCATACCAAATCCCATCTAGATCGCGCTAAATACGCCAATATGCAGTAATTTATTAGATCAAATAAAAATCGAGTATTTCTGACTTTATTTGGGCAGGCGTATCGGTAAGCATCAATAGCGCGCCGTTTGTCTGCGGGATGGATTCGATACCTATCCCTAATGAACTCAAAATGTTAGGATCAACTGCCCGAGCTGCACCGTTATCTCCAGGAATGCTCTTAGAAAAGATATTTTTCGCCTCTGTATCGCTGAAGTTTATCTTTTCTAGAAGTTTATTGATTATTTGACGCGATGGATGAAAGCCGGGTATTTCTTCGATGATTTCCATGATAACAGTACCTCTTGGGAACAAATCACTTTTGAATACTCGCCAAAGCCTTTTTCAGGCTCTACAGAAAAGACGTAGCTGGAGAAGGTTTGTAAAAAGACTTTGAAAAAAACTTTTTAGAAGGTCTCTATCAATGTAGACCTCTTTTATTTTACACATTTTTATAAGAAAAATAAGCATTTCCCCTTTATTTTTTGAATATTTTTTAAAAGCTCCCGCAATACTCTTATAGATACAGGAGGTTTTTACCATGCACAAATATATGCTTTATGAAAATGACCGATGTTGTCTTTGTACATATTTCGAGGGCAATTTCCTTTGATAAAAAACAACTTATTAACATTTTCTGATGTGGATTGTCCCCGATTTGTCGAGATACCGGGCATCATTACTCGAAAGGTGAGATGGAGTCAGACTTGCTTTAGCTCTGAAAATAAATCACATTTTCTCGATGTGCGCTCACCGGCAGCTATATGGATTTTCCCCACGGAAAAAGTTGATCAGTCAAAAGTGGTTTTCCGGAACTTTTTTGTGCAAAAAGTGTCTAAGCGTACGTTCTTGATATTTGGCACAGATGTAGGAATCACCCTGCTGGCCAAAGCCCGGTTTTTGAAGTGTTATTTAACACAGGAGACATATGCAAAGCACCAAGCGTCAATACGCTGCTTTTTTTGCACTTTTAGTGCTCGTTTTTTCATCGATCGCCTCGCTCGGTTGTGAAGACCCGCCGCTGCCGCTGCGCGGGATGTACCTCGAGAGCGACGTCATAGTCGTCGGCCGGATCGGCAAACCCGGCAAATGGATAGCCGGCGCGCGCGAAGGCGAAGGCGACACCCAGTACCAGATCTTTAACCGCAATTTTCCGATCACGGTCGAGAAAGTCCTCAAAGGCGACGCGAGCGGTAAGCTTGCCGTCAGCGAAGAAAATTATCAATACCCCGGTAATGGGGGTAGTGCGGGCGATGTGAGCGCCGCCAAACCGGGCGACCGTATCAGCGAACCCGAATACGAATCCGAGCTGACCAAAGATTCCGGCCGCCGCCTGTTTTTTCTCAAGAAAAACGAGCAGGGCCGCTACACCGAGGTCTATAGCAACCGCGACTTCGCGCCGAAAGACAAAGACCTTGAAATCTTTATTTCGCGCATCGGCGAGCTTGGAGAAATGTACCGCAACGGCGAACCGTCCAAGGAAAAGATCGTCGAGTGGCTGGTGTCGATGACGGAAAATCCGGTGACCCGTTTTGACGGCGCTTACGAACTTCGCACCTCGCTCTACGACCTGAAATACCAGAGCGAAGAAGCCGCCGAACAAGCCCCGGAAGCCGAAGAAAATGGCGATCACCAGCATTCGTTAAAAGAGGCTTTGGCCGAACAGGAAGCTTCCGAAAACTCCGCCGACGCGGAAGACTCAGAGGAAGGAGCGTATCGCTCCTATGGCGAAGCCGAATTTGCCCGCCTGCTGACCGGCGAACAAAAGGCGCGCCTGGTCAAGGCGTTCTTTAATGTTAAATTCGACTATGAGCCGAAGAAAAACCAATATGCGGAGAATTCGGATGAAACCTACATCAGCGTTTTAAGCGAAGGCGACAGCCACCTGGTTGACACCGTCGTGCTGCTTGGCGACCGCCGCGTAATTAACCGCATCCTGGCCGAACTGCCAAGTCTTGCGCGTCACGAAAGCTACACGGCCGCCAACTTACTTGACCTTATCTCCGGGCAGTTAAAAAACGAAAAGTTCACCGCGCTGGCCGGTAAATATAGCGAAGTGGCCTATGGCGGTGAAGACGAGATGATCGAAGCCAAAACCTCGGCCTATGACGTGGAAAGCCTCGAAGGCACCGAAGAGGAAAAGGCCGCGCAGCTCGCTAATCTGCCGAACAAAACCTACGGCGCCCGCCGCGCTGAACTGATCAGCCGGATAACCGCCTCGGCCAGTCAACTGGTAGCGAAGAAGTAAGCTTTAGAAGGAAAGCAAAGGAAGGGAGGGAAATTAGGAAGGATTTATTTATATCCTTTCACTTCCTTCCTTCCTTCCTTCCTTCCTTCCTTCCTTCCTTCCTTCCCTTCCTTCTTTCCTTTCCTTCCTTCCCTTCTTTCCTTCCCTTCCTTTCCTTTCCTTTCCCTTCCTTCCCTTCCTTCCCTTACTCCGGGAACTTTTCCCTGCAAGAAGGTGTCTAAATTAACGTTCTTTTACCAAGGCTGAGGCAACCAATCGTAAATTTATCGAAACAAACGATTCGAAGCCGGCTAGTTTTACCAAACGAATTTAATTTTACTTTTGCGGGAGAATTCTATGCGCCGTTTTGCAGCTGGTCTTTCGTCTTTTTTGTTCGCCGTCATCTTTGCCATTCCCACAACTGCCGGCAGCGCAGCGTGCCCGGTAGCGCAGCCGATCCCGCTGCGCGGTTTATATCTCAAAAGCGATCTGGTAGTCGTCGGCAAGATCGGCACGCCGGGAAAATGGAAAATGCAGCCGCGCGAGGATGGCGATGAAAGCCAAAATGAAAATTTCCGGTATTACACCCGCACCGTTCCTGTTCAGATCGAAGAAACGATCAAAGGCGCAGCGCCAAAAAACCTCCTGGTCCAGGAAGTTCAAACCAAGTGGGTAGGCCCAACCGAAGAGCAAAAAACCCCGGCGCCCGGAGTAGCCAGGACAGAGGATGAACCTGAATTCCCTTCTACGCTCGCGGAAAACACGGGGCGCCGTTTATTTTTTCTAAATGAAATTACCGATAACGCTTCGTATCAGGAAACTTATGCGGGCCGCCGTTTTCAGCCGGAGCAAAAAGACCTGCCCTTATTCACTTCGCGGCTGCGCGAACTGCACGCTATCTATTCCGCGCCCGTGCCTTCCAAACAAATGATCGTCGAATGGGTGGTGGCGATGGCCGAAGATCCGGCCACCCGTTTTGAAGGCGCCTACGAACTGCGCCAGGCCCTCTATGGCAGCGGCCGGGCAGAAGAGCCCGAAGAAGAGGCGCAAGAAGAGCCGGGAAAAGATGAACAGGCCGCGACCGAAGACGCCGATCAGGAAAATGTCCGCCAACACCGATGCGGCTCAGGAAACAAATGAGAACAGCGCCGCCGTAACCACGGATAACTTCATCTCGCGGGAGACGCTTGAATCGCTGCCCCGCTTAAATATCTATCGCGGCCCATATCAGGATTATAGTGACATCGCAGAGATCATCACCCCACACCAAAAAGAGCGCCTCATCCAGGCATTTCTCAACACCCGATTTACCTATAAGGTAGCGGAAAAGCCCGAAGGCGATGAAAGCGATAAAGACGAGGATGAGGATATTGAAGACCGCGAAGATGAAGGCCCGCCGAAAATAGAATATGAAGATGTGTTAAGCGAAGCGGACGAGCTGCTGCTCAGCGCCGTAGGTGAATTTAACGACCGCCGGGTCGTCGACCGCCTTATTACCGAGCTGCCGGCGGTAAACAAATACGGCCCGCGCGAAGCTTTCACAATGATCGAGATATTGTCGGCGTATTTTAATGACGAAAAACTCGAAAAGCTCTCGGATAAATATTCGGACGTTTATTGGGGCGACGAAAATGAATTGATCGATGAAGAAGAAACTGCCGACGACGATATTGCCTCCCCAGCAGCACCCGCAGCAGACGACAAAACCCCGGGCGATATGCCCCGAACCGAGGAAGCGGCCAATGAAGCCAAAGCGGTCAAGAAAGCCCGCGAAGAAAATTATGTGCCTTCAAAAACCTATGGCCGGCGCCGCGGCGAACTGCTCGCGCAGGTGCTTGTCCGCTGCGCCGAATTAGGCGAGAAGAAGGTCAAGGGAGATAGGTAAGTTGTGAATGGTGAATCGTGAATCGTGAAATTGTGAGTTGGGACACGCAGTCGTCTCCGTAGGAGACAAAACCCGGCCGCTACCGCTCCCGGTTCTGACCTTTTCACGATTCACCATTCACTATTCACTATTCACTATTCACTATTCACTATTCACTATTCACTATTCACTATTCACTATTCACTATTCACTATTCACTATTCACCATTCACTATTCACTATTCACCATTCACTATTCACTATTCACCATTCACTATTCACCATTCACTATTCACTATTCACTATTCACTATTCACTATTCACTATTCACTAATCACTATTCACCATTCACTATTCACGATTTACTATTCACCATCCCCTATTCCCTATTCCCTATTCACTATTCACCATTCACCATTCCCTATTCACTAATCACTATTCACTATTCACTAATTACTATTCACTATTCACCAGCAATTGTGCTTAAATATCTCCTGCAATGGAAGGCAATTACACATTTCGCCAGGCCGGGCCGGAAGACGCTTCCGTGATAATGGAGCTGATCAATGAGGCGTTTGCCATTGAGCTCAAATATTTTTCCAAGGAGCGCATCGATCTTCCCGGTGTAGCGGACCACCTGCAAAAAGGCACCTTTATTCTGGCGGTGTCAGGCGCGGAAGCCGTCGGCTGTGTCTATACCGAGCTGCGCGGCCAGGAGGGTTATTTCGGGCTGCTGGCCGTCGCGCCCACACAGCAGGGACGCGGGCTGGGATCAAAGCTGGTCACCGAATCCGAAGACCTCTGCCGCGAAGCCGGCTGCTCCGTAATGACGCTCCGCGTTTTAGACCTGCGCACCGAACTCCCGCCGTATTATGAAAAGCTTGGCTACGCCGTCACCGGCACCGAAGACCACATCCCCCCGGACCCTTCCGCCCTCCAGCCCTACCATTTTGTCGTGATGGAAAAAACCATCGGGGAATGAAGCAGTGTGATCCGGCCCCCTGGTAAAAACATCTTTGTTTTTTAATTTGTAAATATTTTCGAGGCAGCTATGAGATTATTTTCCCACTTATCAGGCGACGATATTTTTATTTCATATTCGCGTTCCGACGGCTCGCATTACGCCGTAGGCCTGGCGGATAAATTAACCGAAAAGAACTACTCGTGCTTTATCGACCGTTACGGCGTAAAACCCGGCCACGATCTGCCCGCGGATCTGGTCAAAAAGATCGCCAATTGTTCGATGATGGTGATCGCCGGCACAGAAATGGCGGCGCGATCGGAATTTGTCCGCCGGGAGATAGCCGTTTTTAAAAAACGGCCGGGCGATCTTGCCGATAGACTTTGACGGCAACGTCGGCCGGGCGATCTGGTACGAAGACATCCCCGGGCTGGCGACGGAAACCGAGAAAGAGCCTTTGGCTTTGGAAAACGGCGAGCCTTCAGAAAACATCATCGGCTTTATCGAAAAATCGTTCAATTACACCCGCCGCAACCGTTATATGTGGAACGCGTTCTGGATCACGGCTTCGGTAACTGCCTTTCTCATCATTCTGAGTGTGATCGTTGTCTCGTTTATCAGCTTCTGGGCCTACCGCACCCAGGCCGAAGCGAACGCGGCAAAGCTCGACGCCATCAACGCCGTGCGCGAAGCTAATACCGCCCGCGCAGAAACCAATGCCGCTCGCGTAGAGGCTGACCGCGAGTCCGAGCGCGCGAAGGCCGAAACCTTGCGTGCCGACGATCAGGCGCGCATCGCCGACGCCAAAACCAGAGAAGCCAATGAAGCGACAAAACTGGCGAACGAGCAAAAACAAAAGGCCGACGCCGCGGAAAGCCAAAGGATAGCAGCCGAGAACCGTAAAAAAGAAGCCGACCGCAAGGCCGCTGAGCAGGAATACCAGGCTAAAACAAACCTCGCGGAAAATTATTACAATATCGCCGAAGCCCAGGCTCAGATAGAGCCTATAAAGTCTTTGCCATGGTTACAGAAAGCGATCGAAACCGCCCCGGAATCGAGTGACCAAATCGCAACTTATAAATTGCGGCTGTTACAGGCCGCGCAGAATGTTCCTTACTCAATAACTAATACCGGGTTCGTTGAAAATTACAATTACCCGGCGTTCAGTCCCGAGCTCGATAAAATTTTCCTGATCTCGCGATTTCAAAAAGCTCTCTGGGACGTAAAAAGAGGCGTTGAGATTCGCCGGCCTATCGATAATGTTACAGGAGCAGAAGTAAGCCCCGTTACAATGCTCTTTAGCCCGAATGGTAAATGGTTGGCGGCCTTCACTGTACAAGGGAGCCCCGGCAATTATTTTTCACCTTGTCTTAACGTTTGGGAAGTCGAGAACGTATCGAATTATTGGCAAAAATGCGACTGGCGTTTTTCTCTCTCGCTGGGAAAAGCAAAACAGCAGCCTTATGGTTATACTTATTCCAATGACCAGATCCCATACATAAGTTTTTCACCGGACAGCGCGTATGTGCTCGCTAACGTTATCACTATTTCGGAAAAACAAAGGACCTCATTGATATGGGATGTTGAGACTGCCAAAGAATTAAAACGCGTATCAAGCGGCATATTGCCCGAAAATCCTGACGATAAAAGTTTATTTCGACTGGAATACGGAACGCCTGAGCAAATAGATAGGCGAGAAAATTTTTTACGGCGTAACAATTCTCCGATTAGCAAAAATAAAAACCGTGATCTGTTAATATCCTATGACTGCCAGCTCGAAAATACCATTTTAAGAGTTACCGATATCCCTACCGGTTCGCGGGTCGGAAAAGAAATGGTTCTGGAAAAATATGTGGACTTTGTGGATTTTTCCGGAGACGCGAGGCATGTCATTAGTGTCTCGCATGCCGAATCAGGAAAAAATATTCGGCGAGTATGGGACCTGGACTCTGAAAATGTCCCAAAAGCCATCGAAGTTCCCTCGTCCAAAATTATCGCGATAAATGGTCCCGGCAACCGGATCTTCGAGAACATAAAGGGCTATGGATTTGCGATCGCTAATCTGGACGACAATACGCTTCTGAGAACATTTATCTACTCCAACATCTACTCGATTTCAGCCCAGTTTTCCGATGAAGAAAACGTATTAATAGCCAAAGTGGCAGAGCGGCCGGGGCTCGATCAGAAAAATTTTTACAGTATAATTTTTACATTTGATATTCGCCCGCCGTCAGCATTTAGTGATGCTGCGCTGATCAGGATACCAGCTAGAGTCAGTGCAAATTGTCAGCTTTCCGCAAGCGGCACCGAGCTCGGGCTGATCTCTAATAACGGAGTTGTGTCGCGGCAAAAACTGTTGACTGGAAAGAGTGACCTACCCAACGGCGTCAATAGCTTAACAATTCCCCACGAAAAGGACGAGTTTTTCTTTCCGGTGAAATCTGATCGAAACTTTAAATATCTTTTAGTCACGCTCAGTAGAACCGACAGTAATTTTACAATAATTAATCATTTTCAGTTTTGGGACCTGGAAAAGAGAGTGATGTTGTGGGACCGGAACCTAGGGTTGGAAAATTGCTGTGGTATAGAAACAATTTTCTTTATGCCTGATAATTTGCATTTTGTCGCCGCCGCAAAATGGGGGTCCAGCTTTAGGCTTCTTCTTTTCGATATTCGCGATGGAAGTTTCGTTCAGTTGACGCCGCCTATTGAGAATTTCGAGTTTGATTTTGGGGCGCTGGATATAACCGGAACAAAGCTGATCGTTTCGGGACGATCCGGCCTTCCGAACAACGATGTTCTTCATCAAACCGCCGCTTGGGACCTCAGTACCGGCCTGGTTGAATATCCGCCGCTGTTCACCCTCAAGCAGTCTGAGTTTAAGGCGCCGTTTAGCGAACTGACTCGTTACGGAGAATACATGCTCTTCCATTCATCCGAGCGAGACACCCGCTATGTCTACGTATTAAAAACTTCGCAGCCTCTGGCAAATGCTGTAGAACTGACCTTCGCTACCCAGGATTATGCATGGTTCGCCAAATCAGTTTTGCTTCAGGCTGAAAAGATCGATCTCGACGAAAAAGGTGTGCTAACCGCTGAGTTTAGCGGCTCGACATCCATTGAATTCGTCAGGAACCCGGAAAATATCATTCGATTAAAAGACAAGAAGACCGGAAAGATATTGCTTGCACCGACTGGATTGTTTAATACATCGAATGACCTCAGAATAAGTCCAGACGCACGTTTGGTCGCGGTCCGGGATAGTTCGTGGGTCAGCGTATGGAGCACAAGAACGGGGTTCCCGTTGACTCCGCGCTTCGGCAGCGGTCTAGTCCGCGGGAGCTTCATCTTTTCACCGGACAGTACCCGACTTCTGACAGTTTCGGACGGATCCGTTGATAGCTGGTACATCGGCTCCCTGAGCCCGGGAGTTTCTGCCTGGATTAAAGATATTGGAGCAGCGCTGACCGGTTTAGAAATCGGCAATAGTTTCGATCTTAACGAGATCCCTCAAGAGAAATTAGTAAAAATTCGCAATGATTACATCAAGCGGCTTCAAGAGGCGGCGGATAGCGGCGATGTAGAGGCAAAATATATTTTGGATAATTTGAAACCCTGACGGCTTAGCAGCGCGTTCGTCGCCGGGCTGATCCATCCAGTCTTGGCATTGAATTTCAGATCTTACTTCCCCGCGATCGCGTCCAATTCCGCCACTACTTCGGGCGACAGTTTGAGTGCGGCGGCGGCGGTGTTTTCCTCCAGATGCGCCACGGACGAAGTCCCGGGTATCAGCAAAATATTCGGTGAGCGCTGCAGCAGCCACGCGAGCGCGACCTGCATTTTTGGCGCGCCTACTTCGGCAGAGATCCGCTCCAGCGTTTCCGACTGCAGCGGGCGAAATCCACCGAGCGGAAAGAACGGCACATAGGCGATGCCGCGCGCCGCCAGATCGGCGATAAATTTATCGTCGCCGCGGTGCGCGATGTTGTAATGATTTTGCACGCAGACGATGTCCGTGATCGGACGGGCTTCCTCGAATTGCTCCGGCGAAATATTGCTGAGACCGATGTGTTTGATAAGTCCCTGCTCTTTTAATTTTGCCAGCACGCCGAGCGGTTCCGCTATCGATTCATCGATCGGCCCTTCGATCCCGCCGACGCGCAGGTTCACGATGTCCAGCGCTTCCAGTCCCAGATTGCGCAGGTTGTCGTGCACGCCTTCGGTCAGATCTTCCGCCGACAGAGCGCGCGGCCACGATTTGTCCGCCGCCCGTTTGGCGCCGAGTTTGGTCACGATCACCAAATTTTCAGGATAAGGATGAATGGCCTCTTTGATTATCCGGTTGGCGATATGCGGCCCGTAATAGTCGCTGGTGTCGATGTGATTAATGCCCAGTTCGATCGCCCGCCGCAAAACAGCCACGGCTTCCTTCCGGTCGCGCGGCTCGCCATAGACCATCGGCCCCGTCAATTGCATCGCGCCGTATCCCATGCGCTTTACCGCCACCCCTGTGCCCGCAAAAGTAAATTTCCCGCCTAAATTATTTTCTGTTGTCATATAAATTTTTCTTTACCTTTTATCACCATAACAAAAACAACGCGCCGGCGGCGGAAACAAAGTTCGTTTTAATGCGGCCATGCTTTAGCAGACTCCCCCGTCCGGACAAAGCATGTCAAATCGCTCCTCAGTCATAATAGTAGGCCCCCACAAAACCCAGGTAACCTTGGTTCTGCTATCTCTACACAGGCAGGTGCCCTTTATTTGCCTGCTGTTTTTGCCGGCTTCCAGAATAGATCTTTTCCCCTGCGCATCAACCGCTGCCCCGGTCTCCGCGCGGAGCTTCGCCTCGACCGAATCTATCTCACTGAGCTTTTGTTTAACTTTGGAAGTGCTTTTTTTAATTTGCTCAGCATCGCTCGAAGATGTTTTAACCTCGGTCGAGCTCACAATTTTTTGAGATTCTTCGGCTACCACTTTATTAACGTTCGCCGGGTCCTTCATGATAATTTCCGCGACCTTGTCGGTGGCCGCGTTAACTTTTTCTTCCGCGGCCTTATCAAAAGTGTTCACGAAGACATCTACTATCGGCTCCAGAACGGGATATTTTTCTACTATCCCCTGCAGGGCGGCGCTCTTTATTACATTAGTAAAAGATTTGGGAAACTGACAAAACAATTGCTTTCCGCTGCCGCTTTTTATTAAAGAGGCGAGTTTTTGTTTAAAAGTAAGTTTTGTCTCGATTTCAGTTAAAGCTTTTCCGACCGATCCGGCAGAAGCGCCTGCCGGAGGCTTTGTCAAAGAAGAGGGCGTTTTTACCGCCGGCGTAGTTTCACTAAACTTGATCGGTTCTGGGCTGAAAGTTTCGTAATCACTGATCACCGTCGAAGGTTTTATCACATCGACCTTGGCTGTTTTGGCGTAGTATACGGAAACTCGCAGTTTCTCCAGCTTGTCATCAATATTTTTCACATGCGCTGCGGCTCGTATTTCCGCCGGAAACGAATTCTCAACCTTTTCATAGAGCTTTTCCTGCACCGCATCGGTCAGCATCTGCGACGCGCTTTCCCGCACTTTTGAGTATCCCTCGGTTATTTTATCGATGCGGCTGCTCAATTCCGCTCTCTTTTCGCCCACGGTCTCGCCTAAAAACGTAAAACAGCAAAGCAGCAGCACGACGGTGAAGATCCGACTACTCCATAAACCGTAATACCTGTAATACGCGCCCAGATCTTTGAAAGAGAAAAATATTGAAAGGAATAGGTCCAGTAAAATGATCCCCAGAATTATCAAAGCGGCGATCCACGGTTTGAACTTGAACCACGAAAGATATTTTTGCAGGCTATCCATTTGCTGCTGAAATCCTTCCAGCGCCGCGATCGTCGTTTGATCGGTATTATTCCAACCTATATACCAGGAAAGAAAAGCGTAAAAGATCACCACGAGCGTGAGCGGCACAAAAAATTCCAGTGACTTATCCAGGAAAAAATAACTTAGAGTTTTAATGCCACGCTTCTTTTTTTCTTCCCTTTTAGCTATCCAACAAAGAGTGGTGGTGATAAGGCTCACGATAAACAGCGCTGTCGTCCAATTCAACAGCCAAAGCCCGTAGACAATCCCCAGGCTGATAACTACAAAAACAAACGGGTAGAGAAATTTCCAGTCTATTTTTCCCCTAGCTTCTTTGGAAATGCGGGTTGTCGGGCCGCTCTCTTTTACGCCGAAAACATTTCCGGGTTTTGGATTCGAAGTGTCTTTTTTTGTGTCAGGCGCATTTTGTGTGACTTTTTTTTCGGAGATAGTGGAAAGGACCTCGAATCTGGCTCCGCATTGGCAGCTAACCGTGCCAAGACTGATCTGATCTTCCGTTAGATCACACAGATTTTTACATTTGGGACATGCTCTTTTGATCATAGTGTGGGCTCGTAATATTTAGAGTTAAGGAAAAACGAAAACTGACCTTTGTTTCCGATACGGCCGGCGCGCTGAATGAGGCATCATTGCGATATATTCAGCATCGACTCTTTGGGAGAATCAATTTCGTAATTGCCAATCAAAATAGCCTGAATATTACAAAAAGTAAAGGTTTTCTTTTCTTTACTCGATATATCCGGGCTTTCAAAATGTGAAAGATACAAACAGGCCTCATAATTGCCGTCGGCTTTGGCTGGCGGTCCGGGAAAACTAATAAAAAATAGAGGGCTTTAGCCCAAAAGATCACTTTGGCTAAAGCCCTCATCTATTTTTCCAAAATAACCACTAACTAAAGCTAGTGGCAAATTAAAACACCCGCTTGTTATCTTTAATTTATCCCCTTCGCTTTCAACTGTTCACTCAGGGCGTTCCCGACGGCGGCGTCAAACCCGCTCGCCTTGCCCGACCGCTTGCGCTGATCTTCCAGGTAGGCCGCGCGCTGCTTCGAAACGCTCAGTATCTCTTCACGGATCTTCTTTCGCTCGTCCAGCCGTTTCTGTATTTCCGCGGCGCGCTTTGGCGGCGGCATCGCTTTCAGATCGGCGGGCAGTTCTTCCTCTTTTACGCTGCCGGCCTGTGTCTTTCCGTTTTCGATGTCCTGCAGCAGGTCGTTCGAATAAGCCATGGTGTTCAACGCCTTATTGAGCGCGCGGTCGGCCCGCGCCGCAGGGGCAGCATTGGTATTCATCTTACTTTCCGCGACTGCCAGATCTGCCATACCTCTGGCGCGCACTTCGGCCCCGCCGTAAGACGTGTAAGTTCCGCCCATATCGCCGCCGAGCTGGGACAAACGGTCATCATACGGGGTCTTGATCGTTTCCACGCCGCCGTCCTGATCGATGGCAAAATATTTACCCTGCCCGCGCTGCGCTATTTCCTGCCAGACCTTTTCGGTCTCGGCTTCTTTTCCGCACTGGATGGTATTAATGATCATATTCTGCCGCGCGGCATTTTTTGTGATCTCTAAAACGTTGGGCTCGTTTTGAATCGTCTGCGGCGGCGCGTCACCGACGAGGAAAATGATCTGCGCGACGTCCTTGCGGTCTTTTGACCAACCGGCTTTGGCGACCGCGTCGGCCAGCGCGCTGCCGACGGCTTCGGGCCTGTCACCGCCGCCCGCCGCTTCATAATCCATCAGGTTCATATACACTTTGTCCAAATCATCGGTCAGCGGCAGCACCCTGGTAACGTACTGGTCGCCCTGGTCGCGATAGGCCACCAGCCCGACCTTTACGTGGGGCTTTGAGCTTTTCTGCATCACGTCGTTGATGATCTGCCAGGTCTTTTGTTTGGCGCCCTCGATCAGGCCGCCCATCGAACCCGTCGTATCGATGACAAAGACCATCTCCAAGGTCTTGCCCTCGCCGATTCTCTGCTGCTGTTGTTGTTGGGGCTCTTCGATAACGACTTCAGGAACTTCGCCCACCGGTTCCGCTTTGGTTTTAAAATAAAAAACGCCGGCTATCGCGACTCCCACGCCAAACGCCAGCAGCATCACGGCAAATCTCACGGAATTCTTTTCCATCTTACCTGCTCCTTAACTGTCAGAGGATATATTTACCAACATTAAGAACGAATGGTTTCCGGGCTTCTTGCAGGAAATTAAATTTGCCGCTAGTTTTAAGCGTCACAATATCACGAAGTCAGTACCGGGAACGCGGTGACCGGCTAAATGAGCGCAGCGAAAAAACCAGCCATGTCTGGCTCGCTGGATAAGAAGCCGGTCACTACGTTCCCGGTACTGACCCGTTGCCATGCTTCGCACTTGTTAAAACACTACTCCAGATGCTTGTT
>CAVYCB010000020.1:0-9803 GCA_963766895.1 uncultured Acidobacteriota bacterium
GATAGCGATCCGGGCGGTTACGGCGGCATGGCAGCGGGCGGCGCCGGTTTATTCGGCGGCGCGATCCTGGGCGGGAAGTTAGGCGCCAAAACGCAAAAAGCCTGGCTGATATACGAAGCGCCATAGCTAACAAAAAAATTGCATAAATGACGTCGGCTTGGGTTATACTCAAGCCGTTTTTATTTGGAGAATTTATCGCACCATTAATGTATGAAGAGATGTTAAAAACAGCGATCGAAGAAGCGCCGGGCAGGGTTTGGCAGAAGGCGGCATTCCGATCGGCGCGGCGCTGTTTGATAAAGACGGAGCTACCTATTAGGCCGCGGGCACAACCGCCGCGTGCAGGAAGACAACCCTTCGGTGCACGGCGAGACCGATGCTTTTCGTAAGGCCGGCCGCCAGCGCAGCTACCGCGACAAAATAATGGTTACCACGCTCGCGCCGTGCTGGTATTGCAGCGGGCTGGTGCAGGCAGTTCGGCATCGGCACGGTGATCGTCGGTGAATCGGTGAACTTTCAGGGCGGCATCGACTGGCTGCGCGAGAACGGAGTGGAAGTGGTTGATATGAACTCACCGGAATGTATCGAAATGCTTGAGCGACATATATAAAGGAACACCCGGAAGTCTGGAATGAAGACATCGGGGAAGAGTAAAGATCAGACTATTTGTCCTCAATTTATGTAAATGTTATATTGACCCGTATTTATATATCCCTAGTAAGGAAACTCTTCTCCCTTAGATTTTGCCATTTCTGACGCTTTTACCAGGAAGGTTGAATTCAAAAGAGAATGTTAAATTTCACCCATGCCAAATGAATTACATCAGGAAGGTTTTGGAAATTTTGGTTTTCAAGATATCCGCGATCTTAATTTCACGATTTTCATCGGTAAATCTTACGAATATAAAGAACTGATGGAACAGCTAGAAGTTCAAAAGAAGCTGCTTAATCTAACTGAGAATTCCGAAGACAAATTAAACATTGAAAAGAAAATCAACGAACTAAAAGTAACAATTGACCAGTTTAAGCGTGACGTCTTACAACTAACAACCGCTTTCGACAAAATTGATATTGAAACGGAGCGCTTAAAACAAGTAAGAAGCCTTTTCGGTGCAGGAAAAATTAGCGAAGCGCGTGAAATTCTAACGATCGAATTAAAGCGCATGCAAAAAGAACGTGTTTGGCTCATACAGGAGCAGGAGCGTTATGAAAAAGAGATTTTACCCGGGTTAAAAAATAATTCGGAAGAATTTTATATTTTGGCCCTTACAACACAGATGGATTATGACAACTCGAACAGAATCGACGACGCCAGTCGCTATTTCGATCTTTCCATAGAAAATGACAAAAATACTCTGATCCGATTTTCTTATGCTTATTTTTTGGCGAAACGCGATCGCTTGCCTGCGATAAAATTTAAAAGAAAGAAGCTGAACGAGTTGACGATAGTTCTAGATTTATAGATACGATTCCGCACGAGCTTTCCATAGAAGAAACCGGCAAGACGATTTATAACATGGCACTCTTGTATGCTAACGAAGGTGAATATGACAAGGCGGTTCAGATGTTTGATCAAGCAGTAACCTTTTACGAAAATTTCGCCCAATCTAACCCGGAAAAATCACTTCCGGAATTAATACAATTTTTGGATCATAGAGCGCGGTTTTATTTTGATAATGACAAAGTAGAAGAATCCTTGAAAAACTGGGAGGATGCGCTAGCAACTCATAGACGCTTCGTTCTGGAGGTAAAGAAATATCTTTTGCCGCAAATGCCCAATATTTGCTACTTTGCGGCGCTTTTATATTTTGTAAGAGAAGAGTATGAAAAGGCGCAGCAATTAGTGGACGAGGCATTTCCGTTTTATGAATATATGGCTAGTGACATATCTCCGGCTTACTTGCCGGATGTCGCAAAGTCATTGTATTTAAAATCTATTTTGTTTTCAAAACAACAAAATTTGAAAGCCGCCATTACCTCGTTTGAAAAAACACTTCAGATTTACCGTGATCTATGCGAAAACAATTCTGAAGAATTTTTGCGGGACGTCGCCAATGTCTTATATCAATTAGCGGAGGCAAGGTATAAATGTGCGGACTATCAGCATGGGATCGAGAACATTCAAGAGGCTGTGCTGCTAAATACGAGTTTAGCTGAAAAAGATGCAGACAATTTTTTGTCCAGTCTTGCGAAGGCCCTTTATCTATATGCCGATTTACAAGTTAAAGTTTGTGATTATGTAAAAGCGGACGAAAAATACCAAAGAGCTCTCAAACTCAGACGAGATCTATTTAAAGTTAAAACATATGAGCATGCGAAAGATCTATCTTATACGATGTGCAAATTAGCTGGTTTTTATCAGAAATTCCAACCCAATAAAAACGAATCTGTCGATTTGGCAGTGGAAGCAATGGCACTATCGAGCTTGATCAAGGAAGAAGGGGATGACAGCGTGACCGATTATATGATTGAATCAAAAGGCGGTACTTTTAAAATGGGGGCTTAGCCAACAAGATATTGCTGAACTGGTTAAGCAGAAGAAGCAGCTTTTTGAAAATGAAGTTTCATAACCGGCAAATTAATATTGCACATTTCTATTCTTTGTTCCGGATTTTGTCCAGAAAGACACTATCCCGTCCGCTACCGCAGGCAGTTCTGATACGCATCAGTTAAGGCCGATGCTACTGACTACTGATCACTAACGTAGACAGTTCCGACACGCTCTCCCTGCAGAATTGCACTAATACCCAATTCCTGAGAAAATACTCTTTTGCTTTATTACACAAATTTATTCACTTATAAGGATGTATACAGATGTCAGACACTAAACAAGCGGTAATAATCAGTGCGGTAAGGACGCCGACGGGCAAATTTCAGGGCGCTTTGAAGGGATTTACGGCGCCGGAACTAGGTGCGGCGGCGATCAAGGCTGCGGTCGAAAAGGCGGGCGTTAAAGGCGAAGACATTAATGAAGTGATCATGGGATGCGTGGTGCAGGCCGGTATCGGCCAGGCGCCGGCGCGGCAGGCCGCTCTTAAAGCCGGGCTTCCGCCGGAAGTTTCCGCGCTGACGATCAATATGGTTTGCGGTTCGGGATTGCGCGCGGTGGCGATGGCGGGGCAGGCGATCCAGCTGGGCGATGCCGAGATAGTGGTCGCGGGCGGAATGGAATCGATGTCGAACATTCCTTATGCGATGCCGGGCGCGCGCGACGGCTACCGGATGGGAAATCAGACCGTGGTCGATCTGATGGTCCACGACGGATTGTGGTGCCCGTTTGAAAACTGGCACATGGGCAACACCGGCGAAGTGGTGGCGGAAAAATACAATATCACGCGCGAACAGCAGGACGATTTTGCTTTTGATTCGCATCGCAAAGCGCACGAGGCGCAGCAGGCCGGACGATTTAAAGACGAGATCGTGCCGATCGAAATTCCGCAGCGCAAAGGCGACCCGATTGTTTTGGACTACGACGAAACCGTGCGGCCGGAAACGACGGTTGAAACGCTGGCAAAATTAAAACCCGCATTTAAAAAAGACGGCGGAACGGTGACGGCGGGAAATGCGCCCGGCGTGAATGACGGCGCTTCGGCGATAGTGGTTACCTCGGCGGAAAAAGCGAAGGAGCTGGGCATCGAGCCGCTGGCGCGGATAGTGGCTTCGGCGACCTCGGGGATCGAGCCGAAACTGATCATGATGGCGCCGGTCCAGGGCGTGCTTAATGTGCTGAAAAAAGCCGGTTGGGAAATGAAGGACGTCGATCTTTTTGAACTCAACGAAGCTTTCTCGGTCCAGGCGCTGGGCGTGATGAAAGAACTCGGGCTGGAGATGGAAAAGGTCAACGTCAACGGCGGCGCGGTCGCGCTCGGACACGCGATCGGAAACTCCGGCGGGCGTGTGCTGACGACGCTGCTTCATGAGATGAAACGGCGCGGCGCGAAACGCGGTGTTGCGGCGCTTTGTTTAGGCGGCGGAAATTCGGTCGCGATGGCAGTGGAGAGGGACTAAGAGTTTGTAGAGTTAATAGAGTATGTAGAGTTTTTTGAGTCTATTGAGTCATACTGAAAAAACGGACTAACCCTAACGGATAAACTCGCTAGACTCAACGAACTCAATAGACTCTCCAAACTCTCTAGACTTATTTATGACCACATTGGATAAAAACAGATTGATCGGTGTTGCGTTCCTTGTCGTGGCTTTTTTTCATTTGGCCACGCTGGGCCTGAACTTATTCGGATTTTCACTGACATATCCTTATGTCACTAACAATTCCGACAAGTCAGTGACCAGGATCAGCGAGGCGGTGGAAAGCCCAATTCCGGTTGAATCTTACCCGGGCGGAATACAAGGGGTACCGGGGATGCCGGGAATGAAAATGTCGCCGACGCCGGCCCCTCCGGAAACTAAAGCGCAGATCGAAGCGAAAAGAACCATGACGATGATCTACGTTTTGGTGGGAGTGCAATTTGCCATCCTGCTGTTTGTTTTATTTGCGGGATTCACCGTGGTCAATGTGCGCGCCGGGGGCAGGACGTTCGGGATCGTAGCGTCGCTGTTTCTCTTGTTCTTTTACCCGCTGGGCACGATCATTAGCATTCTGGCTATCTGGTTCCTGACCGGCGATGAATGCCTGGAATTATATTCCGAGGTGGAAAAAGACAAACGCGCGCCGCAATCGATAATTTAGCAACTTTTAGTGGCGGAGATTCGTAATTTTAAGATGTCTGAATGTTTCTAGTGGAGTAGGAAAATGACAGCAAAAGAACACAATAAAACGCTCGGCATTTTATTTTTAGTCTATACCGGACTTCAGCTCCTTGGAGCGGTCGTCGCTTTCTTCGCTATGGTAGGGATGTTGGGTTTTATCGCTAGTGAAGCGAGAGGGCGCGATGCTGCACCGCTTGCTATCATGACGGTGGTCTTTATCTGCGCGATGTTTGTTGCCGTATTGTTATTGATACCGAGCCTGGTGGCCGGATTAAAAATGCGGAAAGGCAAATTAAGCGGCCGGACGTGGGGGATAATCGCCGCGATAATCGCGCTTTTAAATATTCCGCTGGGAACCGTGCTGGGAATCTATGCGCTGTGGTTCCTGTTTAGCGAAGGGGGCAAGAATTTTTATCTGGGAGGCGGCGGCAACCCGAATATGAGTGTCGTCACCACCACCGCCACCGCAAAGCTGGCAATAGCATAATTGAGGAAAAGAATATGACTGCGACAGATCACAATAAAATTTTAAGCATCCTCTTTGTTGTAAAAGGCGGATTGCTGACCTTGACGGCGTTGATCCTGGTCGTCATTTACGGAGTGTTCGGCGCTATCTTTGGCGCGGTCATGATGTCCGCCGGTAAAGGCGAAGAAAAGTTGATCGGCGCCGGTGTTGGCGGAGCGGCCATTGTATTTGCCATCGGGCTGGGCCTGTTCATTATGTTTTTTGCCTGCCTCTATTTTATGGCGGGATGGAAGCTGCACAAACACCGGCAGAGCGCAAAGATCTGGGTGACCATTGCCAGCTGCCTGGCGCTGCTGAATTTTCCGCTGGGAACCGCGCTCGGCGTCTACGCGCTCTGGTTTATTTACGGGGATATGGGAAAAGCCTTATACGACGGCGGCCCGCAGGGCGCTTTTCAGCCGCCGCCACCGCCACCGCCTCCGCACGGATGGCAATAGGCAATATTTATAACTCACAGCATCTAATGGGCGCGAGTGACGAGTTTTTCTGGTCACTCGTTTTAGTTTTAGGTTAGGACGCGACTGAATAGCAATGAAGTCAGAACCGGGAACGGTAGTGACCGGGTTTCCTAAATGCGAAATTGTAAGGCGAAAGGATAAAAATAAGAATTTCAAGAAAGCGCCTTTTTACCTTTCAACTTTATCCTTAGCCTTTCAAGAACCCGGTCACTACCGTTCCCGGTTCTGACCCGTCGCTGTGAAGCAAATTTTTAGATAAGATTTTTGATCATTAATTATTTAACAAAGGATATTATTAGAGTATGAGCGAGATCATTGGAATTGTAGGTGCGGGCACGATGGGCAACGGTATTGCCCAGACCGCGGCGCGCGCCGGATACGATGTAGTAATGTGTGACGTCAAACAGGAGTTTGTCGACCGCGGAATGGCCGCCATCAGCAAGAGCCTCGACCGCTTTGTGAAAAAAGAAGAGATCACCGAGGAAGGCAAAAATAATATTCTCGGCAAGATCAAGGCGACCACCGATCTCGAAGACTTAAAAGACTGCTTTATCGTCGTTGAAGCGGCAACGGAAAAATTTGAGGTCAAGAAAGAAATTTTTACCAGGCTCGATAGCGTTACCTCGGCGGATTGTATCCTGGCTTCGAATACGTCGTCGATCTCGATCACCAAGATCGGCGCGGTGACGAGCAAGCCCGACAAAGTGATCGGGATGCATTTCTTTAATCCCGTGCCGCTGATGAAATTGGTCGAGGTCATTCGCGGGATCGCGACGACGGATGAAACTTACGCGAAGGTCAAAGAGCTTTCGGAAAAACTCGGCAAAACTCCGCTCGACTGTAAAGATTTTCCCGGATTCATTTCCAACCGCGTGCTGATGCCGATGATCAACGAAGCGGTCTATTGTCTGCACGAAGGGATAGCGACCAGGGAGAGCATCGACGGGATCATGAAACTCGGGATGAATCACCCGATGGGGCCGCTGGCGCTGGCGGATTTTATCGGCCTGGATGTGTGCCTGGCGATCATGAATGTTTTGCACGAAGGCTTTGGCGATTCGAAGTACCGCCCGTGCCCGCTGCTCAAACAATATGTGGACGCCGGCTGGCTGGGAAGAAAGAGCGGTAAGGGTTTTTACGACTATGCGTCGTAAAAGTTTGGAGAGTCAAAAAGCTTAGAGTTCAAACTTTAGTTTGTCTCTTCATAAAAAGCCGGACAAGCTAAAGCTTGAACTCTGAACCGTTTTACCTCACGACTCGATATACCCAATGTACTCACCGGACTCTGGAAAGTTGACTTACGGTCTGTACCCGCTATAATTGGAGTTTTTGTTACCCGGTTCTTTGAGGGGTGGTTTTAAACAGAGAAGTGATGCTGATCGATATAAGCAAGATCGACGAGACAGTTGGCAAGATCAGGGCGGAGTTTCAGCCCGGCGAGATCGAACCGGAAGACGAGCTGCTTGTTTTAAAGGACAAGATAGTTTTTGAAGGCTCGCTGGAAAAACATATCTATCGCATCGATATCGCCGGCAACATCAGGGCGAAGGCGGAGATAAGCTGCAGCCGCTGTTTGAAACCGATGGAGACGGGAATCGATATAACGTTTAGCTCGTCGTTCGTTCCGGCGGAGTTCGAGACGCGCGAAAAAGAATTGGAAGTCAGGGGAGAGGATCTCAACATCGAATTTTACAACCCCGATGGGGATAATGAGATCGATCTCGGACAGCTGGTAAGGGAACAGATCATTTTAAGTTCACCGCAAACGGCCCTTTGCCAACCCGATTGTTTGGGTTTGTGCGAAAAGTGCGGGGGAAATAAAAATGAAAAAAGATGCGATTGTAGCGAACGGGAGATTGACCCGCGCCTCAAGGTGTTAGAAAATTTAACTAGAGAAAAGAAAGACTAATTTTATATAATCATTTTAGTAAGAGGTTATTATGCCAAATCCAAAACGGAGACATTCGAAATCACGCACGCGCACCCGCCGCGCACATGATGCTATCGCCGCGCCGCAGTATCACATCGACAAAGATTCAGGCGAACCGCAAATGCCGCACCGCGTCAATCCGAAAACCGGAATGTATAAAGGACGCCAGGTTTTAAAAGTTAAAGATAACGACTAACGAACCAGCAACTTTAGCAGCGAACAAGTTTGCATTCATAACTGATCAAAGATGACAAAACTCAGCGCAGGGATCATCGGAACAGGACACGCCTATCCGGCCGGCATTCTAACCAATGCCGATCTGGAAAAAATAGTCGACACCACCGATGAGTGGATAACTTCGCGTACGGGCATCAAGCAGCGCCGCAAAGCGGGCGAAGATGAGTACACATCACAATTCGCGACCAGGGCCGCCAGGCAGGCTTTAGAAAGCGCGAATGTCAAAGCCGAGGATATCGGCCTGCTCATTTGCGCCACCACCACGCCGGATATGATCCTGCCGTCGACCGGCTGCCTGGTCCAGGCGGAGATCGGCGCGGTAAACGCCGCGGCCTTTGACCTTTTTGCCGCGTGCTCAGGTTTTATCTACTGCCTTTCCATGGCCAACGCCCAGATCGCCACCGGCCAGATCAAATACGCATTAGTAATAGGCGCCGAGGTGCTGACGAAATACGTCGATTACACCGACCGGGGGACCTGTATCCTTTTTGGCGACGGCGCGGGAGCCGCGGTTCTCGGGCCGGTTGAGGAGGGAAAGGGAATTCTCTCGGTAAAGATCAAATCGGACGGAAATTACGGCGACCTTCTGACCGCTCCCGGCGGCGGAACGCGCTTCGGGACCACCCACGAGACCATCGACCAGCGAATGCACTTCTTTAAAATGAAAGGAAACGAAGTTTTCAAGATCGCGGTGCGTTCGATGGCGGAAATTTCCCGCGATGTTTTGGCGGAAGCCGGCTACACCGCCGACGATATTAAACTTCTCATCCCGCACCAGGCAAATCAAAGGATCACTGACGCAGTCGCGGACAAATTAGGTGTCGATCCGGCGATCGTTTATTCAAATATCAGCCAGCACGGCAACACATCCGCTGCTTCAATTCCTATCGCGCTCGATGAATGTATAGAGTCGGGAAAGGTCAAAGATGGCGACCTGGTGATGATGACCGCTTTCGGCGGTGGACTGACCTGGGGTGGAGCTTTGGTGCGATTTTAGATTTTTTCTTTAAAAAGAAAAATCTTTAAATTTTTTTTGATGGCCGAAGAAACAAAAATCGAAGAAAAAAAATCAAAGATAGCATACGTTTTTCCCGGACAGGGTTCGCAATCCGTCGGAATGGGAAAAGAGTTGTTTGATAATTTTGCGGAAGCGCGCGCGGTCTTTGAAGAGGCTGATGACGCGCTGGGATTTTCGCTTTCGGGTTTATGTTTTTCCGGCGACGAAAGCGAACTGCAATTGACGGCGAATACTCAGCCGGCAATTTTCACAACCTCGATCGCCGCGTTTCGCGTGATCGAAAAAGAAAATTTACCGCTGCCGCAGTTCGTTGCCGGGCACAGTCTGGGTGAATATTCGGCGCTCGTCGCGGCCGGTTCCTTAAGCCTGAGCGCGGCGGTAAAACTGGTCCGCGCGCGGGGAACTTATATGCAGGAAGCGGTACCGCCGGGTGTCGGCGCGATGGCCGCGGTGATAGGTTCGGATATGGAAACTATCGAAAAAGCCTGTAAAGATGCGGCTTTGGAGCAGGTATGCAGCCCGGCCAATATAAATTCAGGCTCGCAGGTGGTGATCGCCGGCAACACCGAAGCAGTAGATAGGGCGATCGAGCTGCTAAAAGAACGCGGCGCGAAACGGGCGATAAAGTTAAATGTCAGCGCACCATTTCATTGCGCCTTGATGCTACCCGCGCAGGAGAGATTAGCGAAGGACCTGGCGGAAATAAATTTTAACGATCTGCGTTTTCCTTTGATCGAAAATGTGTCGGCTGAAGCGAATGAAAAAGGTGAACGAGTTGCGCGGGCGTTAGAGCTGCAAGTTTCTTCACCGGTAAAATGGTTTCAGTCGGTAGAGAAATTGACGGGTGAAGGCGTAACGAATTTTGTCGAAGTAGGAGCCGGAAAAGTTTTGTCCGGGTTGATAAGGCAGATAAACAGGGAAGTCAGTT
>CAVYCB010000021.1:0-36517 GCA_963766895.1 uncultured Acidobacteriota bacterium
TGAAGCGATCCTGTTTATAGGAGAAAACATTCGGGCCACGCCCTGGCTCTATTAAATTGGGAAATTGCAGGAGTATTTTAGCGCAGTTATAACGGCTTTGTTTAACAAGGTCAGAATATATTAGCCACAAATTATACTAATCAACAGATTATCATTCGTGTGATTAGTGTAATTCGCGGCGAATATTATTTTTAATCAACAGATTCTCATTCGTGTGATTAGGTGTAATTCGTCGGCGAATATTATTTTTTAATCAACAGATTCTCATTCGTGTGATTAGTGTAATTCGTGGCGAATATTATTTTTAATCAACAGATTCTCATTCGTGTGATTGGTGTAATTCGTGGCGAATATTATTTCTTTCTTCTTCCAACCGTCGCCTTATTTATTTTCTGCTGCATCCCGGCGTGATGAAAATGGCAGATCGCCACCGCCAGAGCGTCGGCGGCATCGTGCGGTTGGGGAACTTCTTTCAGTTTTAACAGCAGCCGCACCATCTCCTGCACCTGGTGTTTTTCCGCGTTGCCATAGCCGACCACGGTTTGCTTTATCAGCCGCGGAGCATATTCCGCGATCTCCAGCCCGGCTCGTTCGGCCACTACCAAAACCGCGCCTCTTACCTGTCCCAGCTTGAGCGCGACATTCACGTTTACCGCGTAAAAAGCTTCTTCGATCGAGAGGGTGTCGGGCTGGAATTCGGCGATCAGCTTTTCCACCCCATCGGCAATTTTTAACAGCCGTTTGGAAAACTGGACGCGCGGGCTGGATTTGATCGTGCCGAAATCTACCAGAGCATATTTGGAAGCGGCGCCATCTATAACGCCCCAACCTAATACCTCACTGCCTGGGTCAATTCCAAGAATCTTCATGCCTAATTTGAAAACGGTAGTGTTAAGAATCTCTTGGTGGGGAAGAGTTCTTGCGCCCGCCAAATCAAAAGTTCTATTGACAAATTCAGTAAAAAGTGATAAGGCGGGCGCAGCTTCCAGACCTGGAGGTACTGTTGATTTGTTCAATTCTATTTATTCTTTTCATTGCTTAACTACCAATTACTCCATATCGCCTCTGCATCTGAGCTGGAAATTACGCGTATTAGTTTTGCACATCGTCGTGGTGGTGGATCGCTTCATAGAGTTTGAGCATATGCTGGGCCCATCGCCCTTGAGGCGGACATAGGTTTGCGGGATACGTGAAAGTTCGGAAGCCTCGGTTTCGATTCCGGCATTTTTTAATGCTTCGCTGACGGCTTCGTATTTTCCGGCGCGGTGTAAATTTGAAAAACATCTCCCTGGTCCTGCATATCGTCGGCGCCGGCTTCGAGCACGATCCATCAGCTCGTCTTCGGATTTGGCGGCTTTTTCCACCACCAGATAGCCTTTTTTATCGAACATCCAGGCCACCGAGCCGGCCTCGCCCAAATTCCCGCCGTTTTTCGCCAGCAGTGGTGAAGCTCCGCGACGTCCGGTTTTTATTATCGGTCATAGATTGGATAAGGATAGCGACGCCCGCCGGGCCGTAGCCTTCATAGGTGATCTCGTCGTAATGTACGCCTTCCAGCTCACCGGTGCCGCGCTTGATCGCGCGGTCGATCGATCGTTCGCCATATGCCTGCTTTGGCGTCGGTCACCGCTTTGCGCAAACGCGCGTTCGCGTCCACATCGCCGCCCCCGCCCCTCGCCGCTACCGTGATCTCTTTGATCAGGCTGGTAAAAAGTTTTCCGCGCTTGGCATCTTCCTTGCCTTTTTTATGCTTGATTGTATGCCACTTGGAATGTCCGGACATTTGAAATATTTCCTTTTTATGCTTGAATTTATCGAGTTTTAGATAAAAAAGGAATATATCACGCTATTTTTTGCCTTGCAAAATCGCGTCTAATTTCTCTTTATTGCCGTTTGAGATAGCGAGCCGTTTTGTTTTTGAGGTTTGCCCGCTAAGGATCTGCACGTCGCTTTTTGCCGCGCCAAATTCTTTTGCCAAAAGCTTTATCAGTTCTTCATTCGCCTGGCCATCGACCGGCGGCGCGGCCAGCCTTACTTTCAGTGCGCCGTCATGTTCGCCTACGATCTCGCTTTTCGAAGCCCGCGCAGTGACCCGCACCGTAACGATCAAAGCGCCGTCTTTTTCTTTAATTTTTATCAGGACTTTAAAGTATCAATCAAACTCCCTCCTTACGAAGGAGGGGTGCCCGCAGGGCGGGGTGGTTCTCTCATAAACCATAAATAAATCTGAGCAGGTGCAAGCGGCCCTTCACAACCTGAGAGAGATGGTCAACTCGCATGATAAATAATAAACATTCAAGTAAATAAAATTAGCAGGTCCGGAAGGGTTGCCCCCACGCCCGCTCTTATCTTAAGTTCCGTAGGGATGTCATATTTGTAGCCACGAGTTTAGAAGAACTCTTTCGAGTTCCGTATGAACGGCATATTTCGCTCCTAACGGAGCTTAGGGGCATTTTTAATAATTTCTGTTCTATAAATATTGCGTCCCTATGGGACTTACAGCGGTCATGGTCTTAACGGTTCAAGTTTAAGCTTCAGCTTGTCTTATTCTTATATAGAAAGACAAACTAAAGTTTGAACTCTAAACCTTTTTATTTATATTTCGCCGGCAGTTCTAATTCGTCATCCACAAAAACCTCCATAGGAACTCCGGAAACTCTTGCGTAACTGAGCAGGATTAAGAAGGAAGGTTCTCTTGTCCCTCTTTCAAAAGCGGAAATATTTTCCCGGTAATGGGAATCTTTAAGCCCTAATTTATCCAGCATCTGGTTCTGAGAAAAATTAAAAGATTGTCTTATCTGCAATAGCTTTTCGGCAAGACGCTGGGGCCTGGCCCGTTTAGAGGTTCCCATTAGATTGCTGCCTCCAATGGGAAATTTTCTTCTGCCGGATTGATGGCGGAACAAAATGGTTCTAGAATTAAACTCTGAAGATTCTTTGCCGGTAGTCCTGTGAATCTAACGGCTCTCTTCATTAACTATTTGAGAGCCTCAACCATAAACTTTGTTTGAAAGATTAACAGAATTTCGGTAAGTGATAAAGACGGAAATGGTTTTGGACGCGCAGCGTCCCCTTGATAGTAGCCGTGGGTTTTAACCCACGGTACGTGTAAATAACAAGCGGCGCGTCGCGCGAGCGACGATTGATTCATTCGTCGCTCACGCGACTAAAATATCATTTTTCATCTTTTCCGTGGATTAAAATCCACGGCTACTGTCAGCTCACCACTGACGCGGTGAAAGCTCCCAAACTCCCGAAACTATGAGACTAGGCCTTAACCCTGTTCTGGAAGTCGAAGCTACGGTTCCAGACAACGCGGGCACCGCTCAGCCACTGGCCCAACAGGTTTTTTATGTTTTAGAAACAAGCCCCGGCGATCTATTGAAAGGAAAGATGTCACCAGTGAGATCTGGTACGGGAAAACGATGAACGCGCTGAGAAACCTCGCCCTGACATTTTTTATCACCGATTCGCAGGGCAGGGCCAAGGTGAAAAACCTGAAAACGGGAACTTATTATATCTGCGGCATCGGTCATACGCCGCAGGAGGTTGTAATTTGGAATGTCCCGGTAGAACTCACATTCGGCAAAAACAGCCTGGTACTGGACAACAGCAATATGATCGGAAAGTAATATCTTATGGGAACGCGCTGGAAGACTGCCTGACTCATGGGGAGGCTGAGCGCTTTGGGTTCAGAGTAAGGCAGGGCCCGCGCTCCCTCCCTTCTTAGAATTTAAAAAGCCGCGATTCAGTTATGTTTGAAGAAATCTCTACTTCTTTTTGCCCCGTCCTTAAAACTATAATGCGGCTGGCGGAAGATTTGCCGCGGGTCGAGTTGAAGACCCGGCGAAATAAACTCCCTGCCTACAGAAGGCGTTTCAGGATGAAACATCAAATCACTGTCAAAAGCCAAATTACTGCTAATATCACTTAAAATATGCCGCTTGAGGCCAAAACCGTGTTTCACCCTCCGAAAATCCAGATCATGTCTAACTTATTGTCTGTTTTGAGTTTACAGCGCTGCATTTTCTTCAGGTGTTTCATTTGTTTCATTTGCTTCACCCGGCGGTGAAACGAAACACACCGAAGTTTTTCTATATGTCATTGGCCGAACACAAAAATTTGCATAATGAACCGCTGTAAAAGGCCGAGCAGGATCAAAAGTATCATGGCCGAAAGATCGAACATACCGATCGGCGGGATAAGCCTTTGCAGCGGCAGCACGACCGGGTCGGTCATTCGCCTGACAAAGCCGAAAAGAGTGTTTTTAGTAAAGACGAACCACGACGAAAGAACGCGCAAAAATACCAGCAGGATATAAAAACTTATCGCCGCGTATAGAAAGAATCCGGCAAAGACCTTTAAGTTGTTATTGATGATCCCGGCCGTTAGCCTGTTAACGATATAAAAAATGTCAAAGATTATTCCTAAAATAAAATAGACCAAAACGCCGGCGATCAGGATCGTCAGGATCGGCGCCAGGCGCACATCTATCCCAAAGGTCGCCAGGAACCGCGCCGCCGGATAAACAAATCTTTCCGTCAATTTTCTAAAGCGAAACGCAAATCTGCCGGTCTTGCCGAACGGATTCGGGTCGCTATAATTAAACAGCAGCCGCCCCAGCATCAGCGCGATAAAAACAAGCAGCGAGATGATTATGATCGTCTGGACTATCGGGTAAATGCTTATACGCATATTTGAAAAATTCTTCTAATTTCTTTCGCCGAAGATCGCGGTTCCGACTCTGACCATCGTTGCGCCTTCTTCGATAGCAACCTCAAAATCGTGGCTCATTCCCATCGAAAGCTCGCCCGTTTTACCCGCGAAAAAACCTCTTTCGGCAAGGCCGTCGCGAATTTCCCGAGCCGGCGAAAATATGGGCGCACATCCTCCGCGTCTTCAAAAAAAGGCGGCACGATCATCAGGCCCATAAATTTCAAAAACTTGCAGCCCTGTAAAAATTCCGCCAAATCCGGCAGATCGTTTTCGTCGATGCCGGTTTTCGAATCCTCGCCGGCCAGATCGACTTCCGCCAAAACCGCGGCGATACGCGCCCCTCTTCTTCACAAATACGCTCAAGCCGCCGGCAAGTTCGATCGAATCGAGCGAATGGATAACCGAAAAAAGCTTTACGGCTTTGCGCGCCTTGTTCGACTGCAGGTGCCCGATCAGGTGCCACTCCAGAGCGTCGCGTCCGACTTCGGCAATTTTGCCTTCGGCTTCCTGCACCTTATTTTCGCCAAAACAGCCATTCCCGCGGCGATCGCTTCGCGTAAAACGGGAACAGGATGGGTTTTACTGACCGGGATCAGCTTGATCTCTTCCGGCTTTCGACCGGCGCGCTCCGCTGCCTTCGCAATGCGGCGCTTTACTTCATCCAACCTCGCCTTAAACGTTTCACCCACACGCTAAATATAGCAGACACAATAGAAAATGGTAGCCAAAAAGCTATTAGCTTTAAGCCGACAGCTATTAGCTGATATTTTATCAGCCCCATAACAACTTGTCACCCCCGCATCGAAGTTGTATATTGATAATTCTGTTTTTGCGGACGTGGCGGAACTGGTAGACGCGCAGGTCTCAGAAGCCTGTTCCCGCGAGGGAGTGGAAGTTCGATTCTTCTCGTCCGCACCAATATTTACCACAATGATGAAGGCTGAAATGGTCTTCATTTTTTGTTTTCGGGGCCGGGTAAGATGGATGATCTAATTAAAGCGTTGGAAAAACACCAGGCTGAATTCGGGCTGCAATTGGGCGCCGGAACGATTTCGCGTCTCTCGCAATACTATGAGCTCGTCCTGAAACACAACCCTCTGCTCCACCTGGTAGGGCCCGCAAGCGCGGAAGATTTTGCCATCCGCCACATCCTCGAATCGCTTACATTGCTGGAATACCTGCCCGAAAATTCTAAATTCGCCGATGTCGGCACCGGGGCCGGGCTGCCCGGAATTCCCTGCCTGCTGGCGCGTGAAGACCTGCACGGTTTTCTCATCGAATCAAAACAAAAAAAGGCGCAATTTTTGAGCGAAGCTCGCGAAAAGCTCGGCCTTAGAAGCCGCTTGACCATTATCAACCGCCAGTTCGAAGAGATCCGAAAGCCAGATGTGCGCATTATCACCTGCCGGGCGCTCGATAAATTTACGCAGAAGCTGCCCGCGCTCCTAAAATGGTCGGAAAATTCCTACATGATATTTTTCGGCGGCGAAAATCTGCGCGAAGAACTTCGCAAACACGGCCTGACGTTCCGGGAAAAATTACTTCCTTTATCAGAAAAGCGTTTCTTGTTTCAAATAAAAAAGACTAAAATCTAGCGCGATGCGCATCCCCAAATTCACGCGAAAGCTTGCCAAAAGAATCGCCATCCCGCTGGCGCGTTACAGCGCCGCCGGGCAAACGTCCGGCGACAATCATCTACTGGATGATTTTTGGCCCGCGCGGCAAAGCTCCCGCGCCCCGCGTGCTCGAACTCGGCACCAAACGCCTCTATGAAAACGTCAAAACAAAACATGATGAATGGGTACCGCACGCGGCCGAGTTTCTGGCACTGATATGGACGAGGGCATCGACGTGGACATCGTCGCCGACGTTCACAAATTAAGTCAAACTACCGGTGAAGAACAGTTTGACATCATCATTTCCTGCTCTTCGTTCGAACACTTTAAATATCCGCACCTGGCGGCGCACGAAATAATGAAGGCGCTAAAGACCGGCGGCCTGCTTTTTATCCAAACGCACCAGACCTATCCCGTCCACGGCGCGCCGCATGATTACTTCCGGTTTTCGCGCGAAGCCCTGACGGGGCTCTTTGGAACAAAAATGGGATTTCGCGTGATCGAAACCGATTACGAATTTCCCGCGAGTATCAATTCGCCCGACGTCGCTTCGATCGCCGCCGAGCCGGCCTTCGTCAATTCAAGATTGCTGGGAGAAAAAACAGGCAAAACTCCGGCTGAATACATTTACGAATACGATGTTTAGATAGGTGTAAAAATGCTGCTTTTCGATCTGCCGGCCATCAATTGGCAAGATATGTTCAGTATTAGCGTGAACCCGCTGGAAATATTCATTCGCGGCACGCTGATCTACCTGTTTTGTTTTGTCGTGATGCGTTTTACCCGACGCGGGATCAGCGGCGTAAGCATCGCCGACCTTTTGATCATCGTGATGATCGCTGACGCCGCACAAAACGGAATGTCCGCCGATTACAAATCCGTTACCGATGGCGTTCTGCTGATCCTCACGCTTATTTTTTGGGATTACATTCTCAACCTCCTGCAGGACAAAGTACCTTTTATCCGCAGCCTTTTTTACCCGAAACCTGTCCAATTGATCAAAGACGGCAAACTGCTGCGAAAAAACATGGACCGTAATTATATTACTTATGATGAATTGATGAGCCAGGTTCGCCAATCCGGACTGGAAAAGGCCTCGGACGTAAAACTGTCCTGTATGGAAGGCGACGGCAGCATCAGCGTCATCCCCTACGATAAAGATAAAGCGCAATCGAAAAATGACCCTAAGGTCGGCGGGTAGTTAACTAGTTGGCATTTGGAAAAGCGTTGCCCATAAATTCTTTCTGGTAACTATGGCGGTTATTTTCGTGCGTTTGGTGTGTTTCGTGGTTAAATTCTTACAGTTTTGTCTAAGCCTTAATGAAAAGAAAAGCTTAACCACCGAAGCACACTAAATACACTAAATAAGAATCGCTTTTTTTTGGGTCTTATATCACCGTGATCGAGCTTTATGGCAACAGTATTCAGCATGAGATGTCTTTTTTTAATATCACGAGGAAATTGTTTATGGAAACCAAAATTGAAAAAGAAGTGCGTTACTTAAAGATCTACGCCTTCGTTAGCACGCTGCTTTTTGCAATATTTCTTCTCTCGGCTTTCGCGCTTGAAAGCAAGAAGAAGTTTGAGGAAATAGACGTCGAGCGAATTAATATCGTGGAAAAAGACGGCAAGCTGAAAATGGTTATTTCCAATAAAGAACGCCAGCATCCGGGGATTATTGACGGCAAAACATTTGACGAACGCAAAGGGCAAAGGCCCGCGGGCATGATCTTTTTTAGCGAAAAGGGTGATGAGATCGGCGGTTTGGTCTTTGACGGCAGCACCGGCAAAGGCCAAACCGGTTCGCTTACTTTTGACAAATTTCGCGGCGACCAGACCATTCAGTTTATGCACACTGAAGAACCTGACGGGAAATACTTCGCCGGATTGAGATTGAATGATCAAAACACACCGATAGCCGAGTTGATGTCCAAAAAGGACGAGATCGAAAAACTCCCGACCAAAGAAGCAAAAGATGCGGCTTATAGTGATATGCAGGACAAAGGTATGTTTCAGGCCAGTCGTCTTGATATCGGGAGAGATTATAATAGATCGTCATTTATCAAACTTAAAGACGGAAAAGGCCGAGCGCGGATCGTAATATCAGTCGCCGCAAACGGCGATGCGAACTCAATTTTTTAGACGAGAACGGCAAGGTGGTTTTCAGTTTGCCGGATGAAAGCAAAATTAAAAAATAAAGAAGATCTATACGACGGCTGCGCTTCTGTTTTTTTTCGGCCGCCCCGCATTCTTAAGGAGAAAGATGCAGATATCGAGTGCAGTTGCCCAACTCCGGACCACGGACCTGGCCGCATCAATACATTTTTACACCACCAGGGTGGGACTCGCGCTCGAGTTCCAGTATCAGGATTTTTACGCGGGTATTCGCGCCGGCGGCCAGCTCTTTCACCTGAAGCTCGTAGACGAGAAAGACCCTTCGATCGAGTTTGTGGATAAGGGTGAACATTTCCACCTTTACTTTAATACTGACGATGCCGCGGCGGCGGCGGACGCGCTAAAGAAAAATGGCGTCCACCTGATAAAGGACGTGCATGAGACCCCCTGGGGAACAATAGAATTCGTCATTAAGGACGATCAGGGGCACACGCTGTACTTCAAGGACGATCAGGGGCACACGCTGTACTTCGGCCAACCTCGATAAAATCTATCCTTAAAGTCCCCAAAGGGGACAAAGAAAATAGCCCCGGGTAAGTGAGCGAAGCGAACGCCGCCCTGGGTATCGGATCCTAAAACGTTCCAGCCCTGGAGGGGCGGCAGAGCTGGCTGTGTTTCTGCCGCCCCTCCAGGGCTAACAATCAAATTAATCGTTCTTTCCCCAGGGTTGAAGCCCTTGGCTATTCTCTCCAGTTCGCTGCGCGAACATACAATTTCAAATTGACTGCTACCCCCTCACAATAACTTGCATTTCCACCCCAACGAGCCTAAAATATAGGATTGCACTTATATTCGGTGCAAGGATAAGGAGTACTATGAAACCTGAAATTCATCCGAAATACGAAGAAATTAGCGTCGTTTGCGCGTGCGGCAATCAATTTAAAACACGCTCGACGATGAAGGACGATTTACATATTGAAATCTGCTCGGAATGTCACCCGTTTTTCACGGGCAAGCAGAAATTGGTTGACACCGCCGGTCGCGTTGACCGTTTTAACAAACGCTACGCTCGCAAATAGCCGATTTGATGCGCGTATTTGCCATACATTACTAGCCACTCGAAAATCCGACGCCGACGCCTTGTTCACGCGCCGTTCACTCTTGGTGTAAAATGCCAGCTTGGAGAACGGAAAGCAGCTGAAAAAAGCGCGGCGTCTTTTCTTTCCATTTCCGATTTGCGATTCAGGGTTGATTAGACATCTTTAATAGTAAGTTTCAAATCAAAGGAATGACTATGAAAAAGTTTTTATCGTTATTTTTATCAATCGAGCGCGATTTAATCGTCGGCGGGCAAGCCGTCATGGAAGGCGTGATGATGCGCACGCCGAGCGCCTACGCGATCGCCTGTCGCAAAGCGGACGGCTCAATCGTGCACACGGCTGAAAAGCTGCCGAAATGGAGCGACAAATATAAATTGTTTGAATTTGCCGGTGCTTCGCGGCGGCGCGACCCTTGATTCAATCAATGGCGCTCGGCGTCAAAGCTCTGAATTTTTCGGCGAACGTGTTTGAAGAAGACGCCAGCGCGGGAAAAGAAAAAGTCAAAGCGGCGGAAATTGGAAACCGAAACGGTTTTAGCCGAAGGCACGACGGATGAAAATTTCCTGAAAGCTCCGGCGAAAGTGTTCGATGCCGGAAAAAACGAAAGCAAAGCCGAAACAAGCGGCGGGCGCGGTCGGCTCGATAATCTTCGCGCTGCTTTTTAACATTTTGCTTTTTATCGTCGCGCCGCTGGTTTTGACGAATGTTTTGTTTATCTGCGCTCGGTTGGGCGGAAGCTCCGGCGATTATCGCCGATGCGAGCTGGTGGCAGATTGCGAAGGCTTACGTTTGGGAAATCAAGCCCGCATTCGTGGATTGCGTTTAATTTGATTGACGGTCTCGTCCGGATGGTGTTTTTCGTGATAATGATTTTTTCGATGTCGTTTTTAAAAGACATCCGCCGCGTTTTTGAATATCACGGCGCGGAACACAAAACCGTTTTCACCTGGGAAAAAGGCTTGGATTTAGACGTCGAAAACGCCCGCGCGCAAAAACGCCAGCATCCGCGCTGCGGCACGTCGTTTTTGATGGTCGTGATGCTGGTCGCGATCGTTTTGTTTTCGGTGATTAAATTCGACGCTATGTGGCTGAATCTTGTGGTCCGAATCGCGCTGATGCCGCTGGTCGCCGGACTTTCGTATGAAATTATTCGCTACGCGGCGAAAAAAGAATCGGGCGCGATCTTCAAATTTATGACGCTGCCGGGACTCTGGCTGCAAAATATCACGACGCAGGAACCGGACGACGAACAGCTCGAAGTCGCGATCGAGTCGCTGAAAGAATCGCTGAAACTCGAGCCGATTGACGCAGCCTGAGAGCATAAGTTCCGAGCGTGCGCGATAGTGGAAAGAATTCGTTCTGACTACCGTTAGTCGTTATAATTTTATGTTAGAAAAACTTGCACAAATAGAAAAAAATTACGAGGAACTGACCGCGCAGATTTCGTCGCCGGAAATCATGTCGGATATGACGACGTACGCCAAGACGATGAAACAGCATCGCGGCTTGGACGAAATCGTCGAAAAATATCGCGAAGTCAGAAAGATGAACGAAGAACTCGCGGGCGCGAAAGAGATTGCTCGATATGCGCGGACGACGATGAAATGCGCGAGATGGCGCAGATGGAAATCGCCGAGCATCGAAGAAAAACTGCCGGCTGCCGAAGAAGAATTGAAAGTTCTGCTGCTGCCGAAAGACCCGAACGACGAAAAGAACGTTATTCTCGAAATTCGCGCCGGAACGGGCGGCGACGAAGCGACGCTTTTCGCCGGCGAGATCTTGCGAATGTACGCGCGTTACGCCGAGCGACAGGGCTGGAAAATGGAGATCATGGACGCGTCCGACACCGGCGTCGGCGGCATCAAAGAAGCCGTCGCGATGATCGAAGGCGACACGGGTTTATTCGAAAATGCGTTATGAATCGGGCGTTCACCGCGTTCAGCGCGTGCCGCAGACCGAAACCACCGGACGCATTCACACTTCGGCAATCACGGTCGCCGTTCTGCCGGAAGCCGAAGAAGTTGACGTCCAGATCAATCAGAACGATTTGCGCATCGACACTTTCTGTTCGTCGCGGTCCCGGCGGTCAGTCGGTCAACACGACTTATTCGGCGGTGCGCCTCACGCATTTGCCGACCGGCGTCGTCGTTTCGATGCAGGACGAAAAATCGCAGATCAAAAACCGCGAAAAAGCGATGCGCGTTTTGCGAGCGCGCCTGCAGGAAATCGAAGAACAAAAACAGCACGACGCTCTGGCCAGCGAGCGCAAATCGATGGTCGGCAGCGGCGACCGTTCGGAAAAAATCCGCACTTATAATTTCAAGGAAAATCGCGTCACCGACCACCGCATCGGCATGACGGTTCACCAGCTTGATCTTTTTATGGAAGGCGGCGATTGACGAAGTTATCGAAGCGCTGGTTTCGCATTTTCAAGCCGAAAAATTGAAAGCCGAGGCAGTCGCCGCCTAATAGCTGAATGGACCAGTCACAAGCGGCCTTTATCTCATCAGACACGGCCAATCCGCCGGTAACGCCGAAGGGCGATTCGGCGGGCACTCCGCGACGCCGCTCTCCAAGCTCGGAAAACAGCAAGCCGAAATGACGGCGCAGGCTTTGGCAAAAGAACGCGTCACGGCGATCTATTCGAGCGATTTACACCGCGCCGTCCAAACCGCCGAACCGCTGGCGCGTCTCTTAGATTTAAAAATTAACGCCGCCGACACTTTTCGCGAGCGCCACGTCGGCGTGCTCGAAGGATTGACTTTCGACGAAGCGAAAAAAGAGTTTCCCGAAGATTATCACGCGCTGGTGAATCGCGAGCTGGCGCACGTTATCACGCGCGGCGAAAGCTATCATCAACTGCTGAACGCACAACCGGCGTTTTAAACGAAATTCTCGAAAAACATAAAGGCGGGCGCATCGCGATTTTCGCGCATACCGGCACGATTTGTTTTTTAACGCTGTATCTTATCGGCGCGATTCATCCGGAAACAACCACGACGCCGTGGCTGATTACATCCAATTGCGGGATAAATCGTTTCGAGTTTCGCGGGCGAAATAACCTGCGCGTCCTCTCTCAAATGACACTCGCCACCTCTCTCAGCAATCAGGCAACGATGCCTTTGCGGCACGCTAGGCCCTGCACTAAAAAGGCGTTGCCCATAAATGAAACGAATGACTATTATGATGAGGTCAGAACCGGGAACGCAGTGACCGGGTTCTTATCTGACCAGCCAGATGCTTGTCAGTTTTTTCGCTTGCGCTCATCTACCCGGTCACTGCGTTCCCGGTTCCGACCTCATAACGTCTTTAGGAGATTTTTTCAAAATAATATGCGCCGCGGTAGCGCCCATTCCGGCAGCGGTGCTGACGGTCATGGAATTAGGGCTGGCAATATCTCCTACCGCATAAACATTTTCCAACGACGTTTCGCAGCGTTCATTTACCGCAATAAAACCTTTTTCATCGAGCTCCAACTGACCTCGGAAAAGTTCGGAATTCGGCTCGACGCCGATCCTGATCAAAACCGCCTGCACCGGCAGCGTTGAACCGTCCCCGCTAACGACATTTCTGGACCAACACGCTTTCGACATTTTCCCCGCCTTCTATTTTGATCACTTCGGAATTGTCGATGATCTTGATCCTGGGGTCGGCCTCGACCTTGTCTCTAAACTCTTTGCGGGCGCGAAACTCCATACTGTGGTGCACGATGGTAACCAAACGCGCGGCTTCCGCCAGCATCAACGCATTCTCAAACGCCGCATCGCCGCCGCCGACGATCACCAGGTCTTTGTTTCGCGCCCGTTCTTTATCGCGCACGCCCGAAACCAGAATGCCTTTTCCGGCAAATTCTTCTTCGCCGGCAACACCCAATTTTCTTCGCCGGATGCCGGTGGCAATTATCAGCGAGCCGGCCTGCAGTTTTTCTCCCCCGGCCAGTTCGATCATTTTATCTTTAAAGCTTACTTCGCGAACTTCCGCGTCTCTTCTGACCTCAAGCCGCGCGCTTTCGGGTATTTGCATCAGCTTGTCCCGCAGCTCAAAGCCATTTTGGGCTTTTACCCCGGGATAATTTTCTATCGCGCCGTATATCCAAAGCAGCTGTCCGCCCAATTCGGCGCCCTGTTCCAACACCAGCGCCGAAAGCCCCAACTCGGCACACCATCTCCCCGCCGAGATCCCGGCCACGCCGCCGCCGATAATGATCACATCTTTATCCATAGGACCTAACTGCATTAATTCTGACACGATACTCTTCTTTGGTCTAATACTTGCAAATATCAACGGCGGGTTAAATCCCCTGAACCTGTACTTCTTAGCTTAGTGCTTGATTTTACAGCATTTACCAAGCTATTGGAGGTGCCAAGTGTGTGGTAATTGACAATTATTGTCAGTGTTTCGATTACGCTTTTTGTCAGTCCGGGCATTTCGTCTTAAACCCCTGCCAGCGTCCCGACGGCAAAACCGGCGAAAGGTAATTGAAGAACAATCCTATTTTAGAACGATCGGCGAAAAAAATATGAACTCCGAACTCCAAACTCTGGTTTCCCTCGATACGCTCACGAATATCCCCGACGAAGCCGCACAGGAGATAATTTCTCTCTTGCGCACCGGTATCGAAGCCGCCAAAAACGGCAACCGCGATGAAGCTAAAGCCTTACTTTTCCGCGTTACAGACATCGACCCCGACAATGAAATGGCCTGGCTGTGGCTTGCTTCCGTCAGCGAATACCCCGAGGAACTGCTGACCTTCCTGCACAAAGTTTTAAATATCAATCCCGCGAACGAGCAGGCGCTGGAATGGGAAAAATCCACCAAAGCCCTGCTGGCGCGCAATCTCGTGCAGTACGGCATTACCGCCGTCCAGGAAAACAAAAAAGAATCCGCCAGGCGCTGCTTTCTGCGCGCGATCGAAACCGATGAGAATAACGAGATGGCCTGGCTCTGGATGGCCTCCATCACCGAAGACCAGGACGAAAAAGCCGCCCATCTGGAAAAAGTTTTAGCGATCAACCCGGAAAACGAAGTCGCCAACACGCTGCTGAAAATACAGCGCAAAGACGAAGCCCAGGGCCTGCTGCAAAAGAGCAAGGCTTCGGCCGTCCGCGGCAACCGCCGGGAAGCGCTGGAAATGCTCGAACAGATCAAACAACTCGATTCCGACATCGACGAAGTCTGGATCCTGCAGGCGCACTTGTCCGATGCTTTCGAAGAAAAAGCTTTCTGTTTCAACCAGGCCCTGGCCTGTAATCCCGAAAATGAAGCGGCCCGTTTCGGCCTCGCTTCGCTGGAATCTATCCTTCAGGCCGTCAATGGTAACGGCCACAGCAATGGCCATTCAAACGGCACCGCCAGCCTTCTCTCCCCCGAATTGGAAGAAGAGCTAAACGCAGTGCACGACACCGAAGAGCCGTTCGTTAGCGAATCTTTCAGCGCCCAGGTTGAAGCCCACGAAGAAGTCCAGGTCGAAGAGGAAATCTCAGCGCCCGAAGCTTTTTTCGCTCCGGAAGAAGCCGAAGAAACGCCCGTCGTTGAAGATACCGCGGTGGAAGAACCTGAAAATGCCTTTCCCGCGTTTTCCGCGCATCTGGACGAGTCGATGAATGGGCTGGAAGAGCTTAGCGAAACCGAGCAGCATTCCTTTGACGCGACGACCGGCGACCTCGATCAGAATCTGATCGCAAGTGAACCCGCCGCCGCCGTTTTCGAAGACATCACGGCAGAGGTGGAAGCTGAGACAGAAGTCGCTATGCACGATGAAACGGAAGACGAACCCGTCGCTTCGTATTTCGCAAAAAGTTCTGAAGAAGAAGCCGACGAACCCGTGGCTTCGTATTTCACAGAAAGCTCTGAAGAAGAAGCCGACGAACCGGCAGCTTCGTATTTCACAGAAAGCTCTGAAGAAGAAGCGCAGCCGGCTCCTTCATTTTTCGACGAACATTCAGAGGTAGAAGAGGAAGTTCAGGCCAATACTTCCTCATATTTTGAGGAAATCCCGGAAGCCGCGGAAGCGCCGGAAAACAGTATCGAAGAATCGATGGATGCTCAGCCGGAAGCTTTAGCGGCTGAGAAAGAAGAAACCGAACAGGAGATCACACCCGAAACGTTTTACTTTGGCCAGGACGATATCGACAGCACGGTCGATTCCCTGATCGAAACAAAACGGGACAACGACGAAACACCTTTTGCGGAAACCGAGGGATCTGCGTCTTCGGAAGACTCTTCAGAAGTTGTCGAGGAGGTTCAAGAAGAAATGCAACTATCTCATGCTACTGCCGATCAGGCGCCGTTTGCGCAAATGTCAGATTGTCCTTTCTGCGGGGTAGAAAACAATATCAACGATGAAGTCTGCACGGGATGCAACGCCGTGATGGGGCTTCATAATATGGATATGCTTTTATCGCACGTGGGCGTCGACAAAGAAAAACTTTCCCAGGCGGTCGAAAGTATGGAATCGAATCTCGAAGCCGATTCGTTCTCCGCCGAGGAATATTTCACTCTCGGGCTCGCCTGCCTTAATCTCAAAGACCTCGATAACGGGTTAAACTACCTGCAGAGATCTTACATTCTCAACCCGACCCATTCTTTCCTGAAATCTCAGATCGACGAATTGGCAAAGCGTGTCGGCAAGAACGAGGATGAGATCGTTGAAGGCATGGGAAGCTGTGTTGCCGGCAAGACCATCATGGTGGTCGACGACAGCGCTACCATCCGAAAACTGGTCAGCGCCAAGCTGGAAAAACACGGGCACAGTGTGATCGCCGCGGTGGACGGAATGGACGCCCTGGCAAAACTCGAAGAGATCGTGCCTGACCTGATCCTGCTCGACATCACGATGCCGCGGCTCGATGGTTACCAGGTCTGCAAGCTGATCCGCGCCAACGAAAATACCCGTTTCGTTCCGATCGTGCTCATCTCCGGCAAGGATGGATTTTTCGACAAGGTGCGCGGCAAAATGTGCGGCTCCACCACGTATATAACCAAGCCTTTCGGCCCGGAAATGCTGCTGAGGACCGTCGAAGAATACTTCCAGTAAACGGATGTTCGGAGGGCAAAAAACTTTGCTCCTTGTAACAATCGTCCGCCCCCCGCATCTCACAAAAAATTATCAGCCGGTCGCGCCTCTATCATAAGGCGCTGCCGGCTACGCGCACTTAAGACTTAAAGCAAGAATGATGGAAACTCCTTTTCTAGAGATACCGGAAGAACAATTTTTACTCCCTGCTGATTGGGAAGACGACGGTGCGCTGGAATTATTCGATATCTCGTATCTCCGCGGTTTGACTGAAACCGCCAAAGCTCCGGCCAGCGGTGAAAAATATATAGTTTTCACTTCCGGTGAACAGGTATTCGGTGTTTCGTTAAAAAACGTGACCGAGGTCTGCCGTTCGCTGCCGGTGACGATACTGCCCGGCGCTCCCGAATGGCTGGCCGGCGTAGCTAACCTGCGCGGCGATCTGCTCGCCGTGATCGATCCCGACACCGGCGTGAAAGCCGAGATCGGCGCCGCTAAAACCAAGATCATCGTTCTGACCGACGGGCAAAAACGGCTCATCGGCCTCCTGGCCGACCAGGTAAATGAGATCACTCTCTTGCCCGCGGGCAAGATCGATCCGGCTGGATTCGGCGTAGCTGATGGGTTGGCGGCGTTCGCCTGCGGCAGTTCAACCTATCGCAATTCTTCCTTGACGGTACTCGATACCGGCAAGATATTTTCCTGGCCCGAGTTGAGCAAGTTAAGCGAGCAATAAGAAGTACTATGCCGGAATTCGATAAAAATAAATTGTTACCTTCGATCAAGTCCCGCATCTGGGCGGCGTCGATCGCCATCATCGTCCTCGTTTTCCTGGGAACGATCTTTTCCGGTTATATGCTTCTCGTGCTCCAGGCCCAGGACTCGTTTTGGGCGATCGTGCCCGTAACGCTGATCGCGCCCGCGGTGGTAATTATCGGCTGGTGGCTGAGCAACGAGGTCACCCAGGCGATCGCTAAAGTGGCGATCGCCGCGCAGATCCTCGAACGCGGAAGTTTCAACTCGCCCCTGCCCAGCACCGGCGCCCGCGAAACCGAAGAGATCCTGGAAAAACTGCAGCGTTATAACCAGGGGATGCAGCGCATGTCCGCCGCGATGGAGCAGGTGGCGCGCGGCGAAATAAACGTATTGATGCGGCCCGGTTCTACCACCGATCGTTTCGGTTTGGCCTTTCAAAAACTTCTGGAAGAGACCTGGGCCGCGATAAAAATAAAGACCGATCTCGACGGCCTGCAAAATTCCCTGCGCGTCATCAATAACGAAATTGCCGGCGCAAAATACGGCGATCTCACCGTCGAAGCCCGTTCCACCGTGGAAGGGACCGAGCCGGTTTCGTCCGTGATAAACCAGCTGGTAAAAAATCTCCGCGACACCGTTGCGCGCATCCGCAAAGGGGCCGGGAAATCGGAAAACACCGCGCTGGGCATTCAAAAGACGCTCGACTCTGTCTTTGAAACCAACACCCGCCTCTCCGAAGAGTTAAGCGACGCTTCCGTTACCCTAAAGCAGATGCCGAAATCGGCGCAGCGCCTGTCGGAAAAACTGGTCGATTCCAGCACGCATATTTCGCGCTCTCTTACCCAGGCCGCCAAAAGCGTCAAGATAATTCAAACCAATCTGGCTTCGGTAAATCTTATCCGCGGGCAGATCGACAACGCTTCCCGCCGTTTTCAGCGCATGAGCGAATTTTCGCAGGAAGTAGGCAAGGTCGTTAAGATCGTGGAAGACCTCGCCCGGCGGACCAACCTGATCGCGCTTAACGCTTCTATCCAGGCCAACGAGGCCGGCGACGCCGGGCACGGTTTTGGCCTCGTGGTTAAGGAGCTCGAACATTTGGCGGAAAAATCCGCCAGCGCGAACCGCCAGTTTTCCACCATGACCCGCGTTATCCAGAGCGAAGCCAAAGAGGCGCGTTCCGCGATCGATGAAACTTCCCGGGAAGCCGCGGCGATCTCGAAATTTGCCCTGGAAACATTGGAAGCCCTGCATGAGCTGCAGAAAAATATCAATCAATTGAGCGAAACGCATGAAAACCTGCTGGCGTCCGCCCAAAAGCAGAGTCAGGATTCCACCGTCGTATCCAAAGCTTTTCTTGAAAACACCGCCGAAACGCAAAAGGCCATCGTGACCTTGAAAAATGTCACCACGGCGCTTGATAAAATAACCAAGGCCTCGCAGGAAATGGCTTCGGGCGTGGCGGCTTTCAAGATCCCGGAAAAAGAAACCAAAGTCCCGTATCTCGGGGCAACGCTTAAAAAGCTCGATTCTGAACTTGTTAATTAATAGTCGCAGTAAGCAGCAGTAAGGAAATAAGATGTCGATCAAAGACCGTAAAATAGAAACCAATCTCTCGTCGCTTTCGCTACTCTTGCTTTGCCTGGGTGGAATTGGTTTTCTCGTATCGCAGCTCAGCAGTTCCGCGGTCTCAGGATGGCTTGCTTTCGGCGGCTTTTTTCTCGTTTTCGGAACGGCGCTGATCGCTGTGGTGATCAATTTTCAAAACCGCTCACGCCAGCGAAACATCGCTGGCAAGATCAACGATATCGCTTCGGGAAATATTTCGGCCGGTGTCGATTTAGGTGCCGAAAACAATGACGAGTTAAACCAGGCGATACAAAATCTGCTCGACTATCTAAATGACAAAGCTTCGCTGATCGACAAGATCGCGGCCGGCGATCTCACCGCTAAAGTAGAGATGCGCTCGATGGATGATACCTTCGGCAACATTTTTCAGAATATGCTGGAAAAGCTTCAGCGCGTGGTACAAACCGAAGAAGAGCGAAACGAACTGCGAAATTCGATCTCAAAACTTCTCAGTGAAGTATCGGAGATCGCCCAGGGCGACCTGACCGTCGAAGCCGAGGTCGGCAACGAAACCACCGGCGCGCTGGCGGATGCTTTTAATTTTATGACATCGGAACTGCGCGCGCTGATCAAGCAGGTAAAGAACGTTACTTTTGAAGTGACCCATTCCGCGCAGGACATCAGCAAAACCACCGGTGAACTGGCGGAAGGCAGCGAAACCCAAGCCGTTCAGATCTCGCAAACTTCGCAGGCCGTCGAAGACATGGCGCTGCAGATTCAGGAAGTTTCCAACAACGCTTCGCTGTCGGCGCAGGTCGCGGGCGAATCTCTCAACAACGCGCGTTACGGCACGCAAGCCGTGCAGGACAACATCAACGCGATGAACTCGATTCGCAACCAGGTGCAGGAAACCGCCAAGCGCATCAAAAAACTCGGCGAGCGCTCGCAGGAAATCAGCCAGATCGTCCAGCTTGTTCGACGAGCTTTCCGACCGCACGAGCCTGTTGGCTTTGAACGCCTGCTCTGCAGGCCGCCGCCGCCGGCGAAGCCGGGCGCGGATTTGCCGTCGTCGCCGAAGAAGTCGAACGCCTGGCCGAACGCTCGAACCGCGCTGACGCAAACAGATCGCCACGCTGGCGCAGACGATTCAGACGGAAACGAAAGACGTCGTCGCCTCGATGGAAGAAACGATTCACGAAGTCGTCGTCGGCTCGACGCTGGCCGATAAAGCCGGACAAGCGCTGGTCGAAATCGAACAGGTTTCCAACCGTCTGGCCGGAGCTGATCAAGTCGATTTCCGAATCCGCGCAAGCAGCAGGCCGACGGCTCGGAAGACTATCTCAAAGCGATGGCGAATATCTCGAAAGTGACCGAACTGGTGCAAATCCGGCTCGAAAAAAGCCGCCAATTCTTCTAAAATCCTGGTCACCTTGTCTGACGATCTGCGCAATTCGGTCGCCACTTTCAAACTTCCCGAAGATAAAAAAGAAGCGCTCGATATTCCTCCCCCGGAAAAAAACAGGGAAAAGAACGGCAGTTCATATTTAGGCCTTAACGGCTCATTTTAATACCAGTGAATACAGACCAAAACATCAGTTTCAATGTCATAGACGAAGCCATCTCCTGTCTTGAGACAGTGCGCCAAGGCATCGTTCTTTTTCGTGTAAATTCAAAAAATTTACCGGCGCTTCAGGCCGCGATCCGCGACGCGCAGTCAATCAAAGGCGCCGCTTCGATGATCGACCAGACCGACATTTATGAGCTGGCCAAAAGGCTGGAAACAGAGCTCAGAAAATGTCCGGGCGGCGAGATAAGCGAAGACATGGAGCGGCAGTTCGCCGCGCAACTGGACGAACTTGAGATCCTGCTCTTAAAAAAGAAAGCCTCGCTGGCACGGGCGGAAAGTGTTGCCGCCGAGACAATACTGCCCGCACCGGAAAGCGCGCTTGCGTTAAACGGAAATTCTTCCCGGGTTGAAGAAGAGGATTTTGAGGCCGACCCCGAAACGCTCGAGATATTTTCTCTGGAAGCCGATGATCTGCTGCGCAATATTGCCGACCAGTTGAAGATTTTGGGGCGCGCTCCCGGCAGCTTCGATGCTCTGATGGAAGTCCGCCGCAGCGCTCATACGCTGAAAGGCTCGGCAGCTATCATCGGAATGAAACCGCTTTCTTCGCTGGCGCACCGGATGGAAGACCTGCTCGATCTTCTGACCGAATATAAGCTTGAACTCAGCGCCGAGGTCCATTTGCTTTTGTCCGCCTCTGCCGATTGCCTGGCCGCCCTGGCGCACGGCGAAACCCGCGAGGAATTACAATCCGTCATCGCCGATCTGTATCTGCGTTACAACGTCACAATGACCTTGCTGGAAGAAAGAAAAAATTCTTCCGTTTCCCCCGGAACTGAACCGGTCGAACCGGCAGTACTGGCCGGACTCGCCGAAGAAAATAAGGACGAAGGCGAAACACTCGGCGGCGAGGAAAAACATCACCGTAACTCCATCATCCGCATTTCCATCGAGCGCCTGGATGAACTGATGCGTCTATTCAGCGAAGTATTGCAAAGCCGCGCCACCATCGAACAGCGCCTTGCCGACATGGAAAAACAGGTGCAGGAATTGCAGCACAGCACCGGCCGCCTGCGGCAGGCATCGGGAAAACTCGAAATAGATTTTGAAGCCGGAATGATGAAGACCGGCGCTTTGCGCGGCATTCCTTCGGCGTCCGCGCCCGCTTTTAATGCCGCCGGCAAGCCCCAGGAATTTGACGAGCTTGAATTCGACCGTTACACCGAATTTCACCAGGTGACGCGCCAGTTGGTCGAAACCGGCAGCGACGTGGCCTCGATCAATATCGAGATGGAAAGCCTTTTGACCAATCTCGAAAGCGTCTTTGGCGGGCAGCGCCATTTGATCGATGAAATTCAAAAACGCCTGATGCAGTTTCGCATGGTGGCGTTCGATTCGCTGGGGCGCAGATTGCAGCGCACCGTGCGCATCACCGCCGAGCAGGAAGAAAAATTTGTCGACCTCGCCATCGAGGGCGGCGAACTGGAAGTCGATACTCAGATACTCGATTCGCTTATCGAACCGATGCTGCACATTTTGCGCAACGCCGTCAGCCACGGCATCGAAGCGCCCGATACCCGTAAGCTGCTGGGAAAATCCGAACAAGGCGTGATCACGCTCCGTCTTTCACAGGAAGGAACTTTCGTCGTTCTTTCGGTTTCCGATGACGGCCGCGGCGTTCAGCTATCCGACCTGCGCGATAAGGCGCTGAAAAATCATTTTGTCACCGAAAGCCAGTTGGCGGCGATGACCGAGGAAGAAATACTTTCGCTCGTCTTCCTGCCGGGGCTTTCAACCTCGACCGAAGTCAGCGAAGTGTCCGGCCGCGGCGTCGGGATGAATATCGTTAAGGAAAGCCTGTCCCGCTACCAGGGCACCGTGTCGGTATCATCCGAGCTGCAAAAAGGCACCACTTTCACCCTGCGCGTGCCGATGGCTTTGTCCGCCATGCGCGCGCTTTTGGTAAAAGCCGGGAGCGAAACTTATGCTATCCCGCTCAACCTGGTAAAACAGGTGATCGAGATTCCCGCGCAGGAATTGGAAAAAGCAAAAGCGGAAAATTTGCTTTCCGTTAATAGCAGTGGGTATCAACTCACCTACCTTGACGGCCTGCTGAGCTTTCCTGAGCTCCAGAGAAAAGAAAATTCCAGCGTCTCGGTCTTGTTATTAAAAACTTCCGAAGAAAACCGCGCGCTGGTCGTGGATGAATTGCTGCCGCCGCAGGAAATAGTTTTAAAGCCGCTGTGTTTCCCGCTGCAAAATTCCCCCGGTTTTTTGGGCGCCAGCATTTTGGGTAATGGAAAGGTCGTACCGGTCCTCGATCTCGTTCATCTTCTGAAGCAAACGAAACGCATTTTAACGCCCGTTTCCAAACCAAAGATCAAAGTGAACGCTTCGGTAATGATCGTCGACGACAGCCCCAGCGTCCGCCGCATCATGTCCGCCGTCATCAGCAGCGCCGGCTGGGAAGTCAAAGCCGCCAAGGACGGCATGGAAGCATTTGAAATGCTGCAAAACGACGGCGAGCTTCCCAAAGTTATCCTGACCGACGTGGAAATGCCGCGCATGGACGGGTATGAGCTTTTAGCGACCTTAAAGAGGCATGATACATTCAGGCAGATCCCGGTGATCATCATCACTTCGCGCGCGGGCGAAAAGCATCGCCGCAAAGCGCTCGACCTCGGCGTCTCTGAATACGTCACCAAACCTTACGAAGATTCTGTTTTGACGGAGATAATAAAACGCCTGGCAGCTTCCTGAAGCAGGTTTGTGGCGTGTGGGCATTGGCATTACATATAAGCCCCCGAGTTTATAGCAACAAGTTATTTGTGAAACATTCGGCTCTACCTGGGAGCGCAGGCATCTTGCCTGCAAGCGCGACTTTTCGCGCTAATTAGTGTAAATCAAAAACCAAAGGTTTTTTAGATCGCTTCGCGACCCAAGCAGGCAAGATGCCTGCGCTCCCAGGTTTACCGCATTATTTAAACTTATCGGCTTTATAATTTTGCTTTTTACCCGCTGGCTAAAGCTCGTGGCAATTTAAAAGAAGCAGGTCGTTCCCGTCCTTATTTTACTTTCTACACAACTTAGGAGTATTTTTGGAAAAGTGAACACTGCAAAGCTTCAAATAACCGTCCGCGATGGCTCACTGTCAGGACAGGTCCGGGAAGTTTCCACCGGGTTTCTCACCATCGGGCGCAGTGCCGATTGCAGTTTACAATTTCATCCTCATTCCGACCGCGTGGTTTCTACCCGTCACGCCGTTATTCAGGCCGAAGCCGGTGGCTATTACCTGATCGACCGCCAGAGCCGCAACGGCACTTATGTGAACGGAAAACGCGTCGAACGAATAAAATTGAATGACGGAGACCTGGTCCAGTTCGGCACCGGCGGCCCCCACGCCATTATCTCGATCGTGCAGGCTGCCAGGATAGTGCATGCGCCGAAAAATAAACTGCCAGAATTTAAGATCCCTGAATTTGCCGCCGGAGACAGCCACATCGACGGGCATGCCGAAGCAAATTTCCGCCAGTCGCTGGCCGATTTTGGGCTGTATAATCCCGACCGCCCTTCCGGCGATCACGGTTCGCGGAAACACCGGGGCATCGCGATAGTTTTGCTGGTGGCGGTTTTTCTCTCCCTGCTGGTGGTCTCGCTGGTATTTTGGGAACTCGGGACGAGGATCAGCCTGATCGCTACGACGACGGCGTTTCTGCCCGCGATAATTTATATTATGCCGCTCCTGTGGCTCGACCGCTACGATCCCGAACCTCCCTGGGCTTTGGCGTCCGCCTTCGCCTGGGGAGCGCTGGTGGCGGTGGTCGTTTCTTTGGTTATTTAACTCGCCGTGATCGCGCTAATGGGTGACGCGATCGGCGTACTGGTTTCCGCCCCGATCATTGAAGAAGCGTCTAAAGGATTAGGCGTGCTGCTTTTTCTGATCGTGCTGCGGCATGAATTTGACGATATTTTGGACGGGATAGTCTACGCCGGCGTGATCGCGCTGGGGTTTGCGACCGTGGAAAACGTTTTTTACTACGGCCGTAATTTGCTCGAACACGGGAACGAAGGCCTATTCTATACTTTCGTTATGCGCGGCATCCTGTCGCCTTTTGCGCACGTCATTTTTACTTCGATGATCGGGATCGGCTGCGGCATCGCGCGCGAATCTCATAACTGGGCGCTGCGCGTCCTGATGCCGATCGTGGGTTATTTCATGGCGGTCACGCTGCATGCCGTCTGGAACGGCATTGCCAGTTTCGGCGGCAATGTATTTTTTACCGGTTACCTTTTATTCGAACTTCCCTTTTTCCTGCTTTTTGTTTTCTTTTTGTTTTTCATCGCTTACCGCGAACGCTCTATCTTGCACGAGATGCTTTCGGCTGAAGTGGGCATGGGCCTTATCACCAGCGAGCACTTAAAGATCGCCACGTCATCATTGAAAAGCCTGGGCTGGATAATATCGGGTGTCGGGATCGGAAAATACACTCCGCGGCGTAAATTCCTGCGCGCGCTGGCCAAGCTCGGGCTTTCTTACTGGCACATACAACGGGCCACCGCCGCACAGGGCGAAACCAAAAGCTTCCGGCTCTCTCCTATTCTTCGCGGCGAAGTAAAAAAATGGCGTGCCGAGATCTGATGTTTTACCAAAAGCGGGCGCCAAGCGGAAGCCCGGCCGTCAGGGAGGCTAATTTTTCGCTCGCAAAAGTCATTGCCGCTTTTTTAAGGGCTGTTCATAATATCCTATTAAAAGATAAATAAAGCGTTTATATTACCTGCGGCAAAGGCAGTTTTTCAATTAGCAATATTCATTGCTATGAATCTTAAAGGGCCTTGTTTATTGCTATTTAGAAGGGCAAAACGTCTTGATTGGCAATGTCTATCGCTATAACTTCTTGATTAGCCGTGCTTATTGCTATTCTCAATTAGTTTGAAAGAATTTTGCAATACTATCGGCTAATACAGGCTTTCGCCGGATAAAAAATATTGACTACCCCAGAGTTGGGGCATAAAATGGGTTGCATCGACTTGTGTTATGGTTGTTCTGTCTCCCAAAGACTTACAATTCTTCCTTAAACGTCATATTTGCCACGAACATTGCGGGCATACTTCATTTGAAGTCCTATGAAAAGCATAAAAATCATTATACCTATCGTAATATTCTTTTTTTTCATTGGTGCCACATTTTTCTCAATGAAATCTCCCATTTCAAAAGGGCAGACGGAAAAGTCTAAAGAGCAAAAAAAATATAGCTTAGACTTTCCTATCGTCGATTTTTCCCGATCGGGATTGGCGGATGATTCCGAAGAACGAAGAGCGAAAAATACTTACTTCGACAGACTCGGTCATGGAAATATTCAAGAGATTAGCGAGGTTAAGATTATTACCCAGGCTGAAAGCTGGATCGAGTCTCTTCCTGCAATCCCGATAGATCAAAGCGATATCGTTCTAAAAGGAACTGTAAAAGATTCTCATGCTTTTCTCTCAGCAAATAAAACCGGCGTTTACTCTGAATTTAACATTTCAGTTGAGAAGCTTATTTTTTCTCGAGCAAAAGAAACCGCCCTGATGAACGAAAACATATCGGTAAACCGTGAGGGCGGCAGTGTAAGATTTGCGTCAGGGCACGTACAAACATACATACTATCTGGTGAAGGTTGTCTTAGAAAGGGAAAAAATTATGTGTTGTTTCTCAAAAGAAACGAGACTTTTAAGGGGTTTCTCTTACTGACTGCTTATGAGATCGCTGACGCAAAAATATTCCCTATCGATGATGTTGCAACCCACCTTAATTATAAAGAAAAAACATTTACTCAATTTCTTAAGGAGATAGACAAAGTAATGTAATTATCCCCGAAGAAGGAGTCTCCCATATGAACGTACGGAAAATTTTTCTCCTGCGAGATTTTCTAAAACTCTTGGCAATATTGCTCTTATTATGTTTTCCTTTTCACGAAGTAAAAGCTCAGATTGGTTGTCCTAGTCTACAACCAGTATTGTTGGGAACAGATCCTTCAAGATCGATGAATGCGTGGCAAAGAAATGCTTCCGTAGTTGTCAATATAATGGATAATAACGGTGCGAATTATGCATTTTCTAGTCGAGAAAAACAGGCTATAGAAGCCGCCTTTCTATCATGGCAAACCAGTTTATTAACGTGTGCTAATGTATCCTTCGTCAGATTTATTTCGGGTAATTCGAATTCCGGAAATTTCGACTTTAGTGGTCAGTATGTATACATTGCAAAAACTCTTCTTCCGCTGAACGCTGATGGAACGCCCAAGCTAGCGAGCAATTCGCTAGCTAGCACAGGGATAAACCTACATCATTCCGAAATCCTTATCGACGTACGAATAACGAGTTTAGAAGCCTTTAAAAAAACGATAGCTCATGAAGTGGGTCATACGTTCGGCCTGCGGCATTGTTCTAATGAGACCGCCTGTGGCTCGGTTATGGATAATTCTACCGGGTATAACGATTCTTTTTACGGCTTTGTAACTCCAACGATATGCGATATAACTGCCGCAAAAAACGCGGGAAATTATTGTCCCACACCCTCGCCAACACCCACTCCGACACCAACACCCACGCCGACTCCGCCACCGAGTAGCTGCAACGGCGCATGGGATCCTACACTCTACCCGTCAGGCTGCGCACCGGGACTTGTTGCCACTGGTGGCGTCTGTACTAACAGTCCGACTTTTATAAATCGCTGTGATCTTTTCGGCGGTTATGATGCGGGTTCGTGCGGCTGTTTTGGTTTCTGCGACCCGAGTATCGGCGGCTGTTCGCCGGTGGTGGTCGATGTGCTGGGTAACGGCTTTGCCATGACCAGCGCCGAAAACGGAGTGCTGTTTGATCTGCAGGGACAAGGAACTCCGCGGCAATTTTCCTGGATCGCCGCTGATTCAGATGATTCATGGCTGGCGCTCGATAGAAATAATAACGGCACCATCGACAGCGGACGTGAGCTTTTCGGCAACGTCACTTCACAGCCTCCGCCGGACGCCGACTCTAATGGGGGCGAAGAGATGAACGGTTTCCGCGCGCTGGCGCAGTACGATACGGCGGCCTTTGGCGGAAACTCGGACGGTAAGATCAACCAGCACGACGCGATCTTTAGCCAATTAAAATTGTGGCGGGACGAAAACCACAACGGCGTTTCCGAATCGTGCGAGCTGAAAACGCTGCCCGACGTGGGCTTGCGAAAGATCGACCTCGATTACCGGACATCTCGAAGGACGGATGAATTCGGCAACCAGTTCAGGTACAAAGCAAAAGTAAGAGATGCGCAGGACGCTCAGCTGGGCCGCTGGGCCTGGGACGTGTTTCTTGTGCTGCAGCACTGAACACGAACGAGTGACAGGGGATGAGGTCGGAACCGGGAGCGGCAGCGAAGGGGTTTGCGGCTCTGCCGCCGTGCTGTGCGGAAAGGCTCCGCCTTTCCGTGAGTCGCTCCTTATAAATACACGGAGGCTGAGCCTCCGCCAAAATAATGATCAGGCCTCTCTGCCGGTAAGCCATAGGCTTACCGCACATCACTGCGGCAAAGCCGCGAATCTCCGCTAACTCTGCCTACTTTCCAAATCCTTTATCGCAAGCAAACGCCGAATTACCTTACCATTTAATGTTCGCCGCCCTTTAGAAGATGCGGCGCGAGTTCTTTGAAGTCTAAATTTCCCGGTCTCAATGTTCTTTTTTAATTTAACCTGCGGATTTGGGAATTTTACGAGATTTCTGTTTCATTTTGTTTCATTTGTTTTATTTGTTTCACTCCCCCTGAAACATGAAACACACCCGGCCTGACCGCACGGAATTTTAGCTCCTAACCGTTACTAGCTAAAGCTAATGAGTTTAGAGGCAAAGTCGATATGTTTATTTTTTTGGCGGCCTGCTCGGCCTGATCTCGACCTTGCTCGGCAAGCTGCGTGGGTCATGCCCGATAAGGTCGATCACTACGCGGGCGATATCGTCGGGCTGAAGCTGCCAGGCCTTTTCCGCCGATACTTCATCGCCGCCGAACTCGGTATTTACGGAGCCCGGACAGATCAGGCTGACCTTAATATTATCATGGCGAACTTCCTGCATCATCGCCTCGGTAAAACCGTTAAGCCCGAATTTCGAAGCGTTGTACGCCGCCATTTTCGGGTGTGCGTTCTGCCCGGCGAGCGAGGAAATATTGATGATATATCCCCCGCCGCGTTCCTTCATCAACGGGATCGCGTAATGGCAGCAGCAAAATACTCCGTAAAGATTTGTGTCGATAACGCGGGAAAATTCTTCCGGTTCGGTCTCTTCAACGGTTTTTCCGAAAATTCCGACCCCGGCATTGTTTATCAAAACATCCACACCGCCGAACACCTGGCGGCATTCATTTAGCATTGCTTCGGCTTCGCTTCTGACGGAAACGTCGCACGTCGTTCCTTTGGCCTCGCCGAGCGGCGCCAGCTTTTCCAGCGCCTTTGCGAGATGGCCGGCGTCACGCCCGCAAATAAATACTTTTGCCCCTTCGCTTAAAAGCGCGCGGGCGATAGCCGCTCCGATGCCCTTGGTTCCGCCGGTAACGACCGCGACCTTACCCTTCACGTGTCTTTTCCTTATCTTTATCTTTATCTTTATCTTTCAACAGCGGCGCCACGCGCTGGAGCAAACGCTTCCATCCGATGGTAGCAGTTCGCTGGCCGTCAAAATCCACCGCCTTCAAGACAAAAAGCGAATCGGTGTTATACCAGTTAAAAGCGCTCCGAAACATCGCCGTGCCGTCCATGACGCGGTAAGTTGTGGTCCGCAGCAGATAGACATGGCCGATCTGAAATTTCGCCTTGCTGCTGACGGAAATATTTTCAAAGGTAAATCCTTTTTCCAGGTTCTCCCGCTGCTCTTTTTTTCCGGCCAGGGTTTCCGCACTCGGCAATTTCCACAGGTATCTTATCTCTTTTGAATTTTCATCGAGCCGGTTAAAATCCGTGTCCTTGCCGAGATCGATGATAAAACCGACGGTATTCCATTTGTTGCCGGCGGTAAATTCTCCTTCGATCAAAGAGAGGTCCGTCCAGGGGCCTTCGCCGTAACCTTTATATCGCAGAGAGTAATACGAACCTTCGAAGAGGTATGCGTCTTCCGTGCAGCGCGGGTCGCTTAAGTCAACTACCAGCGCGGTGCTGCAGGAAAAAGCGGATAAGAGGCGGACCAGGTTGGCTTTATCGTCGTTAAGATCTTTTTTGTAATTCGCTTTTTCTTCGTCGGTCAGCTTGAGCTTCTCTTTGAGCACCTTGCGCATTTTAAACGCCGGCCGGCTGCTGTTTTCGAGATACCCGTCCAACCCTTCCGAAGGGTCAGCCACCACCATCGGCTTGACCTGGGCGCCGCCGCGATTCGTCCGGGGCGGCGGCAGCGTATTTGAATCTTGCGCGGAAAATGACGGTGAATGTATCAGCATCCAGCTGCAAATTATGAGAACCGATGAAATGATCTTCATCTTTTACCTCGTTTTCGTCCGCGGCGACGGTTTGTTTTCCCAGTGCTGCTCCTTTAGATCCAGATAAAATGCGCGTTTCTCAAAGGTCAGCTTGGGAGCTGTCCGGCGATCGAATTCTTTCCAAATGATCGTGATGCTTCCGTCTTCTTTATCTTCTTTCACGACCCGGAATGCCACCGTCACATCCAACCGGTTTGCCTTATCTTTTTGCACCGACAGAAACCTTCTTTTATCTTCAGGCCAAAATCCGCGCCGGAATTCCTCTTCTATTGCCAGCTGAACATCGTTGCCTATCCGGTATGCGATAATGCGAAATCCGTACGTCTGGCCGGCTTCCGGCGTGATCCGGTCTGAATATTTATAACCGTTATTCTCTACCCCGGCGACAAATCCGGCATATGTTTTTCTGGCATCATCCATGGTGGCCGGCGCGGCCAGATCGGCGAGAAACTTCAAGCCGTCGCTGCCAAGCCCAAGTTTTTCCAGGCCGACATCGCCGAGGGGCACCAGAATTCCCTGCGCAAAAAAGTTTTGCGAGATCATTTGTTCCTCGATAAATTCTATGTCCCGGTCAAACAGGCTATTCTCGCGAAAACTGTAAGATTTCGTGCCGAAAAAATTATTCTCACAATCGCCGTCGACCTTGAGAAAGTTTTTTGACTGGCAACCGATGTCGGGGAATATCCGGAAAATTCCGGTATGAGGCTGCGCGAGGAAATCTTTGTAAGCCGCCACGACTTCGGGCGAGGGCCTGCTTAAAGCCCTGGCCTTTTCCAATTCTTCTCTGGTATAGACCGGGTTTACCCGCCGGCTGGGTTGAGAAGGCAAACGGTTAGCGATCATTCCCCGTTCGTCCTTGCCGTTGAGTTTGTTCAGCTCCCTGAGATTGTCGTCTCTTCGGCGCACCCATTCCGGCGGCGGATTGTTGGGATCGTAAGGCAGCTGCTGGGCAAACGCGCTTTGCGCGGTCAAAAAGATGGCCAAAAGAATCACCAGACAAAACAACCGGCTCGCGGCCGTTCGCATAATAGCTTTCATTATCTTTCTCCTCACGATCTTTTCAGATCACGCCTGCCTGCGCTTAAAAAACTCACTCTTTCAGCGGGCGCGCCGGATCACTTTTCAATTGTTTCCAAAGCAGTATCAAACTCCCGTCACTTTCGCGGGCGATCACCTTAAAAACCACGATAATATCCAACCTGATATCCAACCCATCGAAGTTTCCAAGTGCATAAGCAACCGACCTTAATACATAGGCCGAGTGAAGCGTAGCCGGGGCCGATAATTTATATGTTAAACCATTTATTGTCAAACCTTTTACAAAAATTTCCCGCTCCTTGTTGATTTGAGACATTTTGGTTTTGGGTTGGTAGCCTTTCAAAAAGGCAAGCTCTTTGGATCTAAGGGTTAGACTATCCAGCGCCACATCGCCGAGCTCGCTGATCAAACCGAATTCTGTCTGGCTTCCGGCGATAAATTTATCATCGGTAAAGTTAATATCCGCCCATGTCTTGCGGTTAAGGTTCGTGCGATTTCTAAAGGAGTAATGCGAGCCGGCCCCGAGCAGGGGATAAACGCCGCTGCAGCGCTCCAGTTCCGAAACATCCACGACCATCCCCCGATCGCATTTTCGATCGGGAAAAACGCGCGCCAATCCTGTTTTTTCATTGCGCAAAAGATCGGCATATTGATGAAAATATTTTGCCGGCGGCAGTAACAATTCCCGGCGTCCGCCCAGGGCCAGGCCTTCCAATTGCGCCATCATCCTTGCCTTTGTCCCGGGCGATGTGTAACGGATACGCACCTTGCCCGGCGGGCGAAATCTTCTGTTATCGTCGTGAGCTTTTTCCGAGATGCTTCGCAAAGATGCCAGCTGGTTGTCCACCTGAGAGTCGTCGATCACTTGGGCAGAAACGATTATGCCGTTAATGCATACCCACAGGAAAACAAAGGCCGACACCGCAAGTATTTTCTTCAAGCTCATAAGCTATTCTCTTTAACTTATCTGGCGTTGCTCATAAATTCGTTTTAATCTTTATTTTGAAACTAAGGCGCGGCGGTGATTTCGTGTGTTTAGTGTGATTCGTGGTAAAACTTCCGAAAAATTAACCACGAATCACACTAAACACACGAAATGTATCGCTCATCAAACAACTTTTATTCTTTTATGGGCAACGCCAATTTATCTTTTAATATTTCATTGACCACTTTCGGGTTTGCCTTGCCCTGTGAAGCTTTCATTACCTGTCCCACAAAAAATCCGAACAAGCCTTCCTTACCGCCGCGATAGGCATCGACCTGCGCCTGGTTACCGGCTATCACATCATCAATGATCTTTTCGATCGCGCCGGAATCCGATACTTGCTCCAGGCCTTTTTCTTTAACTATTTCAGCGGCGGTCTTCCCGGCGGCGAACATGTCGATCAAAACTTCTTTCGCCTGCTTGCCGTTGATCTTGTCTTCGTCAACTAACCGGATCAGTTCGGCCAGGTTCTCAGCCGGCACCGGAGAATCGGACGGTGATCTTCCGGAGCTATTTAACTCCCTTAGCAATTCAGATAAAAGCCAGTTTGCCGAAGCTTTTGGATTATCCGAAGCCTTTGCGGTCGTTTCGTAAAACTCCGCCAGGTCTTTTTCCGACACGATCTGGTTCGCGTCCGCAAAAGAAAGGCCGTAATCGTTCATAAAACGCTCGCGCATCGTATCCGGCAATTCCGGCATCGCGTTTTTCACCTCGCCGATCCAGTCACCGGAAACTTTTAGCGGCGGCAGATCGGGCTCGGGAAAATAACGGTAATCGTGCGCGTCTTCTTTCGAACGCATCACACGCGTCTGATTCGCTTTTTCGTCCCAGAGGCGCGTTTCCTGATTGACCGGCTCACCGGCTTCGTGAGCGGCGATCTGGCGCTCGATCTCATACTCGATAGCCTTTTGCATAAAGCGCACGGAGTTGAGATTTTTCAACTCGGCCTTGTTGTTGAATTTTGTTTCGCCGATCTTGCGCACGGAAACGTTCGCCTCGCAGCGCAGATTGCCTTTTTCCATATCCGCTTCCGAAGCGCCCACCCACTGCAGCGCGCGCCGCACGTGGTTGACGTAATCGTACGCCTGCCACGAAGTGCGAAAATCCGGGCCCGTAACCACCTCGGCCAGCGGCGTTCCGGCGCGGTTCAGATCGATGTAGGAATATTTATCAACTTCCGGCAAACCTTCGTGCACATTTTTCCCGGCGTCTTCTTCCAGGTGCAGCCGCACGATGTTTATCTTCATCGGCTGCCATTCTTTGACGTGTCCCTGGTCGTCGCGCTCACCGGTCATTATCTCGAGCACGCCGTCGGATGAGAAAGGCTTGTCGTATTGCGAGATCTGGTAACCCTTCGGCAGATCGGGGTAAAAATAATTCTTCCGCGAAAAGATCGAGGTTTCGTTGATACTTAGTCCCAGGGCCAGCGCCGCCCGCGCGCCGAGTTCTACCGCCCGGCGGTTTAGCACCGGCAGCGCCCCCGGCAGCCCCAGGCACACCGGGCAGGTATTTGCATTTGGCTCATTGCCAAAGCTCGCTGCGCAGCCGCAGAAGATCTTTGTCTCCGTCGCGAGCTGCGCGTGAATTTCCATTCCGATAACCGCTTCCCAACCCTGTTTCATAATTGATCAATTAAATTATTTGAAATTATACCGCCAAACCGTCTTTTCTCCGCCCACTAAAATTGACTCGGTCCCGTTCTCTCCCGGCCCCGACCCTGGCCCTGATCCTGGCAACGCAGCAATGGACGACGTTTCACCCGCCAGCAGCTCTTCGTAAATCCAGACAGTTTTATTAGAAGAATTTTTTGCTTCCATTAAAGATCGGCCGTTTATCGGCCGTTACCAGGGAGCCTTATCTCCGGGGTGAAAATCCCGGGCGCGCTCCCCCGGACCTGAACCCTCCGCGAAAACCGCCGCGCCGTGAATTGTTGTTGCGGAAATTTGGCAGTCCATGCATGCTTCTGTTTATATTCGCCTGGTCGCGGATCATTTCAACGTTAGAAACATTTCTGAAGCGCGTCTTGCCAAAGAATCCGCCGCCGCCCACGATATAAGGATAGTAGCCGCCATTCTCCTGCGCGACATATATAACTTGCTGATCGCTGTTCGCGGCATTAGCTGCAGCCGACATCTGCTCCGCGTATTCTCTTATCCGCCGTTCGCCCGCCAGCTGATCTGAAAGAGTGAACAGGCGCTGCTGCCTTTCTTCTTCCCTTTTTTCCAGTTCTTCCGGCGAAGGCAGCCCTTTTTCGGCATAGGTCCGCCGGTATTCATCATCGGCCTTTACCCGCTCCTGCCGGTATTTTTCCAGGTCGGCATTGGTTATCGTTTTGGCAGAATTATTTTGCGCAGACGCACATACCGCCGAGATAAAAACAGTTAAAATTGCTAAACCTTGTATTCTCAGTACTTTCATAAAACTCCTCCGCGTCTGATTTAATTTAAAGTATACCACCGAAATAATTTCCGATAAAGATTTTATGGAGCATGGAGCCAAGGTCTCCTGCCCGCAAGGCTGCTTGCGGCCTAAATGTTTAGCCGCGGATTTACAGATGAATACGGATAAAAAATAATCCATGAGATCCGTGTTTATCCGCGGCTAAATTTATCATATTAGAACGCTGCTGCGTTCGTGCGGGCAGGGATGCCCGCGCTCCATAGAAAACTAAAACGAGACTTTTACTCCGCCGCGCCCGGTAATTCCCGCCGTGCGAAAACCATTCTCGAAATTATCATTATCGAAAAGATTTTCGATCGTGCCGAAAAGACGAAAACGCACCTTCTCGTTAGAAGTAGGGATCTCGTACCCGACAGACACGTCGGCTTTCTTCATGCCGCTAAAACGATAAATGCGGGTGGAAAATATCGAATTGCTGAAGATCGGCGCGCGGTAAGAGCTGTACGCCACCAGATCGAAATTCACGTTCAGCCTTTTAATTATTTGCTGGTTAAAAACAAATGTGAAAGCGTTCTCCGGCACGCCCAGCGTCTTTAACATTCCGCTTCCCGCGACCTGCGGCTCGTTCTGCAAACTCTTGGTGTACGTGTAGGAAGTGAAAATACTGGTGGTCTTATAAGGCGTAAATTCAGCGCTAAGCTCGGCCCCGCGCGCGATACCGCCATTTTGATTCAGGTATCCGCCGAACGGCCGCGGGGTCGTTCCTATATCGGGCACGACGTTTCCGAACCCGATGGTCTGCAGCAGCCGGGTGTAAAAATATGTTGCCGACAGCCGAACGCGGTTCTCCAAAAGCTCCTGGTCGATACCGGCGTCAAACCCGGTCGAGCGTTCCGGTTTTAAATTAGGATCGCCCAACGCCACAAAATTATTCGGGATGCTGAACGTGTCGTAAAAAGTACCGTAGCGTTCATAAAGCGAAGCCACCCGGTAACCGTTGCCGATATGCGAGCGCAGCTTCGTTCCGGTCGAACGAAAAAACCACGCGATCGATCCGTCAGCGGTAAAAGCGGATGGAACTCCGTCCAACGGCAGATTTTGATAGGGCGGATTGTTGGCGCTAAAGACCGGCTGGCCTAACTGGAAAAACTGCGCGCGAAAAGCGCCCGACAATTGCAGGCGATTGTCGAAAGCCGCCAACTGATCCTGAACGACGAAGGTATTGCTCGACTGCGTTACATCGATCGAGTTGTTGCCGACATTGTTCACGCCGAAATTATCGTTTCCAAATTTTTCTCGTTCAAAGCCGTAACCGATGGTCAGCACATTCGATTGTAAAACCAGGTTCGTTTTCGCCTGAAGTGTCTTAATATTGCCGGTGAAATCGCTGCGCTCCGTTCCGCCGAACGGCTGAAAGGTGACGCCCGCCGGGCCATTGTCCGTCCTTCTTTTCGTCCACAGATCCTGGTAGGACACGCGATAGATCGCTTTGGAGTTTATCGTCCCGTCTAAAGCGACGTTGAAATTATAAAAACGCGATTTCGCAAAAGCGTCCGGATCGTTGGCGTCGGGAATAAAAGTCGCCCCGTTTGCATTTAAAGAGCTGATTGGGTGCCGTTCTCATAGCGCGCCAGTTCTTCCGGCGACAGCGCAAAAGCCGTTACCACTGTCGTGATCGCGGGCAATGCGCCGATGGTGTCCGGGTTGCTGTTAAGCTGAACAAAACCGTCCGAAAGATAGAACCGCGAGGTGATCTGCGCCTTGTCGTTGATCACAAAACGCGCGGCGGCTTTCCGCTGGTGTTTCGCGCGCTGTCGTCGCCGTCTATCCCATCTTTATAATTAGTATGCGACACCACCGCGTTAAAAAACGCTTTGTTGTGATAACCGCCGGAAACTCCCGCGCGCCCGCGAAAGAGGCCAAGCCCTCCGCCTTCGGCAAGAAACTCTCCGCGCAGGCCGTTACTAAAGCTGTCCGTCTGAACATTCACCACTCCGCCGATCGCGTTCGTGCCGTAAAGCGATGAGCCCGAACCTCGCAGCACTTCGATCCTGCCGACACCCGTGGTCACCAGGTCGCCGAGAAACGAGGAAGCATCACCGGTGATCGCGGTCGCATCGCGGAATCGCTGGCCATCGATCAAAATTGCCGTGTCCTGATTTCTC
>CAVYCB010000022.1:0-3445 GCA_963766895.1 uncultured Acidobacteriota bacterium
CGAGTTTCGAGTCGTTGTCGATATTCTTAAAGGTAATAATTACTTGGGATAACAGGAATATCCGGGAAATTCGTCGGCTCAGAATAAAATTGTATCAGGAACCCCCAACCATGCATTCAGGAGGCTCCTCCCTTGATCATTCTACCGTTTTCAGCCAATTGCACATCGACCAGCTTGGCGAGAATGGGTTTTATCTTTGGCTGTTTTTAGTTGGTGTTCTTTCATTCATTAGTTTGAAGATTAAAGTTCTTTCTGGTTACATCAAATTTGCAGTTTCTGGAAAATGGCTGAGCCACAATCTCGGAAATTAGCGGCTCCCTTTTACAATAAGCTGTAATCCGCTAAAATCAATTTGAGATGCAATGGGGACACCGGGCGGTTATATTTTTGCACGCATCTTCATATTTTTGCATTGCTCTTTCCAGCGCCCCGGCTTCTAAAGGATTTAATAGTTACTCGAGTGCTCATTATCTCATTGTGGGCAGATTTAATTACCGGTATAGTTTTATAAAATCTCTTTTTCTCGAAAAGGTTCACCGTCAAAAAGTATTTGCTGCCTGTCATCGATCTTATCTTCAAACGTCAGATCAAAAACAGACTGATTAAATATGTCATGCGAAAATGATCTTAGCGTGCGGATGTCCCTCAAAATCGTGGTCGGAATATACTACGCGCTCCACCCGGACAAAAGCAGTTATATTGTCCTCTTCCTTTGCTGCCCGTTCCGATAAAAACCTAATTTGATCTTCTCTTTCTTTAATCAAGCTTACTTTATATTCAGCCTGGAAATCCGGCAATGCAGTACTTTGCGTAAGTTCTTCTTTAAGGTTTTCTATCTCACCTTTGAGAGTTTCAATTGTTGTGTTTTTATACTTTTCCGATAACAAAGAGGCCTCTTCTTTTAGCAATTTATTTTCCGTCTCAAGACGCTTGATCTTTGGTTTTATAAACAAAAAATATAAAGCTAACCCTGCCAGAACAAATATCAATGCGCTTATTTCACTCAACCAGGGAAAGAACGGAAGGGACGGGTAAATGAGTTTTATCCACGGTGAAATGCCATTCAGGAACATACTATTGCCACACCCCCGGCAAGAAATTTGACGGCAAGGTTAAGTGCTTTATGCTCCGAAAGTCTTTCCACTCCCATTTGACGGGCTTCAAGATTCTGTAACTCTGTTTGCCGGGATTCCATAAAACACAGGTGAAAAGTGCTAATATAGCATAATTTTACCCTCACCTGCGGTGACGGGATAAGTACCTTCATAATTAATCATTAGCGGAAACTCCGTCACTACCGTTCCCGGCTCTGACTCCGTTACTGGTCTTTACCAAATGCGCAGCTGCATCCCGGCAAATTAGCTAAAATCGAAAATCACTCTAAAACCTTCTTACAAAAACGAGAGCCATCATTAATAATATAACCGCAGCATTCTGCCCTGGTGGTGTTAGGCTTCGCCGGTGATCTTTACAAGCTGCTTTTATTTATTTTTGGCGGATGCGGAATGATTTTTAAGATTTCTGTTTCAAAATGTTTCATTTGTTTCATTCGTTTCGCTCGCCTGAAACATGAAACACGGTGGTTTTGAACTTTTAAAACAAGCCGGGTAGTACTTGGTATAGTAATATACTTAAATTATGCCTAACGAATTGGTGCTGGTCACGGGCGGGTCGGGATTTATCGGCGCGCATTGCATTTTGCAGCTTTTGGAAAAAGGCTATAGCGTGCGGACAACGGTGCGTTCGTTGGAAAAGAAGGCACGCACGTAAGGGCGATGTTAAAAGAGGGCGGCGCCTCAAATGCCGCCATAGGAGACACGCTTTCATTTGCCGCCGCTGACCTGATGTCTGACGCGGGCTGGGCGCAGGCCATCCGGGACTGCGATTATGTGCTGCACGTGGCGTCGCCGTTTCCGCTCGGCGTGCCGAAAGACGAAGACGAGATCATTCGCCCGGCGCGCGAAGGCGCGCTGCGTGTGCTAAAGGCCGCGCGCGATGCCCCGGGAGGAACCGTAAAACGCGTCGTGCTGACTTCGTCTTTCGCGGCGGTAGGCTATGGCCAGCCGATCACGCAAACGCCTTTTAATGAAACCAACTGGACCGTGCCCGAAGCGCCCGGTCTAACGGCGTATGTAAGATCAAAAACGCTGGCCGAGCGCGCGGCGTGGAATTTTATCGAGAACGAAGGCAATGGGCTGGAACTCGCCGTGGTTAACCCCGTCGGCGTTTTCGGGCCGGTGCTGGGCGCGGACTTTTCCACCTCGATCGAATTGGTAAAACGATTGCTGGACGGCGCGATGCCGGGCTGTCCGCGGCTGGTTTTTGGCGTGGTCGATGTGCGCGACGTGGCCGATCTGCACCTGCGCGCGATGAATTACCCAGCAGGAAAAGGCGAACGCTTTCTCGCCGTCAGCGGAGATTTTATGTCGATCAAGGAGATCGCAGATCTGCTGCGCCAGGCGGTGCCCGAAGCCGCGCGGCGCGTGCCGACCCGCATGCTGCCCGATTGGGTTTTACGGCTCGTCGCGCTCTTTGACGGATCGGTCAGGCAGCTCACCCCCGAACTCGGCAAATTTAAAAATGCGACGGGCGAAAAAGCTAAACGCCTGCTGGGCTGGGAACCGCGTTCGCGGGAAGACGCGATCCTGGCAACGGCGGAGAGTTTGATCAAATACGGGCTGTTGAAGAAGTGAATAGTCTCCGTAGGAGACGAATTTAATAGCGTCGGGTGAAACCCGACGTCAAGGACAACAATCGCGTTACGTCCCTGAAAGGGACGCATAGTTTACCCCCAAAGATGTTTTTCGTCGAACTCTAGGCCATGTCTATCCAGGGTTTTCCGGTATTCATCTTCAAAACTCTGTCTTGAGTGGTGCTCTTTTTGCCTGGCAATGTATTTTTTAACATCTTCGATATTGGATGAACTGACGGAAAAAGCACCGTAGCCATTCTGCCACTGAAAAAGCCGAACGCCTTTTGTTTTTATCCATTTCGAACTATCGCGTTTGATATCGCCGACGATCTCGCTGAGTTCTATCGTTTTGCCCATTGAGATCAAAAGATGGACGTGATTTTCGGTGCCGTTCGCCGCCAGCAATTTACATTTGTTGCCATTGACGATGCCTCCGATATAGGAAAACAGTTCACCTTCGATTTGTGGTTTTATCAAATTACGACGGTCTTTGGTTGAGAAAATTATATGAGCATAGAGAGCTACCAGTGTCTGTGACATATCGCGCGGGAGGATATGCGTCCCTTTCAGGTCAACCATGCGTCTACATCTACGTCGGGTTTCACCCGACGCTGACTGAATATATCCGCTGCGCGGATCAGTGCGCAATGCTTTATCAACTCATTTGGGCTAAAGCTGGGGAAAATTTGCATCGCTTATTGCTACCAGCTAAAGTTAGCGGCAATTAATTGGCGCTCCATATTTATCGCGGCA
>CAVYCB010000023.1:0-224860 GCA_963766895.1 uncultured Acidobacteriota bacterium
GAAAAATTCTTTATGACGGTGACAGCTCGCGGCTTTACCAGAAATTGGTAAAAGAAGAAGGCACGATCTCGCAGCTTTTCGGTTTTACCGATGAGCGCCGCGGGCCTTCGACCATTTATATCGGCGCGCTGCCAAAACCCGGACAGGACGTCGGGCAGATCCGCGAATCGATGATCGCCGAAATAAAAGCTTTGGCGGCCAGCGGCCCTTCTGTGGAAGAAATGGAAAAGCTGCGCAACCAGCTCGTCAATGACGAGGTGCGGCACCGCCAGTCTTCGCTGGCGCGCGCGATGGCGCTCTGCGAATACGCGCTTTATGACGGCGACCCGGCGTTGATCAACAGCGAGCTGGAAAAACTCCTGACGATCACCATCGACGATATTAAGAACGCCGTGGCAAAATATCTGGATACCGAAAACCGGGCGCAATTGGATATTATTCCCGCTGGGGAATAGCGCGAGTTAAACCTGGTTGCGAGGCATATTGCCTGCAAGATCCGTAGCGATCTAAAAATTTTATTTAGCGACAATCTGGAGTGAAATTTTCGCGCGACTAGTGCGCATGCAGGCAAGATACCTGCGCTTCCAGGTCAGCAACTGATTTTTATGGAATGAATTTCGCAAAACACCTCCGGCGCCGCTTGACCCGGCCCCTTTTGACCTGGCAAAACCTTTTGAGACCACGCTGGCCAATGGCCTGAAAGTGGTCATCATTGAAAACGACCGCGTGCCACTGGTAAATTTTCGGCTGGCGTTTAAGAACGGCGCGGTAAATGACCCCACCGAATGCCGGGCCTGGGCGATGCCGCGGCAAAAATGTTGAACGAAGGCACTAAGACGCGCACCAGCCGCCAGATCGCCGAAGAAGTAGATCAGATAGGCGGGGCGCTCAGCGCCAGCGTTTCGGCGGACAACACTATCGTCGCCGCTTCGGCAGTGACGATGTACGCGTCGGAAATTCTCGGGCTGATGGCAGACATTGTCCTTAATCCGTCGTTCCCGGAAAAGGAATTAAATATTTACCGCGAAAATGCCCGGGAAGAATTAAAGCTCCATCATTCGCAGGCTGATTTTCTCGTCAGCGAGCGCGCCGCTAAGATACTTTTTGGCGAGCACCCGTACAGCGTTGTCTCCAATACCAACGCGATGCTCGATAATCTTTCCGTCGAAACATTGGCCGAGTTTCACCGGGCGGTCTTTATTCCTAACAATGCGGTTTTTATCGCGGTGGGCGATGTAAAAAGCGAGGCGCTGGTGGCGGAGCTAAATTCCCTTTTTGGTGAATGGGCGCAGGGCGAAGTAAAAAGCGCCGAGTTCCCGGCGTTTCCCGAACGCGCGCAGCGAACCCTGGCGATCGTGAACCGGCCCAATTCTTCACAGGCAAATATCATTTTAGGAAATCTCGCCATCAAGCGGACCGATCCGGATTTTTTCCCGCTCACGGTGATGAACATGGTGCTGGGCGGCGGCGCTTCTTCGCGGCTTTTTATGAACCTGCGCGAAGAAAAAGGCTACACCTACGGCGCATATTCTTCGCTCGATCCGCGCCGGCTCACCGGGCTTTTCGAATCTGCCGCGGAGGTCCGCACGGCGGTCACGGGCGATTCGCTCAAGGAATTTTTCTATGAGCTCGAACGCATCCGCACCTCGCCGGTGCCGGAAGAAGAACTAAACGATGCGAAAAATTATCTGACCGGAAGTTTTCCGCTGCGGATGGAAACGCAGGAAGGATTGACCAACCAGATCGTCTCGCAGCAGCTTTTCCATTTGCCTGACGATTACCTGCAAACCTTTCGCGACAATATCAACGCCGTCACGGCCGAAGACGTCCAGCGTGTGGCGCAAAAACATATTCACCTCGATACCCTGGCGATCATCATCGTCGGCGACGCCGCGCAGCTGCTTGAGCAAGTCGGACCTTATGCAAAAAACATCGAGGTCTATGACGCCGAAGGAAATTTAAAGGACGTTAAAGATTTTATTGTCGATCCCAATGCGCCGCCGGCAAACGTCGCCGGCAGCTGGACGATCTCGCTCGATGTGGTCCGCTCGGCAATCCGCAGGGATCGCTGTACCTGCAGCAAACGTCAGACAATACGGTGACCGGAAACATCTCTATTTTTTATTTTGGCGACGGCACGGTTAGCGGCAATGTTAGGGGAAATACTCTCACATTGACGATGGAGACAACAATCATGGAAGCGCCTTATACACTTACGTTCACCGGCACGGTGGAGGGAAATTCGATGAGCGGTACGATGACATCCGAAGGTTCTATCGAAATACCGGATATTCCCTTCACCGCTGCAAGAAACACTTGAGGCCTGGAAAGTTGAACGATCCTGCTATAAATTGAAACACGATCTTTAGGAAACTATTTTTATATGAACGATACTAATCAGGAAAATGCACAGCTTTCCGGCAAATGGACTATCAACGCCGAAGCGATGGGACAAGCGCTTCAGATAAGCCTCGACCTGGAGCAAAACGGAAATGAAGTCACCGGCAAGATGGAATCCGCGCTGGGCGGCGGTAAGTTAAACGGCACCGTCACGGGCAATAGTTTTAGCGCGGTCTCAAAAACGGAAAAATGGGCCAGTCCGTCGAACTTACCATCAGCGGCACGGTCGAGGGCGATTCCATGAGCGGCTCGATCAACGCCGGTATGCCGGGATTGCCGGACCTGCCGTTTGCGGGGCAGCGGGCTTAATATTTTTTTAGCCGCGAATTACCAAATAACACGAATGAACGAAACTGCAGCTATTCATGTTATTTGGGTAATTCGCGGCTAAACTTATTTTGCGTTTAAAAAGTTTCTGCCCGGCGAGTCACTTTCTCACCGGGCAGTCACAGGAGGAATTAGAAAGACTTAAAGTCCAAATTATCCGTTTCCGTTCCCAATCACAAACGGGTTTCGACTATTAGCCCATTTTATCAGATGCGGCACTTTTCATGTTGGTTGCATTTTACCTGCCTTTTTTTAGTAGAAAAATAATCCCGAAACCATTCTTTAATATTTTTATTGACAAAAACGACGTTTTCCGTCACCATCACGCCATTCGTAATAGAACAAGCCGGTTTTCACGCTGATTTGCGTTTTCTCATGAAGGCCCCGAACTCCCAAAGTTCCCTGTCTTCGCACTCAAATTTAACCACTTCGGGTTAAGTAAGCCCGGGGGCAGCCTCAATTTTACACTTATGAAATTCAAAGACAATAGCGAACGCCTGCAAAAAGAATGGGATAACCCAAAGCTCTCTCCGATGGTAAGAAAGATCGTCGAAGATGCCGCGGAATTCGCGCGAGCGCAGTTCAACTGGGAATTTACCATTACCTCGATCTTTCGCACTAAAGCGGAAGATGCGGCCCTGCACGCGAGCGGCATCCATGTGGAATGGCGGGCCGTAGACGTGCGTTCAAAAGGCATAGACCAGGATGCCGTCAATAAGGTAGCCGACCATATAAATAAGAAGTATGCCTATGACCCGAAACGCCCCGGGATGAAGGTCTGTTTCAAAGAGCCGCACGGAAACGGCGTACACGCCCATTACCAGGTCCACCCCAATACTAAAAAGAGATAGAAGGAAAAAGTCATGGCAAAAACAGGAACTATCGTGATCGATCCCGGCCACGGCGGGAAAATAAATGACAACGGGTCTGACGCCAATCACGCGGTCAGCCCCAGCGGAGTGCTGGAAAAGAATATCACGCTCAGAATGGCCTTTTCTGGTCCGCGACCAGCTGGCTAAGCTGGAACCGGGCGTAAAGGTCATCCTGACCCGTGATAAAGACGTCAATTTAAGCCTGGCAGCGCGGGCCAAGGTAGCCAAAACAAATAAGGCCGACCTGCTGCTTAGTATTCATTGCAATGGGTTTGATAAAAAAGTGCGCGGCACGGAAACGCTGATCAACCCCTCTTCCGGCAACAGCCGGCACGCTGACGACCAGGTTTATGCGCAGAAGATACAGAACGCCGCCTTTGGGGTGTTCAAAAAATTCGACGACAAGGCCAAGGACAGGCAGGTAAAAGACCAGAGTTTGGGTGTCTTAAGAGACTCAAATCTCGGCACCACGACCCGTGGATGTATGCTCGAAATGGAATTTATCGACGTTAAAGCCGTGGATGAGCTGTTAAATATCGGCCCGCAATCCACCCAGGTCCGGGACGAACTCGCAAAAGCGCTCGCTAAAGCGTTGATCGCCTCGCTTTAAAGAAAGGAAGATAAGGAAAAAGAAGGAAATTAAGGGAATTAAAAGAATGAGGGAGATCATTTCCTAATTCCTGATTTCCCTAACTTCCCCAATTTCCTTCTTTCCTTTTTTCCGGGATCAGCGTTCATATTTCAGCAGCGTTCCTTTGCCGCCGACGGCCCAAATGGCTTTTTTATCAACAAATAGCCCGTAGAGAGCGTCGGTCGTTTTGCTTTCCTGTTTGATCCACGAGCGGCCGCCGTCGCTGGAGCGCAGGATCAGTCCGCCTTTGCCCACGATAAAGCCGTTATCTTCATTCAAAAAGGCGACTCGGAGGAGCGTTCCATAGACATTGGCGCCCATTTTGTACCAGTTGCGCCCGCCGTCGTCCGTATGCAGGATGACTCCCTTGGCGCCGACCGCCCAACCGTCTTTCGAGCCTCTGAAATCGATGTAAAAGAGGTCGGTGGTAATGTTGGAATTTTGCCGCTGCCAGGTCACGCCGGAATCTTCGGTAAATAGCACGATACCGTGCGATCCGACGATCCAGCCCCTGTTTTCATTAACAAAATCTAGGTGAAAAAGCTCTTCCGTGGTAGGCACGCGCACGCGCTGCCAGCTCGAACCGCCATCCGTGGTGCGCAGCACGAGGCTGTCCACTATATTATCGCCGCGCGAAACGGAGCCGACGATCCAGCCGCGCTTTTTGTCGGAAAAGCGGATGCTGTAAAGCTCCTGCTCGGTGCCGCGAAAATCGTTCTTGTTTAAGGCCGGGACCTCAGCCCAGTTTTGCCCGCCGTTATTGGTTAGAAAAACCTTGTCGCCGGCGAGGACAAACCCGCTTTCCTCATTACGGAAATAGATGTCGTTAACGCTGCCGGCAGTTTTAAGCGGCTGGCTGGCCCAATTGGCCCCGCCATTGGAAGTGGCCGCCATGTAGCCCTCGTCGCCGCCGATCCAGCCCCGGTCCGAATTAAGAAAATAGACCGAGATAAGGTCGGTGGAGGTAACTTTCGGCTCCGGTATCCAACCTATCTGGCTTGCCTGTGCCGCGGCGCAGGCGGACCGCCAAACCCATCAACAGGGCCGACACCAGGGTCTTTCTGATACAAAAATACTTCGGTTTAACGCTTGATCCCATATAAGATATTGCCTTTTTCTATTTATTTAAAATAAACCCTGCGACACATTTTGTCATCTATCTTGGTAGGGTTACACTTTCACGGTAACGCCCCCACTGACGATTTAGAGACTATATGAGAACGAAACATCTATTCATTTTTGCAGGAATTACCTGTATTTTAATGCTCAGCGCGGCGGCCGCTTTTGGCCAGGGCAAACGCGACCATTTGACCGCCAAAGAAACCGACGTCGTGCGCGATACGCAGGAGGTCGATAAGCGAATGGAGGTCTTTGTCAAAGCCGTCGACCGCCGGTTGGCCGTGCTGGCGGGATCTACCGTCGACCCGGCCAAAGCAAATGGTAAAAAGCCTCAAAAAAATGTGGACGGCGAAGTAATGGACTGGGGCGATCTGCCGCAAGGCACCCACGCCCAGCTTTATCGTGACATCGAACTCATACTCGACGAAGCCATCAACAACATCGACGATATTGCCACCCGCGAACCGGACAGCAAACTGATGATGAAAGGCGTGAAAGTGCTGGGCACGGCCTGTACCCGCCTCTTGCCCCAGCTGAAAGGCTTTAGCGAAAAAGAGACCGGCAAGGAAGAAAAACAGGCGCTGCTAAACGCTATCGAATATGCGCAATCCGTCATCGATTCGATGGGTAAAGTTCCCGCGGATGTGGATGAGAAAGAAAAAAAGGATTCCGGTAAAGAGAAAAAATCGAAAAAACCGTAGGATATTTTCCTGCCTACAGATGCCACACTTAGCAGCTCCGTCGCCGTGCATGAGAAAAGATCAAACTCCGTGAGCCGATACTAAGTGGACTAAGGAAGCTGAGCCTGAAAACATACTCCATCTGCCGGTAAGCCGTAGGCTTACCGCATCACTGCGGCAAAGCCGCAAACCCTTTCACTCCCTTTTCATCCCTGTAAAACCTCATTATCATCGATTCTCTGTGAACACGCTCCATAACTGTCGCGTTTCTGCCTGTTCGTGCTATAAATACTAAGGTGGATAGCGAAATTGCTTCACGCCTACAATTCGTGGTCGCGGACGTATGACACGATGGAAAACCGCACGCGTGACCTGGCGGCCAAAGCCATCCGCGCGGAAAATCTGGACCTGCGCGACCGCGCGGTACTCGAGCTCGGCTGCGGCACGGGCAGAAATACCGGCTACCTGGCCGAACACGCGCACACCGTCACCGCGATGGATTTTTCCGCCGGGATGCTGACCCACGCGCGCGCCAATGTTTCGGACAAGAACGTACACTTCATCGAGCAAGACCTGGGCGCTCACTGGAATGTCGGCAATGATTCTTTTGACCTGATAATTTGCACGCTGGTGCTGGAACACATCGAAGACCTCGCGCACGTCTTTCACGAAGCGCGGCGGACCTTACGTCCCGGCGGCGAATTTGTCTTTTGCGAGCTCCATCCCTTTCGCCAGCTTGCCGGCGGCCAGGCGCAATTCACCGGCCTCAACAACGAACCGGTGTTGATACCCGCGTTTCTACATAACGTTTCGGATTATGTGAATACCGCCATCGACGCCGGGTTTGAAATCTTGCGCATCGACGAACTAAGCGACGAAGAAGATAAGGCCAACCATTCCCTGCCGCGGATCATCTCGGTGCACGTAAAAGCGATTGAAGAATAAAACGGAGTCAGTACCGGGAACGCAGTGACCGGCTTCCTATGAGTTTTAGTTGATTCGCTTCGCTCATAGCCGGTCACTGCGTTCCCGGTACTGACCTCATAAAATTTGACATCCTAAATTCGGCGCGCTACATTTCCCAGTAGCGCGAAGGGCGCATCCAGTCCGCGGAAAGGGCCGTGCCCACCTTAGAGAAAATCTGATCGAAGATTACGCGTCTTCTTTTTTCTGCCCTTTAAGTGCGGACTCCCGGGCAACGATATGAAAGGAAGGTCGTAATTTATGGATGCCAGACAACTGCCCGCCCGCCCCGATCTCGAACAATATAAAAAACAAGCTAAGGAACTCGTCCGCGCCTACAAAGGCGATGAACAAGCCTTACAAAAAGTAAATGAGCGCTATCAGCCCGAGCGCCCGTTTTCCCTGGCGGAACTGCGCGAAAACATGCAGCAGCGCCTGAGCAAATTTAACCGCTCTAAACTCGCAGCCGATAAATTTTCTCTGGCCGATGCGCAGTTTCTGCTCGCGCGCGAATACGCTTTTGACAGCTGGCCGAAATTTGCCGCGCACATCGAAGCGCTCAGCAGCGAAAATTCGCCAGTCTCAAAATTCGAACATGCCGCCGATGCCATCGCCGCGGGCGACGCGAAAAAACTGGAACGCCTGTTGCGCGAAAACCCGGAGCTGATCCGCCGGCGCTCCGGCCGCGAACATCGCTCGACGCTGCTGCATTATGTTTCGGCCAACGGCATCGAAGATTTTCGCCAAGTGACGCCGCCGAATATTCTCGAGATCACGAAAATACTTTTAGATGCCGGCGCGGAAGTGAATGCGGAATCGGATGCCTACGGCGGCGGTTCGACGGCGCTGGGGTTGGCGGCGACGAGTGCTCACCCGCGCGGCACCGGCGTGCAAAATGATTTGCTGGAAATTTTGCTCAGCGCCGGGGCAAAAATAGACGCGCCCGCCGCCGGTGGAAACGAGCAAAACGCTGTGCGCGGATCGCTCGCCAACGGCTGCCCGGAAGCGGCCGAATACCTGGCGGCGCGCGGCGCGCGGCTCGATCTGGTCGGCGCGGCCGGGATCGGGCGGCTCGACGTGGTGAAAAGTTTTTTTGACAAACAGGATGTGGCAAAAGAGCAGGCCGAAGAAGCGCTGCTCTACGCCAGCGGTTACGGTCAGCGCGGGGTGGTCGAATTTTTGCTCGACCCCGAATTTGGGCGTGTCGACATTCAGGCCGCCGATAACGCTAAGCAGACGGCGCTGCACTGGGCGCTGTTTAAGCCGCAGCCCGAGATAATCGAACTGCTGCTCCGGCGCGGGGCGCGACTCGACGCCGTCAACATCTATGGCGGCGATGCGCTCGGACAAGCGCTTTGGAGCCTGACGAATAACGATAACGCCGCCAGCTTTCCCGGGGCCATCGAGACCCTGCTCAAGGCGGGCGCTGAGATCGAAGAAGGAACCATCGCCTGGCTCCGGCGCCAGCCGAACCCCTCGGATGAAGTGAAAGCTCAGGTGGAAGAGATCCTGCGGCGGTTCGGCGCGGAAAGTTAATATGGAGCGCGGGTATCCCTACCCGTGTTTCTGATATGGAGCGCGGGCATCCCTGCCCGCATTCTTCGTTTAGTGTTTTTCGTGCGATTCGTGGTTAATCTTCCATCGCCGCCTGGTAAGCTGGATAAAATTAACCACGAAACGCACTAAACACACGAATTGTTGCCGCCATATAATAACGTACACATCAACGGGCATGTGTTCGAACGCTGTTGCGTTCGTGCGGGCTGGCGATGCCCGCGCTCCATGCGCGTTTGACAGAAAAAGCCGTGTTCGTTATCCTAAATGTTCGCTTTCTGACAGGTTAGCCTTCCGGGTAAGCGACGCTATTTGAAGCGGCAGCGTGAAGTTTACGATTGCCGGCATAGTTTTTCAGCATGACCGGTTCGTCTAGGGGTCTAGGACACCGCCCTTTCACGGCGGCAACACGGGTTCAAATCCCGTACCGGTTACCATTTTCGCCCAAACCTTTTACTCAACTACACCATCAAATTCATTACGACCGTCGCTTCTTCGATATTTCGACAGAAGCGATATTTGCTGTTTGTATCAGGGGCTTTGGGTGAACCGCGCGCGGTGGAGTATCGTATAAATGGCAGGGGCGTATAATTATGTATTGTTCATCTTGCGGAAAATCCGTTATTCCAGGGCTTAGCTATTGTAACCATTGTGGTTACAAGCTCACGCCGGGAAAAAAGCAGGAGCCCGGCACGATCTCCGAAGCGTCGTTCAATTTTCTGATCGCGGCGCTGCTGGGCCTTCCGATCGCTGGTATCGGCGTTCTTATCGGCTTGCTCACGGTGATGAAAAGAGAGCTGGGAATGGGCGACAACGTCGTGGCGGCGATAGCCTTCTTCGCGTTTTTCCTGCTGACGATCTCTGAACTTGGCCTGTTAAAGCTCTTGTTAAGTTCGGTCAAGACGAGGAAAGCCTCCAGCGAAACAGCGGAAAATTACCGTACCGAGGAATCCGCGACAAGGATCCTGCACGAAGCGCAGCCTTTTGACGCGGTGCAGCCGGCCCCGGGTATGGCCTCCGGTATGGGAAGCAGCGTGACGGAAAATACGACGCGCAATTTTGAACCGGCTTATCGCGAGCCAAAGGCGCAGTAAAGTGCAGATCTTTAGCGGGCGCAAGCGGCCCTTCCTGACCTGAGAGGTGCTCAGCCTGGAAAGTAATCGCTAAAGTTTAATAAATTTGCAGTCCGGAAGGGTTGCTTGCGCCCGCTGCGGCAATCTATGCACAATCCGATTATTAACAAAGACCGATCGATCAATTTATGAATTTCAGACACGCAATTTTAAGTTTATTTATTCTTTGTATTTTTATCCCGACGGCCGTTCTGGCGCAAAAGAATCCGGATGCGATACTGGTGTTCCCTTTTGAGAACTGCGGCAAACTCGGTACTTTCAAGATCAACAACAGCATTTTGTCGATCTGCGAATCTTCGGGCAAACCGGAGTTGAATTGGATCGGCGAGAGCTTTGCCGATGCGCTCACCGATCTGCTGAAAGATTCGACGCTGACCACCGTTTCCAACGAAGAGCGCAAATTCATCCAGGTAAAAAATAACATTCCGCTGACGACGCTGCCTTCAGTGGCCACTTCGCTGCGGCTCGCCCGCGAGGCCCGCGCCAGCCTGATGGTGACCGGCAAATACGAGGTCATTCCCGAACAGCAGCCCGCCCCTTCCACGGACGCCGCCGCGAACTCCGAAAAGGTCGCCGCCAGCATCAAGATCACCGCGCGAATCGTGCGCGTTAATGACGGGAGCTTTTTGACCGAAGAAATTGACGGGAAAAAAGTGATCCGCGAAATTGTGATCCAGGGAGCGCTGGGAAATCTGCAGCGGCTGCAGGGCGAACTTGCCTACCAGATATTTTTTAAACGCGACGGGCTGTCGCTGCCGATCGGGCAGAACGCGTTTATCGAAAAAGCGATCACCATTCCGCCGCTCGCTTTTGAAGCTTATATCAAAGCGCTGCTGACGCCGGAAAGTGACCCGCGCCGCGAAGCGTACCTGAAAAATGCGCTGCGCCTTTACACGATGGAGCGCGACGGTACGAATTACGCCGATGCCGCGCTCGAGCTCGGCCACTATTATATGAACCGCCGCGATTTTGCGAATGCCGTCGATTATTTTTCGCGCATCCCGGACACCTCGCCGCAATACGCCGAAGCCGCTTTTTATACCGGCATCATCCAATGGAACGCCGGCGATTACGAACCGGCACTGGGAACGCTGCACCCGCTGGCGGACAAATTAAAACTGATCGCCGTGCATAATATTTTGGGCGCGATATCGCTGCAGGCGGCGCGCGCGGAAAAGAAAAACACCTCCAAATCAGCGGCGTTCTTAAGCGACGGCGTGGCGTTTTTAAAACAAGCGCTCGATTCTTCGCCCAATGACCAGGACGTGCGTTTCAATTACGCTTACGGACTTTTCCTGCAGGAAAATTACGGCGAGGCCGCGGAAGTCTTGCGTCCGCTGCTGGCCGCGAGCCAAAAAGACGGCCCGGCATATTTTCTGCTGGCCAAAGCCATCGAGGCCACCAAAGGCAAGGAAGATCCGAACTTCCAGAATTTTGACAACCAGGCGCGCAAATACCTGCCCAACTACGCCAAGTCGGAAACCGAATGGCAAAAAGGAAAGTCCACCGACAGCATCTCGCTGCGCATCAAGCAGCCGCCGCGTAAGGATTTTGCGGTGATAATACTTTCACGCCGCCAGAACCAGGCGCTGCCGCCGCCGATCGACGAAACGCAGGCGATGCTGCTGCAGGCGCGTAATTTCTACAAAGCCGGGCGCGACGACGATGCCCTGGCCGTCATCAACCGCATTCTGACCAGCGAACCGATGAGCGCCGAAGCCTACCTGATCATGGGCAATATCCGTTTGCGCCGCGGTGAACTGGAAGCCGCCGTCAGCGCGCTGAAAACCGCCCTTTTCTGGGATAATAAGCTGCTCGAAGGCCACATTGCCCTCGGCAAGATCTTTTACGAAAAACGCGACTGCCAGCAGGCGGAAACCTATTCCCGCTCGGCTACCGAGCTGGCGACCTCGCTAAGCGTTGAAAATGATGAGGTTATCGGCCTGCAAAAAATGGTCGAGAAATGCAAGCGGTAAAAATCCATCCTTAAAGTCCCCAACGGGGACAAAGAAAATAGCCCAGGGTAAGTGAGCGAAGCGAGCGCCACCCTGGGTATCGGACCCAAAACGTTCCAGCCCTGAAAGGGCGGCAGAATTTCATTAGTTCTGCCGCTCTTTCAGGGCTAATGATCAAATTAATCGCTCGCTACCCAGGGCTGAAGCCCTGGGCTATTCTCTACCGTCCGCTACGCGGACATACTGTTTTCAAACCGACCCGCCATTGAACGCCCGAAAAAGCTTGGCTTTAGGGCAAAAATAGGATAAATTGTCAGGTAATTGCATCTGCATTTACAACTAAGTAACCGTCCCCGTCCGTTTTGAACTTGATTCAGGGAGATCAAATGAAAAAGAAGTTTATTTTTATCTCAGGTTTGCTCTTTGTCAGCATATCTTTATGCAGTTTCGCCCCAGCGCAAAAGCCTGGTGCGCCAAAACCCGGCAAAAAAGCGGGCCTGGTGAGCATGGTTGAGTTGCCGCGCACGATCGCCGCCCAACCGGTCGCACCGGCAGGCCGCCCTGCCTCGGTGATCGGCGACATCAAGGTTTTTGTCGATGGCGTTAATGGTGCTGTTATCAATTGGGAAACCACCTACGAATTGGGCAATCTCGGCTTCAACGTTTACCGGATAGACGGCGACGGGATGCAGCGACAGGTGAATAATTCACTTATCGGCGGTTCGATGATGCGCGTGGGCGAGAAGATCGCATTAGACGGGGGCCAGGCCTACTCGGCTTATGACCCGGCGGGCGGAAGCGATTCTTCCTATTACATCGAAACAGTGGATAAGCGCGGGCAGAAAGCCCTCTACGGGCCGATCGCGCCGGTCTACGAGCGGAACATCAAAACAAAGTCCGGTTATAACGAAACTCTCCGCCCGGATTTCATTGGCGAAAACCGGGGACTGGTCCTGCAGAAATACCCGGCGTCTCTTCAGACATCTTTCAAGACACCCAGGCCGGGTTCATCCTCAGGCGAAAGCTTCCCTTCGGATCCGATAAATCAAAAATGGGTCGCGGCGCAGCCGGGTGTAAAGATCCGGGTAAATAAGAACGGCATCTATCACATCACCAAAGCCCAGCTGCAAACGGCCGGGTTTAACGTAGCGGCGCCGCCGGTAAATTGGCAGCTCTATCTAAACGGCTTGGAACAGAAAATAATCGTCGAACCAGCCGGAAACTTTATCGAATTTTACGGGCGCGGTATCGACATTCAAAACAGCGATTTTCAGATGTATTACCTGATCGCCGGTGCGGGGCCGGGACAAAGGATGCTCGAAGGCGTCCGCCGGGCTTTTGCGCCGCCGGTAGAAAGCCGGAATTTTAGCAGCGTCAGCCATTACGAACCGCGGAGCAATTTTGTCAGCGGGCAGATCAAGAACGGCGATCTCGATAATTGGTTCGGCCCAATAATAGCCAGCACAGTAGTGTCGCGCACGGTAAACGTCAAGGATATTGACCCTGACGGCGCGGATGTTACGATCAAGGTTGCCGTGCACGGCTTTACTGCCGTGCCTCACCGTTTGAGGGTAACGATGAACGGGTCGGTCCTGGGCGAGGTCGGCTTTGAGAGTATCGTACCGGCTTCAAAAACCTTTAGCACCAAAGCTTCGCGCATGGCCGAAGGAGATAATACTTTTGAGTTCCTCTCCGTGGACACCCCCGGTGACGTGTCGCTGCTCGATTTTGTCGAGATCACTTATGACCGGCTTTTCAAAGCGGACCAGAACACCCTTACTTTTGATACACGGCATTTGCACAACACCCGGGTCACCGGCTTCAACACGCCGAATATTCGCGTCTTTGATCTCTATTACCAGGACGACCCGATGCTGATCTTAAACACCACGGCCACGCCCGGCGCAAACGGGTTTGACGTATCGATCCCCTCCGGGCGCGCGCATCCGATGATCGCCGTAAATGAAAATTCGCTGCTTTCGCCGGTTTCGATCACCCTTAACACGCCTTCGACGCTTTCATCGTCAGCCTCTACGGCCGACATGCTGATCTTAAGCCACGGCAACTTTATGGCGGAGTCGAATAATTGGGCGAATTATCGCCGCGGCCAGGGCCTGACGGTTGACGTCGTCAATGTCGAGGACGTTTATGATGAATTCGATTTCGGACTGCCGACGCCCAGCGCCGTCAAAGCTTACCTGCTCTATTTAAAAGGCGTCGATGCCAACCTGAAATATGTGATGCTGGCGGGCGATTCAACCTATGACTCGCGCAATTACATGGGCCTTGGTTATAACGATTTTATCCCGACAAAATTTGTCGACACTCCTGAAGGTGAATCGCCAAGCGATGAATTTTTGGGTGACGGCGATGGTGACGGTGTCGCGGAAATGGCGATCGGGCGCATGACCGTGCGCGACGGCGCGACGATGACCTTTATCCAAAGCAAAGTTGCGGCCTTTGAAGCATCGGTAGCTAACGCGATGATGACGCGCGGCGCGCTTTTCGTTGCCGACCAGCCCGACGGTTGGGATTTTGACTATATGAATCACCAGCTGCGAAACAAGCTGCCGGCGGGGATGCCCGCTACGTTCGTCTATGCGCTCGAGGATGATCCGGCCCCGTTTAACGCTTCCGTCATTCGCGGCCGCATAATCAACGCCGTTAATGCCGGGCCTTTCGTGGTAAATTATGCCGGCCACGGCGCCCCGCGAGTCTGGTCGAGCCTGCAGATAATGCGCTATACGCCAAATTCGCCGGCCACCAACGACGTGATCAATTTCACCAATTCGGGAGGCAATCTTTCACTGTTCCTGATGCTGACCTGTCTGAACGGCTTTTTCGCCGATATAAGTGACGACAGCATAGCTGAAGGAGTGATGAAACTGCCGACCGGAGGATCGCCCACGACCTGGGCTTCGACCGGATCGACGACCCCGAATATCCAGGAAGAAATGGCGCTGGTCTTTTTTGACCTTCTCGGCCAGGGAACCTATACCCGGCTCGGCGACGCAACACACGCCGCCAAGCTAAGCGCCACCAGCCCGGAAGTGCCTTTGACCTGGGCCATCATCGGCGACCCGGCCCTTAAGATAAAATAGTATGGAGCGCGGGCATCCCTGCCCGCTCTTACGTAAAAAGGAGCGGATCATTTCCGCTCCTTTTTTTGTATTAAAGTCTGTGTGGGTCTAAAGGTGCGCGTAAACCTGGGAGCGCAGGCATCCTGCCTGCAAGCGCGATTCGTCGCGCTCATGTCAGTAGCGCTTGCGTCAGCAAGTGCGTTGCTTGCGGCCTTTACGCATCTGCTAACGCAGACGCTACTGACAGAGCCGCCTGCGCTCCCAGGGACACTGAAACCCTGCCCTTTGGCTTCGCGTATATTAATAAAAGCGTCGCCAAACCATATTTTTATGTTTAAGAAAAACTTTTTCTTCATTTCCCTGCTGTTATTTACACTTGTATCCGGGCTGCTTCCTGCCGCGGCGCAGACGACAGACACAGCCGCTGCTATCGACCGTTACCTGACCGCCCGGACCGAACTCGGCAGATTTAACGGCGTGGTGCTGGTGGCAAAAGACGGCCAGGTTATTTTTCGCAAAGGCTACGGCTTTGCCGACATCGAACGGAAAATTCCCTACACGCCCGAAACGCGGCACGAAGTCGCTTCGATCACAAAAATGTTCACGTCGATGGCGTCGCTGATGCTTCGTGACAAAGGCAAACTAAAACTGGAAAATTCGATCTGCAGCTATATCGAAGACTGTCCCGAGGCGTGGCGACCGGTCACCGTGCAGCACCTGATGCGGCACACTTCGGGCATTCCCGATTACGAGGAAAAGCTCGAGCTTTTTTCGCCAAAGCACGTCGAGTTTATGATCAAACCGGATGTGACCGATATCATTTACGCCAACGCAAAAAAACTTCCGCTTGATTTTAAACCCGGCGAAAAATTCCACTACAGCAACACGGCCTATATCGTGTTGGCGCGCATCGTGGAAAAAGTGTCCGGCACGCCATACAACAAATTTGTCGAGAAAAATATTTTAAAGCCTGCCGGAATGAATGCCTCGGGAATGATGAATTACCGTAAGCCGCCGGAGAATCTGGCGACCGGTTATGCCGGGGTGAGCGTGCCGTGGGACAAATTTCTGCCGGGTGTTTCTATCGCCGATCTGGGCGCAAAAAAAGTGCCGCAGATATCGCTGCAGGCGCCCGCGGGCGACGCGGCGCTTTATTCCACCGTCGAGGATCTATATAAATGGAGCGTAATAATGGACGCCAAAAATAGCAGCACAAAACTCGTCTCCGCCAAAACCGCGCAGGAAGTTTTCACGCCGGGTTTGGACAATTACGGCTACGGCTGGTTTATCGATTCCGTTTTCGGCAAACGCTATTGGCACACCGGCGGATTGCCCGGTTACATCAGCGACTTTACCAAGCTGCCGGAAAAAAATATGACCGTGGTCGTGTTCAGCAATATTGAAACGATGCGCACAAGCCGCGTCCGCCGTGATATAACGGCGATCGCCCTGGGCCTGCCGTGGGACATGCCGGTCACGGGAAAAGTTGTTACGCTTACCGGCGAGCAATTCGAAAAACTAAAAGGCGCTTTTAAGATGTCGGACGGCGCGGTGCTGACGATATCAAAAGACCCTGAAGCCGGTTCACTGCTGGCTGCCGCCATCCCCGACCGCTTCCTCGCCGGCCTGATCCCAATGTCAGCCACTGAATTTTATATGCCGCTGACCGAAGGCCGCGTCACTTTTACAGTCGATGAGCAGGGGCGCGCCACCCGGGTAAATGCGCACTACAGCGGCGAAGATCATATAGGCGAACGCATCCCGTAAAACAAGCGCGTATTTATTTATCTCACACACCTGAAAAGATAACCGGATGTAGAAGAAAGATTTTTCTTGACACCGCCAGGATTTGGTATTACTTTATTCCCACTTTATTATTACTCACTTTTTCGCAACTCCCACTGATGAGAGCATTCCTTCGCCAGTCTACTAAAGACTTTTAGTGCTCGTAAAATGCGAATCGAAACCTTGTTTTCACCATGGGTAAGCGAGAACGACACCGGCAGTTGGGTAGGAATGATCATTGGCGGTTCGCTGAAACCGGCTCTTTGTTGCCGGAGAAGCGCTGCCGCTTTTTGGATCATTTTGAAATGTGTTTAAAGCACAAAACAACAGGAAAAAACCTAAGCTTATTCCTTACAAATTCCTCTAAAGGAGATACCATGCAAATCCCACAAGAATTTTTTTCGACCAACTCCGTCCTGACCTTTACCGGGGCAACGGCAGCTATTTTCGTCGTTTCAAATACCGTCCGGGTATTGACGGGACGTAATGTCCTGATGGTTAATTTTCTCATTGCTTTAGCAGTCGCCTATCTGGGCGCCTATATCAGCCACGCGCTGGTAGACGTGGTAAATTGGGTCCTCACAGCGCTCAACGGCTGCCTGTTGTTTTGCGCTACGGCCGGGGTCCAGGAAGTAGGCAAAGTGGCCACCAACGGCCCCCAGCGTGCGATGGACCTTCATGCAAAAAAATCTGTGAAATTTTTATCTTCATGGTTTGCTTGAAATTAAACATTGTTAATACATTTTTAATTATAGGATTCTGAACGTTTTGGGACGCGGCTGGGGGATTGTTCGGTTTTTTCGGGACCTACTACCCCTTGTATGTGTGTTTAACAAAAACCCTTGACATAGTTGATCTCATTTAGTATAACTAAGGCATAAATTGGATTAACTTGGGAACGCTCGGAAGCTTTTGGGAACAAATGCGCCTATTGGTGTGTCTGGCCTCTGAGGTAGTTATCCGATCTTATATTGTGGCCATCGGTGATCACGGTTATCGTACCGTTTCCACCGGTGGTCATTACTATTGCTCCGCTGAGCGTCCAACGCCCGGTAATTTCCGGGTGCGGGTGGCCGAAGATCGAATCGCGCCCGACCGGGATCACCGCCGTTTTTGCCCCGCTGGCTTCGACAAATTTTTCACTCGATGAAGAACGGCTGCCGTGATGCGGCACCTTGATCAAATCGCATTTCAAACTTGCCGGATCCTTAAGTAAAACTTCTTCCGTTTCCTTTTCGATGTCGCCGGTGAAAAGAAAACTGCGCTCGCCAAAAGTTATCCGCAGCACCAGCGAGTTATTATTTTCTGAGAGCTGCACGGTTTCCACCGACGGCGAAAGAATTTCCACCGCCACCTCACCAAATCTGAAAACGTCGCCGCGCGCGGTTAGGGTTACCGGAATGTTTCGCCGTTTTAAGGTTTCATAAAACTGCCCGAGATTTTCCGACGGCTGCTGGCCGGCGCCGATAATCGCCGCTTTTACAAAAAAATTTCGCGCCACATTATTTAGCCCCTGGATGTGATCGATGTCGCCATGCGTGGCGACAAGGTAATCCACCCTATCCAAACCGCGCTGCCAGAGAAATTCGGAGACGACCGCTTCGCCGATCTCGGGCGTGTCGGGCTCAAAATTAACCGGCTCGCCGTTTTCTCCCATCACCTGTGTTCTGCTGAAATTAAACTTGCCGCCGCCGTCGATCAGCATCGTCGTACCGCCGGGAAACGTAACGAGCGCGGCATCTCCCTGCCCGACATCGAGAAAGTCGATCCGCAAATTACCCTCGGGTTTCGGGGCGCTAAAGGGATGGAAAATAATTATCGCGAACAGCACCGGTAACAAGCAGCCGGAAAATTTCGGAGAATAAAAAACGTGTTTCCAAAACCGGCGCTGGTTTGGTGACCGCCAACGCAAAAGGGTCCCAGCGGATCAGCCGCAATCCAGAGCGCGATCAGCGGCAGAAAATAAATTGCGTAAACGGCACGCGCCGCGCCTGTGTAAGCGGGCATCCGCAGCGCCGCGTCATCAAACGGGTCATACACATCGAACGGATCGACCGAATGCAGCATCAGCCAGTTCAAATTTTCCGTCAGCCATACGAACGGCGCGGCGAATGCAGTGCTTACACCCGCGGCCAATACGCTAAAAAGCGCGGTGATGGTTTCGGTAGCTAATAAAATTCCGACAAATAAATTAAGGAAAATGCCCGCCGGCGAGAGGCGATGAAAATAAACCACCAGAAACGGCAGCAGCCAGATCTGTACCACCACTGAAATAAATATCGCCGCAAAAATAAAGCGCAATACCGGCTGGATAGCGTTTTCCTCGAGCTTTGCGGCCCACCTGGTTTTAAACAGCACGCATTGCCAAACGCTGCGCTTTTGTTCACGCCGCCACCTTTTCTCGCGCCAGAAAAGCATTTCGCAAAAAGTTTTTAACCCCCCATTAAAAAGGCGCGGGCAATTTGGCGGGAGCGGTTCTTTGGCTGTGGGATACCAGGCGCCGATCGCCTCGAATTTTTGCAGCAGCGGCAGCGCGACCGCCACGATCGCAAAAACGCAGGTAAATGTCAGCTGAAACGAAGGGTCAAACAACTCCGACGGCTTCCACGCCAACAGCACCAGCGCCGAAGCGCCGAGCGCATTAAGCAGCGTGCCCTGCCGCTGTACCACGTAAGAAAAACTTAAGGTAGTAAACATCAGCGCGGCGCGGGTGACGGGCGCTTCTCCGCCCACAGCGAGAGTGTAGGCCCAGAGAATAATGTTTGAAATAAGAAACAGCCACGCGCGCCGCCGCGTAACGAATGACAAAATCCAAACGATCAGCGCGCCCAGCAGCGTGATATGAGCGCCGCTGATAACAAGAATGTGAAACGTGCCGCCCGCGCGGAAAGCCTCGCCCGTCGATCTATCGAGAAAATATTTATTGCCCAGCAGCGAAGCGATCATTACGCCGGCGGTCGGGCCGTTGAAACGCGTTTGAAATTGCGTGAGCAACTGCGTGCGCCATTGATAAATAAATTTTGTAGGTGAAACACCGTTGGAAAGCTTTTTCAGATCTTCCCTGTCTTTTATCGTGCCGGTGGCGTCAATTCCCTGCCGGTCCAGATTTTCCCTGGCGGAGCGCACGCCCGGATTTAAATACCTTTCTTCGCGTTTTAGCTCGATGGAGGCGGCAATCTTGTCTCCCGTGCCCAGCAATAGCGTTCCGTACTTTAGCGCATCGGTTTCATCATTTATAGGGACAAAGAGGCGCACGGTACCGGACACCTTGTTTTCCTGTTTTTGGTATAAGAGGGTCTCGGCATCGATCCACAGAAAGAACCCGTTCACCGCGGGCTCCGGCTCGCGGGCGATGGTGCCGGTGACCTCGACAAATTCGCCCGAACGGAAGCTGCCGTTATCGTATAAGACCTTTAACCTATCGGGGCGAATCCCGGCGTGTTCAACCTGATGAAACAGCCCCCCGGCGCAGACAAACGCCGACAAGAGCAATAAGGACGGCGTTCCCTGCCGGTATTTCAGAATAAACGCCGCTCCACCGGCCAAAAGCGCACCGCTCAGCCAGATCGCGGTACTTAAAGTAAGAGCTGAAGATACGAGAACGCCAACGGCAAATGCGGCCGCGAGCCATGCCAGCGGATACAGCGTGAGCTGAGCGTTTGAAGTCCGGAAGGAGTCTTGCTTCATCTGCTAAAAAGTTTGTTTTTCAGGGGTTGGGTATCAAATTGTAGCAAAATTCCTCTACATTTGCTCAGGAAGGTGTGGGTGTAATTTCCCAGATCGTTTACTTATCGGGACATAGCGGGACATAGATCATCACTTCTCGCGTAAACCGCGACGGTTTAATCGTTTAAAGCCAACACTTAAAAATGTTATTTTGCGCTATGTTTACTAAATGAAGGGTAAATCTCGGGCAGGTTTACGAATCGTTTACTGAATAAGGCGCTTTTATCGAATCAGACCGCCGCAATAAGCTAGCGGCCCCAATATCCCAAAAAAGACGATCGGTGCGAGAATAAGCGCGAAGACAACGCGGCCGGGTGTCCAGTATTTAAGCGGACGGCCGCATTTCGCGCAGGTTCTCGCCTGCGTTGAAACATCAGTTTGGCAATCCGGACATTTCTTTAGAGCCATTTCACTTATCTTACATCCCCTTTTTGGATTTACTCCGAGGCTTCATCTGGCTAGTTCTATGAATAACAAACGTAACTATTCCGAAGATAGTGAAGCTGTTTCGTGAACGTTTGGCGCGACGCCGGGTTTCTACTAACTGCAGTTGTGGGGCCGGCCGATCGTAAAAAATAACGGAGAATTCCCCCTCCTCTTCGGCAATAACAAGATCCCCTAAATCAGCAAATTCCTGGCGCTTCACTACTAGCAAATCACCATCGAATATTCCAATTTCCTCTTTTCCGTCGCCATATACCCGTAAAAAGATGGTGCCATCGACAGAGCTTTCAACGAAATCATGCAAATTAATCCATTCAGCTACGGGCTCCGCATCCTGTGGTTCGCCCGCTGGAATTGGGGCTAAAAATAAGGGCGATAAATTGTCAGTAGTTGTTGTGAATTTGGGTCTGTAAAACTTAAATCTCATGCCGATTTTTTCTTAGCGGCTGTCTTTTTGTCGCCAACCACAATCGGGAGAGTGTGTTTCTTTTCATTAAGGCTAAGTTCTTCACGAACAATTTGCCGTATTTTCTCGTCCAAAGCCGCATCGAGCTTTGAACTAACCGTTGGATGTTGACCTGTAAGCAGCCAATCAAGTGAGCTATTACCTAACTCTGCAATTTTAATCAAACTATCTAATCCAGGCAGATTATTTTCCCAGGCATATACGGAAGGCTTTGCAAAACCTAATTTTTGCGCAGCCTGAGCCCCATTCTTTACTTTTAGCGCTTCTAAGATTCGCGCGTAAACTTGAGACGGGTCAGGCATAGACTAACTTTTATATTGACTTTAGTAAGGTTATACCTTACTATTTCGCCAGCAATGAACTTGTTCACTAAACAGTCGAGAGGAATCTTAGCCCGTGAAACCCAAAGAAATCAAGGCAGAGCTTATTAAAAAAGGCATATCGCAACGCCAAATCGCGATGCTTGCCGGCTGCGAGCCTAATCAGGTTTCTATGTGTATCAACGGCGATGGTCTTTACCAGAAAGTGCGGGAAGAAATCGCCGGGGCTTTAGGACTGCCAATCGATCAGATTTTCAACACCGATCACCCACAACCAAAACGGATCGTTTCTCCGGTGGATGATACGCGAGCGAAGGCTGCGTGAACCAAGGTTATTGCTTTTTGAGCCAGATATCTATTTCAAAAAGGAGACCTAAATTGAAATGACAGTCGCACAGACGAATATTCATCTTGTAAAAGACGAATATCCCTTTCGTAATACCGCGCCAGCGCTTTGTTTAGATGCCGAGCTTAAAAGGCTGGCAAAAGAGCGCAGCGCTCCCATCGGGACGATCGTTTCCGAGATCGCCAATTCCTTAAACGTTTCCGATCGCCAAATTAACTATTACCGGCAAGGAAAGACAGAAATTCCGGCAGACAAGATCAAATCGCTTTGTAAATCGTTCGGATCCATCGCGCTCGGTAATGCCTGGCTTTCAACTTTCGAGGCGGCGACCGGCGAGATGGAGTCTTTCGATCTGATCAGGTTTACCGCTCAGATGGTCAGAAACATCCTCCAGGGCGGCGACAAGTACATGGCGGCGTTTGATGACGGGGAGATCGACGGCGGCGAGCTGCGCGAGCTGCAAGAGGCCACAGCGGCCATTCAGCGCGACGCTAATCGACTCCAGGAAATAGCGGAGGCCGCATATAACCGGCGCCGGGCTGCTTAGTAAGTCTTTTAAATCCAACGAAATTCCTACGAAAGTTCCAGCGAAACAAAAGGGATTTCCAACGAAACCGATGCAACAAAATAAAAATCAAGAGTTTAAAGGGTTTACGGCGGTTTTTTCGCTGATCGATCCCACGAAACTCCAAAAAAACGAAATTTCCGATCCAACGAAACTATGTGGCTGAAATTTGAAGAAATTCAACAACTAGGATTAACGCCACAGTGGATCCGGAAAAAAGTGGCAACCGGCGAATGGACGTGCCGGGGAACCGGCCAGCGCGGACGCAACGGCAAGGAGATCAAAGAGGTCTTATTGGAATCCTTGCCAACGGCGCTCCAGCTGAAATGGGCGACGGCCAAAAAACCAGAATCGATCGAAGAACTGCCGGTCGAGGAAAAACCGGAAACGAGTCGAGAAGTAACGTTGACGATCGCTTTACAAAGATACGCGCCTGAGGAGCGGGATGCGTTTTTGCAGGAGGCCCTTCGACTGCAATCGATCGTTCAGCGCTACGCGGTAATAAACCCGAAACGCGCTAAGGATGCCGCCGGGAAACTCGACTTTGTTCCGGAGGTTTTGAGGCTATGCGAACAAACAAAGTGCACGGACCCGATCGTCCTTCGCCGAGAGCCGGCAAAAGCAAAAGCAGTTTCAGCGTTCACCCTCGATCGATGGGCAAATTCAATTTCCAATCTTGGCCTTGCGATCTTTCTTAGAAAACCCCAAAGTATCCCAGCACCCAGCCAGGACAAAAGAAAAGCCATTATCAGTGCGCCGGCGATCGAGTGGGCAAATGAAAACTGGAAAAGATATCCAAGCCCCCGACATTTCTACCGGGCGATCGAGAAAAAAGCCAAAAAAGAACAGTGGATCATTCCAGCAGAATCATATTTTCGCCGGCGATTCAACTCTTTACCCGAAGTCGTCTCGACCTTAGTATTCCAGGGAGAAAAAGCCTACAACTCGCGTCTATCGCCCTTCGTTCCACGAACCGTAGAAGATCTCTCCGCGCTTCAAATACTGTGCGGTGATCACTCTGTCAGGGATGTCACGGTAATGCTTCCGGATGGCAGTCTGACGCGGCCATGGTTGACTATTTGGTATTGCCTGAGAACGGGATTAATTTGGGGCTATCATCTCGACCTAGTTCCATCTTCCAACACGATCGGGCTGGCATACGCGAACGGAGTTCAAAACTTTGGAGCGCAACCGCTTTCCGATCCTTCCGCTGATTTTTATTCATATCTCTATACGGATCAGGGCAAAGACTATAAATGCAAAACGATCACCGGTGAAACCCTAACTTTCAAAAACGCCGCGCGGATCGAAGGAGGTATGGACCTGCTTTGTTCCGAACGCCGTGTCGGATTTTTAGATGAACTAGGTCTCAAGCGTATTTTGGCGCGTGGTTACAACGCAAAGGAAAAGCCGGTGGAGCGCGTTCACCGCGTGATCAGTGATTGGGAAGAAAACACATTTGAGGATGAGTATTGCGGACGGGACGCTAAAAACAAACCTGATCGTTGGGTGGAAAACTGGAAAAAACACCAGAAATTAAAAGCTAAATTCAAAGGGAATATTCACTATCTCCGGCAAGAATCGCCGTTTATGACATTCGACGATTACCGAGAAAATTTAGTCGGCTGGATCAATGAATTCAATCACGTCGCTCACATACGATCTGTTATTGACGGGTCGCCGAAACTAATCCCGATCGAAGAATACAACCGACTTTACACCACGCGTTATGAAATCTCTAATGAGGCGCTTGCCCTGTTCTTAATGAAGTGGGCGAAACGAAAGATCGATAAAAACGGAATCAAAATTTTCAATTACTGGTACCTCCATGAGGAAATGTCGGAGCATAAAAAGCAGGAAGTCGAGCTTCGCTATTCTGATAACGATTACTCCAGAATTTGGGTGATTTTACCGTCCACTCCGACAAAGCCAACTCGTATTGTCGAGGCCTCGATGATCACGAGATCGTCAATCCTGAGGCCGAACAAAGAAACCATGGCGCAGGTAAAAGCGCAGCAGGCCATCGAGCGCAATTTGGTAAAAGATTTTCGTTTCCTCCAGGAATCGAACGCTCGCGGCGCCACAGCCGAAGATCGCGTAGCCGCGCAACTGATCCAACCGGAAGAAGTATCAATGCCGCAGGTGATCGCCGTCGGCGAACGCCCGGCCTCGGTACACCAGCTAACGCGATTTGACGCAAAACGGATCGGGCGCACGGTCGCAAAAAATCCGTCCGTGAGCGATATCGCAAAAATAGAACAGCAAGACAACATTTTCGCTCTGACGGATCGCAAACCCGCGATATCTGAATGGGAAACGGGAGGCGACGCGGATGAGTAGGCTGGGGGTAAAACGTGGAACAAATACGTCGCCGTACTGGCGTTGCAAACGCTGCGCGAAAAACCGATATCGAAAGCTTTTTTTAATGAAGAGCGGCGCGTTTTCCAAATTCTGTAGGTTCTGCCGGAAAGCGCGATCGGATGAGTACGCAGCTCGTGCAGCTGCCAGTCCGAGAACCAACTATATGAAAAGCGCGCTCCCGATTCGAATGATTTTAGCAAGACATTTTCTGGCGAAAACAGCCAGAGGAAGGGAGGTAAAACCATTGTCAAAGACCAAAAGCAAGGCTCAAACCTATGCGGAAAAACTTATCAGGTACCCGGAAGAGGTCGCGAAAATCATCGGCAAAACGTTCCTTTTGAGCGGCGAAGACGCTCTGCTTACCGACGACGACGCACTGACCAGAATTCGGGACCTGCTGGACGACATCGATCCCAGCATTCTCGAAGAGAACAAAGACAAAAGGCTTCCCGGAGTGAAGTAACGATTCATCAGGAAAGCCTCGGACAACAAACAGACAGTCGGCACGTTTAGCAAAGCGCCAGTTCTTTCTATCTAGCTTTATAGATGTGCCGACCTAAATAGTCAATTTCAAATGTGAGGGGAAAATTGAAATGAATGGCAATAAAAACGGTCTTATTGTTATTGGGGATAAGCCCCAGCACGACGAAGGACTGCGGATCTGGCTCCAGGAGCATATTGAAAAAAACCCGCATCTGACGACGACGGTATTGGCCAGCGCGACACACATTGGCGCCGGCGTTTCCAGAACGACGCTTGACGCTTATTTGAACTGCACGTATTTTCTACCCAAACCGGAAGGTCTGGGCGTAAAAACCTCAAAGATCGAAGACAAGATCCGCGCTTACCGTGATCGCGTCGACGGCGTTAGAGAAGGAAAGACCGTGCCGTTTGTGGAAACCGGTTCGTGGCTGCAATTCAAACACGCCTGTTTCACCGCCATAAACGAAAACGCGATCGTAGTCGTTTATGGCCGGCCGGGCATCGGAAAATCTCGCTATCTCCGCGAGTACGGTTACCAAAAACAAAAAGTAGTGCCGCTTCAGGTTCTCTGTTCGGCAAACATCACCCCGAAATATTTTGTTGAAAGTATCGCCAAGCAGCTGCGGATCGAACACAAATTTTCGATCCCGACGCTGGAAGGAATGATCAGTGACAAGCTGCAAAAATATCCGCGGCCTTTGTTCGTTGATCAGGCGAACTATCTCAATGAAAAAGCGCTCGGCACGGTCTGCTATTTGTGGGAGACGGCGCGAATCCCGATCGTCCTGATCGGTACAGCGGACCTGTTCGAGCTGTTTACCACTTCACAACTTACCGAGGACGTCCGGGCTCAGCTTTCCAGCCGAGTGGCGATGCACTACCCGCTGGTCGAACTTACCGACAAAGAAGTTAAAAGCATCGTTCATAACCTCCTCGGCGACGAAGCGACAGATGAACGGGTCGCCCAAATCATACGGTTGACCCAAAACAATTTCAGACACCTATCGTTCTTGCTTCCCAGAATTCAGGATATTAAGGCCCGCCAAGCTGAAAAACTGAAAACCGGTGAAGTGTCGCTGGACGATGTCATAGAAACGGCCGGGGCCCGGCTGATGGTGGCGTAAATGATTTTCAATTTGATATCTCGGCAATCGGTTCCATCGGTGCTACCGACAAAAATCATCTGCGGCGACTGCGCCGGCGACGATCTCTTGCCGGTGCAAACAAACCTTACGAGTGACGGCCGGTGTGCTGTTTGTGGCGGTCGCTCGTATGTTCCGGCTTCCCTGCTATGCGCTGCTTTAGCACAGCACTTAAAAAACCAAAAAGTAAATGGAGTAAATAATGCACAGAGAATTAACAACACAACAGTCAGAACTTTTAGACGAGCTTCATAAGCGCTTTGGCCTGGACACAAATCGGATCCTTTTTCTTAACGAAAAAGATCTGAATGAGCCATGGATCCCACCCGATGAGTTGATGAGCATCGCCCGGCAACACGGCGGCTTCGAACTGGTAAGCGTCGTTCACGACAAATTTATCAGCGAAACCAGACAGCAGGTCTATACCGGTATGGTGACCGATCTTGACCGGCGATCGTTCGTCCGCTCTGGAGTCGCCACGATCGGTGAAACACCTGCAGGCGTAGAAATAGACGTTGATGTTCTGGCATCAGGCCGCGCTCTTAGCGCTGCGCTGCGCGACGCTGGCTTCCATCCGTTCAGAAGCGGATCAGTTATCGACCTGCAGATTAAAAAGCCAGCACAGGGCGAGCTAACGGCCGAGTCCAGTTCACGACGCAGCGATCTCGCACGAATACACATCATCGCCGAAGAAAAAGGGCTGATCGTTAAGACAGCCGGAAACACCGATATGTCGAAATACCGGCTCGTTATCAAGTCGAAATTCGGCGTCGCATCGGCGGCGGTACTGGACGAACCGGAACGCAAGGCCGTGATCAATTTCCTGGAGAACTTCGATCCGGCGGCAGTCGACGATCTAAAAGATGTTCCGGAGGAGTTTATAGAAGACGCAAAAGCGGCGTAGCAAACGCCGGGAGGGGCAATGTCAGATGATTCGGAAATTCAAAAATCGTTTCCGTTCGAGATCTTCGAGGAAGAGCTGGTGGATCCGCTGTCAGGACACGCGCTGTCTGAAACAGAGGCATTTCTTGCCAGTCTCTTACTCGAAGCCACGAGCGAAAATCCGATCCGAATTAAGCAGATCATTACCGCTCTCGACACTTCCTACAGCCAAAAAGTTTAACGACAGGAATATCAAAAAGATAATCCGGTCACTACGACGCGATCACGCTTTTCCAATTATTTCGAGAAAGAGTCAACCGGCCGGGTATTGGTGGTGCCGATCGACAACCGAGATGGAAGAGTTCATTAAGCACTGGCAATCGCAATATTTCGATGAAATGAAGACGCTTTCAATCATTACCAAAACAAATTATCCGCGCCTCGCCGGCCAGCTGCAGTTCTCGGACCTGCCACTGCTCGAGGCGGAAAGGAAAAGCGGTGGAACGATTTAAGAAATGGCTTTGCAGTCTCGTCACGCGCTGGTGTGGCGAAGAAAACGGGTGCTGCTGTCGAGCGGTCACCCTCGTAATAACCCGCGTTCATTTTCCAAAGGAACGCATAACCATCATAGGAGAAAAAATTGATATGGCTATCGCAAAAGAAGGTCAAACATTTGTTTTCGGCTTAGAACCCAAAACCGCAAACGGTCACGTCGCTAATTATCAGCACGGTTCCGTTCAGTGCTTGTCAGACAATCCGGACGTTGTTTCGGTAAGAAGCAACCCGGATAACGAGTTGGAAATCGAGGCGACGGTACTTGACGGTTCCATTGAACAGGCGGTGATCATTCGCGCGTCGGTCGACGGCGATCCGTCCGAAAACGAAAGGCTTCTGCCGGCGGTCGGAACGATCACGGTTTTGAAGGGTGATGCCGCTGTTCTCGAACTGAAAGAGATCGGCATTAAAGAAGCGGCTCCGGTAGAGACCGGTGAGCAAGAAACGCCGGCCGAAGCTGGCGACGAAAGCAACGGCGAGGAGTCCACAGAAGAAAAAACTGACACGGCAGACGACAGCTCCGAAGCCTAAACAAAACGGCCGCACCGCGCGGCCTTGACGCGGCGGGGGTTGTTGTTTGGCCTCCGCCGTAAAAAAGGAAAATCAAATGAAAGAGCTAACTAGCAAATTGAGATTTTACTTCGTCGTTATTTTTCTGCTCGGGGCGGTCGCCGGTTCGACATTTACCGGTGGCACCCGCGCACAAATCAGCCCATCACCGGAGCGCCTTGCGGATCCGGAAAGCCAGTCGCTGGCCGATTACAAGATCATCCAGGGGCATATCGATGAAGACCAAAAGCTAAATAAGCGCGTGACGATCGTGGCAGAAAGAGCCCGCGCCGTGATCAAGCTGAAGCTGCAAGGCTGGCAAAACTGGAGTGCCGAACTGGAGATATTGCGCTGGACGGTTCAGACCGGCCGAGCGCGACCTCATAGCCGAGCAAGTTGTAACGATGGAGGGGATGCCCTACATCACGCCAGGTCCGCCGGCTGTGGGCGATCAGGAGGCGAAATAAGGCCATGGCAGCAGCCCGACAGCGCACTTTTAGACGCTATTCAAAAGGTTCCAGAAACGGCGCGATCGCAGCTATCCAGATCAACTGGAAAAAGATGCGGCCGGATTTGACGACGATAAGGACGCGTCGCGATCGGAGCGCCTTGCCTGGGTGTCTGAACGGCTTCCGGGTCGTCGCACGATCAAATCCCTGACCGATCTGTCAGATGATGAACTGGGGATGATCCTGGACAAGATGCGCGGCTCTGGAAGTGCGCTGAGCGCTCCGAAAAAAGCCGTCGCCGGCGGCAGTAAGTTTGTACCGGTGATCGTCGCCAAGACAGAAGCGGCCTCGCCGATCGGCGGCGCGGAAATAATGCACCTGGCTTCGTCGGAGCAAGTTTTTACCTTGGAAAAACTCCAGGCGCATATTGAGTGGACTTCGGAACAAACCGCGAATTACTTATCAAAAAGGTTTAAGCGGACGGGCTTTCGAACGCTGTTATTCGAGCAAGCAAACCGGCTAACGATTCAAATGCTCAATATCGCCGCGCACCGCGATCTGAAAAAACAGCACGGCAAAGACGTGAAAATATCACGCAAAATGACCGCTGCTTATATCCCGGAATTGAAACGGAGACTAGACATCAATGGCTGATAAAAAACTCCCCCGACAGGACTATATTTGCCGGAAAGACATGGAAGGAAAATGAAATTTGACCTACGAGAAATAGATTGGTTTGTGGTAGGAATCTCTGGCGGCAAAGATTCGACCGCCCTCTTGCTGTGGCTCAAAAAGGAGTTCTTCCCCAGCCAGCAGATCCCCGAGTCAAAATTGATCTGCACTTTTACCGACACAGCTTGGGAAGCACCTGAAACCTATGCTCACGTCAAAAAAATAAGCAAAGAACTTCACGAGGTTATTTACTTAAGTTCAGGTGAAACGTTTCTTGAACTGGCCGCTAGGAAGAAACGCTTTCCATCTACAAAAGCACGATTTTGCACGACGGAACTGAAGCTTAGACCCGCCAAGGATTTTATGAATACTCTCTCCGCCCGTGTCCTTAGCGTTAACGGAATTCGAGCTGAAGAAAGTGAATCACGCAAACATAAAACAGAGTTTGCCAGTGCATTGGAAACCTATCACGGCAATCCAGAGTGGCGACCATTAATTACCTGGCTGATCGAAGACGTTTGGCTAATCCATCGAAAATATGAGTTTCCAAGAAATCCTCTTTATGATTTGGGATTTGAACGTGTGGGATGTATGCCGTGCATTATGAGCCGAAAAAGCGAAATAAGGTTGCTCGAACGATATTTCCCTGAACGTTTATCGCGACAATTCGAGAGGCGGAACAAAAAAGCGAAATTAAAAACGGTCGATATAGCAGTTTATTTGCGCGTAATACGGTTCCTGAACGTTACCGCTCAAAAACCATAGTTACAAAAGACGGCCAGCAAATAAAAGTAGCCACTATCGATGATGTGGTGGCATGGTCGAAAACAAGCGACCGAAAACACACTTCAAACTTCGATTTCCATTTTGAAGATTATGAAAACCAACCAGCCCCGTGCATGGAAGGAGTTTGCGAATGAGTGAATCAATCTTGGCAGGAACTGTAAACATTCCGATCGTTACAACAATTAAGACAAAAATCAATTTGTATTTCGACGGCATAGGAATTCGGCTAATTATCACGGACGAGACTGGCGATACTCAACTCGCAGTCGAGGAATTCAGCTTCGCCGATGTCTTACAGAATTCCCTTAACGATATGTCACCCGGCGCTCAGGAAGCAATCAAGGAAAATTTAATCAAAGACCTTCGGCGATTTGCCAATCAAGTCAAAAAACTGAAGGTCACGACGGAGGAAAAGTGAACGCACAGATAGCCGCGCAAATACTTCAATCGTCAGAATGCGCCTCTTGCAAAGGCGAGAAGCCGCATCGCGCTGCGTTCTGCGCGAAGTGCTTCTTTAAGCTGCCGATCGAACTAAGACGGGATCTCCGAAAGGATATTTATTCGGGGTTCCAAGATGCCTACAAACAGGCAAAGGAAATTCTAAAAATAAATTAGAAAAACAATTTGGAGGGGCAATGGACACTAAGTTAAACATTATCAGAAAAGCCGAAGGTCTTTTTATAGATACTGCGGCAATCAAACCACACCCGCAAAATCCGCGTGAAGCGATCGATATTACTACGGACGACTTCCTGAGCTTCGCTGCCAGCATCGAGCAGCAAGGCGTGATCGAACCGCTGGTGATCACCTCGCATGGAAACATTCTAGCAGGGCACCGGCGCCTGGCTGCAGCTCGTTTGAAAAACCTTGCACTGGTGCCGATCGCTATCCGGGATCTGAAAGAGGGCGAGTATCCGGAGGATTTCTTTTTAGCGGAAAACGCGCAACGTGCCAACCTGTCAGTGCTGGAAGAGGCGCGGGCTTTGAAGTCGCTCAAAGATCGATGGGAAAAGCACGAGCGCCGATCGGTCACTAACAAGGATCTATCGCGCCGGCTGCACATGGGTCAGGAAGCGGTATCTCAGCGGATGATACTGCTGGACCTGCCGGCGAAGATCCAAGGATGGTTTCACGTCGGCGATATCTCGATCGCGACGGCGAGAAACCTAATGCGTTTGCACGAGTTTCCGGAAGAACAGGAATCCGTCGCCGCGCAGCTCGTGGCCAGGGAGTTACGTAACCGGGATCTGGATGGCGTAGTCACCCAAATGCTGGTCGAGCTTGGCGTTCGTAAGGCTGAGGAAACGAAGGAGAAAAAGAAGAAAGCGCCGCCTGTGCGAAGCGGAGCCAACGTCGCCGGCGATCGGGATGTGGTCGTAAACCGCGATGTCGCCTATAACAACCTCAAGGCGAATTCGTCTAAAACGATCTCGCTGTTTGATATTCGACTGCTCATGGAAAGCCAGATTTGCCGCTGTGGTATGGCTGGCGATTCGTCGCTTTGCGACACCTGCCCTATCCCAAAATTTGTTAACGGCATCGTCGGCCGCGCTACTCAAAACGGCGATCGAAGCGCCGAATATTTCACCGAAGAGGATTTCGATAACGATGGCTTATAAAAAAACAAATGCACGAAAACGAGCTTGGTGGACCCGGGAAAGAATCATTCTCGGTCTCCACCGGTTCTATAGCGATTTTGGGTTTTGCGCCACGAGTTCCGAGGCCTGGGCGGAGAAAACGCAAATACCAGGCCGCGTAGGTAGCGCAGTGGGTAAATACCCGTCGTTTGCGACGATACTGCTGCACTGGCCAACGTTTCGGCAAGCTTGGGAAGCGGCTGGTCACCAACTCGATCGCAGCTGGGAAGAATGGAGCGAGTTAGAAGACTGGTACATTCTCGAAACGGTGGGCATCATTCCCCGCTCAGAAGTGGCAAAAGATACAAGGCGCTCTGAACCGGCGATTAAACGCAGGCTTTACGACCTGGGCGATATTAGATCTTACAACCGCTGGGGAATGACCCTTTCACATGCGGCCGCGCTGATGGAGATCGGGCAAACGATCATTCAAAAATATATGAAGTACGGCGACATGCCGTTTCTCAAAGGTAACAAATGCTATTTTCTAAACCCCGCCGATCTGACGATGGTCCTCGAATACAACTGGGATCGCCCGGACATTCCGGAAGAACTAGATCAAGCCATTCGCAGGGCGCAGGCGCAACGTATCGCTAAGATCCTCAAATACGGTGCGGAGTGGCGTCGTCACGAAGTTTACACATTTCAGCCTGTCAAGCGCCGTGAGGATTCGCGCTACAAAGTTAAGCGCGAAATTTCCATTCCGAAAGAATTGCCGCCGGTGCCAAACGATATGCGGCCTGGAATGTGGATCACGACGGCGGCGATACCGCGTAAGATTCGCGCCGGCCGCAAAGGCAAAATTAATTACATCTACTGGACGCCACAGCGATCGAATAACAGGCCGAAAGGCTATCAAGATCCGTGCTGGATGGCGCGTGTCGAATTCCCGAAGCTTCGATTGACCAAGACAAAAGAACAAGAGCGATATCGCGTCACTCTGCCCGTCGGGTTATTGATAAAGACTGAAGCTCCGCAGCCTGATCCAAAACCACTAAAAATGAATGAGGAAGCCGTGCGATCGCGCGGCCGTTGGAAAGAGCGCCAGGCGAAAACGCCGGTTCGATGGAATCGAGTAAAGGACTTATTGAGCTGATGATCTATTGGGTTCGGAATATCTTTCCAGAGTTCGACCGGCCAGTAGCCGGCGGCGGAGTGTTCAAAATTGAGCGCCGATATATCGACGTGAAATTTTGGGTAGGTCATTGCGCTCAGAAATGCGGAAAGCAGATCGGACCTTATGCGGAAGAAGGCGAAGTGATTAAAGCGGCGCTAAACGCCGGCTGGCTGGTACGAAGACAAAAAGCAGGAACACACGTCGCGGTTTGTGCGAAGTGTAGAAACAAACAATATGGCCAAACTTAATGATGCAAAGGTGCTTGCCAAATTTCTAATTGAGGAAATGGAAGGTGCCGTCGATCGCGCAATGATTGCCGGCTCAATCCGTCGAGGAAAACAGGAGGTTAAAGACATAGAGATCGTCGCCATTCCCTCCTGGACGGAAAGAACCGGCGATGCAAAAGATATGTTTTCAGACCCGGAAATAATTCGCACCAATACCCTTTGGCTGTGGGCGCTTTCAATCGCGCCGGTGCGATGGATAAAAACCGGAACGCCGGACATCATCGACTGGGTGCCCAAAGAAGACGGCAAATACTGGCGCGGTATTGTCCCCATAAACGAAAATGAAGACATCAAACTAGATTTGTTCCTGGCTAACCCGCTGAACTGGGGCGTCATTGCCACGATTCGCACCGGGCCCCGCGAGTTCAGCGAAGCTCTAATGGCAACGATCAAAGCCGGCGGCGCCACGCGGGTCAAAGACGGGCATCTGATCGACGTGCGGAACGATAACCAAATCATTCCCTGCGAAACAGAGGAAAGCTTTTTTCAAAATGCCGGCATCGAATTCATTCCGGTGCAAGAGCGCAGCGCGACGGATCCTTATTCAAATATTCGGAGGATCAGCCGATGAAGCTCAGAATTTTGGCGATGCTTTTACATCACGCAAATCGCATAAGCAAAGACGATCGTTTTTACGCGATCAAAGATTCGATTCTTCACCGTCACGCGAAGCTCGCCGGTCGAAATGTTCAAGTCCTGGAAGGTAAGCAGTGTTTCACCTGTTCCGGATCGGGCGTTTATGTGGGCTATCACCCGAGCGGCGATCGCTGGCAAGACGATTGCAGACGGTGCTGGGGCACGGGCTGGTATAAGGATCCGCGCTATGTCTTTCTAACCAAATACGAACTCGAGGGATTTTTCTTTCACCGTCCGACGCACGTTGTTCACAGCCTACAGGAAGCTGAAGAATACAACGGCGCCCCGCTTGAACCCAGCGAATGTATTCTCGGCTTTGTCGACCATCGCCGGTCGAAACACGGGAAAAAATGCTTGCTGGTGCTGGCGTTGCTTTATGATCACGAGCTGGCAAAAAGAACCGCGCGAGATATGTGGTTTTGGTATTCAAATGGCTGGCCGGCTTACTGGTATCAGCCGCGAAATTGGTTAAAAGCTCTAGCACATCTTTTGAAATATCAGATGAAGGCGATTCCCGTAAAGCGTTTACTGAAACGATAGAAACTCGATGCAAACTTTTATTTCACAATATTGCGATGATCCTACGGCGCGGGTGTTTTGTCTCTGCGACATGCTGATCACGCCGGAAGCGCAAAGGACCAGCCGCGAGCTGGATCTCACCTATCCGCGCTGCGCCGAGTGTCTATCGATGATGGACGTTAAAAAGATCGCAAATTTTGAAGTACCGCTGGATCAGGAATGGCGCCGCCCTGAACAGGTCGACAAATCAGAAATCGAAGAATGCGCGGCGAAAGGAATGACGATCGCCCAGGCTGCCGGCGCTCTCAGAATCAAACCTCAAACATTGCACTGCTATGTGACAAGTACAACGCGCCGACCGGCATACCGCGCGGCCTGGCAGAAAGGATTAGAACGTCGCAATAAGAAAGCCGAGCTCTCGCTGGATCAAAAACTGGCGAAGATAGAAGAGCTGGCGTTCTCCGGCGCGACGGCCGTCAAGGCAGCGCGATCGCTCGGAATGCAGGTTACAACCTTTCTCACCTACGTTAATAGCACACGGTATCCGGTGTACCGCGCGGCCTGGCGCCGGGGTAAAGATCGAAGCCGCGAAGTTCAGCAAAAGCTACCATTCGCGGCGTGATATAATTCAGCAGATTAAACACGAAAAAACATAAGGTTAAAAAAATGGACAAAGCATATTCGGAAGAATTATACAGATCGATACTGGTCAATGCTTCAAAAGAAGAAATAGAGAATGCGGAAAAGCTGGTTCAAACGGCAATAAACTTGAGTTCTAGCAGCGCAGTTTCTTTTACTGAAACATTCAACGCGCTTATGACAACTATACAGAAAAGTCAATTACAGACAGCAGCCTTAAATCGCTAATCTTTTTTTGGACGGCCGGCTTTTACCGGCGGCAGGTCCTGGTAAAAGGCGTTCCACTCATTTTTAGGGATTTCCCAATATTCTCCGGAGGGTGATTGAATCTTTTTAGCGTTCTTAAATTTTCCCACTCGGCACCACCGAGAAAGCGTCGGGATCGCGATACCGGTATTTTCGTGAATTTCCCTAATCGTTAAATTCTTCATTGCCGAAAAATGAGCAGGTCTGCTAAATTTCCTTAAAACGAAACAAGCCCGCCGGTCGCCCGGCAGGCCTGAAAGGTAATAAAACCCAAAATGTCACAAAATTCTAGCACAGACACAGATCAACCGCAGGTTAGCATTAGAATATCGATCGAAGCCGAATTCGCGGCGGAGATCCTGAAGCGTTTAGGCGTCGAGCATTTGACGGCTGATCAGCTGGACGAAATACATCTGATCATCAAAAAACCGGCATAAGTTCAAAAAATACCCTTGCGATAAAAAACATTCGACGCTAGAGTGTCGGACACCGCTCCAGTAGCGGAATAAAATTTTACTTGTGAGGTTCGTAAGCAGCCCGGAGATTTCCGGGCTGCTTTTTGTTTACTTATGCTGAAAAATCCTGTGCTCAAATACTACGGATCGAAGTTTCGCCTGGCGAAATGGATCCTTAAACATTTCCCGTCTCACGTTCACTACGTCGAGGCTTTTGGCGGCGGTGGAAGCATTCTCTTTCAAAAAGAGATTTCCCTGATCGAAACCTATAACGATCTGGACGGTGACGTTTGCAATTTCTTTCAGGTCCTGAGAGAACGGCCGGACGAACTGATCAGACAGATCCGGCTCACTCCGTGGGCTCGAAATGAATACGAAAAGTGTATGGTCAATGTCACCGGCGCCGCCGTCGACGACATTAGCCTGGAGAACGCCCGGCGTCTCTATGTTCGTTTGTGGATGAGTCGTCACGCCGGGACGCTGGCAACAGCTGCAGCCTGGCGCCGGAACTTTAACAAGCGCTCGCCCGCGCTGGATCTGCGGCCGTATATTATTTACGACGCCGCGCGGCGATTGGGACTTGTCCAAATCGAAAACCGCGATGCGTTCAAGTTGATCAAAGAATGCGATTCACCGGCAACGCTCTTCTACCTTGATCCACCTTATGTAAAAGCAACCCGATCGGATAAAAACCGGTACGCTTGCGAAATGGATGACGAGAAACATCGCGAGCTGGCCGAGATCGCATCCGGATTAAAAGGCTGCGTCGTCTTGAGCGGATATCCCAGCGATCTATACCGCGAGATCTACGAAAACCGTGGATGGGTAAGGATCGACACCGACGCGATGGCCAACGGCGGTGTGAAACGAGTTGAAAGTCTCTGGCTCAATAAGGAAACGGTTCTTGCTTTGGAGCCGTGAGAATCGTGTAAAATATAATTGCGGAAAATAACCTTGCCAATTTTCCGCAAATCGCTTTATATTGTGTTTGTCAAAAGCGGCTCTTTTAGAAGCCCTTTAACAAAATAGGTAGAGGCTCGTGAGAAGCCCAATGAGTGAAACGACTCGTTGGGCTTTTCGCATTTTTGGCACAAATATTAATACGCGGACTGCATTGTTCGCATAACCCCTAAGTAAGGAGAATCAACAAAATGAAATTCTTTTCTGACCTTTTTTTGGCAGTGGTATTGCTGAGTTTTAGCTTCACCGCAGCCATCGCTGAAGGCAAAGCACCGCCGCCCGGCCAATCCCCCTCTGTTGCAGTTGTCGGCTTCCAAGTCGACGCAACAGCAGCCATAACTTCAGTAACCCCCTTTACGGCCGCACGGTATGTCGCCCAGGCCGAAGCAGTTGTCTTACCTTCCGGCGCTGGTGATAAATGCATTCAGAATTCGTTTGCGGCCAAAAAAATCGATATGACGAAAGCTGGCCCGATCGAGGATGTTGGCGAATCTAAAAACGGCGTCTTATATAGACCGGACAAGATACTGATCAAACCTTTTAACGGGATCGAATATTCGGTCGGCTTCGTCCGGCGTGAGTAGCTAAACCAAAAAAACTTCAGGCTCTAGCCATTTTAATTATTCTAGAAAGTGCCGGGTGAGTTGAAAGGCATCCGGCATTTTTTCCAACCTCAAAGGAGTACCCAAAATGTTCATCTTGTTTTTGATATTTGCAAACTTAAGCGGCCTTGGCGGAATAGTCACCGTCGAAAATATAATTAGTGTTGCGCTGCAGATCCTGGCAACGCTCGGCGTCACGCAGTTCATAAAGACCTGGAAAGGCTGGGGCGGGTTCGGCGCGACGCTTCTCGCACTTGCGGTTTCCATTGTGATCGGCGTGATCACTGTCGCTATTCAGATGGCTATTTCAGGTGACTTTTCGCCGGACAAGGTGGCCGGATACGCCGTGACAGTTTTCACGGCCGCGACGCTGGTTTATCAGGCCTTAATCACCATTCAGAAAAACCAAAAATAACATCCCAAACTTATGTACTTATTCCTCCTATTTTTTGCGGAAAACGAATTCGGTTGGGAACGCTGGATCGGAGAGGGCGTCGCCATCTCCGTCGTGATCGTTATTTTGATTTTTGTTCTAAAAGCACTGCCGACATGGAAAGAAATTAAACTCGCGGAAATTAACGTAAGGAAACAGGAAGCTGAAGCTTTCGGTAAATTAAGCGGGGCGCTGGGTCAGATCGGCACGACACTTCATTCTGTGGCTGTCGAGCAAAGAAAAGCGACGGATATGACTTTGGTTATGCAAAGAGTCGCGGCCGATGAGGGCAACAATCTTTCCGCCAGTGTGGACGAACTTAATCAACGAATGGATGAATTTGAATCCATCGTAAAACAGGGGACGCAAAATGGACCTAACTCAAAAAGAAATTCGTAAACTCGAAACCATGCGTCGGCGCGGATGGATGATCTACCTGCTGTATAAAAAGAGGCCCAACCCGATGGATTTTGGAATGCTGATCCGTGTTCTCGACGCTCGCAGCATTCCGCTTACCTTTAAGCGCCTCGCTGAAGAATTGGACTTTCTTCGCGGCGCCGGCCTCATTCGTGTTTTCCCCCTCGGTTCCGATACTTCCTTGACGGACGTCGAGCAAGCAAAGCTTTTGCAAAGATACGCCGATTCCGAAGGTGAATTGAACGATTCGTTCTGTGCCTGCATCCGGACGAAGGGTATTAATTTTCAGGAAGGTCACTTTGAAGAAACCGGCATTTCGCGGGTGAACTAATGGGAAGAAAACACACGGTAGCAGGTCTCCCCCAAAACGAAATCGAGTACATCATTGACTTACTGAATGATGGAAAGACCGATAGGGAGATTTCCGCCGAGTTTGAAAAGAAATTCGATAAGAAACTTCCGAAGTCGTCACTCAATACATGGATCCGCGCTGTCGGCAAGGATAAAGCAAAGGCTTTCCAGATCGTGCGGGTCCAGGCGCGGGAGATCGTAAAGCAGCTGCGCCAGTCGGAAGACGCTGATAAGTACCAGGTGATCATCGAAGGCCTTGAGGATCATCTATTAACAGCAGCCAAGGAAACTTTTACCCAAAGTCCGATCAAACTTCTTTTGATCCGCCAGGAAGAAGAAAGGCTCCGGATCAAACGCCAGGAACTGCAGCTGAAGACTGATCAGCTGGAATTTGATAAGCACAAACACGCCAACGTTATCGATCGCGTGACGCTCGGCGGCGAAACCCTAAAAGATTTTCTCGAATACGCCGGCGACAATACCGGTGTCGTTGAAGTTTTGACGAAACACTTAAAGCCGTTTGGAGCATTCCTGAAAAAGAAATATGGTGCAGCAGAGAAAAACTAATGCGGATCCATTCGATAAGCTTCAGCAACAGGTCGACGCCAAGGCAAAAGAGATCGGCGTCGAAGTTGAACTGGAGGTTTATTCAAAAGAATGGTACGCCGATGGCTGGCCAGCCCGTAAAGAAATTTTCCTCGAACGCGAAATAAAGGTCCGTGACGCTTTCCACCGCAATGTCTTAACCACTTTTATTCCTAACGACGCTCAAAAAGAATTATTGAGTGCGTCGAACGAAGCTTACGAAGATCCCAGTTTAGAAGATTTCACGCTCAAATGTCGGCGCCTTGGTATTTCGACTTACTATTGCGCGGACTATCTTTCCGACGCGGTGATCGAAGATGGCCATCACGTCCGTATCGTCGCCCAGGATCCTAAGACCGTCGGCGCCCTAATGAAGGTTGTTAAAACGATGTATGACAATCTTCGACCGGAAATAAAACCGGTATCGAAATACAACTCAAAATACGAGCTTGAATTTGATAATGGTTCGAAGGTGTCCATTTCGACCGTCGTACCCGGCCACGAAGAACAAGGACGCGGCGACACTTTTACCCGGCTGCATTTGACAGAAATTCCCTTTTGGAAGGGCGATGCAGAAACGGCAGCCACCGCATTGTGCGACGCGGCCAAAGGCGGAAAAATCACCGGCGAATCAACAGCAAAAGGCGTTGGCGACTGGTTTCATCAAAAGTTTATTCAGGGCAAACGCAAAGAGGGCGGCATTCGCAGTCACTTTTTCGAGTGGTGGTGGAACACGAATTATCAGATATCGGGCGCCCAGTTTGCGATGACGGCCGACGGCATCTATTTACTTCTTGCCGGGCAGGTTCTGGAAGATCTATCCGACGGCGAAAAACAATCGGCCAGGATTACTCAATACAGCGAGGAAGAACAGCGCGAAAAAGATTTGCCAATGCAGTCGGAATTTTTATGCGCTCAAAAGATCGCGCTGCATTTGGTAAAGATCGGCGAATTGGAAAGCCCGGATATGTTTGACGACGCGGTAGCTCGCCGGCTGGCGTGGCGCCGGCAAGAGATCGCCAAAAAGAAAGAAAAGAAATTCCGCGTCGAGTACCCCGAAAACGATGTGGATCCTTTTGCCCAAACCGGCGGCAGTGTTTTCGATCAGAACTATGCCAAAGTCGGTTGCGAGCCGCGCGATCCCGAGGCTGGCCACACTTATATCGTCGGATGCGACCCGAGTATCGGCATCGAAAACAGCGGCGATCCGGCGGTGATCACGGTTATCGATCGCTTTACCGGCGAACAGGTTTATTCGTGGAGAGGCTTTGAGCGACAAGACTCCCAGGGAGAACGCTGCTGTATCTTGTCGGATAAATACTTGGGTGCCGATATCGTGGTCGAGTCCAATATGGGCGAGGCCGCGATCATTGAAATCGAGAACCGCGGATATGGGCACCGGCTTTATCGTCACATCGATGTGCAAACGCAGCGCGACGTCGAAGAAGGCAAAGTTCATATCTCCGACGCATTGTCCAGAGCCCGGCCGGGTTTACCGATGACCGAGCGCATTAAACGCACGGCGCTCGGACTTTTTGAAAAAGCCTGGCGCCAGGGCGACTTTACGGCGAGCTCGCAAAACCTGTGTGACGAAGCTGTAGTCTTCGTTCAGAACGGCAATAAGATGGAAGCGAAATCCGGTTACCACGACGACGAGATCATGGCGAATGTCTGTGCGTGGTTCGTGATCGAAATGGATTATGTCGCCAAGGCGAGTTTCAAATCGAGCGGAATAAAGACCGGCTCGGCGCAAATGAAAGGTTTCTAAATGCAGTTTCAAATTGGAAATCAAACTTTGGTGCGCGGAAGCTGGGAAAAGGTTTTGCCGACTCTGGCAGAAAACAGCGTGGATCTATTACTGACTGATCCTCCTTACGACACCACTTCTATTGATTGGGATAAGGCCATTGATCTGAGTCGCTTTTGGAACGAAGCTCATCGTGTGTGTAAGCCAACAGCAATTCTGGCAGTTTTCGCCTCGGGGAAATTTATTCCGAAATTGCTCAACTCTAATTTGAAAAATTATCGTTATGAATTGATCTGGGAAAAGAACATGGCGGTTGGGTTTCTTCATGCTAACAAACGCCCTCTCCGCGCCCATGAGCAAATATTAATTTTTTCGGAAAAGTGGGGGACGTCCACATACAATCCGCAAAAGAACATCGGAAAACCTCACAAAGTGGGAGGCACAAAATTAGGTGAAAGGATAGCGCACTATTCTCAGACGCGATTGATCGCCGACGTGAAAACAGATTTGTATCATCCCCGGAGCGTGTTGAAGTACGGCAACACGCTAAAAGGTAAAAGTTTGCATCCGACGGCAAAACCACTGGAGTTGGTGGAATTCCTGCTTCGTTCGTATAGTGATCCAGGCGACTTTGTTTTAGATCCTTTTGTCGGGAGTGGTACTACTTTAGCCGCCGCGCTTCTAAATGACCGCCGAGGGTTCGGCGTCGAACTTAATCAGAAACATTTTCAGACAGCAAAGAAAAGACTGATCGAAATAGAAAAGACGATCTCTAATGCGTGAACAGTTAAACAAAGAACTTGAGCTTTTTACCGAATTGCTGGCCAGCGAACAGATGGGCGGGTATAGCGATCTCAATTTGAATCTAACGGAAGTCCTGTCACAGGCCAGTCCGTCGATGATTTGGGATCACCTGAAATATAACCCATGGATATCGATGGCGGTCTTTGAAGATATGGAAGAAAAAGATTCAAGAATCTTTTCCTGTCTCGATGTTCGGAAAATAAACGTTCTTTCCAAATCGTACCATATCGAGCCGGCATCCGATTCCCCTGCAGATAAAAAGATCGCGGAGTTTGTTGGCGAGTGCCTGACCACTTACTTTGGTAAATCAAACTCGATCGAAACCGCCGACGAATCCCCATTTGAAAGCTTTTTATATGAAGCTCTGGACGCCATCCCTAAAGGCGTATCGATCGGAGAAATAATTTGGGCTGAAGCAAAAGACCGGATCTACGTTCAGGAAGTAAAATTCAAGCCACAGCATTTGTTCGCTTTTGGCGGCACTGATCTGGCGTCGTTCTCGACGGCGACGCAGCTCTATCCCCAAACCGGCCGGCTGCGCTTGCGATCGGGCGTCAAGCTCGATGATCCGCTGGGCGCTGAATTGCCGGAACACAAATTTTTTGTATTCAGTTACCGTCCGCGCTACGGAAACCGCTGGGGTAGCCCTCTTTTGCGAAAAGTTTACTGGCAATCCTGGATCAAGCGAAATTCCATCACTCAATGGCTCAAGTACCAGGAAAAAGGATCCGGTGTTGTTATCGCCAAGTACAACGACACCGCATCTGAAGCTGAGCAAAGCAACGCGCTCCAGGCCGCGACGGCTGTCCAGGAAGAAAGCGCCGTTGCTATTCCGAAAAAGTTTCTTTTGGAAGTTCACGAGATGGTGCGAAATATCGGAAGCTCGCACAAAGAGCTCGTGGACGATTTTTGTAATTCAGAAATTGCCCTGGCGATCCTTGGCCAGACTCTTACCTCGCGCGGATCTGACGGCGGTGGCAGCCGCGCGCTCGGCGAGGTCCACGAACGTGTGGCCGATCGGATCAGTGAGGTCGACGCGAAGTCTTTGATGGCCGTTGTCAATAAACGGATCGTGCGGCCGATCGTTCTGCTTAATTTTGGACCCGAAGCAAAATGCCCGACGTGGATGATCGACTATGAGTCACAGGAAGATCTTACCGCCGTCGCCAAACGCCTTGGCATACTTCGCAAAGATGTCGGGCTTCCGCTTCCGCAGGGCCACGTTTATGAACTGATGCAGCTACCGGAGCCGAAAGACGAAGAAGATACGATCGGTGGGGTCGCAAAAGTCGAAGTTGAACCCGAAGAAGATCCGCTCGATGCTAAAGAGCTAACTGAGTTCGGGGAAAAAAAAACTTTAAACGGCAGCTCGCCGGGCAAATCCGCCGGGCGGTCGAGCTCGAAGACGGAGCGCTTTCGTCGGCTGCGCCCATCTATGATTCGATTTTCAGGCGAGTAATCGCAGAAATAGAAAAACGCGATGCACTTGCCATACCGTCAAATTCGTTCTTTGAAACTTTGTCTGAAGACTTTCAGCGTCTTAGCGATCTGCTGGGAGAAAGCGTCCTGGCTTCTTACTTACTGGCGGTCGATGATACGCGGTCGGAACTCCAGCCCAAGATAGCTAAAGCAGCTTTCGCCGCCGGCGACCGGGATCCGGTGATCACTCAGATCGGCGACGACAATCTGAACATTCAGCTGCGTCTGGATGTTCCGCCAAAAGAAGCGATCGATTATTTCGAACGCAAGCGCGTGGTCAAACCGAAAGAGTTCAATAAGCTCTCCAGCGCGGCAAAGGCCGGCGCGTTTAAAGTGGCCGGCGTTTACAAAACGGATGTGCTCGAGGCTTTCAAAAGCGAGATCGCCGACGCGCTGAAAACCGGCAAGACACAACGGCAAGTGGTCGCTCGATTCAAAGAGATCCTTAAAGGCGCCGGCCATAAGATGCTTGGCGATTTTCACCTGGAGTCGGTCTTTCGCAGCAATATGATGACGGCCTACGGCGTCGGCCGGCGCCGCGAGATGGAAGACGTCGCCGATTATTTGCCTTACTGGCAGTACCAGGACGTCGGCGACGATCGTGTGCGGCCGATGCATCGAGTTCTCGCCGGTTTGATCTACCCTGCAAACCATCAATTTTGGACATCGCATTATCCGCCGTGGGATTTCAACTGCAGATGCTGGGTGAATGCGCTAGCCGAAATGCCTGGCGACTACGACCACGAGCGGCCGAATCCGCAGGCGGAAGTCGCCTTTGATAAAGATGGTCTTCCGGACAAGGCTATGTATGGAATGGAATGGATCGACCTGAAGGCGACGAACTTCACCGGCATACCGCCGGCGGCGGATCTTGAGAAAGTGCTAACGGCGAACGCCGATCGTGCGAAGCAAGTCCGGAAGTCGAAATAGAAAGATAATTGCCAATTTGCTTTTAGTGGGCTATAAAAAACCGTCGTAAAACCTCCCATATCGGGTAGTTTTTTCCAGATAGGCGAATTCGCGCAATAGATCGCCTGTGTTAACCAAACTGGGCGATTCGAGTAACAGAGCGCAAAAGCTCTGAAAAACGATTCTGAATTGATTAAACGCAAACTGAAAGCGTCTCAGGCCCACTCCTTGGGAAATTGTTGGGGGCGGTTAGTGGAGTGATGTTTTTTAGCTATATGAGTGATAACCAAGAAAATTTGATCGAGGTCCGGTGTAAGATCTGCCGGAAGCTTTTGTGCAAGGTCTCACCGGGAACTTCCGGCGAGCTGCACCAGCAGTGTTCTCGCTGTAAGCAGATAAGAAAAATTCGCTTGCCGATTATGGCGAATGAACGTAAGATTCCTGACAGGCAAGCAGCCTGACAGAAATAACTTTAAGAGGCTCTTAGCAGCCCTACCAAATTAAGAAAATAAGAGGTTCGAGAGAAACCCGATCGGTCGAAAGGCCTTTCGGGTTTTTTCATTTGATATGTCAAAAGAAGGATTCGGCGGAACGTGGATTGAGATCTGCAAAATTGGTGAACATAAAGACTCCACCAATGCGAAGCGCCTCATCGACGAAAAATTTCTAAATCAGGTTGTTGCCAACTTCAAAGCAAACGAAGCAGCGGCAACGATCGGACACCCGGAGACGGACACCGCCCCGGCCTATGGTTGGGTGACCGGTCTGAGAATCAATGGCGACCGCCTGGAAGCCAAGTTCTCGGATACTGATGATCAATTTGAAACTTACGTTAAAGAACGTAAATTCCCCAACCGCTCGGCGGCTTTCTATGTGGAGCCTCCGAGACTGCATCACGTCGCATTCCTGGGAGCGCAGCCACCGGCAGTAAAAGGCCTGCGTCCCATCAACTTCGCCGCCGGCGAAACCTTCACTATCGAAGAAGAAGAAATTACACAATTTGAGGAGCATGAAATGGACGAAAAAACTATGAGCCAGGTCACCGATAAAGTGGCCGAAGGCGCAATAAGTCAAATCCTGCAGAAGCTGGGATTCGGTAAAAAACCGGAGACCGCGTCGCTCTCGGAGCCCGATATCAAAGGGATGATCGAGACGGCGTTAAAGCCTGTCCAGGAAGATTTCAACGCGAAGCTCAAGGAGAAAGATGACGAACTCGTCCAGCTCCGTGAGTCGATGAACCAAAACTCTGACTCCGCGCAGCGTGCGGAAATCATAGCTTTTGTAGAGAGCATTCCGGCGGAGAAAGGAAAATTCGTTTTCCAGAATATTCACCTGGCGGAGTTTCTCGAAGCCTGCGCGAAGGCAGACGCGGCCGACAAAACGCCGGCGATCGTCTGTTTTACCGAGGGCGATGGCGGCGCCAAGGTCGAACACAAGTTCACGCGCGTCGACTGGATGAAAAAATTCATCGGCCTGATACCGCCCATGGTTCAGTTCGGCGAACAGTTTGGCGATCTGAAGGCGACGGCGGAAGCCGACGTCGTTCTCGACAACGGCCGTCTCGACGGAATGCGTAGCGAGATGGGGATTAAGCCTGAAGAGGGAGGTAAAAAATAATGCCGACTGCAACTATCGAAACTATTGCCCAAAAAACTCCGCTCGAAGCTGTAAGAGATGACCTTTCCGTCTATGTTCCCGGAACGATAAAAGACGGATTCCCCTGCAGCGCGAAAGAGGTCCTTGGCGAAATCACCTCCAGCAAGCTTTTGCGCCGCCGCACCTACAGTCTTGTTACGGGTACGGCATTTGCCACGAACTCGCCGACTGGCACCGTGGCCGACGGCACAAAATTCCGCGCGGGGGATGTTCTTATAAACGCGGCCGGCGCAACGGTCGGTACCATCGACTCAATCGTCGGCAACACGATCACCCTGACCGGGAACGCAGCTGTCGCGGTGGCTACCGGCGCAGCTGTTCGCGGATCTGACGGATCCCAGGTCGCCAAAGCTATTTCCGGTGAAGCATCTGACGGCGTGGGGAACACTCTAACGCGCGTCTGTATTTCCGCCTTTGCAGTCGAAGCGGACATCATCGGTCTCGATTCGACCGCAAAAACCGAACTCGGCGGGGTTTCTTCCGTCGGCGGAATTTTCAAATTCTAAGGAGATAATCAATGTCAGTTGTTTTTACTTTTCCGACAAATAATCAGCTGGATATGGTCGTCCAGGAATACACCGCGCAGACCGACAATTTTATCGGCGCCGAGATCCTACCGGAGACTGAAGCTTATACGCAGAAGGTCCGGTGGGATGAACTCGATACCGATCGCGGTATGACCGCCCCGCACGAAATGGGTTCTGACACGAGAATCGATAAACGTCCGGGCATGAAAACTCGTGAGTACACGCCGATCCCGTTCAAGGAAAGCGACGTGCTGCACGAAGGTGAAATTTTGCGATCGCGCGAAATGGGTACGCTCGGCAACGTGCTTAACCTTGATCGCGAAGTCGCCAGGATCACCAAAGCGCGTTTGGATAAAACACGCATCCGTATGGAATGGCTGCGCTGGCAGACGCTGCGTGGATCTATCAGTGTCAATGAAAACGGCGTGGTCGTTTCGGAAACTTTTCCGATTCAGTCTCACGACGTTTCCGTGGACTTTGACGAACTGGCGACGGCCACGCCGCTGAAGGAATATAACGCTGTCAAACTGAAATTCCGTACCACCGGCGCGTCCGCAATGGGCGCGAAGGCTTATATGAACTCGAAGACGGCAAACTGGCATCTGGAAAACCAGAACGCTGCCGATCTCAAGGGTTTCCAAAACAGCAATTTCGTCAACCTCTCCTACAGCATCGAAGAGCTTAACAAGGTTATGGCCGCTCGCGGTCTGCCGGAGCTGGTCGTTTATGACGAAGGCTATATCGATGAGAACGGAACCTTCCAGCTCTTTATTCCGGACGGTGAAGTGATCGTCGTCGGTAAACGCCCCGGCGGCCAAAAGGTCGGCGACTGGTGCTCTACTCCGTCAATGCATCGCCTTAAAAACGGTGTCTGGGCGCCGGGATACTTCTCGATCCTGAAAGCCAACAATAAGCCGAGTGTTGGATCGATGACGCTCTCGCTGGCGGAACTCGGTGCGGACGAAAATCCGCGACTGAAAATCACCGGCGGCATCTATGGCGGTACTCGCCTGATCTATCCGCGTTCAGTTGTGAAAATGAACGTCAAACTCACCTAAAGGAGAAAAACTAATGGGAGCCAAAGGAACAGGCGGAGAAAATCCCGCCGATAACCAAAAGCAAAACACTCAGGATCCCCCGAAGGAAGGTGAAAAACCGAATCGGGAAGAGACCCAACCGCAACAGCAGCAGCCGCCGCCGCCTCCAGCGCCGCCGGCGAGAACGGAGACCGTTTATACGAAGGTTGAAGTGATCCTGGAAAACGGCACAGTGGGCCCGGATCTGCTCGTGAAAGGGGACGTATCGGATAAGCCGATTTACGTTCAAATGTTAAACACTGAAGCCGGACGCAAACGCGTCAAGGGAGTCAAATAAAACAGTGGCTTATATCGATCAGCAAGATCTATTGGACGAGCTGGGTGAAGGTAAACTCATCCAGCTCACTGACGATGAAGGGACGGGCGAAGTGGGCACCGCGCGTGTCGGCAAAAGTATTTCCTTTGCCGAGGCCGTGGTGGAATCTTATCTGAGAGGCCGCTATGCACTTCCCGTTCCTGCCACGCCGATCGTGAAAGGTCTTTGCACCGATCTAGCGATCCATCATCTGTATAAATCACGCACGACGATCGCCGAAGGCGTTTATACCGTTCGGACAAATGCGAAGAACGACGCAATTAAATTGCTCCAGGCGATCAGCAGCGGAACGGCCGCGCTGGATGTACCGACAGCTGAAGAAACAAATGAAAACCCCGGGACGAGCCGACCGAATTCTGACGAATGCAAATAAGCAGAAATTTACCAATGAAGCATTAAAGAATTTTTAATTTTAGTATTCAAATTTTTGATCAAAAAAATAGTATGGACGAAAAGGCACTAGACAATCTTTTTTCTCATCATCCCCCGAAAGAATTTCAAGCGGAGCGATATGAGGACATTCGGAAAGCGGCTCGTGAGTTCGCCAGCGTTATCGTAAACCTGACCCGGCCGGCGCTGATCAGTCGGCGGCGATCCGTAAGGTCCGCGAAGCCATGATGACGGCAAACGCCGCGATCGCCTGTGGAGAATAAATGCCGTTCTCGATCCAAGGATTAGAAAAGGTTATTCGCCGCGTCGGCCGGCTGGCTCAAGACGCACGGCATGTTGAAAAGCCTATGAAGGCTGCCGGCGTTTATATGGTTGGCTCGATCGAAAAAAACTTCCAGGTCGAAGGCCGGCCGGATAAATGGGAACCGCTCGCAGAATCTACGCTCCGCCAGCGACGAGGTTCAAAGATCCTAACGGACACGGCCAGGCTGCGACGATCGGTAAATTTCAGGTTAACGACAGAAGGCGTCCAGATTGGTACCAATGCAGTGCAAGCGCCTCGACAACATTTTGGCTATGAGGGGGGAACAGGGCCCGGCCAGGCAGAAACTCCGGCCAGACCTTTTTTGCTTTTGCAAGTACCGGACGATCTTGAGGCAATTCGGAAGATTTTTATGAGGCACATCGAAAGATGAGGGATTTTGATTTTTTTGTTGGAGGCATCGAGGACGCAATTCTTGCGCTGCTGAAAACCAACATGACACCGATGGGTGTGAAAGAGTTCGAACTTTATTCGGGAGAACTCGAAGTCGAAGCATTCAAGGCCGCGATCGCAGCTCTTTCACCGCGATTCCCTTTAGTGATGGCCACTTATACCGACGGGCGCGATGTGCAAGATGCAAAGACAGCGCCAGTACTGGGAGCTCCGCTCCATTATCGTCACGACTGCAGCTTTGCGGTTATTTGCGCCACGGACGATGCACGGGGCGAAAACAAACGAAGACGCGGCGCGACCGGAAGCATTGGCACTTACGCGATGATGGCGAAAGTTCGGGAGCTTCTTAATGGTTTGAGTCTATCGAAAATGGACGACGACGAAAAGGTGGTTTTAACTGCGTCATCACTTAAACCTGCAGCCGTCGAATACATTGCCAGGACTCCGGACGTGACAGCCTACGCGCTGATCTTTAATACGGCGTTCAGATTTCAAACCCCCGATCGCAGAGAGGCAGGTATGCCGGTGAGTGAATTTATTTTAGAAGCCGGAACATTGCCGATCGAGGAAGGTGAAAACGAAGTTCCAATCACGCCGACGACCAATACGCCAGGCGTAAAAATAGAAGAGGAGTAAGGAAATGAGCTTTACAGTATTTAACACTTCAAATAATCCGCAGAGATTATCCGACAAAAAACTTTTAGCCCCGGGCGAGTCGCGTGTTTTGGAAGTTGTGTCCGATCGCGATCGCGATCTTGCCGACCGCAAATTTCTTTCCATTGTGGAAGAAACAAAAGCGGGCGGGACAAAGACGGCTGCACAAGGCGCCGGCAAATCTGAAGAAGGAGAAAAACAGCAATGAGTTTAACCGTAGAATCAACTAAGCCGGGCGTACTCGCGATCGTAAACGCGGGGCAGGTGGCCAGGCCGTTCAAACGACAGCCGACGTCCACCGCTTTTGTGGTCGGCTTTGCCCCGTGGGGTGAAGTCGGAGTACGGAAGGTGATCACCAGCTTCGACGAATATAAGCGCGTCTTTGGCGGCTTTCATTCGCTCGGTTACCTGGCGGATTTCGCTTACATCTTTTTCAACCATTTCGGCGGCAAACAGGTGGTGGCCGTTCGAGCCGGCGAGAGCGCCGAGAAAGCCACTATAACCCGAAACAACCGCGTTACTCCGACGCCTGCAGCGCAGTTCAAGTTCGACGCGAAACATCCGTCTCTTACGGTCGATATCGCGGTTACCGTTAGCGATACGGAGGGCAGCACGGACAAATGCGATATCAAAATCGTAAGCGTCGCGCTTGGAATTACTGAGACTTATTCGGGCGTGGATCTACGCGTCACCGGCGATCGCGCTGAGATCAACACAAAGTCGAAGCTCGTGGACGTTTCGATCACCAGCACAGCAGTCGCCGGCGCCACAGGCCGCCCGGCAGCCGGAACGTTTTCATTAACCGGCGGCGACAACGGATCTGCCGATATGGAAGCTGAAGACATGGGCGTTTTCTTATCGCAGTTTGAAGATGAGAACCTTGGCAGCGGTCAGGTGTGTATCCCCGGCTTTTATGACGAAGCCAACACGGCCGCACTGATCGCCCACGCCGAAGCTTTTAACCGGCTGGCTTTGCTTGAACCGGAACTGGCCACCGATTATCAGGACGTCGCCGATAACTTCAACACGTCGCCGAGCGGCCACGCGGCGGTTTATTTCCCCTGGGTGGAAATGCTGGCGGTCGATGGATCCGGAGTCAAAAAATTCTATCCGCCGACGTGCTTCGCAGCTGGAGCGTGCGCCAAGGTTGATCGCACGATCGGAACGCACAAGGCGCCGGCAAATCTCGTTATTCCGAACGCGCTGGACATCGAAAGAAATACCGACGGCACTTCCGTCATTAACGACAACGTCCGCGAATATCTCAATGGCAAAAACATCAACGCCATCGCCTTGATCCAAAATGAAGGCATCAAGATCTACGGCGCCCGAGTTTTGGCACCTGCCGGCGAGACGCGCGTTCAGTTCGTTCACGAGCGCCGTGTTCTGAATATGATCTATTACACGGCCAAGACCGGCTATTCCTGGGCGGTATTTGCCGTTGTGGATCCAGCCGGCCGTTTCTTCCGGGATCTCCGCTCTGCCGGTGAAACGTTCCTGGAAAATCTGTGGCGCGATGGTGCCTTGTATGGCGTCACTCAGGCTGAAGCTTTTCTGGTGAAAGCCGACAGCGACAATAACCCGCCGGCGGAACTGGAAGCCGGGCCGCGTTCACGTTCAGATCGGCGTAAAACTTTCGCCGACTGCCGAACTGATCATCATCAACATCGACAACGTCCCGTTGTCACAAAATCTTAATGTTTTAAGTGGAGGTGAAGCCTAATGCCCCAAGGTACTTCGACAGCTCATTTTTTAGTTGAATTCGACGGTGTTTCGATTTGCGAAGCTTCGGAAGTTAGCGGCGTAAATAAAAAGCACGAACCGGTGAAGATCTTTACCGGAAATCGTCGATCCCCTTTTTACGCCGCCGGCAAGTTCGAGCTCGATGTCGTTATGATCAAACACGCGATCGGAATTAACGGCGCCGGCCGCGAGTTATCCGGTTATTACGAAGACTTCACTTCCGGTCTGATCACCGAGCGCCGAAACTTCCGTATCGTCCAGCTGGACGAAGACGGAATCTCGCCGGTGGCCACGTTCGATCTGATCCGGTGTGTTCCGACGGAATTCTCGCTCGACGGCAACAAAGCAGACGGTAAAGACGCCGCGTACTTTACCATCAAACTCCAACCGGAGGATTTGAAAATGGATCTTGATTGATCCGTTTTCATTGACGCAAGGCGGCGTCACTGCCCCTCCGACGCCGCTTCGCAATTTTTTACCGTTTAATACTCATGGAAGAATTGAAACACAGCATCACATTAACATCGGGCTATACCGATAAAAAAGGTAAGGTCCACAAGGAAGTCGAGTTCGGCTATCGGCTCACAATGAAGGATATGTTTGTGATCGATGCGGATCCTAAGGCGAAGAATCCGACGCAGTACCAGGACATGATCCGCGCCAAAACGATCACTAAATTCGGCGAGCTTAAATTGCCGTTGGCTTTGAATGTATTGCTCGATCTGGACGGGATCGATCGCCAAGATGTCGCCGAAGCCGCTGACACCTTTGTAGCGATCGGAAACGAAGGAAAGGTATTCGAGCATCTGGAAAATAACACGGTCAAGGTCGGCCGAGGTTTTATTGTCGGCGGCGCGGCCTACAACATCATCCAGTTCGGCAACGTGCCCACAGGCAGAGACGAGGTCCAGGCCGACACGCTCGGCCTTTCGGCAGCCGGTCGCCAGGCTTTTCTCGTCGGCAAGCATATCCTGCGAATTTCAACCGAAGATGGAACCGGCTCGATCGAGGGACCAGTGGATCTGATTACCATCGAAACGATGGATGCTTACGACTGGAACATGGTGATCGCTGGCTGCGAATTTTTTCGCCTCTATCATCGAGCGGAAAGAGCAACAGTTCCGGGACAACGGGAGGGCGGCGGCGATATTTCAACTGATGCGATTCACGGGAATGAAGGAACAGGAAATTCTGGAGCTTCCGAGGCAGCGGATTAAAACCTATTTGGAGCTTGTGGAACAACTTCTCGAAAAAGAGTAACACAACTCAAAAAAAGCTTACTCTTTTTGTTTTAGGATTTCCCGGTTCGAGGGTAAAATAAAAGTTCAATAGAGGCTCGATTAGAAGCCCACCGCTTTTATAAAAACAATTCTTTTTAGAGACTCATAGAAGTCCACCAACGGTTAAATTTGGAGGGCTTTTTCTTTTGTCTGGTGAGATTTTCCAACTTGCTATTTTGCTCAGCTTGAAAGACGCGGCGTCGGGTGGTCTCGATCGTTTTCGCGCTAAGCTGCAGGCGACCGGCAAAGACGGTGCCCGCGAGCTGGAACGGCTGGACAAACTCCGGGCAAATTTGAACCGTGACATAGCGATCGGCGGCATCGGCGTGGCCGGACTCGCTTTAATGAAAAAAGGCATCGATACTGCCGGAGATTATGAGTCGGCAATGCTCCAGCTGAAGAGTGCCTACGCTGAAACCAACGTCGTCGGCGCTCGATCAGCCGATCAGCAAAAACAAGACCTCAAAGATCTCTCCGCGCTGGCCACCCGTCTCGGTAATGATTTACAAGGATCGACCCAGGATTATGTTCAGGTACTGACGGCCATGAGAAAAGCCGGCGTCGACGTTGAAACCGTCCTGGGCGGCGCCGGGGAGTCGGCTGCCTACCTGGCTAACGTTAGCGGAACGATCACCAGCGGCGGCGCTCCGGAGCAAGCAAAGGAACTCGGTCAGTATTCAAAAATGTTCGATCTGCGCGGCCAGCAGGTTAAAGATACGGTTCAGTTGTTTTCTGCGCTGAAAGATAGATTTGACATCGATTCAAATGAGTTGATCGAAGGTTCAAAGTATTTTCTGTCTACCGGTAAAGCGATCGGATTAAAAGGACCGGAAGGTGCCGGCCGACATTGCCAAGCTTCTAGCTTTCTCAAAACGATACACGGGATATGAAGGCAGTCGTTCAGGAACTAATCTCGACGCGATAATCACCCAGTTTATTCAACACGACGAAGCCCGAAAGGCGCTCAAGAAAGATACCGGAATCGACATTCAGTTGTTCGATGGTAAGGGGCAATTTAAGGGCGTCGAAAATATGTTCGCCGAGTTTGAGAAGTTGCGAAAACTCGACCCGGAAAAGCGTCTGCAAAGCCTCACTAGTATTTTTCGCCAGGAAGGCGGCCGTATCGCCGGATCGATGGTCGAACAAGGCGTTGAAGGTTGGAAAAATATTAATTCTGAGGCCTCGAAAGCTGTGCCCGTTCAGGAAAAGATCACGGCGCAGATGGCCACTTATAACGCGAAAGTAGAGGCGGCGAACGGCAGCTGGACGAACCTGAAAGCGACTGCATTTACGGGTTTAATGGACGACTCCAAGTGGGGGCTGGACAAAGCGAACGAATTTTTAACCTGGATGCAAAAGGTGAGTGCCGAGAATCCGGGGATTGCTAAAACCGTTATGCATGTCGTCGCGATGGGTAGCGCATCAATGGCTCTTTATTCCGGCATAAAGATGGCTACGACGGGCTGGAAGATGTTTCGTCTGGCGACGGCGATCTCAAAGGGCAGCGACGGCCTCGTAACGTACCTTCAGAGCGTCAACACCGAAGCCGGCAAGGTCACCACCTCTCTGGCAGCTGCTGAGGCGAAATCGACCGGTTTACAGAGCAAGCTGAACGGTAATTGGAGCGCAGCTGTAACTATCACTTCGATCATCGTGGCGGAGTATGCGCTTAATGCCGCGATCCAAAAAGCATTCGAGGCTGCCGAAGCGAGAATGGAGGCCGGTAAGGCCACTCAAGCGGCGGAAAAGACCTGGACTGATTACAAAACTCAGCTGCAGACGCAAGGCCAGAAACCGTCCGCTCAAGATTATGAATTTAGGGCGAACGTCGCGTGGGCGACATCTATTAATGCGGGTTTGAATTCTGCGCTCCGGACGAAGTCAAACGAGTATCCATTTTTCAGTCTTACGAAACCCAGCATCGCCTCTGAAGGAATAGCGAATACGATAGGTTACCCGATTTCCTATGCCACCGGAGCGGTCAACCCCTTTGCCAGCGGATTCAGCGGCCGTGCAGTCTACGGGCAAACTTTCGCTCAAGGTTTTAAGCAAACCGCGCCAGCGCTCGGCGACCCGGAAGTGATGACGCAGTTTTTAAGACAGCTTTCCAAAAGAGTGCCCGATCGACAGGAACAGGAACAGGTTAAATCCGGTTTGAAAGAAGCTTTCCCTGAAGCTTTCGCGGCCGCGATGAACCAGCTGTCACAAGAAGCTTCGCAGATCGCCGACGCTTTTAACGTGATCGGCCAACAAACCGAAGCGGTGCAGCAGTTCGGCACTAACTTAGGAAATTTAACGGATCCATTTTCTCAGACGCAGCAGCGCGTTACGGAACTCGGCAACGAAGCCGGCAAGGTCCCCCCGCAGCTTAACAATATTTCGAACGCCGCAGGCCGCACGTCCGGCGCGCTCGACTCGCTGAATTTTAAAATCGCTAATTTTCAAATGCCGACGCCGCAAGCTTCAACTTTTCAGTTGCCGGCAGGCCAGCCCGGCGGCGCTCCGTTCGGTGGAAGCATTTTCCAACTTCCGAGCCGCGCGATAGGAGGCGTGGTCGAAAAAGACGGGCTCGCGATGGTTCACGCGAATAATGTGATCGTGCCGGCAAAAGTGGGAAAGGGAATGAAGGGTGGCGCCGCCGGCATGACGTTCAATTATTCGCCGGTGCTTAATATGAATGGCGGATCGAAAGCTGACAAAGCCGAGTTTGCACAAATGCTCGCTGAGAACGCGCGAGTTGTCGAAGACATAGTCGCACGGCGACTTGAAAGTGGGAGGCTGAGGGCGTAATGGCTGAAGCTGGTTTTGTACTGATCAGGCTCGATAACCAGGATTCTTTCGTTTTTCAGTTTTTCCCGAAAGACCTGGATTGGTCGCAACGTGCGAATTGGTCACCGCAAGACGTGACAACGGGAACGCAGCCACTTTTTTATGCAAACCGTGAACCACGACGGATCAATGTACCGGAGCTGTATTTAGATTCGACGGAAACCGGAGAGTCATTAACGCCGGACCTTAAAAAACTCCGGTCCTTGCACGACGAATCGGAACAGGAAGGAACGCCGCCGCCATTATTGGCCGCGTGGGGCGATCGACAAGAGCGCTGCGTTCTTGAGGATCTTAAAGTGACGGAAGAATTTTTCAATGAATCGGGGCATCCGCTCCGAGTGAAAATAAGCCTGACTCTGTTGGAAGTTCAAAACGAAAACAGCGAATCAACGAGCGTTAGGTTGGTAGAAGATACGCGGCCGCGCCGCGTCGGAGGTTAGAAGCCAAAAGCGATGGAAAGATCTGTTAGTCCTTACGAGCAATATGGAACAGCGACACCGTCCAGCGACGGTTCCCTGCAGATCCACATCTATGCGGCGACTGACACCATCTCCGGACTGGCTCAAAAGTTTTATGGCGACTGGCGGCTTTGGCGGCTTATCTCCGATCGGAACCAGCTGCAGGACGTGCGCCGGATCGAAACCGGCCGTGAACTGATCATTCCCCGCCAGCCGCTGGAAATTGGGCTTTACGAATCGACATGATGAAACAGTTACCGAGAAATCCACACGCCATTATCGAGATCGATCGCCCCGGCGCCGGCGGCGGTCTATTGAGGTGGGATTCATGGGAGATGAAACGCCGGTTTAAGAACGTGCGGGTCGAACTTGTAACCAATGAAACGAGCGAGGCGAGGTTTGAACTGTTCGATCCGAAATTTAGAATCCTGGATTCCTTCAGCGGATCGAACCGTTGCCGTCGGCGACAGTGAAAGTTTATCTCGGTTACGGTGCAGATCTTGGCCAGCCGATTTTCAAAGGGCTTTTAGCGCATGTTAATAGAGGCGCATCGTCCAGCACTTTTGTCGCTTTCGATATGGGATTCAAGATGAAGCTCGTCAAAAAAGCCGGATATAAAAATAAGAAAGACGATCTCGTTATCTTAGGCGAGCTCGCAAAAAGGAACGGTTTGAAATTTGAAGGTACGGAAAAGCCGCTGAAGCTGGCGCCTCACCAGACGATGATGCAAGACGAACAAACCGATTGGGAACATGCGCTCGAAAGAGCGCGTGAAGCCGGCATGGTTGTTTTTGTCAGACAAGATACGCTCTTTGCAAAATACCCGGCGAAAACGGGAACGCCGGTGATGACGCTGGAAAACAAAAAGGATTTTGTTTTAACCGGAAATTGGGATTTTACCTATCGCACCCCGGAAAGCCAGGACAGCCGGCCAAAGAGCGTCAAGATACGCGGCCAGGGGTAAAGGTGCCAAAAGAGTCGAGGGTGAATCGAACGTTTCCACGCGCGGCCGCGAGTCAGTGATTTTGAAAAGGGATGTCTCCGGTAAGGCGACAAAATCTAAATTGAAGCTCCGCGCCCAGGCGCAAAAAGAATTGGATCGCGAGCACGCGTTTGAGGGTTCTGCCAGCATCGCTTTTCCCCCGAACGGTGAGCGTCTCGATGCGAGAAAGACGGTTCGTATTAAAGGCATCGGGAAATTATTTTCAGGCGATTACATTTGCGACGCGGTTCATTACGAAATGCGGCCGGGCGATCTTAGCGTCGGCCTAGACCTTTACCGGGATGTCAACGCATGAAAAACCGACTTTTCAGAGAAGCAAAGCGCAGCGCTGATGATTCGGTAGCGTCCGCCGGCGACTGGTTGACTGGCGTTCCGGCGATCGTCGCCGAAAATGAGGATCCGGAAAGACAGCATCGCGTAAAGGTGATCATTCCGTCGATCGACGAAAATCTGATCTTTGATGAATGGGTGAGACAGCTGGTGTTTTGCCTCGGAAATGGATTCGGCAGCGCATTCATTCCGCCCAAGGGCACCGAAGTGATTTTATTCGGGCAGCTTGGCCAGAAATACAACATGTTTTATCTGCCGGTTTATAACGAAGAAATGTTCGTTCCGGAAGGCTTCGATGATGAAACGACCGTCGGATTCAAAGCGCCTGGCAATTTTCATATTTTCGCGGAAATGCTGGTGAAAATTCAGGCGCAGACATTTGAGGTGATCGCGTCGGTATTGGCAAAGATTACCGGGCAAAGCATTGAAGTGATCGCACAAGGTTTGATGAAACTGACCGGTCAAAATATTGAAGGAACCGCCAGCCAGAAATACAAAATTTCCGGCGCGACTATCGAGGTCGCCGGCGACACGATAAAAATTACCGGCGGAACCGTTGAGATCTCCGGCAGCAGCGTAAAGATTCAAGGCCGCACGGTGAACACATCGGGACCACCGATTTAACGAAAACAGGAGGAAGTTAATGAAACCATATATTCGTTTGGCGATCGCTGTGCTGATCATTACGACGCTCGTGATGCTGAGCTTAGGCGCGAAAGGATGCGGCGGGAAAGACAAACCGGTACTGGTAACAGCCTATGAAGCTAGTGTGCGCTTTTCCGCAACTGCTGATAGTGCCGCTCAGTCGGTGCTTAACCGTTTTAACGAAGGCAATATCTCGCTGGAAACAAAGGACGCGATTTTCGCTAAGTTGAAAATCTTTTCGCAGGCCGGCCGGACGTTTCATAGTGAGGTGTCCGGACTGAAAGCAAGGTTTCCGACCGGTAATGTCCCTGCGTCGGAATTGCTGAAGGTCGAGACGTTATTCGATTCAGGAATCTATGGCCCATTTCTGGACCTACTGGAAATGGTTAAAGTGTTGCCGGCTGATCAGCGTGCACTGGTGGAGCTGGCGATCGCTACGCTGAAGGTGGTGATCAGTCAGATACGCCGAGCATTTAGCAGCAATGCGTCGAACGAAATTGTGGCGCGAATACTTTCCGGAAGGCTGGTGGAAAAATATGGATAGTTTTGATTTTGCAAAATGGTTACGCGATTTAGCAAATGCTATCGAGGCGGGTAACGTCGCGGTCGATAACGTGAAGGGCATGACGCTTGATCAGCTGGAAATCGCTTCAAAAGACGGCTGGGACAAGCTCGATGAAACAATCGCCCAGGGCGAAAAAGCCGGTCACGAAAACGACTAAGTAAAAAGATGGACCTCGCGGGGCAAAATCTGAACTTCCCGATCCGCGTCGATTCGCGCGGTTCCATAGTAACGACCAAAACGCGATCGCAGGTGGTCGCCGAAGCAATTATGGACGTGCTGGAAACTCGCCAAGGTGAAAGAGTGATGATGCCGGATTATGGTATTCCAGACTTTGTCTTCGAGGTTATGGACGTAGGTTTCACCGCGCGGCTCGCTTATTTCCTGGAACAACAAATAACCAGGTATGTTCCGCTCGTCTCCGGCATAACGCTGGAATCGAGCGCCGACGAAAGCGGTCGCGCGATCGTGAACCTGCGATATATGGAAGTCGGCGCGGTGAACGCGCCGCGCAATTTGGTTTATCCCGTTTGGAGGCATTTGCCAACATGACGATACCTTATCCGAGTTTAGAACAGAGAAATGAAGATCAGCTGGCGGCGGCGGCGATTTCGCGCGTCTCCGGGGGGCTGACAGCGGATATCGTGAACTCGCAAATTGCCACCCTGCGAGAAACTCTTTTGCTTATCGACGGTGGCCTGGATGCGCCGATCTGCCCTGAACTGACGAATGCAAACCCATCTTCACCTCATACGGTATTGATCGAAGCGTTCGCCTGGCTTCTGGCTCAGCAGGCAAACCAGCTGAACCAAATTCCCGAACAGAACCTTATTGCCTTTGCGAATCTCTTTGGTATCGAGCCGCGCGCGGCGGCGCCGGCAGAAACGATCTTGACCTTTACGGTCGATGCGCCATTGAACACGGCCGTGACGGTCCCGATCGGCACACAGATCTCCAGCGCTGACGGGGTGTATGTTTTTGAAACGACCGAGGCGCTGACTATCCCTTACGGCACTCCGAGCGGCCAGACGGCCGCTAAGCGCACGGAAACAGGCCACACGCTGCTTTCGCCGGACGTGCTGACCGAGATGATCGACACGATCGCTTTTGTCGAAACGGTGACAAACGCCGGCGCGATCGATTCCGGTTCGGAGCTTGAATCCGTCGAGTCGGTTCTTAACCGGGTAAAAAGATACACGCGGCGGGGTGAGCGAATAGTTTCCGTTAAGGACCTGGAAGACGCGATCTTGGACGAAGCTATGAATGGCAACGGAGTGGTTCGAGCTTTTCCCTTCGTAATCAATGGTCAGTTCGATACCACGAAGCCGACGCCGGGCTATACGACCGTGGTGGTGATGACAAAGACCGGTGATCCGGTCGACGATCTCACAGCGCAAAAGATCGCGGCACTTCTCGATCAGGCTGTTGGCAACCAGTTCATAAATCCGGTGCCGCCGACATTCATAAATTTCAATGTGACGGCGACGGTGAAGCTAAACACCGGTTCTCCGGAAGGCGCTGTTCTGGCAGCCATTGAAGCTAATCTGAGGAACTTCTACTCCGCCTCGAGGGAAAAGTTCGGGCGTTCCATTTTGCGATCGGAAATCATTACCGTGATCGAAGGAACGGGGGGCGTGGATTTTATAGTTTCCGCTGCCGGCGCTCCGGTGATCGCCGCGCCTTTGGTCGATACAAACCTCGCCAGCCACCAGCTGGCGAAGCTCGTGAATGTAAATTTGGAGGCCGCTTAAAAAAAAGCCGATGCAGAACGAATTCATAGAACACGGATGCCCTTACTGCGGCGCAACAATCACAGACCAAGATTGTATTTCTGACTGGCTCGATCACCACAAAGCAGGACTGTGTATTCCAGCGGAATTTATTGAAATGAGGGGTCAAGGATTGGATGTCGATCCAAAGGGCAAATTGAAAAATGGCGTTTAAGAATACGGACTATTTATATGATCACTTGCCTTCGCGCTACCGGCGCGACGATGAAGGTCTGTTTCTCAAACGCTTCCTGGAGTTTTTCGGTGCGACGCTCGATGACTGGGACGCGATCTATGCAGCGTTCTGGCAAAACATCGAGCCGACGACGGCGCCGCTGGTTTGGATCGAATTCTGGCTGCTGCAGCTGTTCGGCTGGAGCTGGTTCCCCTGGTGGTTCACGATCACGGAAAAGCGCCGGCTTTATGGCCACTTTGCGGGGCACCTGGCACGTCGCGGTACCGCCAGAGGAATAGAGCGCTGGCTTTTGGATTTCGGGATCGTAGCGAGGGTCCACACGCGCCCGAAGCCCTGGGGAGAATTTGTCTGGGGCGAAACTCATTACGCGATCACGGAACCGCTGCACATCGTTATCGAAATTTTGTTTTTGAAAGGCACTGCAGCTGATATGTGTTTTTGGGGTGAAGGCTCGGCTCCTTACGGAGAGATGTTTTATACCACGCCGCGCCCATTGTTTTCAGATAAAGAGATCATCGATCTGATCCGATACGTTCAGCCTCACGCGCAAGTGATCCACGTCTATTGGAGCAACGGCATTCCTTCGGTGTGGTGGCCGGACGGAATTTACTGGGAGGCTATTCAGTGGTGAGGTTTTATAAATGAGAATCAACGTCAAATTTTTTAAAGTTGCCGAACGGCCGACAGAGCCGGCTGAGCCGAACGCTCATTACTACGTTCAGAACGGCGACTATGCAGATCAATATTTAACCGACGCGAACGGGATGATCAGCAAGGTAAGGCTCGGAACGCAGGAGTATATGCATTCTCAGACCGTCGCGGCCGTGCAGTGGACGGTGAATCACAATCTCGGATTTAAGCCCGATATCGCGATCTACGATACAGGCGGAAATGTTGTCGAGGCGCAGATCCTGCACACCTCGAGCGATCAGGCAATTATTTATTTCAACATCGCATTGGCCGGCGTGGCGCGGTGTTCATAGGAGAAAACAAATGGCAACTAGAAAACAATTCGCAGATCTCGACATGCAAAGCATGTCTCGTGTCCTTAACCTTCCGGCCCCGGCAAGCGCGAACGAACCGGCGCGACTAGCGGATCTCCAATCCATGGTCGAAGGCCTGAACTGGAAAGACAATTGCCGGGTGGCCACGCAAAGCAATATCAACCTTTCGTCGCCGGGCTCGACGGTCGACGGCGTGACGATGGTCTCCGGCGATCGCGTTTTGGTGAAGGCAGAAACATCCGCCCCTACGAACGGGATTTACATCTGGAACGGCGCGGCCTCGGCGATGACTCGCGCTAATGACGCGTCGACGGCCGACGAATTGGAAGCTGCTGTTGTGATGGTTGATGAAGGTACCGACGCAGGCACCGGTTGGCGGCAGACGGCCGTTAATTTCACCTTGGGAAGCACCAGTATCGCTTTTGCATCATTCGGCGTGGTAACTCCAGCAGCCAGCGAGAGCACGGCTGGAAAGGCGGAAATCGCTACGCAAGGAGAAACGGATACCGGAGCTGATGATGTGCGCTTTCTCACTCCCTTGAAAGCAAAAACAGCTTCGTGGCGCGTGAAAAGCTTCAGCGATGTATTAGGCGATGGGTCGGCGACAACTTTCGTGATCACTCACAATTTAGGGAAGCAACATGTCGTCGTAAATCTTTGGAGTACTGTCAACCCATTTCCGGCTGTCGACTGTGAAGTGAGATATACCAACACGAATCAAGTTACTTTTATTTTTAATACCGCGCCTTCAGCGGACGGAATAGCGTTCGGTATTGTGGGTTAAATGGGAAAAACCGAGGAAAAAACGGAGGAAGTGATCGTGGCAGTAAGAAAACAATACGCAAATTTGGATATGCAGAATTCGGCACGGATTCAAAACTCGCCGGATATCAATCCCGTTCCTATTGTGATCAACGGGGGTTTTACAATACTACCGGAGCACATTAACGCAGTTTTCATTATCGAAAGTGATGCCACAATTACTTTAATTACGCCAACGCCGGGCTTTAGATTTTCGATTGTTCAAACAGGCGGCATTGCCCACGTTCAATCCGGCACTGGCCATCAGATTCAAGGCTACAACCTAGGCGGAAGAGTATTTATCAGCGGCGAGAATATAGTTTCCGAAAGTTTAGGCGGGGCGTGGACAAAGTTTTTTTGCTACGACGCCAACAATTGGGCTTTCGAAGGGGGCGTCGAATGGGTTATCGAGTGACTGAAGTTTAGAGGAAAAGAAAAAATATGAAACAAGTTTCAATTTTAGGTTTAGAACAGGACGGCCACAATTTCGGACGGGCGAGTAACCCTAATGACGTGATGAAAGCTCAGGGATTTCTCCACGGCCGGATAGACACGCTTCTTTATGATTGTATCGTCGCTCATAAGTACAGCCAGGTTGCCGGCTTTTCCTATGCGCTCGGCGAGGGCAACGCCTTCAGCATTACGATCAGCAAGCCAGGCACGGTTTATTCGAACAACGGTAAAAGCTTCGAACTGCTTTCAGATGTGACGCTCGATATCGAAGCAGCCGATGAAGATCTGCCGCGCATCGATGTGGTGATTGCCAAGCTGGAAGAGAACGTCGACGCCGAACTCGAATTGATACCTTTTGTCCGGCTGCGTACCTCAGACGATTTTGTGAACAGCGTTCCGATGTATGCCCCGCAAAACATCGCCGCCCCGACCGAGCTTCATAACCGCGCGGTGATCCAGATAAAAACTGGAACGCCGGCCGCGGTGCCGACTGTGCCGACGCTGAACTCAAACGAGCTGCCTCTTTACCTGATCAATGTCCCTGCCGGCGCGCTGCAGCTGCACGATACGGATATCGGCGATATGCGATACCTGATCACTACGCTGAACGACGCCTGGAATCTTACCCAGGATAACAACCTGCTTCTTAATCTGCTTACTAAAAGAGTCGAGGCCGTCGAGCACCTGGCCAGCCAGCCCGTAGATCTTTCCCAGGTCTTTGGAGGCATTCGATCGCTCGGCGATATCCTTACTTTGCTAAAGAACCAGGTTGATGCGCTGCGCGACATTCCGGAGATCAAATATGACAATCCCAAGGTGACCCTCACGGATCCGGATTCGTCAAAGATCCGCGCTTCCGGAGGCGTTGACAATGTGCCTGTGGTAGATATCGAAATAGGCGGCGTGGTCGATTTCGGCGATAAGCAGGTGATCATCAGCCCGTATAATTTTGATGATCCGGACCTGAACGCGCGGTTCGAGCAAACAGCCGGAGGCAGCGCGAATGTTCGCGTTTCAACGGATCTGACTTTGAATAGCGTGACTCAAATCGCCTCGGACGGTTTTACCGACTTCGAACTGCGCGAAGCTGTATTTGATACCTTCCGGCCCGCCGGGCTGCGCCGCTTACAGCGACCAGTACGCGCTCGTTTACGGCGGTCTCGCATCCAATAATTTTAATTCACTCGGCGATCTTAAAAGATACGATGTTATCAACGACACCTTGACGCCGGTGACCCCTTCGGTCTCTTTGCCGACCGCCTCGAGGCCGGCCATGTTTCCATACGGCGACGGGTCTCACGTCCTGTTGATCGCCGGCGACGAAGGCACCGATGAGCCGCGCTGCTTTAAGCTCCATGGCGGTACTGGCGTGGTGAATGAGATCGTTACAACGCTTCCGACCGGAGCGCACTTCTTTGGAGATCTCATCGCTCCCCACAAGATCCTTGTCATCGCGCTCAGAAAAGAAGTCGGCGGAACGGTTACTGACTTTTGGGAATTCGATACCGCCTCAGGTTTATTCACTCAACTCGGCGTTACCGGCAGTATTCCGGCTTGCGAGATCGATTACTCGACCGGCTGCTATTTCGATAAGAGTCAATTTGTCCTGGTGAGCTTTACGCCAGGTGAATCAGGATCCGGTAAGACTTACATTTTCAACCGCGAAACGCTCCAGTGGACGCAGCTTAATATTGCGGCTCCCTACGGCGAGACCAGCGCCAAACAAACGCCGCTTAGAGGCTTCCAGATGGCCAACGTGAACGGCCAGATAAAGCTGGTGGGCGGATTACTTTCGCGGGAGACCCTTATCGACAGATCGCGCATTTGGGAACTGCAGCGCAGAGCCACGATCCTGACCAGCGACCGTTTGAAGTGGGAAGTTTCAAACGCTACTTTTCCGCCGCTGCAAAACTCCGGTTTCTGTTCGACTCTGGCCACTGACAGCACTCCGAGTGGTTTGGCGGTACTGTTCGCCGGTCACGGCAAGTTCAGCGATGCCAAAGGCGACATCTATACTTCGATCCAGGGGGGGTTGGTGGCCACGACCGATCGCGGCCTGCCGGCGATCACGCTCTCGGATAATTGTACTTTCGCGCAGTTTGTCATTCCCGACTATACGGCCGACTGGGAGGTCCTCGGTTATATGATCAGCCCGTCCGGGAAATGGACGGTCTCGAATCTGAAGGCAGAGATTAGCTTTGATGCCGGCGAGACATGGCAGATCGTCACACCGGATAGATCGCTGCCGATCGGGAACAGCGCGACGCCTGGCGTTCGAATGCTGCGGGTCACGATGTATAACCTCAAAACCTCAAAGCCGGTACTTTCAAAAATTGTCGAGGTCTTTGACGAAGACGGCAACGACAGCACCAGGCTGGAAGGCCGTGTGGTCATTCGTTACGATGCGCCGGGCACGGTCAATTGCCTTTACATCGATCGCGACGGCCTACTTACTCTTTCGTCGGACATCCTTCCGTCGACGGCTGATCGATGCCTGCTGCACAAAGTCACCCCCAATGGATCGAGCGCGCCGACGATAAAAAACTACATCAACCGACGCCGGCCGCATATCAAGTACAGCAAGACCAAAAGCGGTTCAGGATCTTCCGTTCAGTTCGATAACGAGTTGGCCGTTCCTGTGCGATACGTAAATGCTTTCGCTTCTACGATTTCAACGAACGTTCTTTATAAGATCCCTGAGCCCGCGCCGGACTTTGATGGACTGATCGCCGTAACAGGGGTGACCACGAACGGAGATACCTGGTATGTTGAGCTTGAGGGCTAAAATACAGTGGGCTTCCAAAACGCGTCCAGCGAAGGCGGTAAATCGTTATTTTAAAGGGTTTTGGGGGCGATTCTGAAAGCCGTTTAGTAAACGTTATGTAAACCAACTTTAGGCGTTTTTTAGTAAACGAAGCGTTAACGTTCAGTAAACGATGCGAAATTCAACAGTGGGATCGCACAATTGTTGTGGAAAAACTTAAAGTAAGACATCAAACACAACAGGCTTTAACATTTTGTTAAAAAGTATGTAATATCTAAGTGCTGATAGTATGACACTTACGGATTTTGCACTGATTTTGTGCAAAATGCTTAAAGCCCTTGTAAAATCGCGCTTTCAGGTGAATTTTTGCAGGTTTTCCACAACTTTTTGCACAGGTAACGAGGATTTTTGACCCATCTCGGCAAAATATTGAAAATGTAAAGATTTAAAGGTTTTTTAACGGCAGTTTTGCCGCACTAAACCGAATATTAGCTCCGGCTAACTGTTAGTTGTTCGTCGTTGTTTGAATTCTAACGGAGTTGCCCATAAATGAAACGGATGACTATCGTGATGAAGTCAGAACCGGGAACGCAGTGACCGGGTAATTCCGATCAGCTTGCTAATTATTGTCTGTAAATAGGATACAAAAGTTTTACAAACGCGGTCACTGCGTTCTGAGGTTCTGACCCCGTTGCTTTTTGACTTCAACAGTATTTATGGGCAACGCCATTCTAAAACAGAGAGAACCACCCCGTCACGCTGCGCGTGCCACCCCTCCTTTGTAAGGAGGGGAGTTTTTTGAGTCCCTGGCCGCCTCTACTTTAAGCGCTCCCTGCTCTGACGTTTTGACTTCTATCTCTAAGTGTCCCTAAGATTACATAAATTTTATGGCAGAAGAAAAAGCTTCATTCCGTTCGAAGGTCCCGGTTCTTGAGGTCGCGGTGTTCGTCTGCGGCGCGCTGGTAATGATCTACGAGATCATCGGTTCGCGGATACTTTCGCCGCACATCGGCACTTCGACCTATGTCTGGACCAGCCTGATCGGCGTGATCCTGGCGGCGCTCTCATTGGGTTACTGGCTGGGCGGAAAAATGGCCGATAAAAAACCGGACATAAAGGTCCTTGCCTCGGCCATCTTTTTCGCGGGCGGCGCGGTGGCGGTCACTATTCTGATCAAAGACGTGGCGCTGGCCGGCATCGCGCAGATGCAAATACCGCTTGAGATAAGGTCCGTTTTTGCCGCGCTGCTTTTATTTGCGCCGGCCAGCGTGCTGCTGGGTTTTGTCACACCCTACGCCGTCAAACTGAAAATGGATTCGCTTTCCGATTCAGGCAGAACGGTCGGGCGTCTCTATGCGCTCTCGACGGTCGGCAGTATCCTGGGAACGTTTCTCGCCGGATTTTTTCTTATACCGTTTGTGGGCAGCACGCGGACGCTCTATCTCATCGCCGGGCTGCTGATCGCCGTATCGATAATGCTGATCCCCTTTTCTCTCAAGATGTTTAATATTGCGGTGATACTGACGCTTTTGGCCGGCATCGGTGCGAGCGAGATGCTAAGCGCGCAGCTCCGCCGGACAAATAATCTCTATGACATCGATACCGAATACAGCCGCATCCAGGTGTACGATTACAAATTCGGAAAAGACCAGGACCGCGCCCGGGCGCTGGCCTTCGATCCTTTTACGGTGCAATCCGTGATGTATCTGGACCGCGACGACCAGGCCGCCGAATATATCAAGTATTATCACCTGCTGCGATATTTCAAACCGGATTTCGAGCACAGCCTGATCATCGGCGGCGCGGGCTATTCGTTTCCAAAAGATTATATAAAAAAGTATCCGGGGAAAGAGATCGACGTGGTAGAGCTCGACCCGCAGATGACGCAGATCGCGCGCGATCATTTCCGTCTGCAGGATGCACCCGCGCTGCGCATCTTTCACCAGGACGGCCGTATTTTTCTCAACACGGCGGAAACCGGTAAATACGACGCGGTTTTTCTGGACGCTTTTTCGTCGCTCTTTAATATGCCGTTTCAATTGACGACGATCGAAGCCGTCCGCCAGATCGACCGCACCTTGAAAGATGACGGCGTGGTCATTTTCAACCTGGTCAACGCGGTGAACGGAAACTCCAGCCGTTTTCTGCAGGCGGAGCTGAACACTTACCGGCAAGTGTTCCCCAAAATTTATGTTTTTAAGGTGCAGGAAAATCGCGCCGACAATATCATCCAAAACCTGATCATCATCGCCTGTAAAAAAGCTGACCAGCCTCAGACCCTGGCTTCCACCGATCCGGAACTGGATAAAGCCTTAAAACATCTGATACCCGAATCGCGCATCTCCGTCAGCGACCAATACCCCGTACTTACCGACGACCTCGCGCCGGTGGAATATTACAATTCAAGTTTTCAGAATTTTAATCGGTAAAGAGTAGCGCCAGCGTTCCGCTGGCTGTCGTGTGGGCGTCCCGGCTCACAAAGACGCTGATGGGAGTGCGGTGAATTCTTGAGTTCAGGCTATTGATAGTGGCGCAGTCATTTATGGTTGGGCATAAATGCTTCGCTGAAAATCGAACAGTCCGAACCAACAGAATAATACTGCTTTGTCTCTTTCAGGAAACTAAATAAGGGCTTTCAAATCACTGCCTAAAAATGTACAATTTGCTACAATGGTTGTTGTAGTTGCGTAGGTCTGGCTTGGGCCTACCCAGGTGCGTAGCTCCTGCTTGCCGATTAGGGCGTCCCACAAGTCCGACGCTATGAGTTCCCAGTTCCATTAATACGTCGAATCACTATTACTAACAAATCATTTATTTTGGAAATATATGAGAAAAATTCTTAGGATACGACTCTTGATAATAGTTTTCATTTCGAATTTGTTGGTCATATTCAGCTATGAGTTGAAGCCTGCTGTAATACAATTAAATGGTATTCCTAGCTGGCTGATTGCTACGGTGACCCTTACATTGGGCATCAGCCTAACCATCTTTATGGTGGATTCCTTATTCAAATTTCGGACTGCTAGGAAATGGGCTATAGGTAATTCCTGGGTGGAAGGCTTTTGGCTCATAAGAACTTACGACGAGAATACTAAACATCCGATTACTAATCCAGGAGTTCTTTCGATTCAATATAATGTAGCAGAGAATGAAGTAAAGGCGGTTACTACGCGCATTGACGAAAACGGAAATAAGTATGTAGTGAATTCAGAATTCGCATACGTTCGGGCTGAGGGAGCAAATGTAAATTATCTCAATTATTTTAAACTAAGCCATATGAGAACAGGTGTAGAGTACGGTGTAGCCTATGCCAGTTTCAGTTCAACCACACATTCTGGTTATCCCGATACATACACCGGGAGTATTGCCTTGCAAACGGAAGGCGTATTAAGAGTGCAGTCCGCACGAAGAATTACCGACGAAGAAATAAAAAAATATAAAGATCAGAATGAGGATTGGATCGCTAAACTTTTGATTGAGGAAGCTAAAAAAATTAGTCCGCTATCTGTCGCATAATTGATCAAATTTCTTGGGCTCTTAATAGGTCATTGTAAAAATATGGAAAAATTTGACGTCATTGTTCTAGGCCTCGGTGCAATGGGTAGTGCTGCCACTTATCAGCTCGCAAAACGAGGTTGTAAGGTACTTGGAATTGATCAGAACATCCCCGGCCATAAGGAAGGATCTTCTCATGGCGAAACACGAATAACACGTCTCGCGATAGGAGAAGGAGAAGAATATGTGCCTTTCGCTCTTCGTTCCCATCAAATTTGGAGGGAGATCGAGCAGGAAACGGGTGAAAGATTGTATTTTCCTGTCGGAGGATTAATTATTTCAAGTCAGGCCAGCGTATCTGACTTCCATAATGAAAAATTCTTTGAGACGACAGTTGATACGGCGGTCAGAAATAATATTGAGCATGAAAAGCTTTCCGCCGGAGATATCAGAAAGACATTTCCGCAGTTTAATGTTAAGGACGATGAAGTTGGCTATTACGAACGCGAAGCAGGATACCTGCTTTCTGAGGTATGCATCAAATCGCAACTAAATTTGGCAAAGAAAAATGGCGCCGTTCTGCGGATAAGCGAAAAAGTTCTCGATTTCAAATCCAATGAATTTGAAGTGGTGGTAACGACCCAAAGCGACGTTTATGTGGGAAAGAATTTAGTTATTTCCGCTGGCCCTTGGCTCCCAAATCTTATCGGTCCGAAGTATTCGTCATCTCTAAAAGTGTATCGCCAAGTTTTATACTGGTTCGACATCGAAAAACAGGATCGAGATCTGTTCGCACCGGAACGATGTCCTGTGTTCATCTGGGAGCTTCAGGAACGGCAGCATGGAATTTATGGATTTCCTGCGGTTAACGGTCCAAAAAAGAGGGATTAAGATTGCGACTGAGCAATACAATGAGTCCACGACTCCTGAAACGGTTGATCGGGAGGTAACAGAGGCAGAGAAGGTCGAAATGCACAAAAATTTTGTTGCACCTTTCATACCAGCATTAAGTCAGAAATGTTTAGATGCTGTAACTTGTTTGTACACGACCAGGAACGAGGCACGTTTTTTAATTGATAGACACCCCGATCACAAAAATATTATGGTCGTTTCACCTTGTTCCGGACATGGATTTAAGCATTCAGCGGCATTGGGCGAAGCGATTGCTCAAAATATGATAAGCGAGAAAAGCGAATTAGATTTAACTAAGTTTTCAGTTGAACATTTTTAAAGAACACACTAAATACACGAAAAAAAGCAGATGTAAGGACTATTTTTAATTTTCAAAGTCCAAATCTACATTCTTACAACCCATCTTCATCTCTTAACGCCTCATAGGCTTTATCCAGGATCGGTCTCGCGCGTGAGCCGTCCATTTCGCCGATGAAGCCTTCGCGCACCATGGCGTCTAAAATTGCGGCGGCGCGGCCATAGCCGATGCGCAGGTGGCGTTGGAGCAGCGAGGTCGAAGCGCGTTTGGCGTTGATACAGGCGCGCAGCGCGTCCCAGAAAAGCTCGTCGTTACGGCCGGGCAGCCCGTTTTCGCCGTCTTCGGATTCCTCGGCGGCCTGGGTAATGGTCTCGTCGTATTCGGGCGCGCCCTGGCGCTTTGATATGGTCGACTATCTTGGCGATCTCTTTTTCATCGACATAGGCGCCGTGCACGCGGATGATCTGCGAAGTTCCCGGCGGCAGGAAAAGCATGTCGCCGCGGCCGAGCAATTGTTCCGCGCCGTTGCCGTCGATGATCGTGCGCGAATCTACTTTTGAAGAAACGCGGAAAGAAATACGCGCGGGAAAATTCGCCTTGATCAGGCCCGTAATGACATCGACCGACGGGCGCTGCGTCGCCAGCACCAAATGGATGCCGACGGCGCGCGCCATCTGCGCCAGCCGCGTGATCGATTCTTCCACTTCCCTGCCCGACACCATCATCAGGTCCGCCAACTCGTCAATGATGATCACGATGTACGGCAGCGTTTTCCACGGCTCGCCGTTCTCGTCATAATCCTTGATAAAATTACGTTTCGGCACTTCCTTATTAAAGCCCTCGATATTGCGCACACCCCAGCCGGCGAGTTCTTTATAGCGGCGCTCCATCTCATGCACCGCCCACTTGAGCGAGATCGCCGCGCGTTTCGGATCGGTGATGATCGGCGTCGCCAGGTGCGGGATGTCGGCATAGACGCCAAGCTCCAACCGCTTGGGATCGACCATGATGAATTTCACTTCGTCGGGCCGCGCTTTATACAAAATGGAAACCACCAGCGAATTGACGCCGACGGATTTTCCCGCGCCGGTCGCGCCCGCGATCAAAAGGTGCGGCATCTTGACAAGGTCGGTCACATAGTTTTCGCCGTCGATCTTTTTACCGAGCGCGATGGTCAGCTTTGATTCGGACTTTTCAAATTTTGCGGACTCGATCACTTCGCGCAGGAAGATGGTTTCGCGATTCGGATTAGGCACTTCGATCCCGACATACGCCTTGCCGGGGATGCGGTCGATGCGGATGGATTGCGCCTTGAGCGCGAGCGCCAGATCGTCCGTCAGGCCCGTGATGCGGGAATACTTCACGCCGGAATCAGGCTTAAATTCATAGGTCGTCACCACCGGGCCCTGGCGGATGACGGCGACGCGGCCGCCCACCTTAAACTCGTTGCATTTGGCTTCCAGTTCCTGCGCGACGGCCTTTAATTCTTCTTCGCGCTGCTCGGTAGCGGGCGGCGGCTCGGTCAGAAATTCAGATTTCGGCAGCGTGTATTTATCGAAAGACTGTTTCTTGCGCGCGGGCGCGGGTTTTGGCGCGGCTTCTTCACCGGCAAATTCGACCGGTTCTTTTCCGTCAGCCATTTCTTCCGGCGCATTTTTATCCAGGTCGACCCGGTCTTTGATCTTGATGTTCAGTTCATCGAGGCCCGCTAAAGCGCCGGCTTCTGCTGCTTCCTCATTTCCTTTAATTTCCTCGTTTCCCTTACTTTCCCCATTTCCTTTCGCCGGGACAGTATCGCGCGCGATGATCGTCGGCGCCGGTTTCTTTTCTTCCTTAATTTCCGCGATTTCCTGCGCAGCTTCCGCTTTTACTTCCTTGCCTTTGGGTGGCTCGCCCAGCTTGCTGATAAATCCCGTTATCGCCGCGCCGATCTTCTTACCGCCTTCTTTGGCGTCTTCGCGGAGTTTTTTAGCGTGCTTGTTTTCGGCGGCGTAGAGATCTTCGACCGGCGTTCCCTTGTCGCCCTTGGCCAATGCTTCGGATTCGAGCGCGGGATGATTGCGTATCCAGCCGATTAGCATTTCCGCATAATGGCGCACGTCGGCAAAGACGATCGTCAGCGAAAAATTGGTGATGTAGATAAAGGAAGCGATGCCGACCGCCGCCAACAAAATAAAAGCGCCGATCTTGGTGATCCAGGGCACGAGCAGCCAACCGATGAAATAGCCGATGATGCCGCCGACATAAACACTGCTGTCAAAAACCTTGTAATCCGTCAAACCCATCAGCCCGACCAGCGAAAGCACAAACAGCAGGAACGCCACGACGCTCATCACCGACACCCGCAGGCTCATCGATTTGAAACATTGCCAGGCGATCAGCACTATCAGCGCCGGCAGAATATAAGCGATCAGGCCAAAGGTCTGCAGAAACCGCACGGCCGTTTCCGAACCGATGATGCCGATAAAATTGCTGCGCGCTTCCTGGCTGGCGGCGTTTGACGAAGGGTCGTTGGGGTTATAGGTGATCAGGCAAAGAAACAACAGCAACCCCAGCGCCAGCAGCAGGATCGACACGATCTCGTTCTGCCGCGAATGCTGCGGGCGTGGCCTGCCGGAATTTCTCGATGAAGTCGCCATTAATTAATATGTGGATTCTGATGGCTGTGCCATCGTGCTGTGCGGAAAGGCTCAGCCTTTCCGGAAGCCGGCCCCTGTATCAGCGAGGCTCAGCCTCGCTCTTATGTTTTCTAACTGATGGAAAGGCACATCACTGCGGCAAAGCCGCTAATAACAAGCCGCAGCTTTAAACTACTGCTTAAACAGAGTACATTATGCCTTGTTTTTCCGCCAAATCAAGAACTCTTTTATAAAATCGTCGATCTCACCATCTAATACGTTTTCCACATCGGAGCGTTCATATTTTGTGCGCGCGTCTTTGACCAGCCGGTAGGGCTGCAGCGTGTAATTGCGTATTTGCGAGCCGAAAGCGATGTCGCGTTTGCCCGCTTCGAGCTCGGCGGTGCCGGCTTTGCGTTTTTCCAGCTCGAGCTCATAAAGCTTTGAACGCAGTACCTGCATCGCCACCGCACGGTTCTGGTGCTGCGAACGCTGGTTTTGGCAGGACACGACGATATTGGTCGGCAGGTGTGTGATGCGCACCGCGCTGTCGGTGGTGTTGATGTGCTGGCCGCCCGCGCCGGTCGCGCGATAAGTGTCAACGCGCAGATCTTTGTCCAGCACCTCGACCTCGATGTCCTCGTCGATCTCGGGCGAAACAAAAAGCGAGGCAAACGAGGTCTCGCGGCTGCCGCCGGAATTAAAAGGCGAAATGCGGACGAGGCGATGAACACCGGCTTCCGCCGACATCAAGCCGTAAGCATAATCGCCTTCGACGCGGAAGGTGGCGGATTTTAAGCCCGCTTCCTGCCCGGCCTGCGCTTCTAAAACCTCGGCGGTAAACCCGCGCCGCTCGGCCCAGCGCAAATACATTCTGAGCAGCATCTCAGCCCAATCCTGCGCGTCGGTGCCGCCCGCGCCCGATTGAATTGAGCAGATGGCGTTCTTGCCGTCGTTCTCGCCGGACATCAGCATCTCGATCTCGGCGGCGGAAACTTCCGGCGCCAGTTTTTCGAGCAGGGTTTGCACTTCTTTTAATGACGCCGCGTCCGTTTCCGCGAATTCGAAAAGCACTTCGGCGTCCGACAGCGCGGTCTCAAAGCCCTGCTGTCGATCGACGGCGCTGCTCAGCCGCGTGCGCTGCTTCATTACCTTCTGCGCCGTTTCCTGGTCGTTCCAGAAATCAGGCGCGGAAACTTTTTCCTCTAATTTTGCGAGTTCGGCTTGTTTTGCGGGGACGTCAAAGAAACCTCCCAAGCTGTTCAACTTGCGTTTTGGTTTCTTCGTACTTGGCGCGAAGGTCCTGAATGGTTGTTTCTGCGATCATAATTCTCCACTTAAATCTATCCTTATCATACTTGAAAAAAACCGAATGGTGAATGCGGCGCAAACAGAAAAAGATAGACCGGTACCGGTTATTTAAAAGTCGTTTTTTATTTGCGTTAAATCGTTAAATATCGCATAAGTGGTTGTCACTTTTGTCAAAACGTACAAAGTTTTGTTATTTTTAATTTGACCATTGCGCTTATCACATCCCTGAAATGACACAATTAATGTTTGCCCTCTGGCTTGATCCGGAAAAAAAATCCTGGAAGACGCTGTGCAAAGCTGGTGTAAATTGTAATTTATGGTAACGAAAGAACTGGAAGCGACATTTTCGATGGCGGTCGAGGAGGCAGTTAAACGCAGACATGAGCATGTCACTCTTGAACATCTTCTTTTTGCGCTGCTCTCGGATAACATTACCGTAGCGATACTAAAAGAATGCGCTGCCGATTTGCACGAACTCCGCCAGGCACTGGATATGTATCTTTCCGAGATGGTAGAGAAACTCCCGACGGATGCGCAACAGATGCCGGAACTTACTTTGTCGTTTCGGAATATTGTCGAATATGGGATCATACAAGCCCAGGGTCGCGGCCATGGTAAGGTCAATGGCGGCGATATTCTTGCGGCCATTTTCCAGGCAAAACGATCCTACGCATTGCATTTATTAAAACTGCAAAAAGTTTCACTTTCTTCGATCGCTTTGGCACAGTCTAATTTAAATGCTGATGTTAAACAGACGAAAGATCAAAAACGCAAATTAAGCGTTTTTCTTTGTCATTCGTCAAACGATAAGTTGGCAGTACGCGCGCTGTACAGCCGTTTGATTGCCGATGGAATAACTCCCTGGTTAGATGAAGAAGATCTATTGCCGGGCGAAAAATGGGAGATCGAAATCCCAAAGGCTGTACGAAACTCCGACGTGGTCTTAGTATGTCTTTCTCAGAGTTCGATAAACAAAAAAGGTTATCTTCAAAAGGAAATTCGATATGCCCTTGATGCGGCACAGGAACAACCGGAAGGCACGATATATTTGATCCCTCTTAAACTCGAGGAATGTGACATTCCGGAGCATTTGCGCATTTGGCAATGGGTAAATTTCTTTGAAAAAACAGGCTACGAAAAATTAATAATGGCTCTCAGGAGGCGAGAGGAATCTTTAAATGCGAATTCAATTGTGTAATAAAAAATTATTTATAGCCAGTGAAATTTCTCGCCGTTTTTCATCAATCTCACTTCTTTGAGTTTATTTACCGGCCATAACACTGAAAAGCAGCCTTACTCTTTACGATTTCCAAAACCACACTTATTTCCCACGGAGGTCAGACATGAAAACTATATTAACCGCGAAAATTTCTGCATAAGATGCTGGGGTTCGCGGTACTGACCTCATTCCCAACACATCTCTAAGCCCAAAAATACGACAGAAAAACAACACCTCATGATAAACTTCCCGTGTGCAAAACGTCTTTAGGGTCATAAACAAAATGGTTGCGAACGAGATCATCGACGATTATGCGATCGGCGATGCTATCGGGGCTATTTTTTATGTCGAGCCATTTGCCACTTTTGACGTCGATGTTTTTATTCCGATGGCGGTAAGCAGCAACGATCTTTTATCGCTTTCACCGATTTACGAATACTTAGCGGCGCTTGGGTATTTACCTAATAAAGAGCATTCTGAATCGATTGACATAGAAAATTGGCCTGTTCAATTCTTACCTGCCTATGATGAACTCATAAACGGAGGCCTGCAAAAAGCCCGAACGTTTGATGTTGACGGCGTGCCTGTTAGAGTTATGCCGCCGGAATATCTTGTCGCCATAATGCTGCGAACCGGGCGCGCCAAAGATTTCGCACGCGTAGAAATGTTTATTCAACAGGAAAAAGTTGATACTATTTTATTGGAAGAATTAATTGTCCGATTCAACTTGGAAAACGAATGGCGAAAGTACTAAAACAAAATGTAGCGACGGATCTTACGTTAGAACAAATGTTCGATGCTAAAAAGGAAGCGCGGAAGAAAAGGGCCGATCTGCCTATCCTTGAAAAACTGAGAATCGTCGAAAGATTGCGCGAGGCCTCCCGTCTCATCAAAAACTCCAAAGAAATTCCTGCGAATAAAACTCCCTAGTTCCTGTCTCATGTAATTTCATCATCACTTTATTCGCTTCGCTCAAAGCCGGTCACTGCCGTTCCCGGTTCTGACCTCATTCCAGTAACCGACGAATTCTCCCAAACTTCTCGAAACAACAAAAAGCGCCGTTCAACCCTTGCATAACTTCCGGTATCATCGTGGTTCCAGTCGCTGCGGCTGACGCTCTTTGAATGTCAAATTTCCCAAAACCGTGTTCCATTTTTGTTCCGGTGTTCCGTTTGCGCACTCCCGGAACATGGAACACCTAACATGGGTTAGTGAAATTTTTCGCCGTTTTTCATCATCTCGAGAATTTGCTTCATGCGTTTTTCGCGGGTCTCGGGTTTTTTGGCGGTTTGCAGGCGGAAGGCGATCGAGTAGAGATTGGCTTTGTTGAGCGATTCAAAAAAAGCTTTGGCTTTTTTGTTTTTGGCAAGAGCTTTTAAGAAATCCTCGGGAATCTCCATGGTGCTGTGCGAATCGTAGGCGACGCTCCAGCGGCCATCGGCTTTGGCGGCGTCGATCTGCTCTTGGCCGGCGGCTTTCATCTTCCCTGCCTTGGTCAATCTATCGACGTGGCCGACGTTGCGTTTTGACCAGATGCTGCGCGCGCGGCGCGGCGTAAAACGCTGCACCCAGGAATCGTCGTCGTACTTATTTGTCTGCCCGTCGATCCAGCCATAGCAGAGCGCGCCATCAAGCGCCTGGTCGTAATTCATCGACTTTACCCCGGAAGCTTTTTTGTAAAAACGCATCCAGACGCCTGGCGACTTGTCATGATTTTTCTCAAGCCACTTTTCCCAGGCGGCCTGGGTCTTGAATTCTTTAACGGGCAGGTCCAGTTCTTTCGGCATAAGTATTTTTTAGCCACGAATTACACTAATTGCACGAATAGAAACATGACCCGATTCGTGTGATTAGTGTAATTCGTGGCTAGGTCTTTCTGAAATTTCTGAAACTCAAAGCGATGAACACCAGACTAAGAGCTGCACACAATATAGCGAACCAATCGCCGTACCTTACATAGACGGTCTGAGAGCCATCGGACTTCGCCACCGTCCAGGTGCGGGTATCGGCGACGTAGCTGCCGGTCGCGTCGAGAATTTTTCCATCGGGCTGAATATAGCCGGAGATGCCGACGTTGGTGACGCGCAGCAGCGGGCGATCGGTTTCGACCGCGCGGAAGACCGCGTTGGCCAGATGCTGCTTCAAGACCGGCGTCGGGCCGAGATAGCCGTCGTTGGTCATTTCGACCAGCACGTCCGCGCCGCCTAAAACGAACTCGCGCGAGAGGCCGGGAAAATGAGATTCGAAGCAGATCATTATTCCGCCTTTTGCCTCGCCGAAAGGCAGCAGGTTCGTTTCGCTGCCAAAAGCAAAACTCCCCAGCAGCGGCGGCATTACTTGCGAGAGCACGTCAGACATCGGGACGTACTCGCCAAAGGGCATCAGGTGGATCTTGTTGTATTGCGCCACTTTTGCCCCGGTCTCGTTGACCATCACCGCGGAATTGTAAAACTGCATCCCTTCACGCGAAGGCTCGGCGGAATTAAACAGCACCGACGCATTCGTCTTTTTGGTGTACCGGTGCAGAAAATCGCGAAACTCCAGATCGCGCTCGTACATGTAATTCATCGGCGATTCGGGCAAAACGATCACGGCGGGAAACCCGCCGCGCGGCGCGCCTGCCAGGCCCGCTCAGCCATCTCGCCCTGCTCTGCACGCAGCCGGTCCCATTCAGTTTCACTCAAGCCGCTCATCGGAACATTTGGCTGCACGGCAATTACCAATGCTGCGGGCACCAGCGCTTCCGGCTTGCGCGCGTCTAAGGCCGTGATGTCTTTTTTGACCGGCTGGCTGAGAAAGATCAGGCCGGCAATAATTATTAACGATGAAAGAATAGTGATGAGTGTTTTTTTATTTCTTTTGATAAAGAATAGAAAGATCAACGCATTAAATGCGGCGATCAAAAACCCCACGAGAAAAAAGCTGCCGTATTTAGCCGGCTGGACCAGTACGGGCACAAAGGCCTGTGAATAGCCGAGCGCGTTCCAGTCGTTGCCGGTGAGCAGATACCGCAGGTATTCGATGCCTATCCAGAGCACCGGCGAAAGCATCGTCGCCTGTGACGCCATAACGGCGAAAAAGCCTTCCCTGGATAAGGCCAAAGAGCGCAAAAAAGACGCCTACGCCCAGCGCCACAAAAATCATCAGGAAATACGCCAGAACGGCATTAAAGCCCGCGTAGTGACCGGCGCGTAGGTCAGCCACCAGCAGGTGCCGTAGATAAAAACGGTGCCAAATATCCAGCTCGCCAAAATTGAATGAAAGATGGAATTTCGCTGCCGCCAGAGCGCGAACAGCAAAGGTACCAATCCGACCCACGCCAGCCACCAGAGATCGAAATCGGGAAACGAAAGCGTCAATAAAATGCCGGAAAGTATCGCCAAAATGACGCTTAAAATAGCTGAATTGTTTTTACCGGTTTCTTTCAAACCGGCTTCGAGACTCATGGCGGAGAGTTTAGCAGAAATCTATCCCCGCCGGAGCGCGGACATCTGTCCATTCGGCAAAAGAATTTAGCCACAGAGATCACAGAGAGCACAGAGTAAAGGAACTTCGTCTCTGTGACCTCGGTGTTCTCTGTGGCTAAAATTCTTAGGCTTCGGGAATACTTCAATTTGGAAGAATTCATCTCACCAACAGTTAGCGTGAAAACTGTTTAACAGTTCCTTTAGACAAAATTTGTCAAAAGAAAGTGACGCAAAATGTCACCCTGACCGATTTTTCGTCAAGATGATTGACCGGAAATTCAGCAATCTGCATCGTGATCAAATAGCAAAACAAAAAGCCTTCAGCATGAATGAATTTGGGTCAAACAAAGCTGAAGGCTCTTATTATGCCTGTATTTGGCGATTTCTTTGCGTTATTGCCTTAAAGGTAGGTAGGCCGGGCTGTTTTACCAGCCCGGCTTAATAGGTAGGACAACTGAAGGAACGCTCGGAAGGATAAAGTGCGTAGCGGCAAGCCACGCGCTAGAAGAGTTGGCGGCGGGGTCTTAATTAACTTCATTAAGCTTGCCGATTATAGTTAATGCATTTGCCGTGCCACAGAATCGGTCTATGAATTCAAGTACCTAAAAAGGAATTTCTATTCCATAAGACACAGCAAAAATGCTCTTTCAAAAACTTCTCTACCTGGTTAACGCGTAAATCAGAGACAAAAAGGAACATTTTTCCGGGGAGTTTTTGACGTTTTGGGGTATTTTTGTATCTAAACGTAGAATAACCAGCTAAGTACTGAGGCAATTTGTATATCTACGTGCAGCTATTAAAATAACAAAAGCGTAATCCTGGGAGCGCAGGCATCTTGCCTGCAAAGGCTGCTCGCAGCCTAAGAAATTTATAGTATGCCGATCTGGTGATTTAAACGGATTACTTATATCGGTTTTGATCGGCCTGGTCCATGTCATTTCGAACGCTTTGCGTTCGTGCAGGCAAGATGCCTGCGCTCCCAGGTTTACCGAATTATTTTATGAAAAACACCCGATATTTTCTTACCGCGTTCTTACTGATTCAATTTGCACTTTACCTTGTCTTTCCCTTTCATGGGGCCCGTGCTGCTTCGCGGGAGCCGGTGCGCGGCAAGCACGCGATGGTTGCGTCAAACCACCGGCTGGCGTCGCAAGCGGGCATTGACGTGATCAAGCGCGGCGGGAATGCGGTGGACGCCGCGATTGCCGTGGCACTGGCGCTGGCGGTGGTTTACCCGGAGGCCGGAAACCTGGGCGGCGGCGGTTTTATGCTCATTCGATTTAAGGATGGGCGCACCACCTCGATCGACTATCGGGAAATGGCGCCGGCCGCGGCAACGCATGACATATTTGTCGACGGCAGCGGGAACCTGATCAAAGGCGAAGGCTCATCGACCGTCGGTTATCGTGCTTCGGGCGTTCCGGGAACGCCCGCGGGTCTGGAAATGGCGTTTAAAAAATACGGCTCGAAAAAATTAACGTGGTCGCAGCTGGTTGAACCGGCGCGCAGGCTGGCCGCGGACGGATATGATTTAAGCTATCGCCTCGCGGAGCTTTTCAAAAATTATGAAGAAAGGCTGAACGCCTACGACGAAAGCAAGCGTATTTTCCTAAACAGCGGCAGCTATTACGAAGAAGGCGATGTCTTCAAACAGCCGGAGCTGGCGGCCACGCTCGCGCGGATACAAAAATTCGGCGCGAAAGAATTTTACCAGGGCGCGACCGCCAAACTTATCGCCGACGATATGAAGGCGCATGGCGGCCTGATCACGCTGGAAGACCTGAAAAATTATGTCGCCAAAGAGCGTGTGCCGGTGCAGGGCAGCTATCGCGGCTTCCCTGTCATTTCGATGGCGCCGCCCAGTTCGGGCGGGATCGCGCTGCTCGGAGACTCTGAACATGCTGGAAAATTATGACCTGAAAAGCATGGGGTGGAATTCGGCGCAGAAATACCACCTGCTGACCGAAGCTTTGCGACGGTCGTTTGCCGACCGCGCGGGATTTTTGGGCGATCCGGATTTCGCCAACATTCCCACCGCGAAACTGATCGATAAAAAATATGCCGGAAACGCGGCGCGCTTCCATCGATCTGACAAAAGCGACACCGAGCGCGAAGATCGGCCACGGCGAGCCGTTTGGAAAAGAGTCGATGGAGACGACGCATTTTACCGTGGTCGATGCGCAGGGAAATGTCGTCACAAATACTTACACCATCAACGACCTCTACGGCTCGGCGCGTGACGATCAAAGGCGCGGGATTTTTGATGAACGATGAGATGGATGATTTTGCCGCGCGCCCGGGCAAGCCGAATATGTATCGGGCTGATCCAGGGTGAAAATAATTCGGTGATGCCAAAAAGCCGACCGCTTTCGGCGATGACGCCGACGATCGTTCTGCGCAAGGACGGGAGCTTCTGGTTTGCGCTGGGCGCCCGCGGCGGCCCGCGCATCATCAACGCGGTCATCCAATCGGTGATCAATGTCATCGACCACGAAATGAATATCCAGCAGGCCATCGACGCGCCGCGCATTCATCATCAATGGTACCCGGACGAGATCGTATCGGAACCTTTGGGAATGTCGGACGATACCCGCACGGCGCTGGAAAAACTCGGTCATAAATTTGCCGCGAAACAGCTCTACATCGCTTCGACGACCGCGATCATGGTCGATGAAAAAGGGGTCAGGTTAGGCGCGGTCGATGCGAGAGCGGACGGCGAAGCGGTGGGATACTAGCGATTTTAGATTTTAGATTTTAGATTTTAGATTGCGGATTTTAGATTTTAGATTGCGGATTTTAGATGCGGATTGTGGATTGTGGATTGTGGATTGTGGATAAGTTTGAGCGATTCCAAATCCAAAATCACAAATCTAAAATCCCAAATCGTTTATCGTTCCTCTTCTCGTAATAGTCTGGTCGTGCCTTCGGTGACGCTTGGTTGGACCAGTTCGTTCGTGTCCCAGCGGTTTTTCGTCCCAGGTTGGACGTAGTTTTGCGCGGGCATGGATTGCGGCGGCGGCAGAGTTTGAGCAGGGCGCCGGCGCTCATTTCGTGACGCCGCAGCCCAGAATGCCCAGATTGCCCAGATTGCCCGGAATGCCCGGATTTCCCATATGGGTCGTGACTGGTATCGGGGTATGCCCGGTGCTCACGCTCCAGAAACATAGCCGAAGCTACAATAATGACGATGCCGCTGAAAACCCCGAAGATGGCGGCAGCGGAAACGATCTCGCCGGGAGCTTTCAGCTCATCCAAAAGCCCCGCGATCATCAAAAGAAAAAACAGCATCCAAACAACGCCGAAGAAGATCCCTTTCTTACGAGTCAGCCAGCGAGGTTTTTCGGAAGCTTCGGAAAGGCCCGGGATCGTGCCGCGACCCGCCACGATCTGCGAAACCACCGCAAGAGGAAATCCGCAGCGCGAGCAAAATCTGATCTCATCGCTTATTTGCTGCTGGCCGCAATCAGGACAATGCATCTAATTTCTCCAGTCTGTTGGGTCTATAGAGTCATGAGTCCATGAGTCCATTGTGATCATATCTATTCCAGACTCTTTAGACTCTATAAACTCTACGAACTCTACAAACTCATTGTTCCTCGTCTTTTTGCAGCAGCCGGGTCGTGCCTTCGGTGACGCTGGGGCGGCCCAGGTCGTTGGTATCGCGCCAGCTGCCGGCCACGTGCGGCGGCGGCGTATAACCCTGCGCCGGCTGGGACTGCTGCGGCGGTAAAACGTTTTGCTGGTAGCCTTGTCCCTGCATCTGATGCTGCTGCATTTGAGGGGGATATTGCGGCATTTGATGAGGCGCCATCGGATATGGGTAATAAGGCGCTTTCGGTTTTCCTTCCAGGAAAAGGGCCGAGGCCAGGAAGAGTATTAGCCCGCCAAAGATCCCCAGTATCGCCGACATACCCGTCAGCACATCAATGTCCAGCATTCCGAAAAACGGACACAGTATCAGCAGGAAACCTATAAACCAGAACAGGCTGAAGATCATCCCGTTTCTGCGCGTCAGCCATTTCTTTTGTCCCTGCTGCTGATTCAGCAGGTCTAATTGCGGCAGCGAACCGCCGTGCATCAGCACCGCCGACACCACGTGCAATTGAAATCCGCACTTCGAGCAGAATTTGGTTTCTTCGTTTATTTGCTGCTGGCCGCAGCGCGGACAATGCATTTTTGATTTCTCCTGAAAACTAGCCTGACCTTAATAAGACCAATTCTAGCTACGTTTCCCGGTTTTGGAAAGTTCAATCTTTAATATATGGGTTCGAAGTTCGAAGTTCGAGGTTCGAAGTCAAAGGTTCAGAACTTTGAACCTTGAATTTTGGACTTTGAACCTTGAACTAATATGTTATATTACAAAAACATCACCAAGTATTCGCTCTAAAAAAAATTAAAGGGATAAAAATAATGAAGGCAAAGTTCTTGTTTTTTCTTTTCGCTCTCCTTTTACCGCTGAACCTGTTCGCCCAGGGAGTTTATCAAAAACCGCCCAAAGACATCATGGACGTGCTGGATTCGCCGGCGACACCCTTCACCTCGATATCGCCCGCGCGTGACAAGATGGCGCTTCTTGAGCCGCTGCGTTACCCGCCCATCGCCGACCTGGCCCAACCGATGCTGCGCCTGGCCGGGATACGGATCAACCCGATCACCAACGCGCCGCACCTGCAGGGATATTCCGTCAAATTAACGCTGAAAAATATTTCCGACGGGAAAGAGACTATCGTGACGCTGCCTGCCGGGGCCAGGATAGTGTCGCCGCAATGGTCGGCCGACGGGAAATACCTGGCCGCCGGAAATATCACCCCGGGAGGTGTCGAGCTTTGGATCATTGAAGCCGCCAGCGGAAAGGCGCGAAAGATAAACGGCGTGCAGGTCAACACGGCTTTCGGCCAGTTTGGATGGATGCCCGACCAGAAGAATCTGTTCGTGTCGATGGTGCCGAAAAATCGCGGCGTCGCCCCGGCCTATCAAAATGTTACGCCTGCCGGGCCGGCGATCCAGGAAACTTCCGGACGGCGCGGCGCGGTACAGACTTTTCAGGACATGTTAAAAAATCCGAACGATGAAAAGTTATTTGAATACTATTCAACGTCGCAGCTGGCGGTCGTTTCCCTGGACGGAAAAATAAAAGAGATCGGCCAGCCGGGGATCTTTGACACGGCCTCAGTATCGCCGGACGGGCAGAATATTCTTACTTCCCGCCTGCAAAAACCTTTTTCTTATCTCTACCCGGCTTTCCGCTTTCCCAAGGAAGTAGAAGTTTGGGACATGAACGGACGTGTGCTTTACAAAGTAGCGAGCCTGCCGCTGCAGGACCAGATACCGGCGCAGGGCGTGGCGACCGGGCCCCGCGGTTATGGCTGGGTCCCGACCGAAGCGGCCACGCTGGTCTGGGTGGAAGCGCTGGACGGCGGCGACCCGCGCAGCAAAGTGACCCCTAAAGATAAGCTGATGAAGCTAGCCGGGCCGTTTACTTCGGCGCCCGCCGAAATGCTAAAGATCGAGCAGCGTTACGCGGGCCGCGCTTTTGGCGAAAAAGGCAACATGATGTTCTTCTACGACTTTGACCGTGATAAACAGCGCTCGCGTGTGTTTATGACGGACCCGAAAAACACCGCCAACGTCAAAATGCTCTCCGACCTAAACGTCAACGACGCTTATAACGACATCGGCAATCCCATCAACAGACAGCTGCCCAACGGCTTTAACGCGGTCAGGCAAAATGGCGATGAAATATTTATGACGGGCGTGGGTTCTTCGCCGCAGGGCGACCGGCCGTTCTTCCGCCGCTGGAACCTGCAAACAAATCAGACGTCTGAGATATTCCGCGCCGGGACAGAAGAGTACGAAACGTTTGTGGCGATGACGGACGATCAGGGAATGAATTTCATCACCCGGAAAGAGTCCATCTCGGAACCGCCGAATCTTTTCATGCGGCAAGTGTGCCCCGCGGGACAGGTCTGCACCGCGATGGCCTATCGCCCGCTGACCGATTTCAAAGACCCGGCGCCGCAGCTGCGCGGGATCAAAAAGCAGCTGGTAACCTACAAACGCGCTGACGGCGTCGATCTCTCGTTCACGCTTTACCTGCCGCCGGGTTACAAGGAAGGCACCAGGCTGCCCGCGCTGGTCTGGGCCTACCCGCTGGAATTTAATGACGCTTCGACCGCGGGACAGGTGACGGGCGCGACCAATCGTTTTACCCAGATCGGCGGTATCTCGCACCTTTTCCTGCTGCTGCAGGGTTACGCCATTCTGGATAACACGACGATGCCGATCGTCGGCGATCCGGAAACGGTCAACGATACGTTCGTGCAGCAGGTCGTGGATTCGGCCAAAGCGGCGATCGATAAGGGCGTGGAAATGGGCGTGATCGACCGCGACCGCGTCGCCGTCGGCGGCCACAGCTACGGCGCTTTTATGACCGCCAACCTGCTGGCGCATTCCGACCTTTTCCGGGCCGGTATCGCCCGCAGCGGGGCTTATAACCGCACGCTGACGCCTTTCGGTTTTCAGTCGGAACGCCGCAGTTTTTGGGAAGCCAAGGACCTTTATGAAAAAGTGTCGCCGTTTTTCTATGCGGACAAGATCAATGAACCGATGCTGATGATCCACGGCGAAGCCGACAATAACCAGGGCACTTTTCCCATTCAATCCGAACGCCTGTTTGCCGCGATCAGCGGATTGGGCGGAAAAGCGCGGCTGGTGATGCTTCCCTTCGAAGCGCACGGTTACTCAGCCAGGGAATCGACCGAGCATGTGCTGTATGAGATGGTCAACTGGATGGATAAGTATGTGAAAGACGCGCCGAAAAGATAGGAAGTGAGGAAATAGGAAAGAAGGAAATTAGAAAATTAAGGGAAGAAAATATTTGCACGCTAAGGCGGCGGCACTCTTCTTTCCTTCTTTCCTTCTTTCCTTCTTTCCTAATTTCCTTCTTTCCTAATTTCCTTTCCTCTCTCCTACTGCGGAATATACCCGGCGGGGACGGGCACGTCGCCGTTTAAGCCAAAGCCCGTGCCGCCAAAGCCGGCGCTTGTCCGCAGCAGGAACCACAAGCCGTTCGTGGGCCGGTAGATGCCAAAGTCTTCTTTGCCGTCGCCGTCAAAATCGCCGGGCGCCGGAGCATCGCCGCTTGAACCGAAGTTGGTGGCGGTAAAGCCCGAAGTGGTGCCAAAGACATACCAGGTGCCGTCGCTCGGACGCCAGATGGCCTGGTCGTACCTCCCGTCACCGTCATAATCGGCCTGTGCCGGACGGTCGCCGCTGACGCCCCAATTTCCTCCGGCCAGGCCGGCGGCGCTGCGCAGCAGGAACCACGTTCCGGTCGAAGGCCGCCAGATAGCCACGTCGAATTTCCCGTCGGCGTCGTAATCTCCCTGCACCGGCATATCACCTGATAGTCCGAATCCGATCGCGGCAAACCCGGTAGTGCTGCGGTTCAGATACCAGATACCGGTCGAGGGACGCCAGACCGCCACGTCGACCTTGTCATCGCCGTCATAATCTCCCTGCACCGGTATATCGCCGGGCGATCCGAAAGCCTGGATCGCCAGCCCGGCCGTGCTTTGCTGCACATACCAGAGGCCGGACAACGGGCGGAAGATCGCCATATCGGTTTTCGCATCGCCGTCATAATCGCCCGGTGTAATGATGTCGCCGGACGAGCCGAAAGCATTGGCGGTAAACACGCTGTCGGAGCTGCGAATGACATACCAGATGCCGTCCGAAGGACGCCAGACCGCTATGTCGCTTAAACCATCGCCGTCAAAATCGGAAACGACCTTGCGGTTGGCGAGGCTGTATTCCCAGATGCCGCGCCCGTGCGTGGCGATCTTCAAAATGTGATTGACCGGCTGAATTCCGATCTCAAATACCGCCACACGCGGCAGCCCGGTGGAAAACGGCGTCCAACTCGCTCCGCCGTCGGTCGAACGAAAAACGCCGATGTCCGTTCCCGCGTAGAGCGTTTGCGGATGGGCGGGGTCGATGACCAGCGCGTTGGTCGGAATATCGGGTATCCCGCTGCCGGAATTTACCCAGGTAGGAACGGGCGCGCTTAGGTTGGTCGTTTTCATCACGTGCTGGCCCGGAATGCCAAAACCGTTCAGCGCGACGTAGGCCGTATTGCCGTTGGTGGGGTCGATCGCGATGCGCCCGATATAGCGCGCCGGGATCGAACCCGTGATGTCGGCCATGGTAGTGGCGCCGGCGGTGCCAGAAAAATAAACGCGGCCGGTGGTGGAACCGATCAAACGAATGTCGTCGTTCTGCGGCGAGATGCCGATGGCGCTGACGCGTTCGTTCGCACCCGTGTTAGGCAGCGTCTGGCTCACAACGGTCATGGTCGTGCCCTGATTGATGGAGCGGTACAATTTGTTCGAACCGAAATAAACAGTGTTGCCGACGCTCCCCGTAGCGTTCGGGCCCAAAACGAGCGGCGCGTAAAAGAGCGTCGCGTCCGTGCAGCTAATGCCGTTGGCCGTGCCGCCGCAGCCCAATAAGTTGCCGTAGATCGGCGTGCCGTTAGGCTGATTGTTGGTCGAACGGGCAAAGCCGATCTGTGAGTTGGTCTGGTTAAAGAACGTGTGATACGACACCATGCTGTTTGCCGAAAGTGAATTCTTGTCGATCACGATAAAACCGCCGTCGCCGCCTACCGCGCGGGTCCAGGTGGTGCCGTCGGGGAAAAGATATTCCGTGCCGTTATCCTGAGTTCCACCGAGGGTGTAATAACGCTCGGTGGGGTGAACGGCGAGGGATTCGAATTGCGTGGCGCTGTAACCGGTCACATTCTTACTCACCCAGCTCGCGCCGGAATCAGCCGACCGCCAGACACCGCCGTCGCTGCCGAAATAGATGACGTTCGAGCTGGAAGGCGCGACCGTGATCGCGTGCGAATCTACGTGCAGGCCGGTGGCGCTGGTGGTAAAGCTGGTGCCGCCGGTCGTCGAAATTCCAAAAGGAAGCGTCGGCGAACCCGCCAGGTAAACGCGATTTGCGTCGTTCGGATCGACCGCCACGGCAACGTCATAAAAACATTGCCCGTTACAGAAATTATTGTCGATGGCCAGGGTAAAGGCCGGGGTCCCCGGCGCGGTCGTGTCGTAGCTGGTCTTTGAAAGCTGCCCGCTGCTTGTTCCGTGCGCGCAATAGACCGTCACGGTATTGCCGGTTTTTTGAATGGCCAACTCGGCGTGCGCAAGTTCAGCGCCGACGCCGGTCACGAGCAGACGCGTGAACGTCGGCGCCGGGTCGAGCGCGTTGGTGGAAAAATAAACGCCGCCGTCATTGTGCCCGGTCGTATCGGCCAGTGTCACGAACATCCGGTTCGGATTGCCCGGTTCAAAAACCGCGTCGAGTATCGGGCGGTCAGCCGTCGCCGCGGAAACCGTCAACCTTTCAAAAGTAGGATTTGCCGACAAGGCATTGACCGAGCGGTAAAGGCCGCGCGCAGGCGCGGGCGCCCCGGTGACACTTCCCAGACCGGCCTGCCCGCTGACCGTACCCACATAAATAACATTAGGATCGGTCGGAAGAACAAGGATCCGCCCGACCGCCCTTCCGGTAAAAATATCGGCATTGAGAGCATCCTTATTGAGCGGCCCGGTAACTACCGGGTTTGGCGAATCGGCATTGGTAATGCGATAGACGCCGACGCCGAAAAAACTGTCGAGTGAAAAACCCGCTTCCCCCGTGCCGACAAAAACCGTTGTGGGATCTGAAGGCGAAATGGCGATAAACCCGGTCGCGAGCGTCAGGGCGCTGTCCATGATCGGCGTCCAGCTGTTGCCGCCGTCGAGCGAGCGATAAACGCCGCCCTGTGCCGCGCCGGCATAGACGGTGTTCGGGTTGGTCGGGTGAACGGCGAGCGTGACGGTACGCCCGCTGACCGGATCGACCCGGCCGGTGGTTTGCCCGTTAGGGATCGGCGCCGGGCCCATCGGACGCCAGGCTTGCGGGATCGATTCCGGCGCGGCCTCGCCCTTTTTCAAAGCAAGAGCACGCTCACTCTGCTCCATTTCCCGGATCGCATTGGTACGCGATTCCTGCTTGGCGGTGTCGAGCCCGCGCAGCAGCATATGCTGTTCGTTCCGCGCGTGGAGATATTGCTCCTTGTCGATCTTCATTCCCGGCGGAAGATCGGGGTCGTTCTCTTCACGCTCGGCAGAAATATACCAAATGACCGATCCGGCAAAACCGGCGACCAAAACGAGTACCAGGGCTATCTTTGCGAATCTCAAAGGACACCTCCAAGGGATCTATTTTGAACAGCTTAAATGTTGGAACAGGAATACTAAATATTGATTGCTTCGTTAGATTTTACACTGTAATCGTATCTTTTACTACGAAAATATGGAGCGCGGGCATCCTGCCCGCAAAGATCGCGCCAGCGATCTAATCGCGCCCGGCGTCAGATGTCACCGGGTGCAGCAGGTTGTCAAATAATGAGGTCAGAACCGGGAGCCGTAGCGATCGGGTTTCTTCTAATGATTAATGATGACTTTGCCGATAAAGTCCGGCATTTGTCTTATGTTTTGTTCATGTCTTTTAGTGTGGTTTCAGGTCTTAAACTCAGTAACCAAAGACTTAAATTAATTTACACCTAGGTGAGTTTAGTGGTATTTTTAGCTCATTCCATCAGGCCTTTTGTGTTGCAATAATATAAATATGTCGTTTTTGAAAAAAAATAATAGTAGCCAAAACGCCGAAAAGAAACCCGTAAAGCGCCATCACAAGCTTTCCCGCGGTCGAGAACGAGCAAGCATTCTTATTATTGAGATAATTATCCCTATCGTTGATGCCGTTCTCGTCGCGGCCACCCTCGGAATGATTATCTGGCTTATCAGCCTTAACAGCGCTTGGTGGTTGATCTACTACCTTGGACTTCTCGCAATGGAAATAATATTGATGATTATTTTGCGAGTTAGGCGGTACCACCAAAGCCAGCGAGCTGATAATATCCCACATAACACTCCAGACACCAAAACTCTTAAGAAAATTAAAACTTTGTTGAAAGTTCAAAATAGAACTATCGCCGAGCCGCGACCTGAATTGTCGGTTGATAAAATCATCTTTAACTTGGTCCCTAATCAACAGCCTAGAGTAATTCTGCATATCACGAATCGCGGAAATATAACTGCTTATAATCTGAACATTCAAAGTAGTTGTATTATCCATTTCTTGTCGTTTGAAGGTATGTTGCCCACCAACGACCGTGAGTCTGATTATCGGCATCCTGAAATAGCTCCCACCGCTACAATCAGTGCAATCCTTACGCTGGAAAGACCGATCAGCACTGAAGTCTGTCGAGATGTTGAAGACGGCAAACTTAATATGTTTTATTATTTCCAAGGAAGGTATAAAGATAAAAATGGGGACACGTTTACTCTTAATCGGGTTTATATGTACGACCCTCGTTTGCGAAGTCTGAAAATCGCTTCCGATAAATATTGGCAAGAGGGCGATAAAGAGGAAAAACCAAATTAAGACAATACTCCCACTTGCCCATAATCTTGCCCACAAGTTTAAATTTGCCCATAATTTGGGATTAGTGGCTGACTTTATAGTTAAAGCCATCATTAATTATTAGAAGAAACCCGGGCACTGCCGTTCCCGGTTCTGACCTCATCATAATGGCCGTTGTTTTATATTAAAGATCCCAAAAAACAAACTTCTCCAAAAACTTTCCTACAAAAACGAACAGCTATCGGCAATAATAACCTCGCGGCATTTCTGCTTTCGGTAACTCCCCAGGTTCCGCTGATCTTTTCAAGCCGCTTTTAGATACTTTTGGGGCATCACGTGTGATTTTTAAGATTTCTGTTTCATTTTGTTTCATTTGTTTCATTCGTTTCAGCCGCCGGTGAAACGAAACATGATTTTGGGAGATTTTACAGCCAGTTGATAACGGGTCAGTACCGGGAACGAAGTGACCGGCTTCTTCTCCGACGGCTGGATGCCGTTAGTTTTTCGCTGCGCTCATTAAGCCGGTCACTTCGTTCCCGGTACTGACCTCGTGATAGCTCAACTTACCTTTTGACAAAAAAAAGCCGCACCCATAGCGAGCGCGGCTTTTTTACGCCCCTGCTAACGCAGGCGCTACTGACAAGGCGGGCAGGATGCCCCGCACTCCATACTATTGCGGTATGTATCCGCGCTGAACGGGCATGTCGCCGTTTGAGCCGAAAGGCCCGCCGCTGACGCCGCCGCCCGAACGCAGCGTGAACCACACACCGGTACTCGGACGGAAAATGTTCAGGTCGTCTTTGCCGTCGCCGTCAAAATCAGCCGGGCCCGGCAGATCGCCATTCAAGCCCCAGTTAGTGATAGAGAGGGCAGAGCCGGCCTGATTGGCCACGTACCAGGTTCCGCTGCTGGGCCGAAATACTGCCAGGTCCATTAAGCCGTCGCCGTTAAAATCGCCGTGTCCCGGCATATCGCCTGTTGATCCCCAACCGACGATCGCGAGTCCCGCCGTAGTGCGGTTCAGGTACCAGATCCCGGTCGAAGGACGCCAGACCGAGACATCCGCCACGCCATCCGCATCATAATCGGCCTGTACCGGCAGATCGCCCGCGATACCAAAAACCTGCCCGGTAAACCCGGCCCGTGCTGCGGTCGATGAACCAAACGCCGGTCGAAGGTCGCCAAACCGCCACATCCGTCTTGCCGTCGTTATCGTAATCGGCCTGTACCGGCACATCGCCGTTCAAGCCGAAGTTCTGGATGAACAAGCCGGCGGTGCTCCGCTGAACGTACCAGGTGCCGCTGGAGGGGCGGAAAACGGCCATGTCGGTCTTGCCGTCGTTGTCGTAATCGCCCGGCGCGATGATGTCACCGGTCAAACCGAAAGTGTTGATGGTAATAACGCTGTCGGAACTGCGAACGACGTACCAGTTGCCATCCGAAGGCCGAAAGACCGAGATGTCGCTTAGGCCGTCGCCGTCAAAATCGGCACGCTCGTGAGAAACCGGCGCCACCGGATCCTGAAAGTTATAAGCAACCAGCGCGAAATGCTGGTCGGTCACGTCGGCATTGCCGAGCACGCCATCGCCGTTTAGCGCGGTCGCGCTCACCGTGATCGAGAACGGGGTTCCCGCCGCGGTTCCCGCGGGAAGCCGGATGTTTTCCACGTTATTGAGCGTATCCGCCGTGCCGCCTGTAGTGGAAAGGCCGCGCGGTGAAAACATTTCCCTTGTAAAGTGCTGCCGCCGACCGTAACCGTCAGGTCAAGATTATTGATCAATGCGGGCTGCGCCGCCGCCGGAGGATCGGTCCAAACCAAAACCACCCGGATCGGTTTCGAAGCGTCCGCCACGGTGCCGGTATAAACCACGTTATCGCTGACATTGGAAAATGTCGTGGTTTCATTGACATGTTTCATCGCCACGCCCGTGTTGAGCATGAACTTCATATTTACGCGTCCCCAGCCTTCAGCGGCGTTCGGGACCGCGCTTGTAGCGCCCGTGCCGGTCATTTCCTGGGCAGTCAGGATGACGGCGGCCTTGATCAAAGCCGGGCTGGGATTAACTCCGCTGTGCCCGTTTTTCCAGAACTGGGTAAATAAAGCAGCCACGCCCGCGAGATTCGGCGCCGCGTGCGAAGTGCCAAAGCTATAAGAGTGGTTAGCGTCGATCTGGCCGCTAACCGAACCGCCGGTGCCCGCGCGCCCGCCGGAAACCGCGCCGCCCGGGGCCATTATGTCCGGTTTGACACGGCCGTCGTTGGCCGGCCCGCGTGACGAGAAGGTCGAGATGTCTTCGATACTATTGTTGCCGTTCGGAAAGCTGGCGTTGACGATCTCCGGACGGAGATTTTCGGAGCTTCCGGTGGCGATTAGGTTCTTCGCCACTTTGGGCCGGGTCAGGCCGCTCGTGCCGGAGTTGCCCGCGGAAAAGACCAGCGTGATCGGATCGATCGTGCCCGCCGCCGAAGCATCGCGGACGAACCCGTCAAACTGCGCCGTATAGGAATCATAAACATTTGAGTTTAAGCCGTTGCCCCAGCTGTTGTTGCTGATCGAGCCCTTGATACCGTTGATGCCGTTAGTGACTAGAGTGTCGTTATAGCAATCGGATTCCAGGCCCGAGTACCCTGCTTTGAGTAAAGGGATATTGATGATGTCGGATTTCGGCGCGACACCCATACCGTAATTGTGGCCGGTCGGGTCCAGACCGCCAAAAGGCGAGTCGCCTGAGATGATACTGGCATTGAGGTGGCCGTGGCCGCCGCTGGCGCCGGACGTCGAACCGCGCAGCGGGCCGTCAACCGTGTTTCCGTTCGAGATATAAAATCCGCCGGTGCCGGGAATGCTCACGCCGTCGTCTACCATCGAGATGGTCACGTTCGTACCGTTTACGCCAAATTGCGTCAGCGGGTTGTAACCCGGGGCGGAGATCGTCGTCGCGTTGGTGTAATTACCGGCCACGATGTGCGCCGAGCGCTCGTCTTCGATCTTCGGAGTGCTGTAATCGTCAATGCGAATGACGTCGGGAATGCTCGCCAGCCGTTCTACCTGATCGACCGGCATCTCGACGCGCACGACATTGAAGAAATTGTTCGGCAGGTGAATAACGTGCTTGACGTTTCCACCGAAAGAATTGGCGATGTCTGCACGCCGATCTGATCGACATCGGCGCGGGCAAATACCGCGACATCAAAAACGGCCGAGTTTTTACGGGTCATTTCCAGCGGCGTTAAATCGCTGCTCGGCTGAGTCCTGTTTTTCGCGGCGGAGAGCTTGTCTAAAAGGACGGCGGGTAGTTTAGCGTCAGGAGTAAAACCGCCGACCCATCTTACGCGCGAATGGCTGATTGTTTTCTGCACCGCTTCACCGTCGGCATAAATGAAATAAGCGTTGTTCGGCAGGTACTGCAAAAATTCCACGCCAACTGAGCTCAGGCTCTCCATCCATTCGCCTTTGATCGTGCCGGCAAACTGAACGATGTAATAATCCCTGCCGCCAAGCCCATTAGCGCTGCGCAGGGTTCCCGCGGGCGGATTTATGATCGGCTCAAAGGATTTGCCCGGCAGATTAACCGTCGTTTCCAGCGGAGCGCCGTCAAGTCCGGACCTGGTCAGGTTTACTTTTTTCGACGACGAAACGATAACGAACGAACCGTAGTCTTCGACGATCGTTCCCAGCTTCGCCGCGCCCGCGCGGTCGGCCATCGAATGGATCGCTATGCGGTAAGCGTTCTGCGCCGGGCTGCGAACGATCGCGGTCGCCGCATCGGCTTTGGAAAACTGATCGTAAGACGCGTTGCCGATGATGGCGCGGCCGGGCGTATGTCCATCGCCGGGATCAACGTCTCTTCCGCCGGTTCCCTGGTTGCCGTCGCCCGCTTTCGCCACCGGCAAATATGAACTGACCGCAAATATGCCGCCGATAAATAAAATGGCGATCAAAGATCCTATAAAAATAGTCCTTTTCGAAATACGAAAACTGCCTGTTCGCTGCATTTTTTACTCCTTATTGTTTTAACTCAGCTCAGAAACCGCAGGAGAGGCCTAAAACGCTTAATTTAACACACTTTCTCCCGTTTCGACAAAACGTGCAGTGAGCGGTTGCGGCGGCGGGATGAACCGTTAGATTCGCGGAAGTTTGACGGCGGAAAATAATCGCAGCAAGGCAAAGGCGCGGCCCTGGTAATGTTCGGCGCGCGCGAGCGTTTCCAGCAGCAAAGCGAAGATGGTTTTTAATTTCCCGGGCGCAGGAATTTCGCGGTGCAGATCTTCGTCGGAAATGAATAATGTAAATGCGCGGGTGCGGGCGTATTCGACCTCGCCGAGATATTCCACGATCTTTTCCCTGGTCGAAAGATTTTCCGGCAGCGTCCATTCAAAAGGATCGTCCCACAACTTGGTGGTGATGCCGTTACAGGTTTGCTCAACCGCTCCCGCGCTGCGCAAAAGATACTCGCCGCAGGAATAAACCGGGGCGCCGTGCCCTGTATGCTCGGGCTGAAAATAGATCTTGTCCGGCGGAACGATCTCGATGAATTCACGGGAACGCCGGTGCAGCGCGGCGAATCTTTCATCAAGTGCTGTGATGAGGGTTTTCACGAATGAGATATTAACATACGACCGTTTCGGCCCGGACGTTCCTATAAAATCCTCTCGGATGATCATGGCGGCAATTTTCGTGTGTGTTAGTGTGTTTCGTGGTTAAGTTAGTTCATTATACTTAGACGATTTTAAGAGTTTAACCACGAAACACACTAAACACACTAAACAAAAAAAGAAGCCACGGATTTTTCGAAAACCCGCGCGGCCAGTGTCTCCGCGCCGGTTCTTTCAAACTCGTGGCCTCTTTCGCTCTCTCCTTAAACAGGAGAAATCAAATCTTTTATTTTACCCGGCGTTCTTTTTCGTAAACACCCAGACCGTAATTTTTGCCGTTCCAGTTGACGCCTTCCTGCAGGCGGCCGGTGATCCCGATACGGGTTCCCTCGCTCGGCACATTGCGCTCCGTTACCACCCAGATAGAGCCGGTCCCGTCATCGATCTTATAGACGCCGCCGCGCGCTCCTATCACCGGGATGGAAAGGCCAAAACCTTTTTTGACCGTCCCGACGATGGTCACGTCTTTATTGAGATACTTGTCGGGATCGTTAGAAATCCTGGAAATACTCACCGGCTGCGGGCAAGCGGTCAAGAAAAGCGTGGCCGACGCTATCAGCGCAATACCCGCCCAGGTTGTGATCTTTCTCATTAACAAATCTCCTTATAGAAAGGTTTAACCCCGTTACGATGCCGCAAGTCGATCTTGAGTTGACCGGAGTTTTGAGCGTATGTTTGTTCGAATTGTAAAAGAAATCGGCCCGCTCTTCCTGGGAGCGCAGGCATCCTGCCTGCAAGATCGCGCCGGCGATCTAAATTCCCTTTATTTATACTCCGTCCAGCACGGCAAGCCGCGCTTGCAGGCAGGATGCCTGCGCTCCCAGGTTTACTGCCAGGTTTCCGATTTCCGGTTATTAAAATACCCAACTTGCCCACTACTCGAAACTTTCCTCGCTACGTTGCTTTCCAAATCTGTTGTATCATTTTCTATTGTCCGTTTATGGGAATTGAAATATTCATCGCCGTCGTCATTCTTTTTGTGCTTGTTTTTCTGGCGACCATAGATATGGCGTTCGGCCAGTTAAGCGATGTCGGGCTGCGGCGGCTGACTTCCGAAACCGAAGAAGAAGAGACGGGCTCCCGCTCGGCGGCTTTTTTGCGGCAGATACTAAAAAACCGTCCGCGCTTTCGTTTTACACTCTCCGCTTCGATCCAGATCCTGCTGATAATTTTTTCCGTTCTGGTCACGCTCATAATTTCAAATTTTTACACTTCGTGGATGTGGGTGGCCGCTTCGCTTTTCGTAGGCCTGCTCTTGTCGTTCATTTTTCGCCAACTCATCCCGCGGCTGCTCACTTATAAAAACCCCGAGCAAAGGCTTCTCTTGCTGCTGCCGGCAGTAAGGCCTTTATATACGCTGATGTCTTTTGCGGCCGATCCCTTTGAACGCTTTCTGCGCAGCGATGACGATGTCGAGAAAACGGTCACACCCGTTTCCGCCGAAGACAAAGAGGCCGAGGACGAGGATAATGCCGATGATTTCCAGGCACTGATCGAAGTCGGCGAAGCCGAAGGGATCATCGAAGAAGAAGAGCGCGAGATGATCGAGACGATGGTCGAATTCAGCGATACCCGCGCCAGCGAAGTAATGACGCCGCGCACGGAGATCGTCGCCCTGTCGATAGACGCGACCGTACGCGAAGCGCGCGACCTGATCATCGAGCAGAAATATTCGCGGCTGCCGGTGTATCGCGATAGGATCGATGAGATCGAAGGAATGATCTACGTCCGCGACCTGCTGGTTTCATGGGCGGAAAATAAAGAAACGCAATCCATTAAGAAATTGATCCGCCCGATATTTTTCGTCCCGGAAACAAAACCGATCGACGAGCTGCTCGAAGAAATGCAGAAGGAGCGCGCCCAGATGTCGATCATTGTCGATGAATACGGCGGCGTCGCGGGGCTGATCACGATGGAAGACATTGTGGAAGAGATCGTCGGCGAGATCGAAGACGAGGACACCGAGGAAGAAGAGATCATCGAGATCATCGAAGGCGAAGATGGTTATTTTGACGTGCTCGGTTCGACCGAGATCGACAAGATCGAACACGCAATGGGCATGGAGATCGAGGATGAGGACGATGATTTCAACACTATCGCCGGCCTCGTCACCAACGAAGCCGGTTATGTGCCGAAAAAAGGCGAGAAATTTAACGTCCGCGCTCTGGAGGCGGAGATTTTAAAGTGCGACGATAAGAAAATATTGCTGATACGCCTGCGCAAAGCTTCGCCAAAATCGGAAGATGAAGAAGATAAAGATTCTTAATTATGCATTCAAGGGTTTTTATTCGTGCTATTCGTGCTATTCGTGCTATTCGTGCTATTTGTGACATTCGTGGCAGTCATCAATGACTTATCAAGCAAAGCCATTAACAATGCATAATAAACAGTTTGCTCATGGAACCTAACACTGACAATTCACTTATCGACCCGGCCAGAGCCGGAAAACTCGCCTGCGAATCCTGCGGCGCGGAATTTACTTGTAACGCCGGGCAGGAGCACTGCTGGTGTTCGGAAGTGAAAGTATCGCCGGAAAATTTGACCGCCCTGAAAGAAAATTTTAAGAAGTGTTTGTGCAACGATTGTTTGGAGAAGAAAGATTTACTGCCCGGTATTTTTTGAAAAAACAATTGGCAATCAAAGACGCTAAATATTTATTTACCGATAAATGAAAATAGCCCAACGATTTATCGTTGGGGTAAAATGTGGCACGAATAACTTAGTCTCGACAGAGACGGCTGAAAGATGTCCCACACTTTTACAACCAGTTATTTTCATTGTGTTTTTAGCACAAAAGAAAGGCGTGCATCAATTCCCGCTGAACTGCAACCGCGAATTTGGTCCTACATTGGCGGCATAGCAAAACAAAACGGATTTAAGGCTATCTCCATCGGGGGCGTGGAAGATCACGTTCATATTTTATTGTCTCTTCCGCCTACGATGCCTTTGTCAAAGGCTGTTCAGCTTCTTAAAGGCGGTTCGTCTAAATGGATCCACGATAATTTGCCAACTATGAAATTGTTTTCCTGGCAACAGGGTTATGCAGCTTTCAGCATAGGAGTTTCTGACATCGAGCGCACGACCGCCTATATATCAAAGCAAAAAAGTCATCATAAACGAATAGATTATCGTGAAGAGATTCTGCTATTTCTCAAAAGACATAATATTAATTATGATGAGAAGGACGTCTTCGGGTGATTCTCTCAGTCGTCTCTGGCGAGACTAGGATCTTTTTGCTTGTGATCGCACCCAACGATAAATCGTTGGGCTATTTTCAATCAAAGAGAATTAAATTCTATGATAAAAGAAATAAAAACATTTTGATCATTTAATGAAACTCACTGCCGAGATCAATAACGAAACCCGCGAGATAACCGTCCGCCGCGAAGGCGAGCGGGTTTTCGCCGCCGTCGGTGACAAAGCCTACGAACTCGAGGCTCATCAAACCGCGCCGGATACTTACCTTTTTAAATACGAAGGAAAAGTCTACGAATGTTATGTCGCCCCCGGCACCGGAAACGGGCAAACGCAAGTCACCGTCGGGGCTCACCTTTATGAATTTACGCTGGCCGATCCGAAGCGCCTAAGCCACGCCGGGAGTGCGCACGCCCACGGTGACGGCACCGCCGAGATCATCTCGCAGATGCCGGGCAAGGTCGTACGCGTTTTGGTAAATGTGGGAGACGAAGTAAAAACCAAAGACGGCGTGATCGTGGTCGAGGCAATGAAAATGCAGAACGAGATGAAAGCTCCCAAAGACGGCACCGTAAAAGCCATCAACTTTGCCGAAGGCGAAACCGTCAATGCCGGCGACGTGCTGGTCGTGATCGAATAGAAATCCTTTTATTATTTAATTTTTCGGACAAGCATGTCCGCGTCTTCGGTAAAATATTGTTGATGATTGTCAAATAATGTTTTACAATACCAAGCCTGCCTTATTCATCCCCAATTTGATACAGAGGAAGAAAGCACGAAACTGCTAAAGCGATCGTCTTTCTCCCGCTGAAAGTGACGCCAGACGCGGCATTTGGATAACTCTGAACCGCGGCGGGTCGTCATTTTAAATGTTGTTTGAAAATAGCGGTTTTTTGCAACCGTCCAACCTTTAACTCTTTGATTTGAAAGGAGATTTCCCATGAAAACAGCAGCTAATTCGATTCTTTTGGTACTTTCGTTCTTACTGACGACCGCGATATTCGGGTCGCCCATGCCGACGCCGACACCGCACGAAGGCAATGACGGTTCAGACTGCGTAAATGGAAGAAGGGACGGAATTTATTACACGGATTGCTACCAGCAAAAAGGTGGTGATACCGGAGACACCCGACCGGTTAAAACGAGCGTTATATGACATACAACAGGACTTAAACCCACCCAACGGCACTGGTAAGCTGATCTTCAACGAACCCTACTATTACGTGTACGATCAGTTAGATATCGGCGCCAGTATGCAGCTCGAAGGACTTGGCAAATCTACCACGTTTGGCCCGTCTATAATTCACTTTGTCGACGATCTGATAGGAACAGACACTAATACTCTCTTTTTCATCGGACCGAATAAACATCACATCACTATCCGCGATCTGGGATTCTATAATGAGTTGGGTTCGACCACTAACGGCAATATCGCCATTAGAATTGAGGGTCACGATTCGACAGATCTTAACAGTACGAATATGGTGTTTGATAACCTGAATTTCGAGAATTTTTACAAGGGAATGTACATCGGAGCCACCACCGACCCGATGGGATGGCAATTCGATTCCGCCAGACTCTCGAACACTTCGTTCACCGGCTGCCAGTGGGGAGTGCATCTGAAATCCGATAACGCTAACCTGGAATTAAATAATGTGGTGTTCAATTCATCCAAAGCCAGGGATGATGCGGGCACTTCAACCGACCATGATGCCCAAAATGGTCTGTGGATAGAAAGGGGCGGTTATGTAATGTTGAAATATGTGGTCGGTAATGGAGAGCGCGTCGGCGATGTTGCCGCAGCCGGCACATTTATCCGGATAGATCGCCACGGCCCTGTCGATATCAGCAACGCCTTTGGAGAGGCTTATCAAAAAGAGTTGATCATCGACAATGGCCCAGACAATTTTCAAGGTTATAGATTTATCCCAATAATGATCAGAAACAGCGTGCTTCCCGCTTGCCTGGAAGACGGAAGTCTTAACGAAAGCGACCCTGTGGTACAGATCAAAAATGCAACGGTAATTTCCGAAGGAAACAACTGGGCTTGTAACGGCCGGCACGCCCGATAGTACTGGGGATCGCCGATGTCCACTCAACTGCAGACCGGTTTTGCTATGAAAGCGTAGGTACTTCTTCAAATTGCTTTCAACATGCCTCGGGCAAGCGAAGTGAGTTCGTCTTGAAAAGCAATAGCGCTACCTTAAGAAGTGATCACAGCCCGGAGGTGGATGACCTGAACCTGCCTTCATTTCAGATCACTAACACCCCTGACTCGTATTCCCGGCCGCTGCTGGCGCTTACCTCCAGCGTTTGGGATAATCTAGGCAGCGGCAATATTTTTGCCGTGAGCTATAAATTTACCCGTCAAGCGTCTAACGGACGGTTGGAAATAGAAGGTGACGAAACTCGGCCCAGAGCCGGATTTACCTTTAAAGACGGGCCGGTCCAGCTCACCAACGCAACTTACTCTGACATTGTAACGAGTGGGTACTATAACGTCCCCGGCGGCGGAGACAATGGTTCGATGCTTTACTGCTCGGATTGCACGGTGTTTTCCACGCCCTGCTCGGGTTCGGGCAGCGGCGCGCTGGCCATTAGAACCGGCAGCCAATGGAATTGCAAGAGAATATTATGAACGGAATAAAAGGGCTTCGCTAAAGCGGAGCCCTTTTCCTGCCCGCATATAACTGCTGTCTTTTGGGACGGCTTAAGGCAGCGGATCGCCTTTCTCAAATTTCGCGCGTGTCGCCGCGGCGGTAAGCCCGGTAGCCAGCTGGAAATGAGGCCGGTCCGGTTTTTTCCAATTTCCGCCCCATTCCAACCCGGGTATCAAACCGACCTGAGCGGCCTTGGCATAGAGAGGCGTTTCGGGCAAATATTTCCCCTGGCCGTCAAAGATCCCGATGTCCCAGGCGATACCAAAATTGTGATTGCTTTGCCCGCCCTTGGCGGCAGTGACGACCGGGCCGGGTTTGGTCCTGCCCTGGGCAAAGATCTCGTCCTGCTCGGCGTAGGTGCGCGTACCGGAAATTATTCGCGCATCGATCCCGGCCGCCGTGACCTTAGCCAAAAATTTTCTGGCGGCTTTTTGCGCGGTAACATTGAGCGTCAGAATATTTGTTTCAGAACGCGCGTGAAACGTCCCCATCTGTTGGGCAAGTTTCTGCGAAGCAGTTATGAAAGCGTCCTCCGCGGCATCGGTGTCAGGCCCCCAACCACCGTCTATGCCCTTGGGATCAAAACCTCCGGATTTCAAAAAACGCTGTAGAAATTTAATGTCTTTTTTGAACAGTTGCTGACTCATATTTTCTCCTTCCAGATCGATTAGCAAAAATAAGATCTTCTTTTGATAGTTATGACAAAAATCTGAAAAACATTACATTTTGCCGGCATTTCCCCGATCTTTCTTTACCTTATTTACGAAAATAACCGGAAAGCCGCGCATTTTTTTAGTTAGCGGCTTTTGGCAAAATATTGATGGGCAGCAAGGAAGTCTAAATTCGGGCAGTGAAGTAAATGTGTGTTGCTGCGTAACAAAATCGCGTCATGCAGAAGCCCGACCGTAAGGGAGGGCTAATTTTCCCGCGACAACACCCGAGCCCTTGCTAACGCGCGTGCTTCTGCCTTCGCCGATTCGAAGGTTCGGTTGCAATAGCAACACGGGTTTACATCACTACTTAAATTCTGTGAAAACCTTTTTCGATGTCGCGCATGGTGAGACGCAGTATCACGGGCCGCCGTGGGGGCAGGTGGTGGGCGACGAGGTCACCAGCAAACGGTCGATCAGCCAGTGCATTTTTTCCATGGTGAGTTTCATATGAACTTTGATCGCCGCGCGGCAGGCGAGCGAAGCCGCTACATCATCGCGAAAACTGGTGCGCGCCGCTCCGTGTTTTTCTTTATCGACCGTTTCTAAAATTTCCGCCAGCAGATTGCGCGCTTCGTGTGCGGGCAGGTCCATCGGTACCGACTTGATAGCGACCGTGCGGCCCGATAATCTCATCAAGCCGAACCCGCAAACGTCGAGCTCTTCCTGGACCTCATCAAAGGCCGCGGCCTGCGCCGGGGTCAGGTCAAAAGTTTCGGGCAGCAGCAGATTTTGCGACTCGACCTTTTTCTCTTTCAGCAATTTGGAATATTTATCGAAAAGGATGCGTTCGTGCGCCACGTGCTGATCGACGAGCAGCAAACCGTCGTCGTCAATGGCGATGATGTAGCTTTCGTCGAGCTGCCCGAGCGGCTGAATAGAACCGCGCGAAACCTGATCCGTTTCAACCGCCCTTACCAATTTTTCCGCCGAATCAAGCGGGGGGAGCACAGCCTGAGACTGGTTGTTGCGCAGAAACCGTGATATCTGATCGAGCTGGTTCGGCTGGGGACCGGAAACGATCTGCGCCTGGGCCGCGGCATCGCCCTCTTCGCTGATCTCCTCTTTTCCCGCTTCCTCTCTCCGTTCCTGCGCCCGTCGCTCAAAATCATCGGAAAATGCCGGAATAAAATCCATTTTCTGCTGCTCTTCGGCATTTGGGTTTTCCCGAGCACCACCTACTACTGCAGGCGGTTCTGACACTGGCTTTATGCTGCCCGCTGACGCAGGCAGTTCTGACAACAGCTCACTGCTTACCTCATCCTGCTTACTGTCTGCTGTCTCCTGTTTCCTATCTTCTTCCAGGATGCCCGCCCGCGCCAGCGCCTGCCTGACGGCTTCGGTCACGGTCTCGCGGACGGCTTCGATCCGGCGGAAACGCACTTCGGTCTTGGCCGGATGAACGTTGACATCGACTTCCTCTTTGGGAACTTCGAGAAACAAAAGGGCCACGGGGTAAACACCGTGCGGCAGCACCGACCGGTAGCCTTCGGAAAGGCCGCGCGCCAAAACCTTGTCGCGGACAAAACGGCCGTTAATAAAAAAATATTGCGCGTCGCGGGTGGTGCGGCGTTCGCGGGGCGCCGAAATATAGCCGCCAATTTTCGCGACGTATTCGTGCCCGCCATCGACCGGCAAAAGATTATTAAGAAAATCGCCGCCGAAAAGCTGAAAGGCGCGTTCGCGCAGATCTTTGGCCGGCGTCACGCGGAGCGTTTCACGGCCGTTGTTGGTTACGGTAAAAGCGATGTCGGGATGGGCCAGCGCGTAATGCGTGACCAGATTTATCAGGTGAAAATTTTCGGTCGCCTCGGAGCGCAAAAATTTGCGCCGCGCGGGAGTGTTAAAAAACAGGTCGCGGACAGAGATGGTGGTGCCACGGGGCCGGGCGGCGTCTTTTACGTCGACGAGCTTGCTGCCCTCGATGATCACGCGGGTGGCGGCGGCGTCACTTTCGTTTTTGGTGACCAGTTCTACCTTTGCCACCGAAGCGATGGACGCCAGGGCCTCGCCGCGAAAACCGAGCGTTCCGATCGCCGCCAGGTCTTCGAGGCTGCGAATTTTCGAGGTGGCGTGGCGCTCAAAAGCCATCACCGCATCGTCACGCGTCATCCCGGAGCCGTCGTCCGTAACCCGCAGCAGCCGTCTCCCGCCCAGCTCAATGTCCACCTGCACCCGCCGCGCGCCGGCATCGAGCGCGTTTTCCACCAGCTCTTTGGCGACGGACGCCGGCCGTTCAACCACTTCGCCCGCGGCGATCTGATTGATAAGTTGGTCGGGTAATAGTTGGATGGAGTTCATTAGTTATAAATGCCCGGTGAAATCTTCCACACTAATCCCTGTTTGCCTTAGAATTGCCCGAAGTGTGCCTTTGTCCAATTCTTTATGTACCGGCACTGTGGTTTGACTCGGAGGGTCTTTCCTGACAAGAGTTACATGGCTGCCGCGTTGACGATAGATCACATAACCGAATTTTTCGAGAGTTTTAATACATTGTTTGCCTGAAATTATGGGAAGTTTGCTCATGCAGCAATTTCCACTAGTTCGGTTTCATCTTTGGGAACCGGCAAACCTCTTTCAATCAAAACTTCGATGTGAAGCGACACTGCCTCCTGTATGTTTTCCAATGCTTCTTTCCGTGTTTTTCCCTGACTAACCACACCGGGCAGACTAGGCACTTCCGCCACAATAAAGTCGTCGTCACCGGGGTAAAGAATTACTTTTCTACTCATAAGATTTACCTGTCAAAACCTATCCTATTACATAAAGAATCCCAAATGAAATCAGCAGTGTCAATGAAATGCAAACAAATCATGGCCTTGAAAAATGCCGGCTTTTGCTGTCAATGTTCGGAATCCTTAATGATATTGCAATACAACAAGAATCACAATAAACCAGTGAATCGGTGGTGTCTTAATTTGAAGTTGCGCCGCCGTGTCAGTAGCCCGACCGTTAGGGAGGGCGCCCTTGCTCACGCGCGGGCTACCGACACGCTTTTGCGACCTGTGTAAAACTCAAATTAAGACACCGCCCGCGGCAATTTAGTTAATGGGTTGATCGGATAATAACTTGATTTTAGTCATGCGTATGTGGGCGCTCGCAGAATTATCAGCACAGAGGAAGTGATAAAGGTGATCAGCATTACCACGATCGCGATCCTGAATTTTTTCAGCTTCTGCCCCGCTTCCGGGCTGGCCCAGCCGGGCGTAGAAAACAGCCAGCTAAAAATACATCTCCCGCGTGCGCGTATGCTTGCCAGCCTGTTGAAATATCCGCTGCGCCGCCACCCGTCGGGCGCCCAAAAAAATCCCCACGGCCGCCCGCTTTTTTCCCATAACGGAGACTGCTGGTCATGCTGTTCCCTGACAACAAAGTCAAAGAAATAAAACGCCATCAGCGCGGCGATGAGGCCGATAAGAAAGATCGCTACTATTAGGTAACCCATATTTTCCGGTTTTATCAGATCGAAATTATCTGATGCTTCTTTCCCTCGATCTCAGCGCTTTGATAGATCTGCCCGATCAAACCCGTTCCATGACGCGCGGCGAGCGAAATAAAATTCGTGCTGCGTTCCTGCAAAGCTTTCTGGGGATACAAGGCGTTTTTCGCAGCTTCCAAACGCCGCCCCACGGTCTCATCATTTTCCACCTGGGCGCGGTGAAATTTTTTGCGCAGGGCGGCGATGTGATACATCACTTTTCTGCGGCGGCGCGCCACGGATTCCGCCAGTGTCGGGTCGATCCTGAGCAGAGATTGCTCCAGGCGGTTCATTTGAGTGTTTACGATCTCTTCCGCTTCGGCAAAATCCGCGGCGGTTTCTTTGTTCAAAAACCTTTCGGTTATGCGGCCAAAAAGCGCGTCCGCCTCGTCAAAAAAATCAGCCAGGGTCAGGCCGTATTTTTCCAGCGTGCGTTTTACGTGCGGTTCTACTATAGTGGCGGTAAAGCGATGGAAAATAGGAGTATACGGCCTTTCTAAAACCCGGTAAATTTCAGAATTCTGCGCAAAATAGGAAATCTCCGCGCCGCCGCCGAAATAGCACAGCACCGGCAGCAAATAATCCTGGATGACCGGGCGCAGCAGCGCGTTGGGGCTGAATCTCGCCGGTTCATTTAACGCTTGGTCTTTTAATTCGGAAAGTTGCCACTCGGAGTGTTGAATTTTGAGTTTTGAATTTTGAGTTTTTATTTTTTCCCGCGTGCCTTGATCGTTGAAGTAAAAGAAAGGAAAACTTTTTTCTTCGACCAGAACCTGGGCGCTGTAACCCGCGCTTTCCAACTCTTTTGTCCGCCCGAGCAGTCCGGAATTTATCTCTTCCCATTTTTCGACAGCCCTTGCCGTGATAGGCGCGGACAGCTTTTTAAGAACCGGGTGCATCGGCTGAAAAATTATCAAGCCGTACTCACCAAAAAGGCGCGCCATCAATTTACCAAAAGCCGTGCTGTAGGAAACGCCCGGTTGATAGGCGGTTTCCAGTAATTCTTTCAGCTCACCGGTAAATTCACTCTGCGGCAGCGTGTGAAATAATTCTGCGAGAGTTTTTCTTATGCTTTCGTCAAGCTTTACATTCGCTACCGGAATTCCCTCTTGATAACCGGCCGGCGTGTTTTCTAATTTGGCTTGTTTTCCATCGCGGTCGATAACATAGGTGTGGTTGACCTCGGCGAAATCGTGATCTTCCTCGGCGATCCAGAAAACGGGAACGGCTTTGGTGCCTTCGCGGCTGAGTTTTTCAGCGAGTTTAATGGCGGAAATGGCTTTGAAAATTGTGTAGAGAGGGCCGGAGAATAAACCGGCTTGCTGGCCGGTGACAATGGCGACGGTGTCTTTTTCCCGCAGACGTTCAATGGCGTCGAACGTCTGCGCCGTACACCCGCAGGCTTCGTTGATCTCCTTCAATGCATCGCACAGCGCATTTCTATCCACCTCGTAATTTCCCAAAACTTCATTTTTTCTTTCGGCGATCTTATCGATATCGCCGACCACGCCGGGATAGAATCTTTTCAGGCTTTCCGGGCCCGCCAGGTAATCCAAAAACAATTTGGACTGGTGCGGGATGTCTTCGAAAGACAGCGCGGTGGTTTGTTTTGCCTGTGAAGTGATCATTAAAAACTTTTCAGCCACGAATTACACTAATAACACGAATAAATTACCCGGCCGTTACCTCGCCCGGTCCTGACATCATTTCGTAGAAGCATCTAACGCACCAGCGGCTGTGTCTTTTACGATGCCCGAGCGAAAACTCAGCCGAGGCCGGCAGCCGCTCGACGATCATTTTCTGTTCGTCGTCGAGTTCGTCCCAGCGTTTGAATTTCACGCCGCCGCATTTTATGCACATCATCATATCGGAACGCCGAATTCATTCGGCATGAACGCAGTGTTCGAAGAGCCGGTCACTACACTCCCGGTTCTGACAGGAATCATTCGAATAAAGCATCCAGTGCTTCCTCGACCGATTTTACACCTATCACGCGCAAGCCCAGAAGCTTCTCAAGGCCCGTTTTATTTGAAGCGGGTAATATCAGGCGTTTGAAGCCGAGCGCCTGTGCCTCTCGCGCGCGGACCTGCGCCTGCATACTGCCGCGCACTTCGCCCGTTAAGCCGACCTCGCCGAAGACGACCGTATCCGCATCGATCACCAGATTGCGGTAACTCGAAGCGATCGCCGCGATCACGCCCAGATCGACCGCCGGCTCGTCCACTTCCAGCCCACCCGCGACGTTGACGAAAACGTCTTCCTGGCTGAGATTAAAACCAAGACGCTTTTCCAGCACTGCTATCAAAAGCGTGGTGCGGTTTTGATCAAACCCCTGCGCCATCCGCCGGCCGGTGCCGAATTTTGTGCTGGTGACCAGAGCTTGAATTTCGACCAGCATCGGGCGGGTGCCTTCCATCGTAACGGTCACGACCGAACCGGCGACGGATTCCGGGCGCTCCTGTAAAAACATCTCCGACGGATTGGCGACGGTGACCAAACCCTTGCCGGTCATTTCAAACACGCCGATCTCGTTGGCGGCGCCAAAGCGATTTTTTGCCGCGCGGATAATGCGGTGATTGTGATGGCGCTCGCCTTCGAAATAGAGCACGGTATCGACGATGTGTTCGAGCGTCTTGGGCCCGGCCAGTGAGCCTTCCTTGGTAACATGCCCGATGAGAAAAACAGCGATTCCGGTGGTCTTGGCCAGCATCAAAAACTGCGCGGCCGATTCGCGCACCTGTGAGACAGAGCCGGGCGCAGATTCGACCTTCATGGAAAACACGGTCTGGATCGAATCGACGATCACTACCTCGGGCTTTAGTTTATCGGTTTCAGCGAGAATGTTTTCCAGGTTGGTTTCCGGCAGGAGATATAAATTTTCCGCAGTCAGGCCGAGCCGCTCTCCGCGCATTTTTATCTGGCGCTCGGATTCTTCGCCGCTGACGTAGAGAACTTTGCGTCCGGCGTCGCTCAATTTGTCCGCGGCCTGCGCCACCAGCGTGGATTTGCCGATGCCCGGTTCCCCGCCGATCAGCACTAGCGAGCCGGGTACGATGCCGCCGCCCAGCACGCGGTCGAATTCTTCGATCCCGCAGGAAATGCGCACTTCATCCTGGGATTCGATCTCGCCATAGACGACGGGCTTAATTTCGCGCAGCGCAAAGGCCGAAACGGCGCGCAGATTCGCCTTGCCGTAATCGCGAAATTTTTCCTCGGCCAGCGTGTTCCACTCATTGCAGGACGGGCATTTGCCCAGCCATTTTCGCTCCTGGTGGCCGCAATTCTGGCAGACGTAAACTGTTGCGGGTGCTTTTGCCATTGTTCGAGATTTCAAGGATACCTAAGGGAAGGAAGTTGGGCAAATGAGCGGGCGTCCCGGTCCGGATAAAACGGTTCAGAGTTCAAGCTTTAGCTTGTCTTACTTTGAGATCAAGACAAACTAAAGTTTGAACTCTGAACCGTTTACCCATCTTGACTGCCGGTATATCCTATTAACCATGTCGCAGCAACCCGCATCATCCGAAGTCCTTGCCCATTGGCACTATCCGCCGGAGCTGTGGCGGGATTTTGTCCAATACGAATCGGGCATATACAGGAAAAGTATCCGTTCGGCGAGATACTTTATAATCGGCACGATCATCGTCACCATCATCCTGATAATTCTTTTCTCGGTGGTGCCGTTCCTGGTAACCGGAAAATTTGATTCGAACATCTGGGGGCCGGCTTTTGGTATCGGCTTTATTGCGGCGATCTGCCTTGTTATCGGGTTCGTTGTCCTGCGGATGCGAAAAGAGAAGATCGCGCGGCTTGCTGCAAAGGCCGGCGAGGTTGTCATCGCCCTCAACGAGATAAACATCAATGGCCTTAGTTTCAATTGGAATTACGGTGAGTCCTCAGGCTGGCAATTTCTTGCTGCCGGGCGAAAAACAGTTGCGGTTGATCCGCTAAAGAAAATGGAAATTTTAGAACTCAAATTCGTCACCTTTATTCCCAGCAAAAACACCCCGCAGCGAGATGAGGCCCAGTGGCGTGTTCCGGTTCAAATGGGGCACGAGGCCGAAGCAGACAGGATCGTCGCCCGGCTTCACTCCGAACTTTCTGCAGCCCGGGAATAGGGCCAAAATAAGTTTTGAGTCCTGCCGACCTTGCCAGAAGTCACTGATAATAGCCACGAATGTCCCAAATAGCAGGAATAAGAATCTTGATTCGTGTAATTAGTGGCTAACGTAGAACATTAATTTACCTGAATCTGGCGTGGTTTAAATATATCCTCTAATACGGGTTAAATTCCGTTAAAGGCTAATTTTTCGCTAACGTTTATCTTAAATCAATGTTAAAATCGCCTCGTATGAGATTCGACGCTCTCATAATTAGAATAGCATTCATCCTTCTTCTAGCTCTGGCGGGTTATCTGTTGAATCCGCTGGAGAAAACCGCCCTGCTGGAAGGCTTTGACCCGATGCAGAGAAAACTCGCTTCGGCGGTTCTCGGCGCGGTCATTTCCTCGTTTATCATCCTCTTCGAAATTCGCGTACGTCATGCCAGTATCAAGACCCTCATCGGGGCCGCTGCCGGTTCTATTCTGGGTTTGCTGGGAGCATTTTTGCTTGGCCTGCTGATCATTTTGCAGGAGACCTCGGCGCTGGCCGGGGAGATGAAATTGTTCCTGACGCTGGCGATGGCTTTCTTTATGGGTTATGTGGGTTTGATGGTCGGCGCGGCCAAGGGCGAGTATATCGACCTTTCTGCGCTGGGCGGAGTCTTTGCCGATAAAACCGGCAAACGGGATTACAAGATCCTCGATACTTCCGTGATCATCGACGGGCGCATTGCCGATGTAGCCGAGACCGGCTTCCTGGGGGGCACGCTCATCATCCCGCAATTCATCCTGCGCGAACTTCAACAAGTGGCTGATTCGCCGGATTCGTCCAAGCGCCAGCGCGGACGAAGGGGCCTGGATATGCTGCAGCGCTTGCGCAATAACAGCAAACTGGATATCCAGATCGTGGAAACCGATTTTCCGGCGGTCAAGGAAGTGGACCTGAAACTTATCGAGCTTGGCAAACAGCTTGAGGCCGTGATCGTGACCAACGATTTCAACCTCAACAAGGTTTCGCAATTGCGCGGCGTGTCGGTTTTAAACATTAACGAACTCGCCAATGCGTTAAAACCTGTCGTGCTGCCGGGTGAGGCAATGAAGGTCTTCATCTTAAAAGAAGGAAAAGAATACAACCAGGGCGTGGCTTATTTAGACGACGGCACAATGGTCGTGGTCGATAATGCCCGCCGGCTGATAGGAAAAAATGCCGATGTAGCGGTGACGAGCGTCTTGCAGACCACCGCCGGTAAAATGATCTTTGGCAAGCTTTGGGAAGATGCGACCGACCCGAATGGCAATGTTAATATTCACGAATCGCGTCCCCCATTGATGCGCAAGGCCTATCGCGATCTGCGTAGCGAAGTTACGTCGATCAGAGTAGAAGAGGAAGAGTACGACAGGTAGCGCGAGATGAATAGTGCGATCATCGTCGCCGCCGGCAGGAGTGAACGCTTTGGCGGAAACACTCCCAAACAATTCCTCGAACTCCTTGGCAAACCGGTTGTCATTCACACAATGCTAAAATTTGAAGCTTGTCCGGCGGTGGACGAGATAATACTGGTTTTGCCTGTTTCGCATAAGGCAGGCTTTATCGAAGCCGCGCAGAAATTCCCTCTCAAAAAATTAACCCGGATCATTGGCGGGGGCGCGAGCCGCGCCGAATCTGTTTTAAATGGCTTAAAAAGCGTGCGGGTGGAAACTGCCGGAATAGTCGCGGTACACGACGGAGCGCGTCCGCTGGTAACACCTGACGAGATCGGGGAAACGATCGCTCAGGCCGAAAAAACAGGCGCCGCGGTGTTGACCGCACCTGTCACCGATACCATCAAATCAGTTTCCGGCGGCGAGATAATGCAGACGATCGACCGCAATTCCCTGCGCCGCGCGCTGACGCCGCAATGTTTTCGTTATGAGATATTAAAAAAGGCCTATGAGATGGCGGATGATTTCTCCGCCGCGACCGACGAAAGCTACCTGGTCGAAAAAGCCGGATTTCCGGTTTCATTTGTCGAAGGCAGCGCGGCAAATATCAAGATCACGACGCCTGACGATCTGGCGCTCGCGGAATTTTTGATGAAATAAGTATGGAGCGCGGGCATCCTGCCCGCAATGAGCGCTCCGCGCGAAATGTCAGTAGCGTCGCCGTCAGGCGATGCGTTCGGATGCAAAGCATCCGTTGCGGGCAGGATGCCCGCGCTCCACAATATGCGAATCGGATTTGGAAATGACATTCACCGTTTAGAACCGGGGCGCCCGCTGGTGCTTGGCGGCGTGACGGTGGAATCCGAGCTGGGCGCGGTGGGCCATTCGGATGCCGATGCGCTGACGCACGCGGTGACCGATGCGCTGCTGGGAGCGCTCGCTTTGGGCGATATCGGTTCGCATTTTCCCGACACTGATCCGCGCTGGAAAAACGCCGACAGTTTTGTCTTCCTGGCCGAAGCCGCGCGCATAGTAAAAGAGCGCGGTTATTCGACAGCCAATTTAGACTCCGTCATCGAGCTGGAAACGCCGAAACTAAAACCCTATATCGAAGCGATGCGCGGCAACCTGGCACGGGCCCTGGGAATCGAATTGTCGCAGGTCAGCGTCAAAGCCAAAACCGGTGAAGGTTTGGGCGAAGTGGGCGAAAGCAGGGCCATTAAAGTGACCGCGGTCGTTCTGCTGACAGCTATGGAAAGCTAAGAGCGGGCGCCCGATCTGAGAGATATTCGTCTTGATGGTAAGAATAAAAGTCTAATAAATTTGCAGTCCGGGAGGGTCGCCTGCGCCCGCTCTTTCGATCTGTGAAAAAGCAGATTTCTATTGGAAATCACCGGCAGCCGTGCTAATATCAGGAAAAATTATCAACGCATAAGCAACTGTTTTATACCGGCATTAAATCGACAAAAAAAGGGGTGGGCACGATCATAAAAACCAGAATACTTTTTACCGTGATCTCGATGGTCCTTCTCTCCTCGGCCTTGTCCTTTGCGCAAAGATCGCAGTTAAAGCCTTTAGCGGATGATGCCTCTTTGGTAAAAACGCAGTCCTGGCTTGCCCATTCTCTTCGCAAGGCGGGAACATTCAAATATTTCAGTCTCAGAAACAGCATCTTTGATCTGTCGTTTACGGGTTGCCGGATGACATTTACCAGCGAAGTAGGGCCGCGGACGCGGGCACCTAACTGGCCGGATAGCGGCCGCTCGACCCAGAGCATTTTAAACAACACCGACTTTTCCACTTCATCCGGCGATATGGCCAGGATTCGCGACCGCTTTACCTTCGATCTCGGGCAGATAGATCCGGACCTGACGATCGAGCGCACTTTTAACCTCGTCGGGGGAGAGAAAAAAGCGACCTACCTGATCCTCTTGGCCGATGAGGCGACCGTTGAGGTCAAAAGACTGCGGGCCCGCGAACCGGAGCTGCAGAGAACGGTCAGCATCGCTTTGCGACCCGAAGATGCTGAAATTATCAAGGACGGATTTCATCGCGCCGTGCGATTGTGCCGGGCAGACCAATAATTACAAGGAGACGTTGATCCAGGGGATCGAAAAATCATAGCTATGAAACGAATTAATTTTTTTCTATTTGCAATTTTATTGATGGTATTTCTTTGCGCGTCGGGTTTTGCGCAGAAAGACAAAGGCGTGGCACCGCTGGCGGCGGATGCGACCCTCGCCGACACTGAAGCCTGGCTGGTAAAAGTTATCGGCAAAAACAGCACCTTTCACATGGGCGGCGCCAAAAAATCCATTTCCGATCTGAAGTTCGACGGTACAAAATTTACTTATACGATGTACTCCGAACAAACGCCGGGAGATTCGCCGGAAGATGCCACGCCCCAGGACAGCGACAGCAACGCCCGGGAAGAATCGGGCGCTAAAAGCTCAGCCACGGTCTTCAAGTTCGATCTCAAGGATATCGATCCCGACGGTGTTCTGCTCAAACCCGTTCCAAACGTAAATAAAATGAGCGCGATCATATTACAAAGCATGCCCGGGCAAACCAGCATCGGCCTGACGACGCCGCTTAAAAAGAACGTCACCCTGGCGACCAAACCCACGGCCTCGATAATAGTCAAGGAAGCGGTGGCCGAACAGGTCAAGGCCGCGTTCGAACACGCGTTAAAACTTTCCCGGACCGGAAGCTAGTTAGATAAAAAAGGCGGTGTTTATGAAAGGCCTGAAAACATTATTCACGATCAGTCTGGTATCGATCTTTTGCTCACTTCCCGCTAACGCGCAAAAACAGGACCAGCCCGAACCGTTGGCGAGCGACGCTTCCCTGCAGCGATCGCGTCTATGGCTAAAGGATAACCTCGGCAAATACGGCAGTGACGGGTCGCTGGTAAGTAGAAGCCTTAGCAAGGTTAAAGTTGACGGCTGTCAGTTAGGTTACCGCTTTCGCACCTCGACTTTTACAGGAGAGGCGTCTTTTAACAACCCGCCCGGCATTTCATCGGATGCGCCGCCGACATACGTTTCGAGTTATGGCGCCAATTTTCATATTGACACATACCGGCCGGTCTCTTTTGCGCGGACCATTGAAGATGCAAAATATTCGTTTGACCTGAAACGAATAGCGATCGATTCCATTCGCCTTGTTCCGGTAGGAAAAACGAATATGGTGCGGCTGACAGCTCTTTACGAACCAACGTCGGAAGATCTCGATAATCTGAAAGAGCTTTACCGGACGAGCTTTTACAAAAATCATCATCTCTCCCTGAAGCTGATCGACGGCAAGTATCTTGAACGCTACTTGTTCAGCGCGCCGGAAAACATCGCCGGCATTAAAAGACGGATTTACCCAAACGGTCAGGCTCTGCCAGGCGGAGGGAAAATAACCGCGGTAACAAAGAACAAACAACGGCCCGTATCAGCCCGGCCTGAATAACACTAAGGAGTGAACGCATGAAAAAGCTATATTGTTTGGCGGCAGCAGCGATCGTTACATTATCCGTTTGCTGGTATTCCCCGGCACAGCAGGCAAAGCTTCCCGAACCGCTCTCGGATAACGCTTCACTGGAAGAAACCGGGAAATGGCTGATCAAAGCGCTGAGAAAAAACTTCTCTTTTCCTACCAACGACAAAGCCGGCGTCTATCTGATCGATGATCTCAAATTCGATGATTGTCTTTTAACTTTTAACCTCGTCAGAGAGGGCTTAAATACCGGCGGTCCCTCTGTCAACATTGTCACCACGTCCAGTGACGGCAACAAAACCAAACAGGACAGGATAGGCGGAAAGGTGACCGCGCCGCTCGATCCTAATACCCGCGAACCGCGGATCGACGTAGGCACCGACCCGAATCATTTCCCTGCGCCGCAGGGAGCGCCCCGCCATACAAAAAGTGATCGAAAGGTCCTCGACACGCAGATGTTCGACCTGTACGAAATAGATCCGGCCAGCTTCCAGATCATGAAAATGCCACAGGCCCCGGGCATCTCTTATTTGCTGATGGTCAACCGCGCGATAACTGAAAAAGGGCCGGTCAGCGTGCAGGCAAAAGAGGTGCGATCGGAGCCCCGTTCAGCTACCAGCGGCCAGATGATCTCGCAAAAGCCGGGCGGAGTAATAGCTTTGAAGGAAAATTCGGTGGCGCCGATCAAGGCCGGATTTGAACACGCCCTCAAGCTTTGCCAAAAGCTGTAAAAAAATCGGGGCGCTCTTCCTGGGAGCGCAGGCATCCTGCCTGCAGGCACGGCTTGCCGTGCCGTGCTAAGCGGAAACGAATAAAAGGAATTTTAGATCGCTGTGCGATCTTGCAGGCAGGATGCCTGCGTTCCCAGGTTTACCGAATTATTTAATTTATTCGCTTTTATAAAATGAGCAGTTTATTAGTCCCGTTCAGCCAACCTTAAGCCACTCTTTCTCGTCAAATGAGACAACAACCGCTCTATATTTTATACTTTTTGGAAAAAGGTGGCCCTGAGATGAAGTTTTCACGCAGTTTTTTCTGTCTGGTCCTGGTCTTAATGCTGGCGTCGTTTGCTTCGGCGCAGGATAAAAGAGGATTCAGGCTTTCTTCTCTACCGGAGAACGCGACCATCGCCGAGACGCAGGAATGGCTGATCGCCGCTCTTACGCAAAACAGTTCTTATCTTTCAAAAAACAACCAGCAATTAAGAGATCTTGGCTCCAGGTCGGCAACAAATGAAAGCACCTATACGGATTCGAAAATTTCCGATGTAAAATTCCAGGGCACGGTTCTGACCTACAAGCTCTTCCAGTCGACGCAAATAAACTCCAGCGGGGGGAAAACCGGCGTGCAGACCGGAAACAGCGCTCCGCCCATGCCCCAGGAAACAACCGCCACCGTCCAGCTGAACCTCAAAGATATCAACCCGGATGAAATAACGCTGCAGGAGATAAACGCCGATTCACAGCTGCAGCAGCTTTCTCTCCGCACGCATGATTACAAACGGGTGATACGCATAAAGAGCGTTGACACGGGTCCCCTCAACGTTTCCGTAGCCAACTTTGTGATCGTCGGCCCTGTCAGTGAACAAGTGCAGGCCGCCTTCATTCACCTGGTCAAATTGGTCCAGGAACAAAACCCTTAAGCCATGGAGCCGGGGCATCTGTCCGCAAAGGCTGCAGCGGCCTGGAATTTTAGCCACGGATAAACGCGGATTTACACAGATCGGAAATTAATTCTTATCCGTGCCTATCCGTGAAGATCCGCGGCTAATCTTTTGCGAACGCGCGGCGTTCGTGCGGGCAAGATGCCCGCGCTCCATATTTATAGTATTATTGCGTCATAAGCTTACAAATGACCCCGCAAAACTTGATCCGAAAAAAACGCGACGGCGGCCATTTTTCCCGTGAGGAAATAGCCGCTTTTATAGCCGGTGTGTGTGATAAATCCTGGACTGATTACCAGATCTCCGCCTTGTTGATGGCCATGTTCGTCCATGAGCTGGATGAAGCGGAAGGCGCCGCGCTGACCGAGGAAATGCTGGGTTCAGGCGAAAAGCTGGATTTTTCCGATGTGGGCGGAACCGGTGGCCGATAAGCACTCCACGGGCGGCGTGGGTGATAAAACTTCCCTCTTGATCGCTCCGCTGGCAGCTGCGTGCGGCGTTTTTGTCCCGATGATCTCCGGCCGCGGCCTGGGCCACACCGGCGGCACACTCGATAAGCTGGAATCCATTCCCGGCTATGACGTAAATCTCGAGCTTGAAGTATTTAAAAACATCGTCAAACGGAACGGTTTTGCGATGACCGGGCAGACCGCCGATATCGCGCCCGCCGATAAAAAACTCTATGCGCTGCGCGACGCTACTTCGACCGTTGAATCGGTGCCGCTGATCGTGGCTTCGATAATGTCGAAAAAAATGGCGGAAGGATTAGATGCCTTGGTGCTCGACGTGAAAAGCGGATCGGGCGCCTTTATGCCGAACATGGAGCAAACCAGGCGGCTGGCCCACGGGCTGGTCAAAACAGGCAGCAATTTCGGCGTCCGGACCGCGCGCTGATCACCGATATGAGCCAGCCGCTCGGACACTCCGTCGGAAACGCCGTCGAGGTGTACGAATGCGTTCAGATATTGCGCGGTGAAAAAAATGACAAGGCGGCGGCCACGCTCGAGCTTTCATTGGCGCTTTCGGCCGCGATGCTCGTCTTAAGCGGTGTCGCCGACACGCCGGAAAACGCCCGCGCGAAATTGCAGCAGGCGCTTGATTCCGGAACGGCGCTGGAAAAATTCCGTGAGAATGTACTCGCCCAGGGCGGCGATCCCGGTATCTGCGATAATCCCGAAAAACTGCTTGCCAAAGATCTCAAAGAAGTTCCTATTAAAATAACCGCAGACGGTTTTCTGGAGAGCATCGACACCATCGCCGTCGGCGAAGCGATCTGCGCGATCGGCGGCGGCCGGATGAAGGCGGAAGACAAGGTGGACCATGCCGTCGGCTACCTGCAGGAGATCAAGATCGGCGAAACCGTGCGGGCCGGCGACACGCTCGGCATCCTTTATTGCCGGAGCCAAAATGCCCCCGATTTTTCCTGTCAAAAGATCGCAAATGCGTGTAAAATCAGTCCATCCAAAATTGAGACCACGCCTCTGGTTTTAGAAGAGATCGGCGGTTAGCCTTAAACGACCTTTATGAAGCTCAAATATTTAGTTTTCATCGCTTTAGCGGGCCTTATCTGCTTTGGTTCCGCCTGTCAGAAGAAAGCCAACTTCATCGCCAAAACAGGCAAGATCAAAGTCGGCATCGTCTTTGACATCGGCGGAAAGAATGACCGTTCGTTCAACGCCGCCGCCTGGGAGGGTGTTAAGCGCGCCCAGCAGGATCTCGATATTACTTTGCGCGATGTCGAGCCCGGCAACCCGATGTCCATCGAACCGGCGATGCGCGCTTTTGCCGAGCGCAACTTTGACCTGATCATCGGCGTCGGTTTCGCCCAGGGGCCAATTATGCAGCGCGTCGCCAGAGATTTCCCCGACATCAAATTTGCGATCGTTGACGGGGTGATATTTGAAGATGACGGCAAGACACCCAAAGCGAATGTTGCCTCGCTGGTCTTTCGCGAACACGAAGGTTCTTATCTGGTAGGTATGATCGCCGCTTCCAAATCCAAAACGGGCGTGCTCGGATTTTTGGGCGGCATGGATATCCCGCTTATTCACCGTTTTGAAACGGGCTATGAAGAAGGCGCGAGAGCGGTCAATCCTGATATCAAGATCATCGATAATTATGTGGGCGTGACCGACGGCGCATGGAACAATCCCGGCAAAGGCAAAGAGCTGGCAATGGCGCAGATCGGCAAGGGCGCGGACGTGATCTTTACCGCCGCCGGAAACTCGGGCCTCGGCGCTTTTGATGCCGTTGAGCAATACGGCAAGGACGACCAGGGTGTCGCCAAAAAATTCGTCATCGGCGTCGATTCCAACCAGAATATGGTCAAGCCCGGCTATGTGTTGACCAGCATGGTCAAGCGTGTGGACGTCGCGGTCTATGACGTGGTGAAAGAAGTGCTCGATGGAAAATTCCGCGGCGGCTTTCATGCCTTCGGCCTGGATAAAGACGGCGTCGCCTATGCCGTGGACGATTACAACCGCGACCTCATCCCCGCCGACGTCATCCAAAAAGCCGAGGAAGCCAAGAAAAAGATCGTTGCCGGCGAGATAAAAGTCACGGACGCAATGGCAAATTAAAGTTTTCTTACAACTCGAGCACTACCAATCTATTAGTTAAGGATGATCTCCTATGGCTGAAACTCCGGCGGATAAAAGGAAACAGGATCTAGAAAATCGAAAACTAGCCTTAGAGCTTAAAAAAATAAGATCTGAACGCATAAACTTTGATGCGGGCGCAAATAAGTCAGATAAAGAAAAAGAAAAAATAAACGAAGAAACAAGAGAGCTTAAAAAACGGTTTTTTACAAAATCTTTTTGGCATACCTTTACTATCGCGATTATGGCAGCCCTGGTCACTTTAACTCTCGGTTACTGGCAAACCGATATAAATAAGAACGAACTCGATCATAAAAAAGTACAGGATAAGATCAATGCCAATAATAATGCGTCCGCGCAGAATAGTAGCCAGACATTGGCGGGCACGATCGAAAGCAAAGCGAACCAGGTGATCGAAGCTATCAGAGACTCGGGGAGATCAGCCACTACCGTCATACAGCCAGGTAACAATAATATTCCTAATAAAATAGAAGTGGCATTTCCCGGAAACAAGCCTCTTGTGAATGTTACAAATACGCCAAGTACGCCAAATTTACCTTTTCCCGACATAGTAACTGTTAAAGTGGAGCGACCCGCGGCCCCCGATCAGATTTCCAGCCTTGTTAGCAAGCCATTTGTTTACGAACTTCAAATGAGTTTATCTGTCGCAACTAAAGAAGAAAAGGAAGAGTTTACAGAGGTTCTCGATCATTATTTAAAGGAACCCAATAACCGGTTAAAAGAAGCAAATATTTTGCGTTTAATGCTTCATTTTTCTAAAGATCCTCAATTGGGTGCGGCATTAAGCGCGATCTTTAATGAGAATTTATTTCGATCCCAACCCCCGCCTTATCAAATACAGCCCTCGTCCAGGGATTTAATAGTGTCCAGATCCGAAACTAAAAACTCCCAACAAAAAATTCCAAAAGAAACCGGTCTTTTAACAGTCGCTGAAGAGAGTTTGAAAGATTTGGGTAAAAAAGAGTTGGGATCGCTGCTCTACGCTTCTCAAAGTTTTTTAGAAAAGAATAGTGCAATTTTGACAGCCGACGAAAAAACTCAAATAAACAACTTCGTAACGCTGGTGGTAAAGGAACTGGTAGGTTCAGGAAAGATTTTACAAAATGGATGATATAAAATAAATATATTCTTCAAAACCGGATTTCATTAACATGATCGAACTAAAAAACATCACCAAAACCTTTGGCGCCGTGAGGGCGAATGACGACGTTTCCTTTAAGGTCGAGCCCGGCACGATCCACGCCATCGTGGGCGAGAACGGCGCGGGAAAATCGACCATCATGCGCATCGCTTACGGCTTTTACAACGCTGACAGCGGCCAGATACTGGTGGGCGGCAAACCCGTCACCATCAATAACCCGCATGATGCGATCGCGCTCGGCATCGGGATGGTGCACCAGCATTTTATGCTGGTCGACACGATGACCGTGGCGGAAAATATCATCCTCGGCGCGGAAAGCGGCAGCGCTTTTAACCTCGACCTGGAAACCGCGAAAGCGGAAATTCGCCGTTTGTCCGATGAAAATAAACTCCACGTCGATCCGGACAAGGTGATCGAAGACCTCTCGGTCGGCCAGCAGCAGCGGGTGGAATTATTAAAAGCGCTCTATCGCAAAGCCCAGTTTCTTATTCTCGACGAACCCACGGCCGTGCTGACACCGCTCGAAGTAGAAGAATTTTTCAACATCCTGCGCGGGATGCGCGCCCAGGGAAAGACCATCGTCATCATCACCCATAAGCTGGAAGAAGTTTTGGCGATCTCGGACGACGTGACCGTGATGCGCGACGGCAAAGCGGTGGGCAATGTAAAAACCGCCGACACTAACGCGACCGAACTGGCGCGATTGATCGTGGGCCGCGATGTGCTGCTGCGGGTCGATAAACCGGACGCGAATCCGGGCAGTGCCGTGCTGGAGGTCAAAGACCTCACGGTGAAAGGCAAACACGGCACCGCCGTCAATAACGTTTCCTTTGTTGTTCGCTCTGGAGAGATCGTCGGCATTGCGGGCGTGGAAGGAAACGGGCAGACCGAATTGATGGAAACTTTGGCCGGCCTGATGACCGCCGACGGCGGCCGGTTCGAATTTTGCGGAAAAGACGTGACGAATTTAAATGCCCGCCAGATCAAGGAGCTCGGCATTGCGCACATTCCCGAAGACCGCCATAAACGCGGCCTGCTATTAAGCTGGGACCTGCGTGAAAATGCCATCCTCGGCGTGCACAATCACGCGCCGGTAACAACGACTGGTGGATTTCTCAACACCGGCTATATCCAAAAACGTACCCGCGAGATAATTAAGCGTTTTGATGTTCGCCCGCCCAATCCCGACCTGTCGGCGCGCTCGTTTTCCGGCGGCAACCAGCAAAAACTTATCATCGGGCGTGAATTTGAATTGAACCCGAAACTGCTGCTCGTATCGCAGCCGACCCGCGGTGTTGATATCGGCGCGATCGAATTCATCCACCGCAAACTTATCGACCTGCGGGATGCGGGCGCCGCCGTTTTGCTTGTTTCCGCCGAGCTCGAAGAAGTGACCGCGCTCGCCGACCGCCTGCTGGTAATAAAGGACGGTAAGATCGCCGGCGAGGTCGATCCGAAAACGGCTTCGTTTGAAGAGATCGGCCTGCTGATGACGGGCGGAAAATAGTTGATAGAGTTCGTTGAGTTAATAGGGTTTGTTGAGTTGGCGTTGTCTATAAACATCTCAAGCAAGGCAACGGGGTCAGTACCGGGAGCATAGCGACCGGCTCAAACAAATGTTTCCAGCTTGAATTATTTCTTTAAATGAAATCCAAAACTTCCGCCGGTTCAAAGAAGCATCGAGACTCGAAGGATTCGGATGTCTCAACGAACTCCAAAAACTCAACAGACTCTATAAACTCTCTCGTTGAAGAGTATCGCGACCGTAAATGGCGGCGCACACCGGAGTTACGCATTGAAACCGCCTCACAGGTCGAACAGCTGATCGAAGATATCGGCTTCTGTTACGCGCTTACCGACATCCGCACCGATCTTCCATCCGTTTATATTTCCGTCTGCGGCGGCGCGACGCCTATATGCCAAAAAATGTTCAGAAAGATCCGGAAGCAAGCCTTTCCTGGGTTTTAAAAGACGAGGTCATGCGCCGGGGCAAGGTTTATTACGGAAAGCTCAACAAGGGCAAAGCGATGTTCGTCGCGCCGCGGCTTCTTCCCTACTTCAACGCGATCTGGGGTGTTTCGCGAACGGCTGAAAAAAGCGCTCTGTCCGTCAGCGCGCAGAAAGTTTTAAAGGTGCTGCGCGAAGAATGGGAAATGGCGACGATCGATCTGCGCACCGAAACCGGGATCACCAGCCGCAAATTCATGACCCGCGCGATCGACACTTTGCAGAAACATTTCAAGGTCATACCATCCGAGGCGGTCTATGCTCCGAAATTCAGCTACATCTGGACGCTCGCCGAAGGCCGCTTTCCCGAGCAGCTTTCGCAAAAAGTAAAACGTAAAGACGCGCTGCGCGAACTCGCCCGCGCGTTTCTGCTAATGCAGGGAATGACCAAGCTCGGTGAACTATCTCGCACGCTCGGGCTTTCGCGCAAAGAAGCAGGAATTGGAAATCATATGCTGGTCGATGAAGGATTTGCCGAACGCATAAGTAACGGCGTGTATAAATTGAAGGAATTGTAGGGGCAGGGCTTGTCCCTGCCCGACGGACGCATCGCGTTCGAAAGAAATTTTCGCTGCGCTCACCGGGCAACCGCAAGGGTTGCCCCTACATTTCGCATCCTTTCTGCTAAAATTTCGACATGACATCTGTTCTGTTAATTTTCATTGACGGCCTTGGGATCGGTCAGGCGGAATACAGACAATCCGCTGGCGCAAATTCCCGACGTGGCGCCGCTCGCCGTATTTCAGGATGAAGAGCCTGAGATACCGTTTGGCGGGTTTCTGGCGCGGACGGACGCCTGTCTCGGTGTCGAAGGCCGCCCTCAGAGCGCTTCCGGCCAAACGACGATCCTGACCGGCGTCAACGCTCCGCAGAAACTCGGGTTTCATAAGCAGGGCTTCCCTAACCACGCGCTGCGCGAAGTTATTAATGAACACTCTATTTTTCTGCAGCTAAAGCAGTTAGGCGTTACGCCAAACACATTCGTCAATGCCTATACGCCGCAATTTTTTAACGGGACGCCGCGCTGGAAATCGGCGACGACCGTAGCGATGGAGGCGGCGGAAATGACGTTTCGCGACCTGGACGACCTGAAAAATGACGATGCCTTATTTCACGATTTTACCAACTCGGTTTTGATCGCGCGCGGGGCGGAAGATATCGCTTTACGCACGCCGGCGGAGGCCGGAAAAATATTGGCGAAGATAGCGGGCGCGCATCGTTTTACGTTGTACGAATATTTTATTACCGATAAGACCGGCCATGACCAGGATTTCGGGTTAGCGCAGCGGGTGCTGCCGGCGCTGGCCGAATTGGTGCGCACGGCGGTGGAAAATGTCGATCTGAAAACTACCACGGTGATGATCACCAGCGACCACGGCAATATCGAGGACCTTTCCAAACGCAATCATACGCTCAACGAAGTGCCGACCATCGTCTGGGGCCGCAAGGCGAAAGAAACCGCCCTCCGGATAAAGTCGCTGGCCGACGTCACCCCCGCCATTGTCAATTTGCTGCAAAACGATTAACCTGTTTGCTGAATCTTATCTGATTCCTTTAGCGAAAAATATAACTTATGGCGATCGCTGAACATGCACTGCCGAAAAACGACCGTAAAGAACTTTTCGGCTGGTTGATGTATGACTGGGCAAATTCCGTTTTTTATACCACGGTGATCGGCGTGTTGCTGGGGCCTTATCTGACCGCGCTGGCCCAGGCCGATGTCGGAGAAAACGGTGTCGTACTTAGCCTCGGGCCGCTCGCTTCGATAACGGCTGAATCATTATTCCCGCTTTGCATTTCGCTCTCCGTTTTTTTGCAGTTATTTCTGCTGCCGCTGCTCGGCGCGGTGGCCGATTACACGCACCTGAAAAAGCGCTTTATGGCTTTTTTCTGCTATCTCGGCGTGGCGGCAAGCTGCCTGCTTTTTTTCGTCACCGGCGATTCCTACATCTGGGGAAACGTGTTGATGATCGTTTCCAATTTAGGGTTCGGCGCCTCGATCGTTTTTTACAATGCTTACCTGGTCGATCTCACCACCGAGGACAGGCGCGACCGTATTTCCAGCTACGGATTTGCAAGCGGTTATATCGGCGCGGTAATAATGCTGGTCTTAAATATCCTGCTGATCGGTTACGCCGAGCAGCTCGGAATGTCCAAATCGCGAGCGGTGCGTATTTCGATGCTGGCGGCGTCGCTATGGTGGGGCGTCTTTGCCCTGATAACTTTTTTCCTGGTCAAATCGCGCGGCGCGGTAAGTAAAGTTCCGCCCGGAAAGCATATCGTAACGGTCGGCTTTACCGAGCTATTCAAAACATTTAAGGCATTGATCCGCCTCAAATACACCGCGCGTTTTTTGCTCTGCTATCTTTTTTATAATGACGGCATTCAAACCGTCATCAACAGTTCGTCGGTCTTTCTGGCCAACGAGCTTTTTAAAGCGCACGGTTATGAGGTCAACCAGGGATTACTGCTCGGCATTTTTTTGGCGGCGCAAATAGCCGGCCTGATCGGCGCAATAGTTTTCGAACGGATCGCGCGGGTTTTGGGAAGCAAAAATACCATCATTGTCACCCTGGCCATGTGGGCCGGGGTGGTGATATTTGCTTTCAGCCTGTTAAAGGAAACGATCTCGATCCCGCTGGGAAGCTATACGCTGCACGTCGATATATTCGCGCAAGCCTGGATAATGTCGGTGTGGATCGGGCTGGTGTTGGGCAGTTCACAGGCGCTTTCACGCTCGCTTTATTCACAAATGATCCCGCCGGGAAAAGAGTCTTCATTTTTCAGCTTTTACGAAATATCGGATAAAGGAACGTCGTGGGTAGGGCCGTTCATATTCAGCATCGTGGTGGCCAGCACGGGTTCGTATAGAAACGCAATTCTCGCCCTGATCATATTTTTTGTGGTCGGGATATTTATGCTGCTATTTACCAATACCAATAAAGCGATCGAAGAAGCGCAAGCGCAGCCGGTTATTGGTAGTTAGTAATTGGTCATTGGTTAGCCGTATCACCAATTACCAATTACTATTCCCTATTACTTGCTCTCCATCCAATTATTCCCCACTCCGACCTCTGCGACGAGGGGGACATCTAATTTGGCGGAGCTTTCCATTTCGCGGCAGAGCAATTTAGAAACGGCCTCGACCTCATTTTCCGGCACATCCAGCAATAATTCATCGTGTATCTGCATGATCAGCTTTGCCTGAAAACCTTCTTTCTGCAGAGCCTTATCGACGCGCAGCATGGCGATCTTGACGATGTCGCTGGCCGAACCCTGGATGGGCATATTGATGGCTTCGCGTTCGGCGCGCGAACGCACGGTGTAATTGCGGTCGTTGATCGAAGGCAAAGGGCGGCGGCGGCCGAAAAGCGAAGAGATGTAGCCCTGCTCTTTTGCCTTAAGCGGCGTTTCGTCCATATAGGCGCGAATGCCCTTGTAGGTCTCGAAATAATCCGCGATCACTTTTTTCGCTTCCTGCACCGTCAGTCCGACACGCTGCGAAAGCCCGTAGGCTTCGACGGCGTAGGCGATGCCGAAGTTCACGATCTTTGCCAGGCGACGCCGTTCTTTCATTTCCTGTGCGCTGCCCTCGCCAAACACTAACAGGGCCGTTTGCGCGTGGATGTCTTCGTTGTTGCGAAATGCTTCGAGCATTTTTTCATCCTGCGTCACGTGCGCCAGGATGCGGAGTTCCAGCTGCGAATAATCGGCGGAGATAAGCTTGTTGCCTTTGGCGGGAATAAAGGCGCGGCGGATCTCCTGTCCCAGCACGGTGCGGATCGGAATATTTTGCAAATTGGGATCGGTCGAACTCAGACGTCCGGTCGCCGCCACTGTTTGATTTAATTTGCCGTGGATGCGCTCGTCAGACTGGACCTGCCCGGGCAGAGCGTCGGTGTAGACGGATTTTAGTTTATCGATCTCGCGGTATTCGATGATCAGCCGCGGCAATTCATAAGTGTTCGCGAGTTCCGCCAGCAGGTCTTTGCTGGTGGAAATTTGCCCGGTGGCGGTCTTGCGCCCGGTTTCGATGTTGAGCGACGCCAGCACTTCACCCACCTGCTTGGGCGAGCCGACATTAAATTCCTGCCCGGCGAGTTCGTAAATTTCTTTTTTCAGCCGCTCGAGCTCGGCGCTGAAATTTTTTGAAAGCCCGCGCAGCACGTCCGTGTCGATTGCCATACCGGTCATTTCCATTTGGTAAAGCACGGGCACCAGCGGAAGCTCGATATCGCGATAAACCGGGTCGAGGCCGGTTTCAAAAATGCGTTTTCGCAGGATCGGCGCGGTCTGCATCGTAAAATCGGCGGCCTCGGCAGTGCGCCATTGATTTTCGCTCCAGCCTTCGGGAATGGAGGCGCTCGGCTGCAGACCGGTGGCCTCGGCGGCCAGAGACGCAAGCTCGTATTTCGTGCGCGTCGGGTCGAGCAGGTAAGCGGCGATCAGCGTATCGTCGTCGATACGTTCCGGTGTGATGCCGGATTTTTTCAGCACCGCGAGGGCGCTTTTCCAGTCATGCACCGCCTTGCGCAGCAGGCCGTTGGCGAGCGTGTCGCCCAGCGGGCGCAGGGCTTTCTCGCGGCCTCCATCAGATACTGCAAAATTCTCAAGATCGACATAATAGCTGGTGCCGCCCTTAATAGCGATCGCTACGCCCAGCGCTTCTTCTTTATCAAAAGACCCGGCATTGGCAGGCGAATTGGAATCGTCAACGGCAAAGCTCCAGTATTCGACTTCCCACAAACGGCGGATGAGTTTATCGAGTTCGGCGCGGTTTTGGATCAGCGTGTAATCGCGCGTTTCGGCTGCCGCATAGGCGGCTGCCTCGGCAGAACCTACGTCAAAAAGCGTCGCGGCCGCATCGGAAAATTCCTTGATCAGCGCGGCAAATTCCAGTTCTTTGAAAAGCAGGTAGGCTTCACGCCGTTTTGGCGAACCGTGTTTTAAAGCGTCCAGATCGAGCGTGATCGGCACATCGCATTTGATGGTCGCGAGCTCCAGCGACTGGCGCACCAGATCGGCGTTGTTTTCCAAACTCGCCCGCTGGCTTTTATGTTTGATCTCATCGGTGCGCCGTAAAATTTCTTCTACCGAACCGAATTCCTGTATCAACTTGATCGCTCCGACCGGCCCGATGCCGGGCGCGCCGGGAATGTTATCGACCGAATCACCCATCAATCCCAGCAGATCGACTATCTTGTTTGCCGGAACCCCAAATTTATTCAGCACCCAGGCTTCGTCGCACCATTCGATCGTCGGCACCGGAACCTTGCGCTTGACGCTCTGCGAATTTTGCCGCATGCAGATGATCAGGGGATCCTGCACCAGCTGGCACATGTCCTTGTCGTTTGAAACCACCACGGCCTGCAGATTTTTTTCCGCCGCCTGCTTGGCAAAGGTGCCGATAATATCGTCGGCCTCAAAACCGTCAAGCTTTACCACCGGTATCCCGTAGACTTCGCAAACCTGGATGATGTAAGGAATTTGGGCAGCCAGGTCGTCGGGCATTTCCGAGCGGTTGGCTTTGTATGCTTCAAAGGCTTCGTGGCGAAAGGTCGGGGCGTCGGTGTCAAAAATGGCGCCGATATAATGCGGGCGCTCGTCATTTAAAAGCTTGCGCAGCATATTCGTAAATACGAATACAGCTTGGGTTACCTGCCCGCGGCTGTTGCGCAGCGGCTCCGCGCGCATGCCCATCGGCGCAAAATAGGCGCGGAAAATGTGAGACATCGCGTCTATCAAAAAGACCCGTTCGAGTTTATTTTCCATTCATTAGGATGATAAGAGAGTAGCAGATGCGGTTCAAGTCGGAGAACGGTAATTGGTGAGCGGTGAGCGGTGAGCGGTGAGCAATTATTAGTTCATCACTAATCACTAATCACTAATCACTAATCACTAATCACTAATCACTAATCACTAATCACTAATCACTAATCACTAATCACTATTCACTAATCACTATTCACTAATCACTAATCACTATTCACTAATCACTATTCACGGTTTTTTGCCGGGTTTTTCCTGCAGCTGGTCGTCAATGGCCTTTTCCAACCTGGTGCGGAGTTTCTCGACCAGCGCGTCGGCATTTTGAAGAGAGGTTTCCAGCGCCGCGCGGTTGCTCTGCAATTGGGTCATCTGGAGCGTTACGCGGTCTTTTTCGGCCTGCAGAGTTTTACGCAGATTCTCGCGCGCTTCTTCCGGACGCAGGGAGCCCGAAAATGCGAGCTTGCGCGCAATGCCCTGGTCCGTCATGTCGGCATCGATCTCGGTCAGCCGCACTTTGATCGCCGATTCCCTATCGGTTGAATCCATCAGCTTGCTGCGCAGATTTTCCGCGCGCTGTTCGGCCCGGCCCAATAATTCAAGATCAAGCAGCAATTTCTGCTTGGTGTCCATCGAATCGATGCGGCCGGCCAGTTCACGCACCTGCCGGGTAAGCTCTTCCAGTTCGGGCGATGGAGCGGAAACCGCGGTCTGGGTATTATCGGCCGGAGTGGCCTGACCATCAGCGGTTGTCGCCGGCACGGTGTCGTTTCTCGGAAGATAATCTTCCAGATTGGCGTAATCGGTCGAACGCCCGACCACCGCCGGCTCGTTGTTTTGAGTCGTGGTTTGGACCGGAGTGGGCATCGGGAGCGGCTGTGTGGCCTTCTTTTTCTTCTTTTTCTGCGCCGAAGCGTCAACCGCCAGGCCGCAAACAAGCACCAGTATCAAAAAGCCGAACAGAACCGTTTTCCCCGAAAAAATTCGCATCTTATTGTTAAAGATTACCTTATTTTACTTAAAGTTGCCCGCCTTTTACCTTTAGGTCAGATAACGGGCGCTTGCATAAACCGCTCTTTCGCAAGCATACTGGTTTCTTGCACGCTTAACAACTCCAAGGAGTTCCGTTTTCTCTATTTATGGGTATTTTGAACCTGCAAGGCCTGAGTAAAAGATTCGGTGATAACTGGGTGCTGCGCGACTTTTCAGCGCAGGTTGAACCGGGCGAGATTTTCGGCGTCCTGGGCGCGCCGGGCAGCGGCAAAAGCACGCTTTTACGTATGATCGCCGGTCTGGAAGCGGCGGGGGGCGGCGCTATCTCGTTTGAAAATAATGACATAAGCACGCTTACCGTGGCCGGCCGCGGGTTTGCGTTCGTTCCGCAGGAATCTTCTCTTTTTACCGAACAGACGGTTTTTGACAATGTAGCGTCCGGGCTTAAGGCCAAAGGCTTGGGCCAGGACGAGCTGGCCAAAAAAACGCACGAGGCTTTGCTCTATGTGGGGCTTGAAGAGCTGGCGGGCGCCAAACCGGACACGCTTTCGGAAAGCGACAAGCTGATGGCATCGCTGGCCCGGGCGTTGGCCGTCGAGCCAAAGCTGCTGATCATCGATTCCCCCTTCGGCGACCTGGACATAACTGCAAAGGAATACGTGCTGGAAAAATACCATCACGCGATCAAGGGCGCCGGGGTGACGGCCGTTTGCGCCGCGCGTGATTATGTCGAGGCGTTCGCGCTCTGCGACCGCGTCGGGATCATGCACCGCGGAGAGGTAATTCAAACCGGGCCGCCGCGTGACATCTACGAACATCCAAAAACGGTCCATGTCGCGCAGATGCTGGGACGCAATAACTTCATCACCGCGCGCCGCATCAGCTTTAACAACGCCGACATCCAGGAATTCCAGACGCAGAACGGCGACCACCGCCTCCGCACGGACAAGATGGAACAGCGCGTTTTAGGCGCGATCACACACGACGTAACGCTTGCAATCCGCCCGGAAAATATCTCGATCTCATTCGGCGCTTCGTTTCCCGAAGACAATCTTTTAAAAGCCGTGGTCAAGGAAGTTCATTACCAGGGCGCCACTACGCGAATTGTTTTAGACGCCGACGGCCTGATGCTCGAAGCGCTGGTCTTGCGGCTGGTGGGATTAAATCTCTTTGACGAGTGCATGGTCGGCCTGCCGCCGGACAGGATCCGGGTGTTGAAAGATTGAGCCGATTTTGGATTTTAGTTTGCCGATTTTAGATTCTTATTATTTTCAGCGAGTGTAATATTTCGACGATTCCAAAACCCAAATCTAAAATCTAAAATTGAAGGCTGTCATTTCTGACAGCCTTTTTTAATATTTTGGTAGCGCTAACGGGGCTCGAACCCGTGATCTCAGCCTTGAGAGGGCTGCGTGTTAACCAACTACACCATAGCGCCGAATACGCAGTTATTGTATTGGCTTTACGGTGAATTTGCAATTCTTCCCTGGGCGCGGGCATCCTGCCTGCAAAGCGCGCATGGCGCGCTAATGTCAGTAGCTTAAACAAAAACACGAAACTTACCTTTCGGCTTGTTTCGTGTTTTTTTGAATGACAGGAAACGCACCCGCTGATGCAGGCGGTACTGACCCGAACACTGCGCGTTCATGCAGGCAAGATGCCTGCGCTCCCAGGTAAGCGCCCGCGCTCCATAATTAGATCTCTTTTACGGTAGTTATGGTGATTTTTTTCTCGCGATAAAAAGCGTCGCCGCGCGGCTTCATGGCCGCTTTTTGGCCGAGCGTGTAGATCACCGAATCGAGCAGTTCCTTAGTTTCCAGTTTGAAATTCACCAGGCCTCTGACCTCGACATCCGGGTCGTCGAAATTTATCACCAGGTAGCGGCGTTTTTCTTTGATAAAACCGCCGAAGATGCTGCCGTAAGGAATAACGCTGACGACTTTGCCGGTGGTTGACTGCACTGATTGCGATTGCGGATAGATGACCAGCATCGATTTGTAGGGTACGGACAATTTTTCTTTTTTGTCCTTGCCGAAAAATACGATACGCGAATTAAGATCGTCAAATTTCAGCGTCCCCATTTCCTTTTTGCTGTAACCAAAAATGCCGCCTTCGTATTTCGCTTCAAATGATTCGGGAGCCGGGGCCGGTTTCGGAGCGTCCGGGTCGCCGAGCGAAGGTTTCTCCGCCACACGCGGCTGAGCAAACGTGCCCGCCGCAAACACAAACAGGCCTAAAAACAAAAATATTGATATTTTTTTCATAAACTCTTCCTGATTCTACGGGAAAATTCTTAAATTTAAATAAGTAACGGTCTTTCGAACAGATTTAACAAGATTATAGATGAAAACTCACAGTTTTGGGATGCCCCAAAATTGTTGTTAATGAATAACTGTTAGTGATTAGTTAAAATGAATTTCGTAGCCAAAATCTATAGGTTGCCCGCCCCTAATTACTATTCACTCAATGTTATTCACTAATCACTAATCACTAATCACTATTCACTATTCACTATTCACTAATTACAGTCTCATCCCGCCCATGGTTCGCTGCCAGGCAAGGGATTGCCGGAGCACGTTGAGACGGTTTTGCTCGGCCTCATTGCAATGGGCGGTTAGCTCCGAGATCACGGCCTCAAGCAGCGGCAGAGCGAAAACCCCTGCGTGGTCAATGATTTGCGAATAGTAGTGAAGTTGGACTTCGCCGCTTTGGGCGCGATGGAAACTCAGCACGGCTTCATCTTCCAGCGCTTCGACCTCCTGATTTACCGGGATGACCCGCCGCGGCATCGTCTGATGCACGGCGCCGGTTTTTTTTTCGCGCCAGCCTAGGAGTAAAATTCCCAGCAGGGTTCCCTGCTCGTTCAGATAATCAGGCGTAAAACGGCTGGCGTCGGGCTTGGGCGAAAGGCGCGGGCCAAACCCGCCGTATTCGGGATTGATCAACTCCGAATCGTAGATCACACCGATCACTTCCGTGTCGTCCGCCTGCGGCAGCGACACAAATTGCCCGAAACCGAAATCTTCGGAGCGCGGCGGCGTCTCAACATCCAGCGAATCTATCACCCGCGCGACATAGTCGACGTGAGAATTTGATTTTACTATTCGGGCAATGTTCATAAATTAGTGATTAGCCGACAGAGTTCACAGAGAACCAGGGAATGCAGAGAACGGAATCGTCTCCGACTATCATATACTTTAGTTTTCTGTTTCACTCTCTGTTTCAGTTTTCCGGTTTCTGCTTTCCGTGCCTCTGTGATCTCATACGGCTAAATTCATAATTTTCTAAAAATGTCGGTCGAGCGTCGGAATATAATAAAGCAGCCACCACAAAAATACCTGAAAAGCGAGAACAAGAAAACCTCCGGCGATGCTCCAGGCCGACGTGCGCCCGCCGCCGAGCGCCGGTTTGCGCCGGGAAACCGGTATACCGACTCCGCCCATCACTACCGCGCCCGGGCAAAACAAAATCCCCAGGTACGGGACCATCGAATAAACGGCAAAAGCCCAGGCCGTTTCCGAGGCGGCGTTTTTATTCTCTTCAAAAAGATTTTTCATTTCTTTTTGCTCTTCATTCGGCTGCGCTTGATAAAGGGATTTCCGCAGGTAAGAAGCACGTAGATTATCGAGCGGAAAATAACCCTCTTGCAAAAGCTTTCCGCAGATAATGCACGACGGGTCGTCGTGAATATTTTCCGTTCCGCACGCAGCGCAAACAATCTTTGTCGCAGTTTCCTGTTTCATCTCAACTAAACCAAACCGGCGTTTGGTGTATTTCGTGGTTCCGGCTTTATGGTCTAAGAACTGTAACCACGAAACCAGATTAAAAGACATGAACCAAAAACAATGCCGAAACCCGGTCGCTACCGCTCCCCGGTTTTGACCTCATGTTCAAGATGCCACTATTGACGAATCACCCTTCACTATTCACTATTCACTATTCACTATTCACTATTCACTATTTACTATCATCTGCGCCTTCCCTTGCTCGCCGATTTGCGCGACACGCTAAACGGCAGATTATTCTTTTTTGCGAATTCCTGCAAAGCCCGCAGAAAAGAATCGCGCTCGGCAGTGCCGATCACGGCGGTGGCGTCGGCCGCCTCGAGCGGGTACGGGTAACCGAGGCCGATGACGCATTCCGCCCGCGTCGTATCGATCACTTCGTCAACCAAACCGTCTTCATAGATCCACGCCGGGATATCCAGCCTCGCCGGCGTTTCATTTCCCGTCGTCTGCAGGTAAATGAAACCGACCAAGGCGCGCTGCTTTTCCTCGTCGTAAAATTCGCTCAAATTCTGGCGGCGGCAGTGATAAAAAATCGAGCGGTCGCCCCAGTTTTCAAATGAGATGACGTGCGGGTCGTATACGGTTGCGCGCGAGTCCGCAAGTTTTCCGTCATTTAGATGATCGAGCAGCTTTACCACGTCGCAAGCCTCGCTGCGGTCGATGTAGCCGACCAGGGGTACGCGCGTTTCTTCAGAGGTGCGTACTAATTCGAGCGTCTTGGCCGCGTACTGGCCTTGAATCTTTGATTTCGGCAGCGAGATTGAAATCAGCAGCGTGCCGTCAAAAAAAGCCAGCGGCATTTTTTCCCCGCGCGCCTGCCAGCCGCGCTTGCTCTCAAGAAAACGCCTGGCTTCTTCGATCTCTTCGGTAAAGCGGCGCAGCCCGACACGCGTTTCCTGATTGCTGTTCTCCCCGCTATCGGAGCCCGAGTACATCAGATCGTCCGGTGAGATGATGACGAACCGCGCGTCTTTAATATAAGAACCGCCGCTTCCATTAGCACCGTTTTCGCCATTGGTATGATGATTTTCAAACCAGCCGATCTGCACCGCCGCAAAAGGAAGCGAGATATTTTTATCGGGCGAGATCTGGCTGCCGTCGGCGGCAAAGGTCGTGCGGTTTTCCAAAACGGTGAGCGCCCATTTGCGGGCCTGTTCGTGATTGTGCCATTTTTCCGAAAAAGAAAATGCCGGGCCACCCGCCTTGTCTAATTCATCGGAAGGCAGCGCGCCGATATTTTCCTCGCCCGCAAATCTCCGGCGAATTTCAGCCGGATCGGCCGATGGCAGCTCAGCTAATATCGCCGAGTAATGTTTTTTAGCAGCTTCCCAGTCCGCCGCAAAGCGCGTAAATTCCCCGCTGCGGTCTTCGAGTTCTTTAACTAATAATTCACGAAAAAGCATTATTGTTTTTACGTCACGGTTTTTTGCGTTACAGTTTTTCCTGGGCCGGCAGGTCGCTGTATGTATCTAATTGGAAGCGCCAGGTTTTCCCCGTCTTCTTTGTCACGACCACAAACCGCCCGCGGCCCTGGCGCACCTGCCGCCCGTTCTCAAAAGTGGTCAGCGTATATATGCCGACGTCGTAACCCAGCTTGCCGGTGACTTCGCGCTGGTTTATTTAAAAGGTGATACTCATCGTATGGCCGCGCTGCTTTACGCTGCTGAAAAATCCCGCAAAGCTTTGCCTGATCTCGGCCCGTCCCTTTAGCGGCTTGCCGCCGGCCGTAAGATAATCGGCCGTTTCAGTATAAAGGTCCGCTACGCCATCTACATCCAGCGCCTTGTAGGCGGCGTTGAACTTCTTGTAAATATCGTCGATCTCGCGGTGAGGGGAAACACCGGAACCGAGCTGAAGCGGGTTTTCGGATTGAGCGAAAGCTGAAACCGATAAAACCAGAAGCAATAACAAGAAGGCCGGCTTGTGTTTCATAATGTTGTAATTGTTTAGGAGAAAAGCGGCAGTGTCAATAGCGCGCGTAAACCTGGGAGCGCAGGCATCTTGCCTGCAAGCGCGGCTCGTCCGCGCTAACTTGCCAAAAATTCTAAACGCATCTCGAACGCTGGTGCGTTCGTGCAGGCAGGATGCCTGCGCTCCCAGGTTTCAAGGCAACTTTTTTCATAACAAGCTTTATCGGCAAAGCCGGTAAACTGGCTAGCCTGCGGCAAAATACGAAATCTGACCAATCCGACCGTCACCTTTTGCCCGACGGCAAGTGGATTCATGACGGTCTCGGTTTTCGGGCGCGTCACAATGATCGGCGGAGCGCCGGGCGTATCCAGAACCAATACGACCCTTTCAAACGCGCCGACAAAATTGACTTCCTTAATGATGCCTTCGGTCAATTTCTGGTAATTTTGGGTCAGGTTTTCCGGCTTGCGCAAAAAAACGTCTTCCGGGCGAAAGACGAGTTTTACCCGATCGCCGTCTTTTAATTCAAAAGTCTGAAGCAGCAGCCTGATCCCGTCGCTGACAAAATCCTGCCCCTCGATCTTTCCTTCGATCAGGTTGGCGGCGCCCAGGAAAGTGGCGACAAATTCCGTCGCCGGGTCGCTGTATATTTCGTACGGCACTGCGATCTGGTCGACCCGCCCCTGGTTCAGCACCGCGATGCGGTCGGCTATTTCCAGCGCCTCTTCCTGATCGTGCGTGATAAAGATCGCCGGCTTGTTTATCTTTTTCAGCAGGATGCGGATCTCGCGCCGCAGGCTCGAACGGATCTGCGCATCGAGCGCGCTAAACGGTTCGTCAAAAAGAAGTATTTCCGGATCATAAGCCAACGCCCGCGCGATCGCAACACGCTGCTGCTGCCCGCCTGAGAGCTGCAGCGGATATTTTTTGCGATGCTCCTGTAACTCCACCAGCTCGATCAATTCATCGACCTTTTTCTTGATATCTTTTCGCGAACGGCGGCGCAGCCGCAGCCCGTAGCCGATGTTTTTCTCCACATTCATCTGCGGAAAAAGCGCGTACTGTTGAAAGATGACGCCGACGCCGCGCTCGCGCGCCGGAGCCTCGGTAATATCGCGTCCATGCAGGGCGATACTTCCAATATCGGCCGACTCCAGCCCGGCGATGATGCGCAGAATGGTCGTCTTGCCGCTGCCCGATGCGCCCAGCAATACGACGATCTCGCCTTCGGAGACGTCAAAGTTGATATTGTCCAACACTACCGTCTTGCCGAACTTTTTGCTCACGCCCTTTATGCTCGCGGCTAGTGTTTGTACGTCTAACATAGGTCTATTTAATGGATAATCAATAGCGAATAATGATTAATGGTGAATGGTGAATGGTAAATGACTAGTGATTATATGAAACTATTCATCATTCATCATTCATCACTCATCACTATCACTCATCACTCATCACTCATCACTCATCACTCATCACTCACCGTTCACCATTACTTCCGATCAAGCCAATTCTGTGCAAAAAACAATACGCTAAAGATGGCGAATGAAAACAAGGCCAGCACGATCGCGATCGCGTTGGCGGATGCGACCTGGCCTTCGTTAAATTTCGCAAAAATATAAAGCGGCGCGGTCTGGGTGCGGGATGCCAGGTTGCCTGAAACCAGGATCGTCGAACCGAATTCACCCACGGCGCGCGCAAATGTCAGCAGAGCGCCGGTCACGATCGCACCGCGCAGGCTCGGCAGCGTCACGTGCCAGAACGTCTGCCAGCGCGAAGCGCCCATCGTCGCCGAAGCTTCCTCGAGCGACTGGCTCATGGTATCGAAAACGGGTTTGATCACCCCGAATGCCAGCGGAAAAGTAACGAAGATATTTGCCAGGATGATCGCGTAGGCCGTAAACATTATCCCGAAGTGCGGCGCGGGAAATCTTCCCAAGAGGCCAAAAGGTCCCCACAGCAGAAGCAGCGCAAAACCCGCGACGGCCGTCGGGATCGCGGTCGGCAGAGAGATGAGCACCATGACCGCATTACTTCCCCAGAACCTGTATTTCGAAAGGACATAGGCCGCAAAAAGCCCGAAGATCACATTAAAAACGGTCGCCCAAAAACTGGTCACGATCGAAAGCTGCAGGGCAAAAATGGCTTCCGGAGCGATCAGCGCCGCCCAAAAATGGTCGAGCCCATCCAGCGTGCCGTAAATAAAAATGGACGCGAGCGGGAGCAGGATAAGCGGCGTCATCACCGCGACCATCATAAAGATGCTCAGCGGTTTGACGATATCGAAACCTCTTACATGCCGCATTCCTGCCATAGTTCAAAACTGATTTGTTGTTGTAGCGCCCGCGACTTAGTGTATTTCGTATGTTTAGTGTTTAATTTCCGGAAGTTTTACCACGAATCACACTAAATACACGAAACGTAATCGCTCATCAGCACAGCTTTTATTCTTTACGGGCAACGCCCTACCGATCCATTAAAGTCAGGAGCAGCGCTGCTTTACTTTTTACCCTGCACTTGAGCGATAAATACCTTTTCTATCACATCCGGATAAGCTTTATCCCAGCCGCCGAAATATTCTACTGTGAATGGCATTTCTATCTTAGCAAATTGCCGGTTGGTTTCATTAAAACTTTCGTTGGTGGCAGAGCGGAAATGATACTTGACAAAAGCCTGCTGCGCTTCATCGCTCCACAAAAATTTTACAAACGCTTCGATGACCGGGCGTTCGTCGGGCGTGACGTTGCGGTCAAGGATAGCCACCGGGTGCTCGCTAAAGATCGTCGATTTAGGAACAACGATGTCGCACGGCGAGCCGGCGTCTTTCATTGTCAGGCCTTCGAGCTCGTAAGTGATGAGCGCGTCGCCATAGCCGGTCTCAAATTGCGTGCGGGCTTCCCGGGCGGAGCCGGGCGTGGAGAATACGTTTTTCCAGATGGATTGCAGGGTGCGCACGGCCCGGCCCGCATCGGGCTCGCCCGTTTCTTTTTCAGATTTTTTCAGCTCAGAGCCGTACATCGCCAGGATCGACCATTGCGCCCCGCCTGAACTCACCGGATCGGGATGTATCACCTTCACTCCGTCTTTCGCCAGGTCGGCAAAATCCTGGATGCCTTTGGGATTACCGGGCCGCACCAGAATGACGAAAGGCGTTTTATTTACGATGCCTTTGTTCGGCATCGCGCGCCAATCCCCGGTAACGGCATTGCCCGCGACCAGACGCGTAACATCGCGCTCGATCGAGAGAATAGCCACATCCGCGGGCGCGCCCTGTAGTATTTGATTAGTAACGGTTTCCGAACCCGCGTACGAGCCGGCAAACCCGACGTCTTCTCCGTGCTCGGCTTTCCATTTTTGCTGAAACGCGGGGATGACCGCTTTCTCCAGCGGCTCGCGCATGATCGAAAAGCCGTAGAGGGTTATCGTCCGCTTACCTTGCGATGACGGAGCAGCGGGCAGGCAGGCGCAAAACAAAAACATCAAAATTAGCGGCAAAGATAAAAAGACTTTTACTTTCACATACCCTCCTTTTAATCACATTCGGCTAATGTTTGCGGCTCTGCCGCTGTGCTGTGCGGAAGGCTCTGCCTTTCCGGGAGTCGCACTCCGTGAATACTTTGGAGGCTCAGCCTCCGCGAAAATAATGATCAAGCTAGCCGGTAAGCCACAGGCTTACCGCACATCACTGCGGCAAAGCCACAATTCTATGACCTTAAGCGGAAAATTCAACCCACAAAATACGCCAAATCACACGAATAAAACCAAACCTCTGACGACTAAATTTCCCGGCTGGGCTATGCTTTCAGGTATCCTGAGGCCGGGGAAAAGGTGCCAACCGCTCAATTTCCCGGCTTCAATGTTCTTTTTTAATTTAGTCCGCGGATTAGGGAATTTTACGAGATTTCTGTTTCATTTTGTTTCATTTGTTTCATTTGTTTCAACCCCCCTGAAACATGAAACACTTCCGTCCTCCGCTCATGTGGATAGATCCTAAACCATTACCGGCTGAAACTCGCGGCAATTTATGACTTTAGAGGCAAAGCCCCCAAAGCCAAATTAATGCAAAAACTGCAGCGCCAGATCCCGGGCCTGCGCCCGCAATTCCGGCATGGCGGTGGATTCCCACATGATGCCCTTTAGCGCCGTCCCGATGGTGTAAAGATTTTCGGATATTTTGCCTTTCGGATCGGCCTCCAGCCCCAGAGAGAGCGGATCGGTTTTGATCGCTCCCTTGGAAAGCAGGCTTCTCACCAGCGGCACATTTACCTTGGAAAAATCGCTTTCCGACCCGGTGCAGTTTATTACCGCATCGACCGTTACCTTTTCGCGCCCGAACGCCACTTCGAACTTATCGTTCCTTTTGAGCGTGATGCTTTTTATTCTTCCCTTTTTTATATGAAGCTGGTCGGTCCACTGCATCCGGTAAAGGACCTCGGCACACTCCGGCGGTATCCGGTGCCGGCAGGTATTCCAGAAATGTTTCAAATGCCGCATAAAGCGCAGCTTTTCCGTTATGGGCAGTTTCATCCAGGCTTTTTGCGTGACGGGCCTTAACGAATCGATCACGGCGCGCCAGTCTCCCTCACCGGCTTCGGCCGCTTTTATATGCGAACGGACGGTCTTTAATATCCCCGAGATCTTCTCCTGCCCTTCGACCTCGGCCTCGAACGAAGGGTAGCTGGAGCCGAGCTTATGCGTCGAAGGCAAAAGGCCGTGGGTGGAAACGGCAAAGATCTTGCCCTTGTGATACGTGTGATAAAAACCGACTGCCGCGTCGACCATCGTCAGGCCGGTGCCGATAATAAAAATATCGTCGGTGTCTTTTATCGTCTCAGTGATACGCCTATTCCAGGGATCGCCGAAATATTTCGGAGCCGACAGGAACTGCTGGTCTTCCGTACGTGGCGAGGGCGGCAAAAAATTGCCGAAAGCCAGCACCACTTTGTCCGAACGCAGGCTGGTACCCGAATTTAGCCAAACCTCGGCTTCGTTACCCTTGAATAAAATATCCAGCGCTTCTTCGTTAAAAAGATTGACGGTGACATTCGCCGCGCGGTTTTCGTAGGCTTCCCAAAAAAGCTTTTTCAGATATTCGCCATAAATGCGGCGCGGCACAAAGTCGGCCGGTTTAAAATCGTAACTCTTGCTCGCCAGCCATTTATGAAAATGCTCGACATCATCAGGAAAAGCGCCCATCTTGCCGGCGGGCACATTCAACAGGTGATAATCCTGTACGGTCGAATATGCTACCCCCTGGCCAAAACGCTCGTTCTTCTCAACGATGTTTATTACCAGCGGCTGATCGCCCGCGTGGCGAATGAGATTGACCGCCAGCAAAGTGCCGGTCGCGCCGCCTCCGATGATGGTGATACGTTTCATATCCTTTTTATACGTAGACACTCGCGCCGCCCCGAAAGATACAAAAAGAGGCGTGAAGTCCACGCCTCACGCCTCCCATACACTTGGCTGTGTCCTTCTTCGTAAAGCCTGCGAGATTAGCTGACGGGCTGGAAGCGAAGAATCCTCCGCAGATCGGCTCTGCTGCGCCCCTGTTTTGCCCTAATGCCGCAAAACGTTTGGTTCTCCCGCGCCGCATCTTCTGACACACGGCTTCGGCGTTGATATTTAGGTAAGTTTATACAATCGCGCTGCTAAAAGGCAAGAGAAATGTTATTGGTACTGGGTTAGTTTGAAAACCCTAATGCCCGCGTAGCGGCTATGGAAAATAGCCAGGGGCTTTAGCCCTTGGGTACCCATCAATTTTGAAACCCTGAAGACGCGGGCAAAGCTGAGGCCCCTTCTATTTTCCGTACCTGCCTCTTTCCAGCCTGATAAACCGCCCTATCTTAGGCGATTAAAGAGCCTAACTTGACAAAAACAGCCGGATTGGTAAAATTCTTGTTTGCCATAAGCGGGAATAGCTCAGTGGTAGAGCGCGACCTTGCCAAGGTCGAAGTCGCGAGTTCAAGTCTCGTTTCCCGCTCCAAAATTCAAGAGGCGAAAGGCTTAGGGCGAAATCAGCCTTTATCCTTTCGCCTTTTAACTTTCAAAACGGCGGCGTAGCCAAGTGGTAAGGCAGAGGTCTGCAAAACCTTTATTCATCGGTTCGATTCCGATCGCCGCCTCCAATAACTCACTGCAAAAAACGAGATTATGCGTTACTGGTAATCATATCTGGCCTAATGTTAGAATTCGCTTGACAGCATTTCTTTTTTGCTTTATAAAGTCTCATCACTTGCAATTACCTGGTCTCGCACACTGGTTACTAAATTGGAATTAATATTTTCCCACTAAAGCGTTCCCTGACGTCTTAGTAAGCTCAGCTTTTTCAAGGTCTTAAAATCAGTTAAAAAAATGTCGGCTTATCTCCGGTGGAGTAATTATGCTCAAAAATAAAAGGAACCGGAGACCTGAAACGGTCTCTGTGTACCCAGTTAAGGATCGTGTCGAAGCGACCGATTCTAAGGAAAACGAATCTTCCAAGACCCAACCTTCCGTTATACATCTTACTCTCAAGAAACTTTCCAATTGGTGGTTGATCGGAATAATTGCCTTTCTTTCACTGGGAGTATTGGGAGCGGGTTTGAAATACCTGGAGGATTCGGCCCGCGCGGAAACGGCCAGGCAAAAGCTAAATCCATTGGCAAAGAATGAAAGTCTGCTGGCCAGCATCAATCCTTTTATGCCCGCGCCTACGCCTACTCCGACGCCGCAGCTTTCGAAAGAATACATCTATGCCGGTTCGCGGATGCTGGTGGTAGAAGATGCCGCGGCCAGTGCGATCCCGCCGGCTGACCTGGCCGTCTGGCGGCCTTCCAATGGTTACTGGTACTGCATGGGTGGTGTCAACTCACAAGCCTTCACGGTTGCCTGGGGTGGAGTGATAAACGGTGTTCCTGATGTCCCTGTCCAGGGAGACTATGACGGCGACGGCAAAACCGATCTGGCAATCTGGCGTCCCGGATCCACCGGTGTCTGGTGGATCTATCCCAGCGGCGGCGGTTCCTATTATGTCGTCTATCAAGGGACCACTGGCGACGTACCCGTTCCGGCGGATTACGACGGCGACGGCAAGACCGACACGGCCCTTTTCCGCCCTTCAAATCAACACTGGTACATCGTCAACAGCTCCAACAATAACAGCGTCGATATCACGTACGGCAGTTCCGGAGATGTTGTCGCACCGGCTGACTATGACGGCGACGGCAAAGCCGATGCGGCCGTCTGGCGCAATTCCACAACAACCTTTTATGCCCGGAAAAGCTCGGAAAGCGGAAACTCGATGACGCAAACGATGGGAACAAGCGGCGACGCTCCGGTGCCGGGTGATTACGACGGAGACGGCAAGGCGGACTTTGCGCTCAGGCATGGTAACGATTGGGTAATTAAGAACAGTTCCACTGGCTCGACCGACACTATTACCTGGTATGACGGTTCCTGGATCGCGGTGCAAAACGATTACGACGGTGACGGCAAGTGCGACATTGCGCTCTGGAAGCCTTCCGGCAAAGGAGTGGGCGGCTGGTTCATTCGCAACAGCCACGATAACTCTCTCCGGGGTGAGAGTTGGGGCGCAGCCGGAGATATTCCCGTTCCCGCACTCTACCGAAGATAGTAAAATTTGCGTCGAAAACATTGAGCTTCACTTGATCGCTTAAGGATAATGATATGAAAAGACAGTTTGCGAGGATCGCAAAAACATTCATTTTACTGGTTTGTATATTGTCGTTTTACGGTTCGGTCTTTGGACAGGATCAAACTAATGTGCGTTTTACCCAGGGATCGGTCGGCGACGGCGGCTCACTTTCTTTCGGCATTCCTCTGGGCAACTTTCCGGGGCGCGGAATTAGTTTACCTGTCGGCCTTAGTTATTCGTCGAGCGTCTGGCGAATACAGCACCATACTGTCATCAGAGAATCTAACCACCTCAAACAAAGTGTGGCTCAGGCACTGTATTCCGAATATTCCACCGCCGGATGGACGAGCAGCCTGGGCGTACCACAAATAGAATGGCCGAGATCGGATGAGGTCTACGATCCGAAGGGCCGTCCGGCCGAGTGCTGCACGTATAATTACCGGGTTGCCAGGGTCACTATTCATATGCCAAATGGCTCAACCCACGAGTTCCGGAAAAGCGATTACTATCACACCGGCGGCATTGACGTCTCAGGAATTTTCTTTGCCGTTGACGGTTCGCGAATGAAATATGTCAGTAGCGATGCTGACACCGGATATCTTTATTTACCGGACGGAACCAATTATTACCTTGACGCGGGTTCCTGCCTCATTACGGATGCCAGGGGAAATTCAGTTTCCTACAGTGCTTCTACCCATCAATGGACTGACACTGTGGGAAGAACTCTCCCTAACCCGCTCGCAGCCGCCCCCGTTCCTGATGAGGAGACTTACTACACCTTACCCGGACTGTCGGGCGTCAACAGTGGTCAGCAGGTCTATATTTTAAGGTGGAAATATCTCAATGAAGTTCTCACACCTGATGAAAATAACGATACTCCTGAACTGAGATATATTGCGAGCCATTATCTGCCCGATCCGGGCTCGATGCCGTCTAACGCAGGAGGCACGAATTACCCGCAACCTCAATCGAGTCAACACCAAAGCCTTTTTGCATCCGCCGTTCCGACATCAGATGACCCTCCCGAAATCCCGGTAGAAACCATGGTTTTAGGACCGGGACAGTCCGGCGGCGCTTTCTTCAATCCGGTTGTCCTCGGTGAGATCCAGCTGCCTGATGGTTCGATCTACAAGTTTTCATATAACGTATATGGAGAAATAGACAAGATCCTCTATCCGACCGGCGCTTATGAAAAGTATGCCTATGATACGATGCTTTCCTACCAGGACGGGTATCGTTTACCTTATGTGGAAGCGAATCGCAAAGTTGCTTCCAGGGTGCAAAGTATCAGCGGCCAGGGCGATGACCTTCTGGAATGGACATACTCCCAAACTCAGGCAGGAAACGGCGATAGAACAACCTCGATAATTGCTCCGGACAAAACGCGGACGGAAATAGTCAAATACGACTTTCCGGAACCCGGTGATAATGCGGGAAAACAATACTGGCCATTAGGACTGGCGGATAGCCGAAACGGAATGATCTTTGAAGAAAGATTCTATTCCACCTCAACCAACGGTTTGGGGGGCTCGCTGCTAAGACGTGAGTTAACGAAATACGAGCAAACCTCAAACGCGTATACTTACAATGCCCCGGGTATCAGTCCGACCTATGTCGTACATGTAGATGCAAGAAGAAATGTAAGGCCCGTAAAAAAAGTAAGCCTCCTTTTTGAAGGTACGGGACCGGCTCTGGCCCAGGCCAGTGAATTTATTTATGACAACACCAATGAATTCACTACCGGTGTAGATCAAACGGTTTCCAAGGTCTATAACTATGCGGCGGTCAATAATTCTTCCCCAACCGATCTTGCTCAGGCAGGAGCGGTAGATAGCAGCGCTTTTGTCGGAGCTCTGGTAAAGTATACCGAAATCTCTTATTTAAATGACTCTTCCTACCAATTGGCATATATCTTTGGGCTGCCTGCGTCCGTAACGGTAAAAGACGGCGTTACCAATGCCCCGCTCTCGCGCAGCGAGATGATCTATGATGAAAGCACACTTACGTATGACGGGGCTGCGCGCGGTCTGCCTACTTCTCAAACCGTTTGGGATAGTTCGAAGGGATCATCGTCTGATCCCAACAATTATTTAGTTACCCATGCGAAGTTCGATCAATGGGGAAACCGTATCGAGGCTACTGATGCCAAAGGCAACGTAACTACCACCGCCTATGATCCGACGCACCATACTTATCCTGAAACTATGACCTCGGCGGTGCCGGACCAAAACGGCGGCACTTACGGTTCGACATCTGCCTTTACTTCTTTAGCGGAATTTGATTATACGACCGGCCTGGTGCTTTCGACCACGGACGCCAACAGCCAAACCACGACGATGGAGTACAACGATCTGTTGCTGCGCCCGACAAAGATTACCGCGTCAAATGGCCAGCAGACGATCACCGAATACGGCATGCCGGACGGTAGCGGGATCTTTCAGTCCGGGCAGCGGTTCGTCCATGTAAAAACACAGACCGATACAACACATTGGAGTGAAGCATATTCGTGGTTTGACGGCGCAGGCAGAACTTATCAGACGAAGAAGATCGACGCGCTGGGCGACATTTTCACGGACACTGAATTTGACGACATGGGACGCGTCAAGCGTTCTACAAATCCGTATCGCACCGGCGAGACGCCACGGTGGACGTCGCCGACTTATGACGATCTTAGCCGCACAACGAAGATCACCCTGCCCGATCCGACCTCGACGCCGACAACGGTGCAGGTGACGTACGGACTGTCAACTTCGGGTGTGCTTGGCACCACCAAGACGATCACCGACCAGGCCGGCAGGAAGCGCAAAGGTATTGTCGACGCGCTGGGAAATATGGTGCGCGTGGTAGAAGATCCGGACGGCGACAATCTTGTTACCGACTACGTTTTCGATAAAATGGGCAATCTTCGCAAAACCGCGCAAGGTTCGCAAAACCGCTATTTCAGGTACGACTCGCTCGGGCGTGTAATATATGCGAGACAAGTGGAGCAGGACGCCAACGCGAATTTTTCCGGAGCGAATTATGCCGACCCGATCACCGGCAACGACCAGTGGTCGGTGCGCTACCAGTACGACGATAATGGAAATATTTCTTCCATCACCGACGCGCGAAACAAGACGATAAATGCCGCTTACGATCATCTCAATCGGCTCACCGTGCGGGATTATTCGGACACCGCAATGCCGGACGTTCACTTCTATTTTGATGGTAAGGGGCTGGATTCCGTGCCGGGCTTTTCAAAAGGCCAAACGACCCGTGTATCGAGCAGCGTTTCAGAGACAAGATACACATCCTTTGACGGGTCGGGCAATCTACTCTCCAGCCAGCAAATAACTGACGGAAACACCTATAACTTTTCGTATGGCTATAATCTCTCAAACACTTTAATTAGAGAGGTTTACCCGTCTGGAAGGGTCGTTCAAAATGACCTGTCGTCAGATGGCCGGCTAACCCGGGTAAGTAGTAGTAAAAATAGCACTTCGGGATTATTTCCTTATTTGGAAAATGTGACATATAATTCTCAGGGCTTGACAAAGAGCCTGCAGTTAGGTAACGGGTACTGGGAATCGACCGCATATAACGAACGTCAGCAAGTTTCCCAGATCGCTCTTGGTACAACCAATGAATCATCGAATCTTTTAAAACTTGAATTCGCGTATACTTCCATGAATGCCCACGACAATAACGGTTCCCTGCGCGAGCAAAAAATCACTGTCCCAACTATCGGCGGCGCGAATGGATTCACAGCGACACAGACATATATCTACGATTCACTCAACAGAATAAAGTCGACAGCGGAAACGATCGGCGGCAGCCCGACATGGAAGCAAACGTTTAATTACGATCTCTACGGCAACCGTACCTTCGACACGACGAGCGGCGCGACCACCACGCTGGGCAGCTGCCAGCAGGTGACTTGCAATCCGACTGTCAATACCGCCAACAACCGCTTCTCTTCCGGGCAGTATTATTCCTATGACGCCAACGGAAATTTGACCTCCAATCCCGATGCGTGGACGTTTAACTATGACAGTGAGAATCACCAGACCGAAGTCAAAGATGATGAAGGCCTAACTAAGGGGCTCTACTACTACGACGGTGACGGCAGGCGGGTCAAGAAAATCACGGATGATGAGACCACCATTTTCGTGTACGACGCATCTGGAAAACTAACGGCGGAATATTCGACCAAACTGGCCGAGACGCCGCAGGTAAATTATTTGACGATGGATCATCTTGGCAGTGCGCGAATCACGACCGGAGCCGGCGGCGGAATTGTGTCTCGCAAAGATTTCTCCGCTTTTGGCGAAAAGACTATTACCGCCCAGCGTACCGAAGGCCTTGGCTATGCTCCGGATGAGGTCCGTCAGGATTACACAGGCTATCAAAAAGATGCTGAGAGTGGGTTGGAATTTGCTCAAGCCAGGTACTACAACTCACAGCATGGCAGGTTCACATCGGTCGATCCGTTAGCGGCATCGGGAACCATTAAAGACCCGCAAACGTTCAATCGCTATAGTTACTCTCTCAACAATCCCTACAAATTTACTGATCCTCTGGGATTAACGCCCAATAGTTGTGGAACGCAGCAATCTTCCTGCGAAGGCGGGACCGGTAGCGGAAGCAGCAACATAGATGAGGCAATGGCGGCTCATGATAAAAGAGTAAAAGACATCCAAACCCAACAAAAAGCACAAGCTGCCGCTAATAAGGGTGATTTGTCCGGTATGCTCGGGGTTCTCGAAGCAAGTGGTAATCCGGGAGATTTTGTGGTTAAAGGAAGGGTGGGCGATTCTGACGCAGTTATTAAACACAACGGTAAATATTGGATAGAGAACGTGTATGGCAAGGATTACATAACGGACCAGAACACCATTAATTTGCTCAATACAGCTATTAATCAAATGGGAAACAACATTTATGAAGCCATCAAAGAGGTGCGAGCGATAAACGACCTGTCGAAAATAAATACCACCAGTAGTATCGGCGGAAGCGGCCCTAGCGCGACTCACGACTCGGCCGATCAAGTTCTTCGGGCCTTAGTGCTTAAGAATAACAAAATTTATGACGATCTTATTACCGTACTTTCTAACACCCTTGTCTCGGTCCCCGTTACGGCAAAGCGCGAGGAGAAGGTAGTGCCTCCTGATTTCCACGATTCGGATATACTTCCAATGGGATCAGTTTCGACCACCGGTGCTGCAAATTTGGCTATCGCCTCGGCTATGTTTTTGCGCAGAACAGCTAATGAACTTGCCCGCCAAGAATTTAGGAATCGATATCCGAATCAATTCCTGCCTTACCAATTCTTCCAAGCTGACACAGACGATTTTAAGGACTATTAGTATGCTTAACAGATACCAGCTCGTGATTGCTTTAGTTATCTTTTGTTCTTTGTGTTTTTTGGCCGGTTGTACGGCTATGGAACACAAATCTGAAGCACAAACAATATTGGCAGTACAGGAAACGCCGCCGCCCTATACCCGCGTCGGGTTAAAGGAGATCGGTCCGCCGGATGAAGCCAAGGTCAGCGGAAATTACGAAATACCTACTCTTGCCGATGAGAGTCTGGCTAGCGTGACCGCCATTCCCATTCCTGATTTTAATTTAATTTTTGAATGCACCGACCTCAAATTAGCAGGTTGTTCAGAAGGTGTATTTGCAGAGGCCCCTTCCGATGAGCTGAGAGACGCGGTTAATGATTTTTGGAAACTATCTTTAACGTTCCGTTATAAAACCGACTTACAAAAAGACAAGTGGACCCCGGAAAGTTATCTTGCCCTAGCGAAGAATTACGACCAGGATTGCAATGAATTCGAGAGAAGAGTTCAAAAAATAGAAATTGCCGCTCCTCTTGGAACTCGTTTTATGACCAGAGAAGAGGCGGGAAAAATCTTGTTTTTCCTTAATACGCAGGCGGATCGGGTAATCGCAAAGGTCAGCAAGATAAAAAAATAATGCCGGAGCCAATGTGGAGTTCGCTTATACTTCCATGAACGCCCACGACAATAACTGTTCCCTACGCGAACAGACGATCAGCGTCCCACATCCGGAAGCGACGACGGCCATGCACACGCATGTAGAGAAAAATAAAATTCATAAAATATCCGTATTACTCGTTTCTTGATTTCTCTTTTTGGATGCAGTGGAGCTTTTATTTAAATCGCGCACAGTCCAAAAGTGAGTGTGTTTCCTACGCGCGCTCATAAGATTCTATTCTATTTTTATAAGTAAGGATCGTCGCGGTTAACATCGGATAGGTTGAGGTGCAGCCTGTCCGGGCTGGAGCTATGGCTGGCGGACAGGAATATCAACTTCCTGGGGAATCTTGATCTGCAAAGGTCTGGTCGTCAGATCACCGATGAATAAATTTCCATAATTTTTCCACTGGTTTTGCAGCTCAACCGCTTCTTCTAACATGGTGTTTTTAGGGAAAAAAGAAACCCTGATCTGAATCCAGAGATTTCGCGATTCACTCAGATCGTCAACGCAAAGATCGTCCGAAAAAGAATCGCCTTTCTTTTTATAGATATCGATCCATCGATCTTGTTTTAATTCAAGAGAATCGCCCTTGTACAAGATACCTCCGGCATCCGGCGGCGGCGCGCCTACCAATAACATGAGATCTTTTTCCTTGCCGGAAGGAATGCCGTACCCATAGTACCAGGACCTTCCGGACGATAATCCGTCTTTAGAAAAAGCGACTTTAATTTCCAATACGCGGATCGCTTTTTTGATCACTATCAAGCCGGCCTCATTGGAATTCTCTAATTTGAGCGTAATAGGTATTTGCAATCTATAGTAAGGGTCTTTTTCGCTGCTTTGTAAATAAACGGCAGGAACTATCGCTGTCAATGAAAGATCGCCAGCCGAGCTATTTCCAGTTCCGAACACACTTTTCGTATAAGTTGCAGATTGGCTGGGCTGAGATTTCTCAATATCCGGTGATTTATTCTTTCGTGACATTTTACCGCGCCGATTACTTGACTGCGTTTGAGAATCCGATTTAATCGAGGCCGTTTTAATTGGTTCTTTCAGCTGGTTTTCGGAGTCGATGTTTTGACTGGCAAATGCGGGGATCAAAGTGCCTGGAGTCGCTATTACAAAAAGAGCAAGCCGCCCAAAACGATGTGAGAATCTCTTCATTTTCATGCGTTTAACAGACCTTTCAGTCGGTGTAAATAAAGCTCGTTTTTTAGAGAATGTAAGAATACTTGCTACGAATACCCTTATGAAAAATAGCTTTTAGCCTACAACACATCTCATTTTTTTGCAAGCTTTTGAGCATAAACGCTTATTTTTGAAGAGTTTACAGGGCTTGCGTGCCAGCGAATTCCGCTGCTGTTTACCATTTCACAAGCTGTTACTGCTTTTAGCACCGGGACAACCTGCGCTTGGCAGAGGGGTTGGCTTTCTCCATCTGAGCCTCTTCAAGTTGAAAGCAAAGCGGGGTCACACCTCGTGTTCGCGACGCCGGCCGGAGCCTGAACAAACAGAGATCTTCCATACTCATCATAAATGCGCGTCCATGATTCTATGATACTTTCCCGCCTCCCATTTTATTAACATACTCTCCGGACAAAATTCTGATTTCTGGAGCAACTTGTTAACGAATTGTTAACGAACGTCATTGGATCACGAATTTTAGTTTCACGAGATCACGAAAATCCGAACTACCTTTCCCAACTATGACGCGGCTTTTAAAAGCGATCATTTTTAGGCCCCATAAAGACATCCAAAAAATGGAAATGAAAATGTTTGCAAATTTTCTTGCATTCTTCATGCAAAAGATTTATAGTGCGAAATCGCTCTAAAACTTTAAAAATTTCCAGATCCGCAACCTCTGTCCCATAAAAGAGGTTTCCGATCTTTGTCCCGAGGAGTCTCCTATGAACACGTTAACAAAAGCTCAACAGGAAGCATTGCTTTCCTTTCACGGCGCGTCAAAACCCGGCGCCACTACTTATCTTGATCCGTCCGATCCCACGCACAGCGAAATCATTAATACGATGCTCGCGGCGTCCGGGCGAACGGCGGATTCTTACCCGCACCTTTTTGGTTCGATGAATGGAACGGCGGCTAAAGGAAGTCCCAGTGCCGATGCCGATCTGGATAAGGTGCACCTGGTAGATGCCGGAAAGACGGCATCCGGAAAAGCGACCGCAACGGTTTGGTCCCGGTCCAGCGGCGACACCATGGTTAACGTCGGAAATCTGATGATCTTCGATGCGGATAGCGGCGAATTACTTGCTCAAGCAGACAATTCCTCGGTTAGAAACGGGTTTCTCGCCTGTCAGGCACATTCTGAAGCTGCTCCCGCGGGCACAAACCTGTCCCTTCTTTATTTGGGACATGTCATAGACGGCGATGGTTCCGCGCGTTCTTTTAGTTATTCCAACAATGTGCAGACCGCTGGAAGCGATGTTCAGGCATATGCAATGGCGGCCGAAAGCGGTATTCAGGCAACGGTCACACAACCTGTTTTTATACACCCTAAACCGCCACCGATCCCTCCCACCGATATTATGATCGCTGTCGGCCGAACAAACGCTAATCCGCCTCCATCATATACCGACTATATCTATATGGAACCGGATGGGCCTAACGAGGGTACAAATCCATATCTAATTGTTCCTTTCGTAGGGTCAGTAAGCCTCAGTGGGGCTATTGACCTGCCAAGTCTGACCGTTGCCGATCTTAACACCGTTGTGTTTGTAAACAACGGAAACGGAGGAACGGTCGAAATCGGGCGCGCCACCCAGTACACCACCGACGCAAAATTTCTCGGCGCATTTACCCTCGGCAGTCCTTCCAATATCCTGCAGTGGAGTTTGCCTTATGGCAGCGGCGGCAGTTATAAAACAACTACGTCCATTGTTTATAACCAGACTACAATGGGAAATGAGATCGACAGTTACTTCTATTTCGCCTTTAACGGCATTCCCCTTCAGGGCGGCGGAGTGTCCCCGCCATTCTATGTCTGCAGCACTAATACGCCCGGCGAATCTTCGATCAATTGCACGGTGATCCCGAACTTATATTTCTGGTGGCATTGCCTGGCCGAAGGAACTCTCGTCACCCTGGAAGACGGCACACAAAAACCGATCGAAGAGATCAATGAAACATACCGGGTAAAAACGGGGACCGATGGTAAAGGCCTGGCCGTTTCCGCGACCGTGCTCGGGCGGCATTCTTCCGATGGAAGTGACAACCAGATCTTCCGGCTTACCACCGCTAACGGAAAAACCATTACCGGCACTCAATGCCACATGGTCTTTATGGCGCCTGATAAATGCCGGATGATCTCTCACCTCGTCGAGGGCGATCCGATCCTTACCGATGAAGGGCCTTCAACCGTAGCCAGTAACGGGCCGGTTGAGGGCGATACGATGTTTTACGGGCTGGCATTGGGCAACCTGGATGAATTGGCCAGCGACGATTTTCCGAAAAATATGGCCAGTTACTATGGGAACGGCATCCTTTGCGGCGATCAGTTTGCCTTGCGGGCCAATGTAAATGCGGCGCACCACGACTTGGAATATATGCTGCCCCGGATAAAAAAGGAACTCCATCAGGACTACACTTCTGCCTTGGAGCAGAAACGCTTTTAATCAAAACTCCGCTGCCGGGATTATCCGGGCAGCGGAGTTTTTTTCGCGACCGCGCATCCCAGGATTCAATATGCAGCAACTTCCCACTTTAACCAAACAAGAGAAAAAAACACTGCTCGATTTTCACAGATCATCGGAAGCGAGCAAAACACAGTACTTAAATCCCGCGGACCCGGGCGATAGGAAATTTATCACGACGATGCTCTCGGCAGCAGGACGCACGGCGAAAAAATATCCGCATCTTTATGGAGCTATTGCCGCTGCCAAGGGAGCTCCTAAAACTCCCAAAGGCAAAAATGCCAAGGAGCGGGTGCACCTGGTCGATGCCGGAAAAACCGCCGGGGGAAAAGCTACCGTTACGGTCTGGGCGCGTTCAAGCGGTAACAACGTTACCCAGGGCGGCAGCCTGATGGTCTTTGACAGTGACAGCAACAAACTCCTCGCGCAGGGGGAGAACATGGCCGTGCGCAGCGGATTTGTCGCCTGCCCGACGCGTTCCGCCACGGCTGAACCGGCCGGGAAAAAGCTCTCGCTGCTCTACCTTGGCCACAATACCGAGGAAGATGGGAAAACGCGCTTTTTCAGTTTTGCGGCCAACGCGGAAGTGGCCGATCAGGGGTTCCAGGTAAATGTATCGGATCCTCGGCTCAAAGTTCCGGGAAACACGGAAATTCAAATCGCCGTCGGGAGAGCAAAGGAAACTCAGTTTCCATCAAATGCCGACTATGTTTATATAGAGCCAAGCATCGATGGGTCACCGAGTCCGTACCTGATAGCGCCTTTTGTCGGCGATGCCGCTTTAAGCGGTTCAATAGATCTTACCCGCCTCACTATTTCGGATTTCCACACCAGCATTTTTGTGAATAATGGGAATGGAAACACAGAGGAAATCCTGAGAAATTCCCAGTATACTTCCGATTCCAAGATGCTCTCTTCATTTTCAGTGGGATCGCCGCCTAATATTTTGCAATGGAACTTCCCTTATGACGGGTTGGGACATCAAAAGACAAATTCGATCGTTTATGACCAGGCTTCGCTGGGAAATGAAATAGACAGTTATTTCTATTTCGCTTTTGACGGCATTCCATTTCAGGACGGGCGTGAGTCCCCGCCTTTTTATGTCTGTAGTTACGATACAGAGGAAACACCTTCCATCCGCTGCACAAAAATTCCGAATCTGTATTACTGGTGGCATTGCCTCGCCAAGGGAACCCTGGTGACCTTAGAAGACGGCAGCCAGGTCCCCATCGAACAGATCAATGACACCTACCGCGTGAAGACGGGGAGAAAAGAAAAAAGTCTGGCGGTATGGGCCACCGTCCAGGGCCGTCACAGCTCGAACCCGAAAAAAGGGGACCGCAGCGAAGTATTCCGGCTGACCACTGCCAACGGGAAAAAAATAACGGCGATCGAGAATCACATGGTGTTTATGACGGCGGATAAATGCCGTGCGATATCTCACCTGGCCGCGGGCGACCCGGTCATGACCGACGAAGGGCCTTCGACGGTAAAAACGATCAAAGCGGTGGCCGCCGATACTATGTTCTATGGCCTGGCATTGGGAAGTCTGAAAGAAAAAGCGAAGAAAAACTTCCCTGTTAATCTGGCAAACTATTATGCCGGCGGAATTCTCTGCGGCGACCAGGACGCGATGCGCCATCACGTGCGTGAAGCGCACCAGGACCTGGAATATATGCTGCCGCGTCTTAAACCCGAATTGCGTGAGGACTATACCTCGGCGGTGGGCGATCAGCGATTTGTTTCCAAACCGGCACAGTCGGCGGACGAAGGATCTTTTGCGATGAAAGCGGCAGCGCCGGCCGGTGCCATGCAGGCGGAGGCAGCATCAGCGAGCGTGATACAGGCAATGTCTTATGTCAGTCCATATTCGGTTTTGCCTCCCGGGGTCGGCACAGCCGGAATAACGGTGCAAACCGTCGCCGCTTCATCACCAACCCCATCTACCGTGCAAAATCCGATTCTGGTGATACGGCTGCGCCAGGCATCGACCGGGATGGTCCTTGCAGTGTCGAAGACGTCGGGGCCGGGAACGAGTGTTAAGACGGCGAACATTCAACCTTTATTTCCCTTGTCCGCGGCGGAACCATACATGGTCGATGTGATCTGGGTTCCGAGCGGAACTCAGCCCGAGAATATTGACTGGAGTTCCGCGGTCACATCCGCTCCGGTAAGCGCGGCAAACGTGAATCTGGAAAGCGCCAGTTTCGACGGAACAAATCTTACCGCGATAATTTCCTACGGCGCCGCCGGCATCGGAACCGGCGCGCAGGTAAATTTATTCTCGCTTTCGTCCGGCACGCTGGTAAATATTGGAAGCGCGCAAACACCAAACACTACCGCCGTTGTGCCGATAAGCGTGCCGGGATTTCCTCCCGCATACTTTATCAGTGCACAAACAGCGATCCCGGCTACGAATGCCGGGGGGGCCGGTTCGTTCTCCGCGCCATACAGCCTGGGGCCGCAAAGCCTCATGGTGAACACCGCCGGCCAAGCCGTGTTCGGTGGAATACCGCAAGCCGCCGGCGCCGTTACCGCGGCCGCTTACGACGGAAAGAGTGTTTCCCTTTCCTGGTCGCTTGGCACCCAGGTAGGTTGTGTGAGCGCCACGGGGAGTATTATTCAGATCTTGTCCGGGACAAACGTGATAGGCACCTTTAACGGGGGGCCGTCTTCCGCCAATATCCCGATCGATGTGTTGGAACAAGCCGGCATAAACGTTAGCGTACAAACGACCAACAATAACGTTAGCAGCAAGCCCGTCACCTCCACTTTGATCACGCAAACACCGGTTATTACCAAGGTCGCGGCCACTGCTACCCAGGTTACCGCGACTGTTGCGACTTTGCCGGCCGGCCTTTCCGCCACCGGATATTTGATGGATGGAAGCACCGTACTGGCAGGCCCTGTAAATGCCGCCGGCAATGTTTTTACGTTTACTTATAACGCGCTGGGGAAAGTGGGTTTGAGTGTGGTCGCCAGTTCGGCAGGCAGCGGCGGGTTGAGCGGGCCGCAAAGCAAACCGGTAGCTTTATTGGCTACCGCTCCCGCTATTAAAGCGGCAAAGATCTATACCGATCCGGCCAACGCCCTGAATTGGCTGGTCGACCTGGAATGGGACCGTTTGCCCGACGCGGCTGAAAGCGTGGCTTCCTATACCGTGTCTGTTTATCAGAATACGACCTCGTTAATATCGCAGACGACCAGCGGAACGGCAGCCACGCTGTCCTTTGCCAAGTCGGGCGTTACTCCCGGCGCCGGACAGGCACAGACCATTCAGTTGTATGCGACCGGGATCAGCGGCGGGACTTCGCCGACGCAAACGCTTTCCGCCGTCTTCACCGCTCCCGTGCTTACCACGCTGAGCACCGGCGCGGACCAGCTAAACCTTAGCTGGACAGCTCCGACCATTCCCGCGGCGAATAAGCTGCCGGTAAGCTATCAACCTGTAGCGTCCGCCGGAAGCAGCGTGCTTTACCGCGGAAGTTCAACAAATGCGACGCAGGGAGCGATCCCCCTGGCCGAACTCGCAGTTCCCTCGAGCGGAACGATCTCGGTCATGGTCAATGTTTCGCTCGGGCCGGTAACTCTGCTGGCGGACTCCGGTATGGGAACCGGAACAAATGCTAGCCCGATCCTGGCGGCGCCGGTCGTCGGCCTGGTAACGTCCAACGCCGTTAGTAAAATTTCCACGCTCAACTGGGTCGCGGTTTCGGGAGCAAATGTTACCGCTTATACCGTCAACCTTACGAACGGAACTCAACAAACCGGTATCGCAGCTATTAAGTATCCATTAACCGCCCCGCTCACGCCGGGCGCGCAGCTCGGCTACACCGTCCGGGCAACCGGGACTTCGAATGGAGTGACGCTTACCGGCCCGCCTTCTTCCCTGGCGTTCGTGCCGACCGATCCCGCCAATGTTTCGGAAGTGCGATTCGATAACAGTAATGTGGCGGTCCGCTGGGAAGCCGTGGCCAGTGCGTTAAGTTATAACGTGCTGATCTATGATAATTCGACACCGACGCCGGTAAATTTGTATACCGGAACGAGCAGCGAAACAAGTTCTTACTTTACCGTGAGTAATCTGGTACCCGGTAAATTGTATACGGTCTATGTCCAACCGGTGACAGCTACCGGCGCCGGTCTTTCCGGCACGACGCAGGCTTTGTTTGGCCCCGGTTTCTTCCTGAGTCAACAGCCCGCTACCACCGCATACCCGTATGTATATGCGGCAAAAACGATGGCCGCGCTCGGAACGGCGGCGGCTAATCCTCCGGCGCAGGCGATCGTACTGTACCTGCCGGAGTTAGGAGCTGCCCCCGGCGCATTGGGTTCGACACCGATAACGCAGGGCCCGTTCACGATGGCGCCTTCGGGTAATACCGCTCTGCCTTATAAGTTAACGATCGCCGCGGATACGTCAGTCTGGACCTTTACTACAGCCTCTCTCCGCACGCCATTGCAGCAAAGTTATGTGGCCTTCCTGAAGGCCCTGGAAACTCCTCCTACGGTCGGGCTTGCCGGCGCGGTGCCTTACGGAATTTCATTGGTGCAGGCCGCAATTGCCTGTTCCATGCCGCAAACATTTGTCGAGCAGTTGTATTACAATTTCGGACTGTCGACCGTTCCGACCGGCCTCTCAGCCGGGTATATCGATCTTCGTCCGGGTATGATCCTGCGGGTTTCCACGGGCGACTATATGAATACCGGGCAAAATACTCCGCCCATCTGGCTCAACGGTTACGTGGGCGCAAGTGTGGTGGATTTTGAGATCGGCAGTTACACCGCCGGCACCGCGTGGTTTGTGGGTTTCGATTCTTTCCTGAGCGCGCTTTCGACACAAGGGGCACTTACCGTTTCGACGCCGGCCTCATCCACTAGTCCCACTCAGGCCGGTTTAGCCGGAGCGGTCGATCTGTATTTTACACAATTCCTACAGCCGTTCCATCGACTCTACTTCCCTTCAACGATCAACCCGCCCTGGGGGTTCGGATCAAATGCGACGACCGGCAATTTTACCCTGACCGCGGCCGCTAAATATTCCTCGCTCCAGACGACGACCGCCGAGGCATTGACATCGACGGCTTATTTCCCGCGGAAGAACGACCGTCGAGGTAATGATCAAAGTAGTCGTAAACGGAAGCGAGCGATTGGTCCCGGCCGGCACCAGCTTGGGAAACCTGCTCGAGCAATTGAACATGCGCCCGTCGACAAGTTCCCCGCTGTTTAAACAGCTGCGTCTCGCGCGTTCGGTTGTACCGGCCATTACCGATCTGCAAATGACGGCCGCTTCAGGCCCTCTGTTGGATCTGCGTTTTGATTGGAATGGATTACCGGTCTATGGCACCGGCACCGGGCTTGATGGAATGTCCGCTCCGCTGTTACCGGGAGACCAGCTTTTTTATTGATCCAAAAATAAAAACTGACCATGAGCGTTCCCATATTCAATCAGACTGATTCGACATCGGTATATGCTTTGTCCACTTTGGTGGAGACGGGTTTGAGCGGTTATTGGGCCGGCTATTTCGCGGGGCCATCCAGTAACCTGGGCGCCAGCGCAAGCACGACAAGCGTATGGCAGGACACCGGGGGCTTTTACCTGTTTCTTGATAAAGCGCCTGTCGATTGGAAAATATTTGCCCGGGAATTGTCTGCCCTGCGCCCTGGTTTTGATCCGCAAAATAATGCCCGGTGCGTCTGGATCGGTAATGCCGGCAAGCTTTCGCTGCAATGGAATATTACAGTGCTCAATGCAAGCTTTACGGGCAGCGGCCCTTCCATTAAATGGACCCAGGTCCGCGGACGCTCTTTTGCTTTTGGCGTATATATATACGCGCTGAATGGACAGAGTGCTCTCTCCTACATTACCGATGCGAATGGCGGTGGTATCGAATTTACCGGCGGCGGCTTATTTTCCGGGCCGGCGGGCGGATATAGTTTTACTTCGGTGCAAATGTCATTTAGCGGAACGGCGCTCGGGGCGTTCAACGGAAAAATGCCTGTTCCGGCCCCGGCCAACGCGCAGCAAACGGATCTGTGGACCGCACTCAATATCGGTTTGCAATACGCCGCTGCCCCGATACCTGTTGGGGATCCAACCGGCGAGAATTTGAACGACAGTAATTATGATGCAGGCCTGTCGTATGCCGGCGCAACCCGGATCTTATTCATGCCCGTATTCACTCGGCAGGAAGCCGCGCTTTCTCTGGGAATATTGTTCGATCCTTTTAATCTGCTTGTCTCAACCCGCACCGCATTCAGTTTATTTCCGTCCGGAGTAAGCCAGTCCCTAACGCTGGATAGTTACATGCGTACCACGCGCGGGTATGAGGTCCAATTGGCGCCGCTGGCTGCTTCCGGCAAGGTCCCCTCCGCCCAATTTGTCTTTGGCAGCTGTCCCGTTTCCGGAAGCACGACCACCGGCGGAAGCAGCTATCACCTAAGCCCCGATGGCGCTTTTCAGATAACCATTAAGCCGCCCCCAACTCTTTCGGAAGATACGGTCGTGTCAAATATGGTAATGCTGGGGCTTTCCGGATTGGAGTATGCCAACCTGGGAGGGACCAATTATATGGCTGTGTTCCAGGGCAACCAGCCGGCGTTTATTCCCGCTGTCGAGCCTTCCGGCATCAGCACTCCCGATGTATCACAGGCACTGACGAATGCCGCCACCACGTCTTATTTGAACGTATTGGCAAGCGGCCAGGAAGCTGAGGATCCGGTTTATTTTGCCCAGCCGCGTGAAGCGCCTATTTTTTCCGGACAAGTGCCGCGTGTTGACGGGATCCTGAATTTTAACCCGATGCCGGCGGCCACGCTCAGCCACAACGCGCAGCAACTACCCCCAGCTTTCCCGGTTGGCTTTTATGCCGGCTTGACCAGCGAACAGGCCGAGCTCGCGCGAGAAATGGAAAATTCCAGCCTGGCGCCTTTTCGCAATTATTGCATCGGACAAGCTTACGGAGCGGGCGCGATTCCGCAGGCAGAACTTGCGGACGTGGCGCCAACACGCCGGGTGCGCGCCGTTGATGATCCGCTTGGTGTTACTCCGCAAGGATTAGTAGCCGAGCTCACACCGAATTATCAGAATTTTGATGGGCTGATCGTCGGAAACATGCCCAATACCGGTTACCCGAAGGTCGATCTGACCGCGGTAGCGGGAAAGTTCAAACAAACCCTGCAAAGCAATCAACTGTTTTTTGTCGCCTCAAATATCGATGTTTTGATGAGCGGAACTTCGGTCCGTTACGAATTGACGCCGGACGATAAGCCCTATCTGCTGGCCTTGAACGTTCCGCAGAATGTGATCGACGCGGTATATCAGGCGGTGGCCGCGAGCCCGACCCCACCAACGTTTCCTACCGAAGGAGAATTTGTAACTTGCATTAAATCAGCCGCTGGAGGATATCTCGCCTGCTTTTTATATATCGGCGGAATACTAAAAGTAGAGATGGACGGGTGGGCGTTTCAGCTTTCGCCGCGCACCTGGCGTACCGATGCTAAAAACCCGACAATGATGATCGCCAAATTCTGCAATCGTTCGCTGATCGATCTGGCCAACGATTCGAGCAGCTGGAACTGGCCCGAGGCGGCAAGCTTGCCCGGCAGTTGGAATTGGCCGGCGGTTGCAAACCCTTCCAGCGGGTGGACATGGCCGGGAACAACGAACCCCGATCCGGTCTCTATAGAACAAACACAAGCCATACTTCTTAACATACTCAATGCCGCGGGCGCGGCGAATGCCTCCGCGGCACAGCGGATCTTTTATGAAACCGTTGTCAAAGATCCGAATTGGAACGGGTTTCTCTTTCTGAATGCCCCCGTGGCGATCGGCGAATTTCCCGAGGACCTGAAATTTCTTACGGCGGGGATCGATCTCACTCAATTCTATGCGCATCACGTCGGGTTTTCGCAAACTCCCTTCACCGTGCAAAACGGAAGTCCGCAGCTGGAACAGACCGCCGCTTTCGGGCTGATCGACTACGAAGACAACCTGGACCTGTTTTCGGACGAAACGATCGCCTTTGGTTTTAAGACCATGCGCCTGCGCGCCCGTTTTGCGAACGCATCCCTGGCGGACTTCTCAGCCGAAGTAGAGCTTATGCTAAATCAGCTGCTCGGCTCTACGCTTTCCAAGAGTGAACCGGCCCGCGGAAACAATCTGATCATTGACGGCTCGTACCAGCGGGTCGGCGGCGCGCCCAGTTATGCTTTTACCCTGACGGGGCAAAATCTGTTCAATGCAAACAATAGCGCGCTGACCAGCATTGAAGTTCTATCGGTGCAGTTAGTGAATGGAGGAAACCCGGGGTCCGTGAATGTGCTGACCACGTTCATCCTAACCGGAAATCTGCGTTTTGTTATTTACGAAGATTTCGATCTGTTCTCATACGGCCCCGGAGAAAACGATCTGGATGGTTTTCTCCGCTACAGCGGGCTCAGCATCGATATGAGCTTTTCGATGGTCACGCCAACCGTGCAGAATTTTGTAGTGCGCGAAAGCAATACTTCTTTTGATATGAACAGCAGCGTACCGCGCCTTTCTTCGCTGGTAAATAATTTCCCGCTTACCGTTTCCGCCCTGGTAGCGAGTCCGAATCTTTCCGCGGAAGGCGAAAAACCGACCGGCCAGACCCCGGAAGAGATGGGATATGTTTCGATCAGCGCGCCGATCGACCAGACGCCGATGGTCCCGAGCTGGTACGGCCTGGTCTTTACGCTCGACCTGGGAACCTTTGGCGCGTTGACGGGGAGCGTGAGCTTTAAGATCGGGATCCTTGCGGCCTGGTCGAAAGGACCTTCTTCCCAGGACAACTTTCCGATCTATCTGGGCATGAAATTGCCGGGAATTTCGGCGATCTCAGGCAGTTTCCCGCTGCAGGGAGTTTTGAAACTGGGCTTTCGCAGCTTTCAGTTTGAAACGTACAAGGACAATGATCAGCTCGCGTATCTTTTACGGATGCGGCGCTTTGCCTTGTCGGTATTGGTATGGAGTTTTCCGCCGGGAAATGCGGACCTTGTTTTGTTCGGCCAGCCGGGAAATCCGAAAGGATCACTGGGCTGGTATGCGGCCTATGACGACGGAAAAACAAATACCCCGCCGGAAAACAAATTGCTCTCGGCAGACAATATGAAAGCGCTCGAAGCAGCCGAAACGGGCGAAGGCGATATGGGCGAAACGCTCGATCCGGTGCAGCGAAGGCTGAGGTCCGGTAGACGCAAACCGCGCGTCGGATAAGACAGGCAAGGCTAAATTATGGCGACAGGATGGATGGTAGTAAATGTAATGGACGTAGGCCAGGGACAAGGCACGTTTGTCGAAGTGTATAACACCGCTGCGACTCCGGTTCTTACGAATACGCTGCTATTTGACCTGGGTTCCGCCAAATCCTCTGTTGCCGCGGGCGGGCCGTCGATAGAATATATCGCAAAACAGGTTGCCTCAATGGCAGTTCCAAAAATCGATTATATGTCCCTGTCGCACAAGGACAAGGACCATATCAATCTGATAGTTAAACTTGTCGATGCAATTAATCTTAAGATCAAACCCCCGAAAAAGAAATTAACGATCGGCCATGTGCGGTATGGCGGTATGAAAGAGTGGTACCCCGATAATCTTGTTATAAAATTGCAAAGCATTTGCACGGATGTCAAGCCACTGAGCCTGCTGCAAAATTGTTATGAAAAAGGCCCCCCGGCAAAGTGGACTCCTATTTGGCTGGAAAATGACGTACATGTTTATGTCATTCTGGCAAATGCCTTAACAGCAAATGTTGACGCGATGGATATGAGTGATCTCGACAGCCGCAAACCGGATTCCGAGCTTGCCAATTCAGTTTCGATCATTTCGTCGATCTTCTGGAACAGCAACCAGTTTTTCATTAATGGCGATGCGACGTTTGTAACATTTCAGGAATCGAACAAGATTTACAAGTTAGTTCCGAATTTTAATGCTCCGAAAATGGTTACCCTTCCTCATCATGGAAGCCGCAAAACAACCTTCGGTTTGTCTAGCAGTACGGAAGATGCCGGTGAAGAATCAACGGAAGTGGTGGAAACATTTGCCAAAAAAATAAGCGCCAGGACGGTCACCGCCAGCGCGGAAAAATACGGCGACTATCATCATCCCTCTTATGACGTAATGCTCACGTTCAACAAGTTTGCCGACCAAGAAACCGTCTGGTATTACGACCCGAATCTTGCTAATAAAAACCGTCATTATGCGTTTGCCTACCTGGATACCCCGCTGGTTAACGATAAAAAAACTGTCGTATCCGGTGCTTACGGCAGCTTTGAAACTACCATGAATGTGTATTCCACCTTTTATCGCTTTCCCGAATACACAGGTGATTTTCTTGCTCCTCCGCGTAAACCGAAAGACCCTGTCGGTCCCGGCACAACATTTCCCAAACCCGCTCCTATTTTCCCGTTGGGCGTGCAATGGGTTTACACCGTTAACTCGGCGGGGCAAGTGAAACTTACTCCCAAAACGAACAGAAGCGCAACCTTATTCAACGTTGAGGAGGCTATGAAAGATCTGGGGCTGACCCGGAAGTGGGTCAAAGCTTTGCCGGCGGGTAGCGGCATTCCCGTCAAGGCCGCGATACCGGCAAAAAATCCGGCGGTTTTGCGGGGCTTAAAGTCGTTCCGTTAACTTACAGGCGTAAAAAGTGAGATCGGTCATGAGCGCAAAAATATTGAAGACGCAAACCATGATCCGATAAATACACAAGGGGGTTAAAATTATATGGCGACAGGATCGATCGTAGTAAATGTACTGGACGTAGGCCAGGGACAAGGCACGTTCGTCGAAGTGTATAGCACCGGTAAGGTTCTCACGAATACGCTGCTATTCGATCTGGGCTCCGCCAAAGGCTCGACCACCGCGGGCCTTCCATCGATAGATTACATTGCGACCAAGGTTGCTCTCATGGGAACTCCAAAGATCGATTACATGTCCCTGTCGCATAAGGACCGGGACCATGTCAATCTGCTGGTCAAACTCATCGATGCAATTAATCTTAAGATCACACCGAAAACGTTAGAGATCGGCCATGTCCGTTATGGCGGCGCCAAAGACTGGTACAGCAATAGCCTTATTGCGGAATTGGAAAAAATTTGCCCGGATGTCAAATCACTGAACCTGCGGCACACGTGTTACACCCCGCCGGACACATGGGATGCTATTTGGAATGAAAATGACGTATTTGTTTACGTCATTCTGGCAAACATTCCCACTGATACTACCCTGACAGATTGGAGTCAGATCAACGTAAAAGACAAACCGGACTCCGAACTTGCCAATTCAGTTTCGATCATCTCGACTGTCTTCTGGAACAGCAACCAGTTTTTCATTAACGGTGATGCGACATTTGTGACATTTCAGGAATCGAATAAGATCTTCAAATTAGTTCCGAATTTTAATGATCCGAAAATGGTCACCCTTCCTCATCATGGAAGCCGCAAAACAACCCTTGGTTTGTCGAGCAGTACCGAGGACGCCAGTAAGGAAGCAACGGAGGTGGTGGAAACATTTGCCAAAAAAATAAGCGCTAAGACGGTCACGTCAAGCGCTGAAATATTCGGCAATTATCACCATCCCTCTTACGACATAATGACCATATTCGACAAGTTTGCCGACAAAACCAAGATCTGGTATTACGATACTGAGCTTGCCAATAAAAATCGCCATTATGTGACTGCCTACCTGGATAACACCATGGTTGACAGTAAAAAAGCCACCTTATCGGGCGATTATTCCAGTTTTGAAACCACCATGAATGTGTATTCCACCTTGTATTGCGTTCCCGGGTATGTCGGAGAATATCTCGCTCCGCCCACGAACCCCGTCGGTCCCGGCACAAAATTTAAGAAACCCGCGCCTGTTTTCGTATTGGGAGTGCAATGGGGCTACACCGTTAACTCGTTGGGAATGACGCTTGCCCCTGTAACAAACAGGGCCGCGACCGCACTCAATGTTGCAGAGACGATGAAAGCCCTGGGGCCGGGCGCGAAATGGGTCCAAGCATTGCCGGAGGGTAACGGCATTCCCGTCAAAGCCGCGATACCCGCAAAAAGCCCGGCGATCTTAAAGGGATTGAAATCGTTTCGTTAACTAAAATACGTAAGAGTGAAACTTAGAACATGACCGCAAAAACAGTATATGATGAGCTGAATCTCGCTATCAGCGGCGGGGTGACCGACCTGTGGGCGGCCGCCAACAATAACGCTTATCCTGATCTAAAGCCGCTCAATACGGCTCTGCAGCTATTTGGAATAACCGCTTCATTTGTCTTAAACGGCAGTGTTCTTTCGCAGCTCAATAATACCGTGACATTAACGGCTAACGGTACCTTCGGCCAGCCGGGCGCCGCAAACGACCGGAAATATCCGATCGCGGCAAATCTCTCTTATCTGGACAACGGCACTCCACAAGGCCTTTTTACACTTACGTTCCGCTTTACAAATAACACCTGGAAATTTTCTGATTTTTTTAACGTACTACCCGATTGCAGAAGGTATATCGATAATAATCAGACGGATTGGACCGTCTCGTATTTAAAAGACGTCACCCTCAATTCGGTTTCGCTCTCTGCCACCACGAAGCCGGGCGATGCATTACAGTTATCCGGTTTTATGCCTTCGAGCGCAGTTTTTACTCCTTATGAAGGCGTCATCCCCTACTGGCCTCTCCGGATATCCGGCACGATAATAATGCCCGCGGCGTGGACCGATTACCCGCTGATGGATCTGATCGCCTTAGCAGGGCCGGGATCGGATATTTCTCTTTTTAATACCATGCCCTCCGGTGGCAATACGATAAACCAGGGTCCCTCGGGGCTTTTGATAACAAAAGTAGGGCTTCAGCTTTCGATTATCGGCGGACTCGATAAAGCGATCTGGGGTAGAACGGCATTCTCAACTTTGTTTTTAGTAGGCCATCTCTCATTAGGTTCCCTGCAGGCTGAACTGTCCGCGCCGCTATTGGCGTCTAATTCCCTGTGGGCTTTGTCCGTGCAGTTCGATCCGGAACATTCTTCGTTGGTAGAGGGCCTTTCGCAATTGTCGACGCTCTTCGGAATGCCGCAATTGCCGCTGCCGGAAGATTTCCCTTTAATTAGTTTATTTCGCTTTCGCGCATTGGAATTGTACATCACGCTGCCAAGCAAAGCCGGGGCGGGGGCAACGCTCAATAACCTTGCGCTAACGGTCGTCTCCAAAGAAAAATGGGTGCCTCCGATCCCATTTGTTTCTTTTTGCAATGTCGGTGTGCGCTGGGTGTGGGCATGGACCACTTATACGAATTCCAGCGGTATCGAAGTTTCCCGAAGCATGGTCACCGGTTCAGTTTTCGGTACGGTCAATTTTGGAGATCAGGATGCCTGCGATGACAATGAGATCAAACTTCTTCCGGCCGCTTCCGCGGAGGAATCTGAAACCGGGCTTATAACGGAGGATGTGGAAGTCCAATCCGTCCGCATTGACGTGGCGCTCGGTTTGCCCAGTTTGTATATCAGTGCCTCCATGCGCAGCGGAGATTACATTCCCATCGGTAAAGCATTCACATATTTCTTTAACAGCTCGGGGCCGGGAACGATCGCCGGAATGAATATCACCACCTTACAGTTTGCCGCCGACCCGATCGGGCAGACATTTACGGCTAATGCCGCGATCGTTTTTGGTGACCCGGCAGATCCCGGAGCTTATCATGGCTGGGATATTAATTTAGGATTGGTCCAGATCAATCTGCAGGAGCTGAATTTTAATATCGCTGTCAGTAAAGGGGCCGTGAGCGGCGGAATTTCCGGTGAGTTCATGCTCATACAGGATTCCGATCCTCTTAACATCGAACAACCGAGAATGCTTGTCAGCGCCGAATACCCGGTGCAGGATCCGACCACTCCGCAAGGCTGGATATTCACCGGCTATCTTTATCCGGGCACTTCGATAGATCTGATAAAATTGGTGACCAGATTCCTGGATATCGACGCCACTTCCGCCCCGGTAGGCCTCAGTGTAGACGCCCTTTCGGTCAGTTTTTCCACCGGGACCTCGGCCTATGGATTTGCCGGGACCATCTCGGCCCGCTGGTCGCCGCAAATATTCGGCACTACGTTGATGATCAGCGCTTCGGCAAGCGTTGACATTAAAAGACTCGCCGGTGCGACGAGCGCCAGCGGAAGGCTGTCCGGTTCGTTCTCCGTCAACAAGATCTCCTTAACGGCCGCGATGGACGTCGGTGTCCCCGAACCGACCTATCTTTTCAAAGTCCAATTCGACCAGATCTGGCTTTCGGCGACCACTTCCTGGCGAGGCGAAGCCGATAAGGGGCGCCACCAGGTAGTATCGCTTCAATTAGGCGGCGTTACGCTCGGAGACATCTTGGAATACCTGGTGAATCTAGCAGCGCCCACGCTCGGTTTCCGGCTCGACCCGCCCTGGGACATTCTCAAGCAGGTCGACCTTTCCCGCTTCGTATTAACGATCGACCCACAGGAAAATATCGTCGAATTCGTATTCAACGCGGATGTCAATCTGGTCATCGCTCAGATCGATTCCATTGGCGTGCGTTACAGCAGGGACGGAGGAGAAGGAAAAGTAGACCTGATCCTCACCGGCTCTTTCCTCGATCAGAAATACACCAGTGATAAACCGCTGAGCTGGGACGTAATTAACGATCCGCCGCCGGCGGTCCCCGGACAGGGGGCGAGCCTCGTTAATCTTCGTTATGTCGGGATCGGGCAGCGAGTTTCGTTCCTCGGGCCGACACCCAATACCGTGGCGGAGAGCATCAAGCTGCTGCGCCAAAACATGACGCCGCCGCCTGCTAACGGCAAACCTTTGCCTAATACGATGGGTTATGCGGCGGATAGCCAATGGCTTATCGGACTGGATATTCAGCTGATGGAAACGGTGGACCTGGCGATCATTTTCAACGATCCGAAACTTTACGGATTATCGATCGCCCTGGGCGGAGAGAAAGCGGGTTCCCTGGCGGGTTTGCGGTTTGAAATTCTCTACAAAAAGATCACCGATGATATCGGAATGTTCCGGATCGAGTTTCAGGTGCCGGACATGTTCCGCACGATCCAACTGGGCGCCGTCTCTATCACACTCGGGATCATCGTTATCGAGATCTATACCAACGGGAATTTTAAGATCGATCTCGGTTTCCCATACAACCAGGATTTTTCCCGCTCTTTCAGCTTACAGGCCACGATCTTCATCGGACGCGGAGGATTTTATTTTGGCTTATTAAACGGAGACACCTCTACCCAGGTGCCTCGCATCTCCAACGGAAATTTTTCTCCGGTGATCGAATTGGGAATTGGCATTGCCGCGGGTGTGGGCCGCGAGATACGGGCCGGTATTCTGGCCGGCGGCGCTTATGTGGAATTACAGGTGATCTTTCAGGGAGTGCTTGCCTGGTTTAACCCCAACAGCAGCGGAACGGCATCGGCCACTTATTTCAAATGCCAGGGAATAGCGGCGCTGCACGGTAAGATTTACGGCTCGGTAGATTTTGTGGTGGTAAAAGTGTCCGTCACGCTGGAAGCCTACGCGCAGGTGAGCATTTCTTACGAAAGCTACCAGCCTATGCTGATCGAACTCTCCGTCAGGGTAAGCGCGGAAGCTTCGATCAAGATCCTGTTCATAAGAATTCACTTCTCTTTCTCCGTTAGCCTGGAGATTTCATTTACGGTTGGTTCCGCGCAGCCTACACCCTGGATCCTCAGCACTAACGGTTCTTCAGGAGGCGGCAACGGCAAACAATTGACTGCCTCTCCGGCAGGGGGCGCGAGATCGGGCTTTAGGCTGCCTGCTAACCGGCATCGCCGAATGCTCGCCATGCGAAAAACCTATCACGCAACCATGACGCCGCACTTGCGCTTGACCAGCAGCGATAGCGCAAGCCTCTCGGAAACTTATATCCTGCACTGGAAGCCGGGCGTAAAGGTTTTTTCCGATTCTCCCCGCAAAGCGCATTTGACCCTTTTGCCGGTGTTTACGATCGCGGGCGTGCCGGTTAACTGGAGCTCGACCGTGCCTACGAACGAGAATCCGGATCACCGCACCGCATTTGTTCTTTTTGCCGATTCGGGAATGTCGCCGGACGCGGATACCGCCGCCAAATGCGCCGAGCGCAGCGCGGCCCACAGCGCTATGACGAGCAGCGACGAGGATACCAGTTTGCTCGCCGCGGACATTCTTACACAAGGGTTGCTGTTATATGCGATCGGGGCATTACCGCGCGACCCGTCACAGGGAAACAACATCACCGCCTACGATCTCAACCTGCTGCTTGAACAATTGGACCTGTCCGAAGCAATGAGTGACGGATTATCTATCGCTAATCTCATTACTTTCTTTGCTGCCAATATAAATTTATGGATCAGCGGAGATGTAACCCCGCGTCCCGAGGAAAAATCGGCGATGGTGCTGCCCATGCCTCCATTTTTGAAATGGACGTCCGTGCAGGGCGGTAACGTCGATTTCAGCGCAAAAAATGAGATCGGCCCCTGGTATGAATGGAGCATCGCGCAGATATTGAACGAGTATTTTCCGGTCAAAGGTGAGAACAGCGAGAAACCTGCGGGTGATGATCCGGCGACGGATTATGAGTCGTTCACCAGTTTCATGTTTCGTGATTTTTGCCTGATGCTGATGCAGAATGCGATCAAGCAAATGCAAAAGCACATGAACGATACGAGGGTAACAGTGACAACCGTTTCGGGTAAGGTGCAGAGCCTGGACGAGGTGGCAAAAACATTGCCGACGACCAGTGTGCATTACTCCATTCAATCCGGCGATACGATAGAAAGTGTTGCCGCCAACCTGGGAGCCACGGCCGAAGAGCTCGAATTCCTCAACAAAGACCTGGTTACCGATCTGCAAACCAAACCGGTCGGCACTCCTCTTCTGATCGTGCTGGGAATTGCTCCCGAAGTACTCGCGCTCGACAACCCGGACAAGGTATTCGCGGTCACCCAGTGCGCGCTCGGCACCCTCGTTCACCAGGCTGCCAAAAACGAAACCTTAACAAGTATCGCGGCGCTTTTTCAGGTGGCCGACGTATCTACGCTGCTCGGCTATCAGGATAAGAATTTTCCGGTGCTGTCTTCGGCAAGTAATGTTCTGCTGGCAGGATCGTTATTCGATCTTCCGCAGCAAACATTTTCCAACGCCCCCGCCGATTTTGTTAAATTACGGACCGCCGCCGTTTTCTTTGTGCGTTATACCGATCCGAATTTTATAAACAATGAACCCGTTCAGGAGATGGTGGATTGGTATATCCAGGCGATAACCGAACTCAACCAGGACCTGCTGAAGATCTTATTCCCCGAGCAGTCAATTCCCTCGGTGATCGAATTGCCCCCGGGACACGTTTTGCTCGTGCCGAACTCTTACGGATTAAATTATACCCAGCTGGCCAATCAGAATAATTATACGACCGTCGCCGGGGATACGCTCTACCGGATCGGATGCGCCCTGGCCTTTCAGCAGGACCTTTCTTCTTCGCAGGAATTTCCGCAGTGGCTGGCCTTTCAGGCCGGGGTCACCACCGCCGGGGCAAACAGTTGGACCATTGCCGCCCAGACCGGGATCAAAGTGGAAGTAGGCCAGACGATCGAGTCGCTGGTTCGCCGTTTGATCATCAGCGCAAGTTGGACCGAAAGCAGCCCGGCAAAGCCGGCGATAGGAACCTGGGCCTATAACTGGACTAGTGTCGCCTGCTGGCTTGGCCCGGCCAATGTGCTGGAGCCTTTGGCGGCGATCACCGTTCCGAACGCGAAGACCGCAGTTTCCGCTACGCTCAGTTTCACCGTGCTTTCGCAAACATACGGGCTAAGCATTGTCGATGCGGCCACTCGTTTAAAAAGCGTGAGCGGGCTGTTCGCCGACGAAGCGGTCCTGCTGGTCAAGCTGCTGCCGGCGCAGGATATTGATGTGCTGGTCGGCCTGGTGCTGCAGGGGGATAGTTTTGTCTCGATCGTTAATCAATCTTCACGCATGCTCATGTCGGGATTACAGTTGCCGGGCCTAAAAACGGAAAACGGCCATGTAGTTCCCGACAAGGCAGATCCGCTTCCCCTTTATGATCTTACGGGCCAGCAATTTGATATTGCCGTAGATGACTCCAAGCCCACGGAAACGGCGCTTGCCCTTTCTCTTTTCTCCGAACAATCCTGGATCGAATTATTTAATTCCATCACGGTCCAGCAGGGCCAGACGCTGGCAGGACTCGAAACAACTTATCCTGATCTGCTTACTTATAATCCGGGCTTGAGCGCAGCCACTTTCAAAGTCGGAATGGTATTGCTCACCGCGCCGGTCGAAACTTCATTGAATTATAGTTACACCAATGCGGATATTGTTGCCGCCTCGCCCGCCGACGGACTGGCGGTGCCGCCCTATCCTGCGACGCTTACCGCGCCGTCGGTCATGCAGATCAGCGGACAGGTGGCGAAAACTTACGGCCTCGATCACAGTATCCAGTTGCAGACGCCTGCGCCGCTTCCGATCCCGCAGGTACAAGGACAGCAAAATATAACGGGCAATCCGGCGATGTGGATGTTACCGGACGACCTGCAGGCCAAAGCGCGCGCCGGTGTCACGACGCTCTACGAAATACTGTCCGCGCCGCTAGGCGGAAAAGCCGGGGCAGAAGCGACGCAAATTGATAACAGCACCTTTGGAACGGTCATTCCCTTTAAGATGAAGCGGCTCGACAGCAGTTCTTCCCAATTTAACCTGATCGGAGTAGATAACGATAAACGCGACCTGCTGATCACGCTCAGCCACTGGCTGGCCAATAACGGTATGGGAACAACCGGCGTATATCAGCTGCTTTCACCGGCGCCCAATGCGGCTAATACTTCCGGCTTAACGGTACTCACCGCCGCTCCGGCCAACGCATTTCTGATCAAGAGTAATTTATCAACGCTTTCCGTTCCTCCCTCTTCAATGGCGCTGCTGAAAAAAAACGCGCAAGCTGATGATGATGTTAAGAAAGTATATTACGCCAGCCTTTCTTCGCTCGCCGATTTTCTGACCCTGCTCTGGGAAGGAAGCGTGGTTGGCGGGACCGGGTATTATTTCAGCCCGGGGCAAGATATTCCCGGAAGCGCTTTTGATCAGCAGGGGAATATTACGCTTCAGCTATTGGTCATTGCCGGCACCCAGCAGGCATTGGCCCCGAATGGCCGGGGCCTGCTGCCGTTTAATAATTGTGTGCTGATCGGAGCAGGCAACCAAAGCACGCAGCTTTCGGTGTATGTTCAGAGCGCGGGCAGTAACGATCCGTCCGAAACCGTTACCCAGGCTTTGGTACCGCCGGGAAATGTCGGCTTCGAATTGCTCACAGCCAGTCCGGGAAGCCCATCGGATTCATCTACCCCCAAGGAAGTTTTGCTGAAGACGCTTTACAGTTTATTGAGTTTTAAGGTGGCCCAGACGCCGGGGTCTCCTTTTTCCGCGCCGGCTTCCGGCATGCCGGTCCTTTCCTAATCCGTTCGACCTTGATCCGCCCGCCCATGATCTGTCCGGCGGTGTAAAACAGCAGCCGTGGGAGCGAGAGCGGGCGCTGCGCAAAGCGAGAGAGGCCGGAACACTCAAGGAAGGTCCCGCGGAAGAAGGGCTGCCTTACTGGCAATACACACAGGTGATGCCGGTATCCCGTTTCATTCTTCCGGGAACGGTGCTCGCGGCCCCCGAAGTGCCGGGACTGCCGCCTACCTGTGAGGACCCGTACCAGGGATATGGAACGCAGGCCAAATTACCTTCCGCTTCGTTTGTTTTTAGTTTTGGAGATGTACTCGGAAACCGGACCGGTGTGAACGGAACAGGACAGGGGACCACTCCGATCCCGGTAGGTTATACGGATAATCTGATCGGTGTCGGTGATTGGCCTTCGATCGCGCGAAGCTTTCAGGTCGAGCAGCAGTCTCCCTCCGGCGCGAAATTGACCGTGACCATCGATCCGCGCCCGTCCGAATTGATCCCCACGCCGTCGCAGCCCGGCAATGTCAATGCGGACACGATCTCGCAGCAGCAAAAGCAATACGCTCAGACGTACTATCAATTGATACAGCCGGGGGTTACCGGTTGGGTAGTGTCCTCGTTAAATTATATCTCGGACGTGAATTACGGAAACAAAGGCTTGCAGGTCGGGGACATCAGTCCGCTCTGGAAATTTGCGGCAGGTTCATACGCTGTTCTTTCCGGCCTGAGCCTGATGGGGTCCGCAAAACCAACCGGCGCCGTTAAACTGGGAGATATTATTACGCTCTACGGGGTCCGTTATACCGAGTTGGGCTACGCTAACGCCAATTCACTCGTCGCCGATCTGTTCGGGGCAGCGCTTCCGACGGTTCCGGCTTATTATCCGTTTGTAGAACATAAGTCCATCAAGCAACTCTACAACATGCCTCCGGCGGGTTGGCCTGCGCCGGCTGATGCCCAGGCTTTACTGAACCTGACTGAGAATACGAGCTTACTGCTGAAAACCGGAACGGGATTGATCATCCCGAACAAAACAATTTCAACCGGGGCGGCCCAGCCCACCGCCGCGCTTTCAACATTCGCGAAAAATGGAAATACGACGGTGCAGGATCTTGCCTTCCAAAATGCGGCCCAGACCATTTTGGAGATCGGTTTTGAATTTTCAGTACCGGTAGATGACACCACCGCGGTGACGATCGTTGTTGCTGCGACGAATAACAGCCTTGATCTGATGGTTTCCGCTTTTGCGGCGGAAGGGGTCAATATTACCGCGGAAAATCTGGCCGGTCTTTATAAAGATGCCACGGGAATGTTTGCCGTAGACCAGACATTGAACACGAAAGTTTACGTGGTAAAAGAAGGCGACACCTTAGATAAAAACAGTTCCGGTCAAAGCGCAAGCACCTTGGCTTCCCGCAATCTGAATACGGAAGATATTTTCGATCCGGGCGCCCTCGTGTATTTCGGAGACTTCGCCGGTGTTACGGCCGGAAGCCCGCCCGCGACATTGCAGGAGTTTGCCGACCGTTATGCCTGCCCGGTAGAACTCTTGCTGAGCAATAATGCTGGTTTTACGCTTCCTTCCCCGACCGCTTTCGTAGTTCCGGGCACTTTGTCCTGGCCGGATAAAGCCGGTGATAACAAGATCAATGTTCCTTACACCATTCGCTCGACCACTATTAGCCCGAACGAAACACTAAATGCGATCGCCGGGCGATTCGATTTTGATACCACCAATGTAACTGCGGCGATGCAGCTTGCCACGGCCAATGAAAATATGCCCGGAACGATCCAACCGGAAATTACGTTGACGGTCTCCGTTGGCGGGACAGATTACAGCGTGAACACCGGCAGCGGGCAGCCTTCGTTTGCGACAGTGCTAAAAGCGCTCCAGCAAAAGGCGCCGGCGGCAACATTGCAGGATCTTGTCAGTGCCATTGGCGATACTGCCGGGGACCTCTGCGCGGGCGGACTATTCCTTTGCCCGCCGGCGAAATTTTCGCAGGCCACCACGCCGGATAAGATCGAGAGCACCTATGGAGTCACCGCCTCGGTCTTTGCCCTTGCCAATGCCGCGACGCAAAATCTGATCGCAGCCAAGGTAGTGGTAAAGGCCGATGTAGTGGTGAACAATGTGAAGAAGACCGTTTCGATCACCACTATCGCAAACGATACGTTTAATAGCCTGATCACCCGCTTTGCCGATAAAGGCGTCAGTATCAGCGCAAACGAGCTCGTATTGGAGAATATGGACGTTCCGCTTATTGCGGCAAATGCCCTGGCTTTTATTCCCCCCGCCGAGATCACTTTTACCGTTAGTATCGGCAGTGGCGGCCCCTATTTTTCTCCGATCGTCCCGTTACAGACAATGCTGCGCATCATCCGCCCAGCTGCGCTTATTTATCCTTCGTTTAAAACAGCGAAAGGAACAGGCCCTGTGGAAATGGCTGAATCCGACTTCCCCGCGCCGGTAAACAACAGCAGCCCCGACAGCGGGCTTACGCTGAATGATTTTGTGGATAAGATGAAACTCGCGCTGCCTGATCTGCGCTTGGGCACCGGTAAAGTTACCGGGGTGAGCCAGGATCTGTGGCAGGTAAATTTTGACGCCAACGGAATTAAAAAAGTGCAGTTGACCGGCGGAACGACAGTGAGCGGCCTGCCGCAGCCGCGTTTCTTCGCGCTCCCGTCGCTGTACCAATTCCTGGTAACGCGCACGTTATCAATACAGCCGCTCAACAGCAACGGCACGCTCGGGATCGCGCAGGAAATTTCTTTCCAGAGTATCGATACCGAGCCGTGGGCGCTGCGCTTTGTCGAGGAGATGGACCGTTTCCTTTCCGGAACTTATGCCACGGCCGTTTATGCCGATACGAACATTCGCGACCAGCTGGATAAACTGCTTGATGCAAAAGGGGCCCTGATCAAGGCTATTGCCGCAGGACTTAATACGGTACTGCTGGACGCGAATGACCCCGGAAAAGAAGCCGGAGAAACCAGCGCGCAAAAAGCATTGGAGCAGCAGTTGGGCGTGAGTCTTTCCAAAACCTACGAATCGACCGTGCTGATCCAATATAACTCCGTGGTTGATTCAGCCTGGCAGCATTCGTCATTAAAACCGGCATCGCTTTACGGCGACGGAACAATTACCGCCCTGCTGGGACAAAAACAAACGGTTCCAGGCCTGACGATGATCTCCGCCAAGACCGATCTGGCCGAAGCGAGTTCCTTTGTGAATTTTCTTATGACACTTGATAATCCGGTGTTCCATAAGGATGTTTCGGGGTCCTTCCGGTATGCGCTTTCCAATATAGAATTTGATATCGCGTCGGAAAATCTGCCGGACGATTATAAATCATCCGACTGGCTGACCTTTATTCCTTTGCTCGACAGTAAGGAAAAACCTGCTGCGCTCGCGGGCACGGATCCGGGCAGTGTGGATGTTCCCGTACCGCTGAGAAACTTTCCCGACCTTCCGAAACTTGTCCAGCAGCAAGCAATACAAAGCGCTCCTGACGACGGCAAGCAGTCAGTCACTAACCTGGCCTTGTGGAATTATGAATTTATTTATTCTCATCAGCACGCCGCCCAGGATTACGTGTTGATAGACGCCGAATTCAATCTTAAAACGCCCAAGAAAAAGGACCTGGCTGAGGTTGAGCCGCACGATCTGTTCACCGAATTAGCCCAGTACATGTATGTGACCGAACAATTATGGAACATGCTCAACGGGCTGGTTGATCCAAAAACAACATTCACAAAGGTGGAGATCAAAAATGCGGTCCAGACCTATACAACATTAGTAGCAAATGTCAGCAAGTACTGGGGAACGCGCCTGCCCCAGTCCAATTTCAATAACGACCCGGCGGACAAACTGGTCGGCGCGCCGACCTATCATTTCAATGCGCGCGTCAGCTATGATAACGACGGCAATCTGACGGCGTACACGCTGACAAGATTGAATGTCGGGCCCGAGCCCGCCGGATACTGGCCCAATGTCTGTTTGCAAGTGCCCCCGGGAGCGACCACAGCGGTTCCCGGCAGCTATATAAAACTCGAACAGCAGCCGACGGTCGGAGGCAGCACCGAATATAAAGTTCCAACCGGTAAGATAATTCCTTCGACGGTCTGGCCGGTGTTCATGCTTACCTGGACGGGGCTTAATCTGGCGACGACTCAGAATGCCCGTGCGAAAATGAGCGTCGAGCGGAATCAGGACCTGCTGGATAAGGTAAAAACGAACCCGGCTTTTCTCCTCTCTACCGATATCGTGATCGCGCCGGCCGTGGTTACTCCGCTTAATACTTTTGGTGAGCGGGTTGATATTACCAACCTCGGGGCGACCTTAACGGCTGCGCTCAATACCTGTTTTACCGATCTTTTCGGCTCCACAGATTACAAAGGACAAATAGTAACGATGGAGCTTAGTTACGGTTTTGAGCTTGTGACCCCGTCTCAAACGGATCCCGGTTTGGTAACGTATCTACCGATCGGTCTGTATCCGAATCAGACCCTGTCATCCACAACTGCTAGTGAGTTGGCATCTGCTATTGAGGATTGGCAGAAAAATAACAACCCGGTAAAAACCGGGGGAGAATGGGTGTTCTCACTAAAACTGTATTCGAAGCTCACGGATCAGACTCAGACGTTATTAAATATCGCTTACCTGGTTTATCGGATCAGTCCTGAAGAATTGGAGGCGCTCAACGGGTAAGTTAAGCGGCATAGATCGAAAGATCTTTCACATCTTAGAGCGGCGTTGCCCATAAAAATTGTGTTAATGAGCGATACATTTCGTGTGATTCGTGTATTTCGTGGTAAAACTTCCGGAAATCAACCACGAAACGCACGAAGGTCAAGTTCCACGGCTTAAGTTTTCGAATTGAAGAACGAATTTATGGGCAACGCCTTTTAAAGTTTAAGTCTGAATATTCATCGAACTACATCTCCAATTCACCATCTTTTCAATTTAAAGTCTAAAAAGAAACTGGGATGCTCTTCCTCGGAGCGCCGGCATCTTGCCGGCAAGAACCACCCCGCCCTGCGGGCACCCCTCCTTCGTAAGGAGGGGAGTTTAGAAAGTCGCGCCAAGACTCCCCTCCTTACGAAGGAGGGGTGGCGCTGCTTTGGGCGCCGGGGTGGTTCTCTCCTATTGCAGCGGTTTCCTGACACCATAAGATCAGACACCACCGCCTTATCCTCTAAGATAGGGTTATTTTTCAAAGTTTGATAAAATTAAAAAAACATGTGTGCGTTTCGATTCAGTTGCAGGTTAAAAGCATCGCAGATCGCGTTTCTAACCCTTGTTGTTCTAACATTTTTTGTGTCTCTGCCCGCGAGCGCGCAGCAGGCCGGTCCTGATTCACCAACCATCGTGCAGCCTGGCGCGCCGGGCCAGCCGACCAGGATTTTGCCGTCAACGGCCCGGGCCATCCTGCCGCCCCGCTCGGCGAAGGATGTGGAATTCATGCAATCCATGATCATGCACCACGCCCAGGCGGTGGAGATGACGGCGATGATCGCCTCGCATACGGACAACAAGGCCCTTTCGCTGCTCGGAGAACGCATCAGCAAATCACAATCGGACGAAATGGCGTTTATGACCCGGTGGCTCGAAATGAGAGGTGAATCTACTTCGATGCCCTCATCGAAGATGTCGAATATGCCAGGTACGCCGGATACGCACAGTATGCCGGGCATGGACATGCCGGGCCGTCACGATCAAATGCTCATGCCGGGAATGCTTACAGCAAAACAGATGGACGCGCTGAAAAAAGCCAGGGGCGCGCAGTTCGACCACCTGTTTTTGACGGGTATGATCCAGCACCACGGCGGCGCGCTGACGATGGTAAAAGATATGTTTAATACAGCCGGCGCCGGGCAGGATGCCGAGGTGTTCAACTTTGCGACCGATGTCGACAGCGGCCAGCGCGCTGAGATCAGGATCATGGAAAACATGTTGAAAGAAAAACATTAGAGGAATAATGATGAATAAATTACAAATTGCCTTCCGTTTACTATTTGCTTCCTTTGTTTTGTGTGCGGGTTTCGCCGCGGCGACAATGGCGACGATGGCCCAGGATCTGGCGGCGGCGCCGCCTTTACCTGCCGGGATGACCGGATCAAACACCAGTGACCCGCGCGCCAGGCTGGCGCCGGGAATATACGATGCTGGTGAAACGGCTTTCGGAATGAAACACCTCGTGCTGCTCAAAAAGCCTGACGCGTTTCAGCTCGGCTCCGACAACCCCGATGATCCGAAGGTGCAGAAAACCCTCGGGCTTCTCGGCATCGGCGACACGTCGAAAATGCCAAAACCGACTCAAATCGTTATTGCTCAACTCGCCTTTGCAAACTCGGACCTTGCCTTCTCCGGCAAATACCTGTTTCAGGGAAACTTTTATGGCGTCAACATCTACGATATCTCCGATCCTGCGAAAGCGAAATTGATGACTTCGGTGGTGTGTCCCGGCGGGCAGGGCGACCTGTCGGTCTATAAAAACCTGATGTTCATGTCGGTGGAAATGCCGAATGGAAGGCTGGATTGCGGCGCGCAAGGTTTTCCGCCGGAGCCGCGCCACCCGGAAGGGCATAATGGCTCCGGCGCCGCAAAAAGATCGTTTCCGCGGCGTAAGGATCTTTGATATCAGCGACATCACCAAACCGAAACAGGTCGGGGCGGTGCAGACTTGCCGCGGCTCTCATACCCATACCCTGGTAGTCGATCCCAAGGACAAGAACAATGTTTATCATCTACGTTTCGGGAACGTCATTTGTCCGCCCAAACGAAGAGCTGGCCGGATGTTCGGGCGATACTCCGGACAAAGACCCGAATACCGCGCTCTTTCGCATCGACGTGATTAAGGTGCCGCTGTCGGCGCCGCAAGATCGCCGCGATCGTGTCCAGCCCCCGCGTGTTCATGGATTCCCGCACGGGCGTCATCAACGGCCTCAATAACGGCGGCACTCATACGATGACCGGCGTGTCGAAACCGGAAGACACCGACCAGTGCCACGACATCACGGTGTACGCGGCGATCGGGCTGGCCGCGGGCGCTTGCTCGGGCAACGGAATTCTGCTGGACATCAAAGACCCGGTCAATCCAAAGCGGGTTGACGCGGTCAACGATCCAAACTATGCCTATTGGCACTCCGCCTCGTTTTCAAACGACGGGAAGAAAGTGGTCTTTACCGATGAATGGGGCGGCGGGCTGGGCGCGCGCTGCCGGGCGAACGACCCTAACAAATGGGGCGCCGATGCGATCTTTCATCTGAAAGATAACAAGCTCAGTTTCGCCAGCTATTACAAGCTGCCTACTGCTCAGGGCGACAGCGAAAACTGCGTCGCGCACAATGGCTCGCTCGTTCCCGTTCCCGGCCGTGACATCAAGGTTCAGGCCTGGTACCAGGGCGGCATCTCGGTGATGGACTTTACCGACGCCGATCACCCGATGGAGATCGCTTACTTCGATCGCGGGCCGATCGATCCCAAAATGCTGGTACTCGGCGGCGATTGGTCAGCCTACTGGTACAACGGCAATGTGTATGCTTCGGAGATCGCGCGCGGCCTGGATGTTTTTGAGCTGACGCCGAGCAAGTTCCTGACGCAGAACGAGATCGACGCCGCCAGATCGGTTTGGGTAGACGAGCTTAACGTGCAGAATCAGGAGAAGATCGAGTGGCCGCGCAAGCTGGTGGTGGCAAAGGCCTACCTCGATCAGCTCGAGCGCTCGCAGGGGTTATCTACGGACCGGATCGGGGCTTTGCGTGATGCCATCCAAAAAGCCGAGAGTTCGAAAAAATCCGGAGACTTGAAAAAGCTGGCGCCCAGCGCTAAAGAAGCGAAAAACGCGGCGGACGCAGCACGAGTTCAAGCCCTGGCTGAGATACTGAAAAACCCGGCGCTTTAGTCCTTTTCCAGTAACAATTAAATCGGGGATCCATGATCAATTCAGGTCGTGGGTCCCCGATTTTTTTGACCCGTAAACCTGGGAGCGCAGGCATCTTGCCTGCAAGATCGCGCCAGCGATCTAAAGGTTGTAAATAATTAGGCAGATTAGCGTGACCAAGTCACGCTTGCAGGCAAGATGCCTGCGCTCCCAGGTTTACGGACACATTTCCAATACCGGTTATTAAAATATCAGACTGACCCACTACCCACCGGTTGACTTTTTTAAGGCGATCTTAGGGTGAGAGAATTTCATCCCAGTATTATCATGGCTGTGAATGCAAAACGGTCGCTGATCCTGGTCTGCGTCGCGTGCATATGTTTTCTGTTGTGGGAAATAAGCCTTGCGGCATCCGGCAGTCAGGCGGCTAGTGACAGAAGCAGCGAAATAGACTTCAAGTCCATCGATGAGTATGTGGCCTCTAAAATGCGCGCGCCGCGTATTCCCGGCTTAGCTCTGGCGATCGTCAAGGACGATCAGATCATCTACCTCAAAGGTTACGGCGAGGCAGATGCATCCGGGCGGCCGGTGACGCCGCAAACGCCTTTTTTGATCGGCTCGGTCACCAAATCATTTACGGCGCTGGCCGTGATGCAGCTAGTGGAAGCCGGCAAAATTGAACTCGACGCGCCGGTCTGGCGTTACCTGCCGTGGTTTCGTGTGGCCGATCCGCAGGCGTCAGCGCAGATCACCGTGCGTCACTTGCTGAGACAGACCAGCGGCATTCCTGAGGATGCGACGACGGTATCCTGGATGTGGCCCGCTGATGACGCTGAAGATGACGCCATGGAACGAAACGTCCGCCTGCTCAGCACGGTCAAACTCACCGGCCCACCCGGGCAGACCTTTGCTTACGCTAACGTCAACTACGTCGTCCTGGGCGTGATCGTACACGCGGTTTCCGACGAGTCATACGAAGATTACCTCAAGCATCACATCTTTGCCCCGCTCCAGATGAAGAACAGTTTCGTGTCGCAGGACGAAGCAATGCGGCACGGCATGGCGCTCGGCCACACCTGGTGGTTCGGTTTTCCGGTCGCGACCACTCTGCCCTACAACCGCAGCAACCTTCCCGCCGGATATGCGATCTGCAGCGCCGAAGACATGGCTCACTACGTTATCGCTCAAATGAATGACGGGCGTTACCAGGAATTTTCTATTCTCTCTCCGGATGGGATCGCTTTGATGCATGCCCAGCCTGCGCCGAAAACATACGGGTTGGGTTGGGAAACTGTCCAGGAGGGCGGCCATACCTTGATCAACCACGATGGCGCTACCGGAAATTTTCAGGCCTCGGTATTCTTTGATCCGGAAACGCGGACGGGCGTGTTCGTCGCCGCCAATGTAATGAACGCGCTTGATGCTTTTTCTTCGCCGCCGGGATCGTCGCCGGTCGATGGTGTAAGCACGCGCGCCATGGCGGAAAGCATTTTAAGTTTGGCGACGAAGCGCCCTTTGCCGGATCAGGGCCCCGGGATCAGGCTTTTAACGATTGTTTTCGACGCCATCCTGTTGGTGCTCACGGCCTTGCTGGTGATCGTGCTGGCCCGAATGCCGCACCGGTATCACCGGTATCAGCAACTGGCGCAGCGTGGAATTCCCGCCGGCCTGTCTGGCCTGCCTTTCTGCGGCGCGTCGTTCTGATAGCGTTACTGCATTTCGTCTTCCCTGTGTTGGTCCTGTACCTGGCGCTAAACGTGATCGCCTGGAAAGTGTATGTGATGATGCTGCAGCCTGACCTGGGCTACTGGCTCCTGGGCGTAGCGGCGATCGTGTTTCTCAAAGGCCTCGTCGAACTGGCGATGGCCTGGCATGCGTTCGCCCAGGTCCCGCAAAATCCATTGCCGCATTTTTAACGGCGTAGCGCTTGGCACCGAGGTCAGAACCCGAAGCGGTAGCGAGGGGTTTGCGGCTCTGCCGCCGTGCTGTGTGGAAAGGCTTTGCCTTTCCAAGAGTCGCTCCTTTTTACACGGAGGCTCAGCCTCCGCCGAAATAATGATCAGGCTTCATCCGGTAAGCCATAGGCTTACCGCACATCACTGCGGCAAAGCCGCGAATTTACACAACTCTGCCAACTCCCGCCAACTTTCCAAATACTTTATCGAAACAAACGCCAAATTGCCTTACCATCTAATATTCGCCGCCCTTTAGAAGATGGCGCGCGAGTTCTTTGAAGCCTGATTTTCCTGATCTCAATATTCTTTTTAACTTAGCCTGCTGATTTGTGAGTTTTACGAGATTTCTGAAGCAAAAGTGGAGCAGGTGGAGCACTGGCGCACGCTGGAGCACTGAACCCCCTCCCATCCGGGCCATGTCAGCGCCTCAAAGAAGCTGTCAAAGCTAATGCCCCTTGTACCTTGACCGGACCGGCCCTTCTTAATAAACTTACCTATCCGATAAATAGTACGTTTTATCTTTGAGTACTCTTTGGCATCAGCGAGGTTCGAATTTTGAGTTCAAACTCCGACAAAGCGATCAATATTACGGTGACCGTTAAGAACGGGTCGGTGATATTTCCCGATGACTTCGACCACAAGGTCCTGAAAAAGGATTTTCAAACCGAAATAGTTCTCGATGAAACTCATTTTGCGGACAAGGATTTCTTTCATTCGCTCTCCAAACAAAAGATCATTGAGCTTTTACCCACAGATTCCCGGCTGCTGGTAAATATAAGCTTGAAAGACCAGGCCACCGAAGATCTGGCGAAATTCGTTATCCGCGATGAAGGGCCAAAAGGTATTGATGGAGGGTTCATTGAAATATTTTTGCGCCAGCCGCAGGGGCTAAAACTTCGCAGCAAGAAAAAAGCTTTGCTGCTGCCCTGCCGGGTCGACATCCCCGCGCTGCCGGAGCAGCCGGCCGCCAGCCTCAACCATGCCTACACCATGATCTCTGAGATCTTTGAACCCTGGCGTATCTCGCACACTTCCAATGTTTTCTTTAAGATCTATTCTCAGGATAAAGTGAGCGGCGATTGGATAGTTCTGGATATGCTGCGAAAAGAAGCGGAAGAAAAGGAAATAGTGCGGACGCGAAAAACTCCGCCACCCGAAGATCTTTTTGACGACCAGCCCGTTTAACTTCGGCCTTTATTTAGCCGCCTGGAGTTTTCGACTTGATTCAAGTTTTTCATATACCGGCGCCAGTGCCTCGCCGGCCCGCCTGACAGCCTCGTTCGCTTCGCTTCGTTTTCCTTCACTATCGGAAACAAATTGCGAGCGCGGATTTTTCGCATCGAATTTTGCCGCCAGATTGATCTTTTCAATATCCTGGTCCGAATACACCGCTCCAAAATGATCGAGCACGGAGGTGGTGACTGCTGCCGGCAGCTGATCATAGTTCACCAGCAATGCTTTATGAGGAGCTTTATCCAGCTGGGTGAGCACGCTTTCGCAAATTCGTTCTACGACCAGTCCGCAATATTGCTCGCGCGGCATTTGCGCGCTTTCAAAAACATCCAAACCGGGTAAAAGATGGCCGAGCGCGCCGGGAACCATCTGAGCGCCGCTTTGCCGCATATGCGAGACGATCACTTCCACCGGCTCCCGGTAAAGAAAGATCCAGGGAACATCGGGAAAAGCGCGGTGGATCAAGTCGAGGTAAAGAGTGTGCCAGCTATCGAATTTGATAAAATAATGCGCCTCATCAGCAGATCTTTTTCCGCCCAAGGCTCCGATGATCCCCCGCAGCCAGCCGATGCGCGTTTCATCGTTTATCAAAGAGTCAACGGTATTGGCGCGCAAGAGAGTATCGATCGGCGACGCCTCTGAAATGACGATATTCTGCGGCAGCGAGGCCAGCATTTGCGAGATCAGCGTGGAACCGCAGCGCGACATATGAAAGACAAATCCGGTGGGCTCAAGACCCGGCCTGATAATATTTAGCTCCGCCAATTCGTCGGCCGGTGTCTGGTATTGGAATAGCAGGCTGAACGGATCATGCATCCGGTGTTGAATGGTAATATCGAAAAAAGGGTGAACGAACCGGTCCTTATGCATATAACACCAATCAACATATGGACGGTTGTCTTGCCAAAACACGCGAATGGGCATCCATTCTTCAAAGTTAACAGGCAGTTGTTTTACATCCATCGCTCTATCCATTGCTGCTGATTTTTGCGCATTGCGGATTCCACTTCTGCAGTACCGAAGACAAAGCCATTGGCAGCGCCGAGTTCGACGGTGGCAGCGATAAACTCTTTTTTGTCCTCGATCCCACGTAGTTGTTCCTGCAGTGAAATATCGCTCAAAACGCACCTGCGAAATCGTTCAAAATTTTCCCCGCCATTATGTTGGTCGTTACTTTGTTGCATATCTGAATAATAAAGGCCGGCTCGGCGCCGCGTCCGCGGCAAATGGCGCGATCTGCAAATTTAAGAGATACGGCCCATTTTCAACTTCATCAGGAACGTAGATCATTTCCGTGACGGTGCGATTTACCCGGCTTTCTTTATCTATTTCCTGGCTTTTCTCACCTATATTCCAAAAGATGCGGTGCGCCGAAAGCCGGCCTTCGTCAAACGCCCGGTCGATCGAAGGCAGGTCAACCAGCAAATGCTCAAAACCGAGTTTCGCTATGTACCCCATCGCCTCTAACGAAAAAAAAGGGGCCGGTTCTTTCATATAATCACGCGTCTTTTTACTATCGTCATTCGGCAGCGTGCGAACGATCAGCGCCGTATACCCGGCGCTGCCCGGCGGCGGCGTTTTAAGTGCGTCTTCCAACCCGGCGCGCGTTATCAGCCTGTCGTCCGGGCCTTTTTCCGGAGCATATGTATCAGTCGTACCGTCCGCGTTTTCCGGTTCTACACTAACTAAAACGGCCGGCATGAAGGCGTCTTTTAGCGACCCGAGTATGGTTATTCTCTCTTTGGTGATATGCCCGATCGATTCAGTATGCGTGCCGTTGCAATGCGGGATAAAAGTGTACTGTTCAAAATTGCAGCTTCCACCCTGGCGGGTATCGCCCACCAACGGGCCCGCTTCGCACGGCTTTGATACCGCCCGTTCCGCGCCGTAAGCATTGGGCTGCAGGCCGTTGAAATTTAAAGGGATCGAAAGATCGAAGTACTTGTCAGGATTAATCTGAAAAGTCTTACCCTCGATTTGAACTGATATTTTCAAAAGGAAATTCCTTAAATAGTTTTTATTTACAAGGTCAGAACTTTCTACGCTGATCTAGCTGACTTAACTATTCACTATTCACTATTTTACAAACTGTTTGTCCGCCCGCCGTCGACCGGTAGATTGACGCCGTTTATGTAAGAGGCGGCCGGGCTGGCGAGAAAAGCTATGGCGTTGGCAATTTCCGCCGCCGTACCAAAACGCGCCGCCGGAATTTCGCGCTGCATCTCGGCTTCCATTTCTTCGATAGTCACGCCCGCCTTCCTGGCTTTTGTTTCGATTATAGACTGCAGCCGGCCGGTCATCGTCGAACCCGGCAGAACATTGCTGACCGTAATGCCGAATTCGCCAAGCTCACCCGCGAGCGTCTTTGCCCAGCTCGCCACCGCGCCCCGAATAGTATTTGAAACGCCCAGGCCCGGTATCGGCTGCTTGACCGATGTGGAGATAACGTTGATGATGCGCCCGTATTTTTCGGCCTTCATGCCGGGAACGAGCGCCTGGGTCAAAATTTGATTGCAGATAAGGTGGCTCTTAAAAGCCCGAATAAATTCCTCCGGATCGGCATCGATCGCCTTTCCCGCCGGAGGCCCGCCCGTATTATTTACCAGAATATGCACCGGTTCCGGGTTCTCAGCCAGATATTTTTCCACCCTGCTTTTTACATCATCCGATTGGCTAAAATCCGCCGCAATATAACTGTGCTTTTGCCCGGCGCTGGTATCCAAATCATTCAAAACCAATTTGAGCGAATCTTCGTTCCTCGACACCAGCACCACATTCGCGCCCAGCGCGGCGATCTCTACCGCCGCCGCTTTGCCGATTCCCTGCGTGCTGCCGCAAACAAAAGCTTTTTTGCCCTTCAAACTAATATTCATAAATGCATTTTACGGGAAGTTTAACCCGGCCCCCATCCGGCGCGGACATTTTTGATCTCAATACTATCGATGACAAAGTCTTTAAGAGTATCGGCATCCTGAAACGTGACATTTTCGAGAATGACACTCGCATCATAGGATTTATAAGGATTCGCGGCAGTGTAAATAATAGCTTTACCGCTTATTCCCTGAAGCCGTACCGGCGGCATCTCTTCTCTTAAAGCAATAACATCGTAGCAGTAGCCTGGACGATTCTCATATGTCTCTTTACCGAAATCCCTGATATAGATATCAAGTTCCTTGTTTTTTCCGATCTCAAAAACCTGCGGCTTATCGGATATTTTGAGTTTTGCCTTGTCCACCTCCACCGCGACTACTTTTGTTTTATCCGCCGTGGACCGGTACACAAAGAAATCTCCGCAGCCATTTGACTCACCGTCAAATCGATAAATATCAGTCATGCCATACGAAGGAATCGAATTACTACTATTACTGGTACTACTCACACCAGTTTGTTTACAGGAAGTGACAGACACAAAAGCCGCCAGGCATAAAACAAATAAACATTTCGCCATTTTATTTTTCCTAATAGATCGCTGCTTTTACAAACGCCTTACCTTCTCGATCACATTTTCCAGGTCGATCTGTTTCACGCTGTCCACCCCTGCGCATATCTCCATCAGCAATTTATCCTGCGCATTCCCTTTAGCTTTTGCGACAGAGTAGGGCATATCTTCGCGAAAGGTGACCATCGAGTATTTGGAAAAATAATCGGGATAGGTTTGTTCGAGTTTGGTTTCGAGTTCGCGTTTGCGCTGGAAGACGGGATCGGCAGTGGCGTCGCGCATCTCGTAAAAATTTTCCTCGGCCATCTCGGCGATCGCATCGGTATTTATTTTACGGGCCTGCTGGTATTCTTCAAAGACCGTATTCCAATCAGTGCCGTGTTTTTCTATCAATTGATCGAGCACGCGGCAATCTTCAAAAGCGCAGTTCATTCCCTGCCCGTAAAACGGGACCATCGCATGGGCTGAGTCACCGAGCAAAAGGGCCTTGCCCGCAACGTGCCACGGATAACACTTGACCGTACCGAGTAAGCCGACAGGATTTTCCGCAAAATCTTCTGCGAGCGTAGGCATCAACGAAACGGCATCAGGAAACTGGGTTTGGAAGAAATCAAGCACGCCGGAAGCAAACTCCCCTCCTGCCTGAGGAGGGGTGGCAGCCGTTTCGGCTGACGGGGTGGTGGGAGTAACGATCGGATTTTCTTTCCTATCCGTGTTTATCTGTGAAGATCCGTGGCTAATTTTTTCAAAACCATTCTCGCCTTTATCCAAAAAAAGCGTACAGGTAAAACTGCCGTCAAAATTCGGCAGCGCGATCATCATGAATTTGTGCCGCGGCCAGATATGCAGCGCGTTTTTCTCGAGCAAAAAACCGCCGTCCGGCGCGGGCGGAATATGCAGCTCTTTATAACCATGTTCGAGAAAAACCTGCGACAGTTGGAAATCTGCCAGCTCGCGCTCCATCGCTTCGCGCACCGCCGAGCCCGCACCGTCGGTCGCGATCAGCGTGTCGCCTTTTATTACTTTCCCCGAAGCCAACTTTGCCTCACCCAGGTCGCTGTCAAAATTCGTGCAGCGGTCGTTAAAAAAGAATTTTACGTTCTCATATTTTTCCGCTTCGTTTATCAGCGCAATATTTAGCCCCGCGCGCGAAACGGAATTGATATATTCGCCCTGCCGGCCGCTGTAAGGCAGCAGCTTCTGTTCGCCGCTTACGGAATGGATCATCCGGCCCAGCATCGGCACCGCTTCGCTGAGCATATAACTGTCCATCCCGACTTCGCGCAGGGCGGCGATGCCGCGATCAGACAGCGCCAGGTTTATCGACCGCCCGGCGACTACTTCCGCCGCACGCATATCGCCGCGCCCTTCATAAACCTCAACCGCTATCCCGCGCTTTGCCAAGTAGATAGCCAGCAGCGAACCCGCCAATCCGGCGCCAATAATAATGACTCGCTCTTTGGTCATAGTGATCGCGTTTAGCGTTTTCCGTGTATTTCGTGGTTAATTTCCGGTTTTCTGCTACGAATCACACCTTCGAAACTTAACCACGAAACACACGAAGGCCTCCGCCAAATCCCAGTTCAAATCAAAGGTAACAGCTTTTATCGGCCACAAAATCCCCGCTCAGGCAAAAACCGCTCTTCATCTTCCACGGTTCTTCAGATATTCTCTTACCACCGGCCTGACCGGCCGTCGTTCTTTGAATCCCAAAAATCCCAAAACCGTGTTTCATTTTGTTTCATTTGTTTCATTTGTTTCACCCCCGGATGAAACGAAACATGGCTCGATATGTTTTATGGACATGTTTTAGTAGAAATGCTTCCAAAACATTATATAAACAAGATCCTAATTTGCGTAGTAACCGGAACGGGTGCGGACCTTTAGCGCGGGCTGCGCGGGCACCTCGACCTTGATCACGCGCCATTCCCCCGTGCGATTTGGGTTTTTAGGAGTGTAGCCGATGGAATACACCCGGCCGAGGTCTTGCACACCTGCTTATAAACTCCATTCAGATCTTCCAGCTTGCGCGCGTAGTAATAAAACCCGCCGCTTTCGTCGGCCAGGAAATGCAGCGTCTTGCGCGCCTGCTTGTAAGCGTTTGTCTGGGCCGGGCGCTCCGGTTCAGTGTCGAGATATATCGGCACGATCGCGGCATCGCTGTGTAAGACCGAATCCATCAACTCAGAAAAACTTACTTGCGAAGCGTTGCCCAATTCGCTTAGCAGCGCATTGTCCACGCCGTCCGTCATCAATACGACCGCGCGGCGCCGGCCAGGGGTTTTTGGCGGAAACATATCGTCCAGGGTAAATTTCAGCGCGTCCCAGATACGCGAAGCCCCGTTATCCTTGATATTATCCGTACTCGCCAGCAGCTCCTGTTTGTTTGACGAAAATCCCGAGACGATCTTGTTCTCAAAAGCAAAAGTGACGATGGCGATGCGATCGACCGGGCGCGCGGCCTCGATGAACTTTCGCGTACTGCGGCGGATGAGCTTTGTTTTATCCCCCGTCGAAGCCGATAGATCGAGCAGCAGAACGAGATCGAACGGCGATTCGGTTTTACTAAAAAAAGTCGCTTCCTGCGCCACGCCGTCTTCCAGCACGTGAAAATCTTTTTGCTCCAGCACACCGACCGGTTTTTTGCTGTCTTCGCTATAGACGTTTGCATCGATATTGACCACCGTGCTGTCGATCCTGATCACTTCGTCGTCAATTTTATCGCTGCCGGTCTTATCGCTGCCAATATTATCGCCGCCGCTTTTATCTCCGCCGTTCGCCGTGGCTGCGTTAGCGGTTCCCCTGGCAAACAGATCGCGAAATTGAATACCGAGCCCCGCGTCGGCGAAAAAGCGTTCCGATCTGAGCAGCGGCATTCCCATTTTGCGCTCCAGGTTTCTGATATAGTCGCGCAGCGGCTCCATCCCATAGACACCGCGCCGTTCATCCGCCTGAGCCTCATTCTCTATCGGCAAAAGATAAAGAAACCCTTCACGCTCGACCGCCTGCGTCCCGAACCATTGTTTGTACCCGGCGCGCACTCTTACATTGTCAATATAAGAGGCGAGCAGCAGATCGCGTTTTAGCTCACCTTTTTGCGCCGCTTTGGCCACCAAAGGCAAAAGGGCGCGCTGCAGCTCGATTGATGTGTTGTTTTTGAGAAGAAAAAGAAAACCGCCGGTTCCCTGTTCACCGGCCAGGCTGTTCGTGATCCATCCGTGCGTTTTCAGCAGCGCGCAGACCTTGTCGTCGACCAGTATCACCGCCGGTTTAACATCCGGGGCCTTCGGTTTCGCCAGCCGCGGTGGGGCTTCCTTCGGTGAGACCGAAACACCGAGCGCGAGAATTTCCTGTTCCAGCTGTTTGTTAAAAAAGCTTTTCGCCGAGCCGTCCAGACCCGCGCTGAGGCTTTTGATCTCTTCGGCGCCCAGGCATATCTGCGGCCCGATCTGCGGTGAAGCGGCCTGCTGCGCGTTGGCGGTTACAAATACGGACATAGCCAGGGCCAGGACGCCCGTCCCCCGGCAGAAAGCTCTGGTTCTGAAAAAAACTCGTAAAAACATTGGATCTTAGCGCCTAAATAAGATGCCGCAGGCCGGGTGCGCGTTGGAAATTATCACCCGAAACGCATTTTACCGCCTATTTTCCGGCTTTTTCCGCCTGCCGGAGAAATAAACGCATTTTATCAATATTTCCACTTTATTTCTTTGAGGTAAAGGAGTATATTGACTGAACAATTTGTCGCCGAAGCTGTCGCCGCAGTGAGCGCCAGCGCGGGGGAACCAAAAGTTTTCGCCATCAGCAGCGAAAACAAGGGGCGCATCGAGGGAACGAAAGTTTCCAACGTAGGACACTTCCTGAAACGTCCGAGCCCGTCAGCTAACCTCGTAGGCTATGACAGGAAGGACAAACATCCATCTGCTTTTAAAGCCGGGACGTTTTCGTTCCCGGCTTTTCTCTTCGATGGGACAGAACGCCGCTCTCGTGAGCTGAATGAGGGCCTGGCAAAAAATCAAAGCCGCAGCTCATGGCTGTCTAAAAAACGAAAGAGCTGATTTTCATTCTATTCCTTTGGGAAACAGTCGATACTGTTTCCCTTTTTTTTCGATCGGCTAAGCAAGAACAACACTCATCATCGAAACCGAGCTCAAGTCGAAGTTGTCGTTAAATATTTCTATGTCGCTCGGCATTCCGCTCGCGCCCAGCGCATAAAGCAAAGGAAGGTAATGTTCGTTGGTAGGAACGGAAAGCTCCGCCGCCCGCCCGAATTGCATGTAATTTACCAGCGCTCCGACATCTTTGCGGAGCAATTTATCTTTCGCTGTCTCGTTAAATTCCAATGCCCAATCATAGGGTTCGCTGCTCTCCCAGCGTACCAGGCGGAGATTGTGTACTATATTTCCGCTCCCTATTATCAGCACGCCTTTGTCGCGCAAAAAGGCGAGTTCTCTGGCCAGATCGAAGTGAAATTGCGGTGGTTTGGTGTGATCTATGCTGAGTTGAAAAACCGGAATATCGGCGGCGGGAAACATCGGCTTCAGCACGCACCAGGCACCGTGGTCCAGCCCCCAATCCTCGACGCCTTCCACCCGGGTTTTCGTTACCTTTTCTAAAGCCTCGGCCCGTTTCCGCGGCAAGTTCTACTGCGCCTCGCGCCGGATACTGCTGCGCGAAAAGCTCCGGCGGGAAACCGGCGAAATCGTGGATTGTAGGCAGAAACTCGTTATTGGTAATAAAAGTTCCGTTGGTATACCAGTGTGCCGACACGCACAATATCGCGTTCGGTTTCGGCAATTGTCTGCCCAGATCTTCCCAGCTTTCCCGGTAAGGATTTTCCGTGATGACGTTCATCGGGTTGCCGTGGCCGATAAAAAGCACCGGTTGTTTGTCCGATTTAGAAAAGGAATCGGTGATGTTTTTGAATTCGTGAAGTTCCATTTTTTTGGAGCGCCTAATTCATTCGGCATTCTTTGCAGACTAAAGTCTGCGCTCCAGTTCGCTCTTTATTATCCCCGCAAACTTAAATACATCCGCAAAACTATTATAAAGCGGTGCAGGAGCGACGCGGATGACGTCGGGTTCGCGCCAATCGGCCAGCACGCCGCGCTCGGAAATTTTTTGGTAGAGAGATCTGTCCGCATCTTTGACGCGGATGGAAAGCTGGCAGCCGCGCTGCGCCGGGTCGCGCGGAGTGATCACGGAAATGCGCCCTTCACCGGCGCCGCCAATTTCATCCAGCAAATATTCCAGGTAACCGGTCAGCTTGCGGGATTTTTCCACCAGCGCCGGCATTCCAGCCTCGGCAAACACTTCGAGCGAGGCACGCAGCGCCGCCATCTGCAGGATCGGCGGATTAGAAATTTGCCAACCCTCGGCGCCCGCGATCGGTTTAAAATTCGGCCCCATCAGAAACCGCGTTTCTTTATCGTGCCCCCACCAGCCGGCAAATCGCGGCAGATCGAAACTCTCCCCGTGGCGCTCGTGCACAAAAGCCCCGGCGACCGCGCCCGGCCCGGCGTTCAAATATTTGTAAGAACACCAGGCGGCAAAATCCACATTCCAATCGTGCATCCGGAGTTCCAGGTTTCCCGCCGCGTGCGCCAGGTCGAATCCGACGATCGCGCCGGCTTTGTGCCCGGCGTCTGCGATCCGCTGCATCTCAAAAGCCTGCCCGGTGTAATAATTCACCCCGCCGAGCAAGATAAGCGCGACCCTATCGCCTTCTTTTTCGATGGTTTCCAAAATATCTTCGGTGCGCAATACCGCTTCGCCTTCGCGCGGCGTGAGCAGGATCAAGTCAGAATTGCCTGCGTCAGCGGGCAGAGTTTCGCCACCCGCTAACGCAGGTGGTTCTGACAACCCACCATGAAATTTTATCTGCGACGCGACCGCATATTGATCCGATGGAAAAGCGCCGCGTTCGATAACGATCTTACGCCGCATGCCTGTAGGGCGGTAAAAAGAAACGAGCAGCAGGTGCAGGTTCACCGTCAGCGAATTCATTACCACGGTCTCGACCGGCAAGGCGCCGATCACGGCCGCCATTTGTTCGGTCAAAAATTCGTGATACGGCAGCCACGGCGTTTTTGCTTCGAGATGGGCCTTTACGCCCAGTTCTTCCCAGTCCTTGAGTTCCTGCTCGACATAGCCGCGCGCGGTTTTAGGCTGCAGGCCGAGCGAGTTTCCGGTGAAGTAAACATATTCTTCACCGCTCTGCTGCCGGGGCAGGTAAAACTTGTCGCGAAAATATTTAAGTGGATCGGCCGCATCCATTTCAGCGGCAAAACCCTCATCGTTTTTGTATTGGCGTTCTGGACTTATCATCGAAAACTAATTTAACAGAATTTCGCTTTTAACAGAATTTCCTGGGGGGCGAAAATTTCTTGAAACAATATTTTCGCTGCCGCGTTAAACCTTTTAAGCATTAGTTGGGGAATATGATGCCCGGAAAGAACGCTACAAGGTTCTTTGGTCCGGATGCGAACCCCGGCTGACGCAAGAACCCTGCCTTTTTTTGACGTTCCTTTCCGCGTTACAAATGAAGACTTTGTCTTCACTGATTCTAACTAATAGGAGAAAAACGTCATGATAAAAAAGATCATTCAAATTTGTTCAATGCTGGTTTTATTCACCGCATTTTCCGTCATTTCCGCTAACGCCCAAATTAACAATCGGATCGACGCCAAAATACCGTTCGCCTTCACCTTCGGGGAAAACACTTATCCCGCGGGCGATTATGTGATCAAAATGCAAAAAACCGGCGATGCGATAGTTAATTTGCTGCTGGAAAATAAGGAAGGCGTACAGCTGGATAGAGTTTTGGCCACCGAAAACGGCCGTACGACGATGAACGAACCGGCGCTTGTGTTCGACTCGCAGAGCGCTCAGCGCAGTCTCACGAGGCTCGCTTTTTCAGACCGTGGCTACTCGCTCTATCACAACAATAATGACCGCCAAAACCTGTCTAAAAATAAGGCGTCTCAGGTAAAGAACCGATCTGTCTTGTAGGCAATTCTAGAGTTGAAAAAGCTTTACCTATAAAGGTACGATACGGCCACGAATGTCACAAATAACACGAATAGAGAGTTTTAATTCGTGTTATTTGTGTAATTAGTGGCGAATAAAGAACCGTGTGTGGCCCTACATATTAATGAGAAAGTCAGTTAAGATACCGATCTTCATTTAGCGGCGATTTGAGTGCAATGTTCCGAGGCCAGTTTCCATTGGCCTTTTACCTTTGAAAGGATCAGGCTGCACCGCTGGTCGTCGTTGATCTCTTCTTTTGTCATAAGTTCCTTTGCCTTTCCAACGGCTGCTTATGACCACGGTATCGCCGGTCCGGTACGACATTATTTCACTCCGCTCGACAAAGGTCAGCTTGTACCCCGGAGATACAAGAAACTCGAGCGTGCGCTTTCGCAAGGTCGTGCCGCCCGTCGAACTAAAATAGATATATTCCGGCGCGAGTATCTTGTCTACCGCGGCCTGGTCCTTGCTGTTCCACGCGTCATCGTATTTCTTTAAGACGGATATCACGATTCCGGAGCTTTTTGGGCAGCGGCCGGAACAGCGAAACAAAAAAGAATACAAACTAAGGCCGGCAGGATATTGAGCTTCATGCAAAACTTCCTTTATTTAAATTAAGCCAGTTCAGCGCCGTACCATGCAGCAGCATGGCCTTGATCGTTTCATCATAAGGCATAGATCCGATCAGGCTGCCCGGCACAGCTTCCCCCAGCGGGAACGGGTAATCGGAACCAAGCGCCACCTGATCGGCCCCGACCAGGTTAAGCAAATAATCCAGCTTGGCGGGTTCATGCACCAGCGAATCGAAATATATCTTTCCCAGATATTTCTTCGGGCTATGCGGATTATCCACCGCGCAAAGATCGGGACGAACATTAAAACCGTGCTCGATGCGCCCGAGTGTCGCCGGAAACGCTCCGCCGCCATGCGCAAAAGCGATCCGCAGCGTGGGAAGCTTTTCCAGCACGCCCGAAAATATCAGCGAGCAGATCGCGCGCGAAACTTCCGCCGGCATTCCGACCAGCCAGGGCAGCCAATATTTTTTCATATCCTTTTCGCCCATCATGTCCCAGGGGTGCACAAAGATCGCCATTCCCATTTCGGCGCAAGCCGCAAAAAATTCGAAGTATCGCAATTCGCCCAGATTCAGTTGATTAATGTTAGTGCCGATCTGTACTCCTGCCAGGCCGATCTGCTTACAACGTTCAAGCTCCTTTATAGAGAGCGCCGGATCCTGCAGCGGCACGGTCCCAAGGCCTATGAATCTCTTCGGATAATCGTTCACGATCGAGGCGATATGATCGTTCAAAAATTTTGCCAGCTCCAACCCGTCCTGCGGCTTTGCCCAATAGCTGAACATCACCGGCACGGTCGAAAGCACCTGTACGTTTATGCCCGTTTGATCGATCTCCGTTATTCGTTTATCGGGGTCCCAGCAGTTATCTTCGATCTCGCGGAAAAAAAATCCGTCGTCCTTGATCATCCGCGCGGCGCAGGCCGTGTGATGGTCGAGCTGGATAAACCCGCCGTAACCGAACTTCTCTTTCCAATTCGGAATTTCTTTGGGCAGGATATGAGTGTGAATGTCGATCTTTAGCATATTTTATTCGATTTTCGGCCAGTACCGCAGAACGCGGTGACCGGCTGTTTTAATGATTAATTACTAATGGTTAATGATAAATGGCGCTCTTAATAAGCTTGCTAAAATTAATCATTAATCATTCATAATTAAGCATTACCCGAAGCCGGTCACTGCATCCCGGTACTGACTTCATTATTTTGATCGCTTATTTTTCATTTATGGGTAATATCCTTTTTAAACACCCGAAACAAATAATAATATGATGGAAACAGCAGCAATGCTCCCCCGATCAGCGCCCCCAACAGCAATTGCAAAGAAATAGCCGGCGCGGCTGCCGAAGCGATAGTTATATCCGGCACCACCAGGTAAGGAAATTGTGAAAAAGCCCAGCCCAGCAGGATCAGCGCCACCTGTGCGGCGGCGCAAATTCTCGCCAACCGGTATTTTCTCGTCCACAGGGTGTAAAAAGCGCCCAGCGCGAAAATTGCCGTCAGGATATGCAGCGCAGCCGCCCACGAAGTTTGGCTGATACCGGCGCGCACGACCGGCGCTCCCGTTCCCGCCAGCAGAAAAACAACCAGCGCCATGATGCCGACCGCGACCCCGGAGAGCAGCGCCCGCAAACGAAAATCTTCCTGCAGTCCGCGGTCGTCCGTTTCCAAAGTTAAATATACCGCCGCCAAAAACGCAAACAGCACGATCGCAAACACTCCCACAGAAAATGGAAATATCCCCAGCCAGGCATTAAAAAACCCGGAAGTGACGATGCCCTTTTCCACGCGGATCGTACCCGAAGCTATTGCGCCCAGCGTGACGCCCAGAAGCACCGGGGTAATAATGCTCGCCATCGAAAAAACAAGGCTCCAGCGCCGCTGCACCCGGTCGTGCTTTGAATCGTAGCTGCGAAATACGAACGCCGTTCCCCGCAGGACGATGCCGATCAATAAAAGTGTCAGCGGAATATGCAGCGCGATCGAGATGGCGGTAAACGCCGCCGGGAATGCGCTAAAAAGAACTACTATCACCAGTATCAGCCAGACGTGATTAGCTTCCCAAACGGGGCCGATAGCTTTGGCGATCAATTCGCGCTGCGCCGCGGCCCGCGGGCCGAAAGCAAAGATGTCCCAAACCCCGCCGCCGTAATCGGCGCCGCCCAGCAAAGCGTAAAAAATAAGCGCGGCGATCATCGACCCGGCGATGATTATTTCAAGCGGCATCCGTCACCTCGCTTTCCCCCGCTTCCTCATTTCCCTTGTTTCCCTAATTTCCCTAATTTCCCTCAATTTCCTTTCCTTCCTTTGTTTCCTCTGCAGGGCTTGCCGCGACCTGCCGCAGCAGCAGCCAGGCGGTAATTACCGCGAGGAAAATGTATAGGAACGTAAAGGTCAAAAATGGAACTATCAAATGCGGCATCGGCGTGACGGCATCTGCCGTCCGCATCACGTTATAAATTACCCATGGCTGGCGCCCGACCTCCGTCACGACCCAACCGGTTTCGGTCGCTATAAATCCCAGCGGCGCGGCGATCACCAGCGCGCGCAAAAACCATTTCGAATCGAACCAGTCTTTCGACTTATTTTTCCTCGTTCTCACCCATCTCCATGCCGCCCATACGGTCAGCAGCATCATGGCCATACCGCAGGCGACCATTATCTGAAATGAAAAATGCACGATCGCGACCGGCGGATGTTCGTCAACCGGAAAATCATTAAGTCCTGCCACCTCGGCGCCTCCGTCGCCATAGGCCAGAAAGCTCAGGCCGTAGGGCAATTCGATCGCATATCTTGTCACCTTGGCGGCCTCATCGGGAATCCCGCCGATGCGCAGCGGCGCGGCCCTTTCGGTTTCAAATTGGCCTTCCATGGCGGCGAGTTTGATCGGTTGATTTTTGGCGACGGTTTTCGCCAGGATGTCTCCGCTTAGCGGCTGCAGGACCGCGGTCGCACCACCCACTATCAAGGCGATCCCGAGCGCATACTTGTGAAAGGTGCTGTTCCTTTCACGCAGCAGCATAAATGCATGAATGCCGGCCACGGCGAACCCCGTCGCGGCATACGACGCCAGTATCATGTGGAGCACTTGCGGAAAGGCGGCGGCGTTCATCATCGCCGCTATCGGATCGACATCGACCACTTTGCCGTCGACTAAGCGGAAACCTGTCGGCGCATTCATCCAGGCGTTGGCGATGACGACAAAAATGCCTGAGAGCGCTCCGCTAACGGCGACCATCACGCCGGAAAAAAGATGCACATTCCGCGAAACGCGCTGCCAGCCGTAAAGATAGATGCCTAAAAATATTGCCTCGGTAAAAAATGCGAAACCTTCGAGCGAGAACGGCATCCCGATGATCGAACCCGCAAAACCCATAAAACCGGGAAACAATAATCCAAGTTCAAAAGAAAGCACCGTTCCCGAAACCGCGCCGACGGCAAAAAGTATCGCCGTTCCCTTTGCCCAGTGCTTTGCCAGCGTCAGGTAAACTTCATCTTTTGTGCGCAGCCATCGCCACTCCGCGATCACCATCAGCAGCGGCATCGCGATCCCGATAGACGCAAAAATAATATGAAAGGCGAGCGACATCGCCATTTGCGAACGCGCCGCTAAAATGTCGTCCATTTGGGTTTATTGTAGCAATTTCCGTGAGTAAGAGAGGTTTTGAAGGTATCAGATCGGCTTGATATAAGAATAACCGGAAGTTATCTAACGTAATTTTTCACTGTCCATCAGAGTTTTCCCGGCCGTCTTCTCTGCGCGTTTCGCTTTTAACGCAACGCTTTCTTCGGGAGTAAGTTTTTTGGCTTTCATTAAAACCAGGCAAAGCTCGCGAAGCTGATCGACTTTTTTCAACCTCGTAAAACTGCCTGCTCGGACATATCAACTTTCTTCATTCCCCAGCCTTTCGATATCAGCCAAATCCTGCGGCCTTCCGGCGAGGACTTTCATCTTCTTTCAGGCCCTCGCGCGAGACAACCGGCAATTTGGTCCCCAAAAAACTTATAAATTCCCGCGTTTCCCAAACGTCCTGCACTTGGGGGGTTACCATTAAAAGGTCCAATGAAAGCACTTCACCATCATCATCTATTTTTGAAACGCGCCTGATCTCTACCGCCCTCTCTTTAAATGATATATCAAGTCCACGAATATCATAACCTTCACCTTCGGCTACGCTAAACGCCTTCTCCAAAGATTCCGGTTCGATCAATAGGTCTATATCGACTGTGGCTCGCGTAAATCCATGGATCGCCATTGCTAATCCACCGCAAACCGCATATTCAATTTCTTCTTTATCGAATGCCGTTATTAAAGATGTAAATTCTTCCAGCAAAGAAGCCATAATATTTTACGCAGCTCTTTCCTCTGCAAAATAATCCGGGTAATTCGTGACCAGCCCGGCTTCATTTACTTCCAGTTCGCTGGTAAAGCTTCCGCCGCCGCTTTCATAGCGATACGTGTTTTCTGAAAGGCGAGTGTAAGTTTGCTCCAGCGGCTCGAACTGAAATGACGGAAATCTAAGCCAGGCCGCTTTGATGCCCGCTTCCTTTCCAGCCGCAATATTTAACCGCTTGATCGGCAGCGAATTGGTTATCGGACTGAAATTCAGGTCGATATCGATGCAGCCTTTAACTTCCGGGGATTCTTTCCCGTTAACGAACCAGCGGCGATCTTCGTCAATGTCGATCTCGAGATCGATCAATTCATCGCCGACCCAGCCGGTAATATCCGCCGCGGTGGTTTGCCATTTCTCATCGCACTCGATCAGGTAATCGAGCCGGCATGGTTTATCGTCATAAAGAAAAACAGAGGTCCCTTCCAGGTACCAGCTGTCTTCGGCAAAAAACACCCGCGCGCACTCGTGGCCCGGTATGTCGAGCCTGCGCCAAATTATTGTCTGTTCGTCATTCATTATTTTTTGCGCCAATTATTTCTGAGGCGACGTCGGCAGAGTGCGTTTCTTTTCGTTGGCATAATCAGCGGCTTCGCTCTTGCCGCTGGCGTCCCAATTAAAATTCATAATAAAACGGTTGGCATCTTTCATTTCCTTGATGCTTTCCGCCAATTTTTTCTCGACATCAGACTTCGGGTGCGTGGTATAGACGTCTTTACTGCCGCCGGCGTCTTCGCCGGAAAGCTCGATATTACGAATAACGGTTAACCTACCGTTTTCTATCTGCTCACTGCGTTCGGCGGCTGCTTTCATAACGGTTTTATCCAGGTAGCCGCCGCAGAGGCCTTCCAACCGGTCACCGTCGCTGTCGATCTTGAGATATTCCTCGCGCGACATCGAGATCAAATTCGAAACATAAAAACGGCGCTCGAATTTTTCCCGCCCGTCTTTACCTTTAAATATAGAAGACGTATCCCACGTGCAGGCCAGCCATACCGTTTTGTCCTGCGCGGAGACTCTGATCACCTCGCAGGCGAATAATAGAAATAAAACCAAAACTCCGCTCGAAATATTTCTTGTGATCTTTCTCATGCTTTTCCTCAAATTTTTTTTATTGCAGATCCCCGGTCGCCTCGCCGTGGGCACGAAAACCATAGATCGCCCGTCCTAGAAAAAATACCCCTATCAACGTCGTAATGGCGATAAAAACAATACTTCTCTCATTTTGCGCCAAGACAAAGTAACGGACCGCCCAGACGATAAAAAAAGCTCCGCAAAACGATCTGCTTATCATTTTAGTATAACGGCTGAATTTCACGTGCCGTTTCCATTCCTCGCGATCCGCCCTCTTCATGTCCTCGTCTGCCATCCGGTCGAGTTTTCGCCGCCAAAAATATATTTGAAAAAAGAATGCGAGAAAACCTATCGCAAATATCCACCCGATGCCCAGAAATAAATATTCCATAGGGGAAAATAACACCTAATCTTTAAATTCAAGATCGAACCGGACAAACGCCCCGTCTTCGCCATGCGTAAACAGCACCCGCCCGGTAACGCCGGCAAACCCGCCGGTGCCCGAGCCCGGAATGACATCGCCAAACTGTCCCACGGGCGCGCCGCCGCTCATAACCCCGCCGTGATGCATCACAAACGTCCCCTCGCGTTCGCCCGTTTTTCCCGAGACCCGCTCCAGCACGACATAGCTCGCCGAGCCGTCTTCACACTGGCAAAACAGGCCTTCGGCAACACTGTCGCCTTCCAGTTCGCCGCTGAATTTCTTTTTAATTGTGACACGGGACAGCTTTGCTGATTCAATGCTTTCATCGTAGACCTGCGGCTCCCAGCCGGTCACTTCGAACGCGGAGCTTACACTTAGATTCATGAATATTGTCTCCTGATTGGTAATTGAATCTTATTTATTATCATATTTTAACCAAAAATATCCAGAAACACATCAATCACTTATTGTACTGACTTTTATTCTGGAAGAGCGTCTTTCCAATCAAAAAATGAAAGCGCATTTCCATAACTAATAATAAGATGGCGTGCCCACTCTTGATCTAAGTTCAAATTATCAAAGGATGATATACATATGGCTCCGACGGGTTCCGTATAAGTATTGTCCGCTATGCCCGCCGGAGCACAAAGTAGATATCTTCTGGTATCATCTTTTCCGAGAGGGTCATACTTACAGGTTGTGGTTTCGTTACCCCAAGTGGTTTCATTACCCCAATCCTTATTTTGTTTGGAAAAGACTCCTTCTATTTTGTCGCCGTTTAATTTCCATCCTTCAATTACATTTGGTTCCTCTCCCTTTTCATCCAGGGAAAGATGGATAAAAGCCTTATTACTTGCAGCACAGTCAACAATTGAATCATGGAAAAATGATTGAGGTGAGTAAGTAAAATTAGAATCCAACAAATCGCGTGTTGCGGCAACTTCATCTATATCATAGATTTTTTTATTTTTACCAGCATTCTTAGCCAGCCTCTCTCTCATAGCAAAAAGTATGACGTCAACGCCCGTAGCCTTCGTTAACAGTGAAGGAGATGAAATTATTTTATCCTTAAGGAGAAATGCATAGCTTTGAAGTAATTTCTGAAGTTTTTCAGAAACGGGCTTTAATGAATCTTTCTTGCGATATAAAGCTAAGGTCTTCATCAAGCTTGCCTGCTCGTTCGGCAACTTCCTCATTGCCAATTCAAAACTCAATTTATTGCTTTTCAGTTCGCCTATTTCCTTTACATGACTGGTTGTTTGTATTTCTATGGCATTAGTCAAATAAAAGTTATAGCCTAAAGAAGCAAATAACATTAATGCTATTATTATCATCAATATTGAAAATGTACGTCGCTGAAGCTTAGATTGCTGAGACCAATTTGCACTTCGACTTACAGATTGTTCCAATAAGTAACGTAATAATGCTTGATTATTTCTTTTGACTTCGCCGAGCTCTCCCCAGCTGAATTTAAATGTTCCCTCTTCTTCCACTTGCAACGCCATTATGGGATGAGAGGCATTTTCATTACTCCAATTATTTATAACTTTCCAGGTCTTGGGATAGATCTTTGTAAATTTATTTGAATTATAATCATCAAGTAAAACTACACTGGTGTAAGTTGCTAATGTATAGGTTAAATCTTCTATCGTACGGATTTTGCCATTTAAAGCAGTTCCTTTATCTTCATCTATTTGATCGGTGCCTATTTCTAAAGAAGGCAAAAAATGAAATGCTATATTCTTAATTCCATTTTGATTATGGGTTTCACTGATAGATTTTGCTTCTTCTTTCAGTTCGGGGTGGACAATAATCATTACAGAGGCCTTGCCCAATGATTTCGGAGTATGGGTAAGTTTTCCTGTAACCAGTCGCCATAACCATTGAGGGCTTTGCGCAACCCCTTTGTCTTCGATCCTTGCAACAGCTTTTTTATACTGATAGAAAAGGAAGACAAATCCCATTATTGAAAGCGCAAATAATGAATACAACAATTCAGGCGTTAAACCCACTCCGTATATATCATTTAACCCTAATTTTTTTAGTATTGGACTCAGGATGCCCACTATTACAGTGGTGAGCGACGCGTAAGTCAAAACTGCTTCGATTTTGTATTTTGAAGTTCGTTCATTATTCATATTTGTGGGAAATAAAATTTCGATGATTCAAGCTGCCTGACCTGGCTAATTCAACTTTACTGATCACAATCAAGCTGTTCTTGGCGGCTGCATGACCGCGCCGCAATTTTTGCAGGTGCGCAAAGCCTCGTCTTCATAAAAGCGTTTGAAGACGCCCTGAAACTGGGTGGTGATATCTTCCAGCTCGAAATATTCCTCGTAGAGTTTGTTATTGCAATTTTCGCAAAACCAGAGCAGCCCGTCTTTTTCGCCGTCACGGCGTTTGCGCTCGATGACCATTCCGATGGTATCGGCCCCACGCACGGGATTGTGCGGCACGCGCGGCGGCAGCAAAAACATCTCGCCTTGTTTGATCGGCACATCGACGGCTTTGCCGTCTTCCTGGACCTTGACGGTGATGTCGCCTTCCAGCTGGTAGAAAAATTCTTCGCCCTCGTCCCAGTGATAATCCTTGCGCGAGTTCGGCCCGCCCACCACCATCACGATAAAATCCTCGGCATCGTAAACGCACTGGTTCCCCACCGGCGGCTTGAGCAGATGACGATGCTCCTCGATCCATTGCATGAAATTGAACGGTCTTTGCATGCCAAATATTGTACCTTGCTTACGTATCTGCTGAACAATCTGCAAAAATTATTCGGCCATATTCAGTGATGACATTTTGGCAGTATGGGCAGATCCTACGTCAGCTTCTTTTTCATTCTGATACATTCGATCTCGACTCCATCGCCGACCGGAACGCCAACTTTTTCATCGCCGGCATATCCCCGCACGGCATAAAGCTTAACTCCCGGCAGCGTGGCCATCATTTCCGCGTTTTTAAAACCATGCGCCCGGGCTTCATTTTCACAGGCCTCGAGAATGGCGGTTCCGATGCCTTTTCGCGCCCACTCCGGGTGGATAAAAAATGCGCGTATCTTGGCCGGTTCCGTCGCCGGGTCGAGTTCCAGCGAATCGCGGCTCTCGTCATAGTGGCTGGCGCCGTAGAGAGTTTTCCGCTTGCTCCAACCGCCGCACCCGACGATCTCCCCATCTGAGCCTTCTACGCCATCTGAAACTGCCACGAAATAGGTGCCGTCTTCTATCAATTCCGTATCGACGCCAAAGACCGACCGGGCCGACAGCTCAATCTGGCGTTCGTTATAATCACCCACGCTCAATCCTCTGACCGAAGCAGCTATTAATTCGACGATCTCTTCACGATCGCTGACCCCGGCTTTTCTCAAAGTAAAAGACATATTAGCTTCACTATAAGTCACGGATACAGCCACGAATGTCTCAAATAACCCGAATGAAGAATGTTTTTAATTTGTGTAATTTGGTAATTAGGGCTAATAACGAACTCAGAACTTTTAATCCATCGTGGCGATCACCTTCAACTCGATGGCGATCGGTGTCGGCAAACTGCTTATCTCGATGGTCGTCCGGCATGGCTGGTTACCGGCAAAATGTTCCGCGTAAAGTTTGTTATAGGCGGCAAAATCGTCCTTCATATTGGTCAGAAAAACCGTCACATCGACGATCTTGTCCCAACTGGAACCCGCGTCCTCCAGAATATACCTGACATTCTGAAATACCGACCGGCATTGCGTTTCGATGTCATAAGAAACGATATTTCCCGCGTCGTCCAGTTCCACGCCGGGTATCTTTTTCGAGCCGCGTTCGCGCGGGCCGACACCGGAAAGAAACAGCAGGTTTCCCACCCGCCGCGCGTGCGGGTAAAGCCCGACCGGCTCCGGCGCCTTTGCAGAATTGATTATATTTTCGTCGCTCATGTGGCTGACATTTTAACAGAAATGAAGTCAGAACCGGGAGCCGTAGCGACCGGGTAATGAGCGCGAAGCGCTCGAAATCTAGAGCGGGACGTCAAGCAAGGCCCGGAACCCGGTCACTGCGTTCCCGGTTCTGACCCGTTACTTACTTGAATTTTTTACGGATAACGCTGTCCGGACTCTACACCCTTTCACTGACGTTAAAATCGCTCTATAATTATCCTGTTACCGAAATCAGAATAATCATATGAAAAGATCAGAAATAAACCCGATGCCGGAATATTACGACCGGTATATCAATTTGGTGGCGGACATTGAGCTTTCGCAGGCTTTTGACGACAGTCTCGCCCAGCTAAACGCGCTTGACCTCGACGCCTTGACGCGCCTGGAAAACAAGCCTTATGCCGAGGGCAAATGGACGGTGCAGGAATTGCTCCAGCATATCGTGGATTGGGAACGGATCTTCAGCTACCGCGCGCTGCTTTTTGCCCGCAGCGTCGGCGACCCGCCCCAGGGCATCGAAGAAAACGATATGGCCGCTAATTCACGCGCCAATGAAAAAACCGTCGCTGCGATACTGGACGAGCTAAAAACCGTCCGCGCCGGAACAAAATATCTTTATGACGGCTTTGACGAAGACACGCTCAAGGTCCTGGGTAAAACGCGCACTGCCGAACTCACGGTGGGCGCGGTCGGATTTACCACGCTCGGCCACCAGATCCATCACTTGAATATCGTCAAGGAACGGTATCTGCCGATCTTAAATTCCTAAAAGATGGCCCCGAAAATTGACGAGATCAAACAGACCGATCGTACGCGCGTGCGCCGCATTCCCAAACGCGGCCTTTACGATCGCGAATCCATCTACGCCGTGCTCGACGCATCCTTTATCTGTCACGTCGGGTTCGTGGTCGACGGCCAGCCGTACGTGATCCCGACGGGGTATGCGCGTCGCGGTGATACGCTGCTCATCCACGGTTCATCCGCCAGCCGGATGCTGCGGGACCTCTCCGAAGGCGTCGATGTTTGCGTTACCGTCACCATCCTCGACGGATTAGTGCTGGCGCGCTCAGCTTTCAATCACTCGATGAATTATCGTTCGGCGGTCGTGCTGGGCAAAGCGGCCGTCATCACCGGCGACAAGGAAAAGAGCGAAGCGCTGCTGGCCTTAAGCGAGCATTTCATCCGCGGCCGCTGGGACGAGGTTCGCCCACCCACCGAGCTGGAATTAAAAGCGACCACCGTGCTCTCGCTCCCGATCGACGAAGCATCTGCCAAGGTCCGGGACGGCGGCCCGGTCGATGACGACGAGGATTACGAGCTCGACGTCTGGGCCGGCGTGCTGCCCATGCAAATGACGATCGGCGAACCCATTGCCGATTCCAAACTAAAAGACGGGATCGAAATATCTTCTTCAGTCAAAAACTACCGTCGCTAAAGCATTTCGCTTAAACTGTTCGGATGAGATCCGCGAAAAACTTCAAACTGCCTTCCAATAAACAAGGCATCGTCATCGACGTGCTGATGATCGTCATCAACATTTTTCTCTTTCCCGTCTTTGCCGGACGTATCGATGAACTGTTCGGCGGCTCATTTGATAACAAGCAGTCCTCGGTTATTACGCTTGGTGTGCTGCTTGGCGTACTGCTGTTCGGCCGTCTCGGCGGCCTTTTTCTCAAGCGGCTCCCGCTGCAGGTGCGGATACGCGGTACGGGCGCGGATTTTTCCGCTTACTTTCTGGTTCTTAGCGCGCCGCTGATGATCCTCTCCGCGATCGGCGCCTGGGTGGTGATAGAACAGTTCGCGGCTGCTGCAATGGGTACAATAGATGCTTCCGGTGCGCCGGCCGAGTCGGGGGCCGCATCGCGCGTGATGAGCATTCTGCTGATCTTGGTGGTGATGTTTTTGACGGTGAGTGAAATTTACCTGCTCTTTCGGCTGGGCAAGCGGCTCAGCAGCGCCGAGAGCAGCCGCGCGGCGAGGGGCGGCCTGCTTTATGGCGGCACGGCGGAATTCGTCGCGGACTTCGGCTTGTTCGCCTATATGTCGCTCTGGCAGATGGTGTATTACGGCGTGGCGGCGTGGCTCTTGCGGACGCCGGAGGCCCCGCAGGGAGCCGGTTATTATATTTTCCGTGTGGTTATCGTGGCGCTCTGTTTTGCGCTCTTCTATCTCTCGCCGCGCGCGGTTTTCCTGACCGAGGATCGCAAATATCTTTCCACCTGGATCTTCATCGCCCTGGTGTTCGCCTCGTCACTGTTGCCGCACTGGCTGCAAAATATAACGGGGATGTTTTTTTAATTTAGAATTTTCAAATCGACTAAGGAATTGGCCAATGACTTTCGTGTTTTTAGTGTGTTTCGTGGTTAATTCCCGGAAAGTCTTACCACGAATCACACTAAATACACGAAATGTATCGCTCATAAAAACACCTTTTATTTTTTATGGACAACGCCGTGATTCACTATTCACTATTCACTATTCACTATCAATCATTATCTACTAACGGAACTACTTCGACTTCTCCGCCCAGACCTGCACCAGGTGGACCAAAGTATCGGTCGATCTTTCCAAACCTTTGCGCGAATTAAATTCCAGCTTGCCGTGGAAATTGTGCCCGCCGGTAAAAAGATTCGGCGTCGGCAGCCCGCGCGTGGTCAGATTCGAACCGTCGGTGCCGCCGCGGATCGGACGAAGCTCGGCTTTGACGCCAGCGCGTCTCGCCGCCTCGATGGCATAATCGGTCAGCTGCGGAAAGTTTTTCAGCATCTCTTTCATGTTCAGATAACCGAGCTTGCTGTCGTATTCGATCTTTACCTTGGGAAATTTGGCCTGCGTCTCGGCCACCAGCTTTTTCAACAGCGTTTCTTTTGCTTCGACGCCGCTGAGGTCGAAATCCCGAAGAAGGATCTTGACCGTCGAAGTCTCGATATCCAGATTGCCGACATAAGGATGAATAAAACCCGTCCGGCCTTCGGTCGTTTCCGGAAGCATATCCTGCGGAACGCGGCCGAGAAAATCGCCCAGCGCGTACACCGAATTGACCATGATTCCTTTCGCCGTGCCCGGGTGGGTCGATATGCCGCGGAAGGTAACGGTTGCGGTGCGCGCCGACCAGGTTTCGTTCGAAATATCGCCGAGCTGCTCGCCATCCACCGTGTAGGCAAACTTGGCTCCCCAGCCCTCGATATCGAATTTATCTACGCCGCCGCCAACCTCTTCGTCCGGCGTGAAAGCGATGGCGATATTGCCGTGCTTGATCTGCGGATTCTGCTTGAGCGTGTCGATCATCGTCATCACTTCCGCGAAGCCGGATTTGTCGTCGGAACCGAGCAGCGTGGTTCCATCGGCCGTGATGATGTCGTCACCGATCAGGTTTTTCAGATCGGGGTTTTTATCGACGGTGATGATCTGCGTCTTATCGTTTGGCAGAACGATGTCGCCGCCCTGGTAATTTTTGTGAATGATGGCGTTGACGTTCGCACCCGAAACAGCCGGCGACGTGTCCATGTGCGCGATAAAACCGATCGTCGGCACCTTCGAATTATCCGGCAGATTGCCCGGCACCATTCCGTAGACGATGCAAAATTCGCTGACACGGACATTTTGCACGCCCAGGTCTTTTAATTCCTTGGCCAGCAAATTCGCCAGGTCACACTGCTTCTTCGTACTCGGCACCGTGCTCTGATCTTCCGCCGACTGAGTGTCGATTTTCACATAGCGCAAAAAGCGGTCCATCGCTGATTCTGAAGGCGGTTTGACCTGCGCCTGTGCGGTAAAAGCTAAGATTGTTATTGTTAGAATTGCAAATAATATTTTCATCTCTTATATCCCCATCTCTTATATCCCCATCTCTTATATCCCCATCGTATTTTACGCATTTGCTAACGCAAACGCTAACGGGTCAGTAGCGTCGCCGTCAGGCGATGCGTAATGTTTCTGTCAGTAGCGTTGGCGTCAGCCGATGCGTAAAGTCAAATAAAGTTTTACGCATTTGCTTACGCAAACGCTACTGACAAGAATTTTACGTATCGGCTAACGCCGACGCTACTGACTTTCGGCCACAGACTATTGACCACCGATCTTCACACAAACATTCTTCTCTTCGGTAAAAAACTTGAGGGCTTCGAAGCCGCCCTCGCGTCCCATGCCGGAATCTTTCACGCCGCCGAAAGGCGTGCGCAGATCGCGCAGCAGCCAGCAATTTATCCAGACGATTCCCGACTCGAGTTTTTCCGCCACCCTGTGCGCGCGCGAAAGGTTTTCCGTCCACAGCGTTGCCGAAAGTCCGTAACGAACACTGTTTGCATACGCAAGCACTTCGTCTTCTGTTTCAAACGGCGTCAGCGTGACGACCGGCCCGAATATTTCTTCCTGGTTCGTGCGGCAATCATGAGTCAGATCCTTCGATCACCGTCGGTTCGATAAACCAACCTTCGGCGCAGCGGCCTTCAGGTTTCACCCGGTTTCCGCCGGTCAAAACGCTTCCGCCTTCTTCCTGCGCCAGCTTTATATAGGAAAGAATTTTTTCCATGTGCGACTGTGAAACGACCGCGCCCAGATCGTTGCCGTCCGCCAGCGGGTCTCCCATCTTCAGCTTTGATGCGCGCTCGACAAAATCCGTTTTGAATTTTTCGTAGATCGGCTTTTCGACAAACACCCGCGACCCGCAAAGACAGATCTGTCCCTGGTTGGCAAAAGAAGAGCGCACCGTGGTGGCCAGCATTTCTTCATAATTACAATCCGCGAAAATAATATTCGGATTTTTGCCGCCGAGTTCGAGCGATAGTTTTTTGAATTTGGGCGCGGCCGTGCGGGCGATCTCCTCGCCTGTCGTCGTGCCGCCGGTAAATGAGATCGCTTTGATACCGGGATGCGCCACGATCGCCGCGCCGACATTCGGGCCCGTGCCGTGCACAATGTTTAAAACCCCCGCCGGCAATCCCGCTTCGATCGCCAGCTGCGAGAGCAGGTACGCCGTCATCGGGGTTATTTCCGAAGGCTTTGCGACCACGCAATTTCCCGCCGCGATCGCCGGCGCGATCTTCCAGGTAAAAAGATAAAGCGGCAGATTCCAGGGCGAGATACAACCGACCACGCCAAGCGGTTTTCGCAGCGTGTAATTTATCGCGCGGCCGCCGTCTGAACCGCCGTCAGTTAGCGCTGTCTCGTGCGATTCACTCGCGAAATGCATCGCCGCCGTGGCATAAAAGCGGAAATTACTGCCGGCGCGCGGAATATCCATTACCTTTGCCAGCGAAAGAGGTTTGCCGTTGTCTATGCTTTCGGCTTCGGCGAGTTTGTCCAGGTCGCGCTCGATCAGCGAGACCAGGCGCATCAGTGTCTCGAATCTTTGTTCCGGCGGCGTTTTCGCCCAGGCGGGAAAAGCCTCTTTGGCTGCTTCGACCGCCCACTCCACATCTGCCGCGCCCGAATCAGGGATCAGCGAATAGACTTGTCCTGTCGCAGGTTCGTAATTGTCGAGATAATTTCCCGAAACCGGGCCCGCAAGCTGGCCGCCGATATAATTTTCTATTTTTAACATCACTGAAACTGTGCCGAAAAACTGTGATGTAATATTACATTGTTTTGGGAGAGTATTAAAAGCTAAGGCCGGTAAACAGGTAGGGGTGTAAATCCCTGCTGCTAATTGTAGCCGGACCTGCGCGAATCGGCGAAGGCGGAAGCCCGCGCGTTAGCAAGGGCTCCGGGGGTTAGCGCGGGAAAGTAAGCCCTCTAACGGTCGGGCTTCCGCTTGGCGCAACACCCATTTACACCGCTAACATTATCTATTTATTTATCTGGCGATAAGAAAACTTTGCGGCGAGTTCGTTATAACCGCGCGTGCCCAGTACCAGCCAGCGCTCGGTCCTTTTTAGCGCCTGCTGCATTTCCGGCAGCGGGGCGCCGTCTTTGACCAGTTGTTCCAGCAGGGCGGCGCGAAATGCGATGGCGAGATTGCTGTGCTGCGGCAGGGCCAGAAATGCGCTGCCGCACCAGATCGCCTGGTGCGCGACCGTCGCGTCATCGTTCAAATACGCAAACAGGTATTCCGCCCCGTCTACCACCACGATCAGCCATTGCCCCGGCCAGCGCCGCAGCGAAAGCTCGGCTGCCTGGTAGGGCACGACCTCTACACCCTCGATCTCTGCCGGGCCATAGGTCTGCAGCACTGTCGTGACGCCCCGCGCGGCCGCGGCTTTTAACCAGGGCCGTAAAATCTCGACCACGCCGGGAAAAGCATCGGCAAGTATCACGTTCTCGGCGTTTTCCATCAGCTTTTTGCAGGTATCCAAAACCTGATCGGCGCTTGTCAGGGTGAATATCTTTTCCCGGTCCCCGGAAGGCTTTAATTTTGAAAGAATTTCGGTGGCCGCTTCATGCCGCGCCAGATAGACCTCTTTTAGTTTGCTCAAAAGTTCCGCCGGCGGAATCGCCTGGCATAGGCGATTGTGGGTTTCATCCACCAAAACAGCCCCTTTTTGACGCAGATCCTCGACCGCCTTATAGGTGTTTGCCACCGGCTTGCCGATCGCTTTTGCCACCCGGTAGGGCGTGGCGGGTGAATTTTCCACCAAATAAAGGTAAACCGTGGATTCCAATTCGGTGAATCCCAGTTCTGTCAGCGGATTTAGGTTTTTGATTGACATTTTCTTGACAGTAGTAGTAGTATACACTACTACTAATAAAAATTCAATCACTTTAATAAGCGAACGGAGGCTGCAATGAAATTAACTTCCTTTTTACCCGTCTTCATTTTTTGTTTAATTTGTCTATTTGGCCCTGCAAATATAGCTGCGCAGGACAATACACTGCCCCGTTTCGAGCCCGGCGGCTGCGTTGTTCCGGTGCCCCGGGGAATAAAAGCCGAGTGCGGCAGGTTATTTGTGCGGGAAGATCGCCGTAAAACAGATTCAAAAACGCTGCGTCTGCCGGTGATCATTATAAAAAGCACCGCCGAGCACCCCGCTCCTGATCCGGTCTTTTACACCGGCGGCGGGCCCGGCGGCGGCACGATGATGAGAGTGAACGGGGCCGCGCGCCTGGCACCCTACACGCGCGAGCGCGATTTCATTATTTTCGGACAGAGAGGAACCGGCTTTGCCGAGCCCAACCTGAATTGCCCCGAAGTAGACGCCGCCAATCTGAAAAGCAGTCGAGCAAAATCTTACGGGCAAAAAGTTTTTGGCAGAACAGGTCAAAGCCGCTAAAGTGTGCCGCGACAGATTGGCGGGTGCCGGCCATGATCTTTCCGCCTATGACAGCGCCGCCAACGCCGCGGACATCGAAGACCTGAGAAAAACTCTCCACATAGAAAAATGGAATCTTTACGGCGTTTCATACAGCGCCCGGGTAATGCTCAATTACATTCGCGAATACGGCACGAGCGTCCGCAGCGTCATTCTTGATTCAGTGCTGCCGCCCACCGTGAACTGGAACGAAGTCGGTGTCGATAACCTGGTAAATTCCATCAATCTTTTATTCGCACGCTGTAAGGGAGATGAAAAATGCGCGGCGAAATATCCCAAATTAGAAGAAGAGTTTTACGCGCTTTTAAAGACCGCTAATAAAAAAGCGATCGTATTAAATGTGAACAAAGACGGAAAAGTTTATCCGATAAAACTCCGCGGCAACGATATCGTCGAGGGAATATATGACGACTTAAGCGATACCGATCTCATCTACCGGGTGCCGAATATTATTACGGAAGCAAGAAAAGGCAATGCCGGAACTCTTGCGCCTTACGCGGAAGCAAAACTAAATCAGGGCGGTTACGCGTGGGGCATGCGCTACTCCGTCTGGTGCCGTGAAGAAATGCCTTTTCAGAATTACCGGACGATCGCCCGGCAATCGACCAAATATCCCGCAATAAAAGGGTTTTCGATAATGGGTGCAATGCCGGGAATCTGTAAAGTGTGGGATGTGCCCGCCGCGTCGGGGATTGAAAATGAGCCCGTTAAAAGCGACATTCCGGCACTTCTTCTTTCTGGTGAATACGATCCGAATACGCCGATGCAGTGGAACCGGCTGGTTACTTCATGGTTTACCAACGGCCATTCTTATGAAGTAAAAAGCACCAGCCATGGCGTGCTTTTCGGCAATCCCTGTGCGGTTAGGGTAGCCGCGAGCTTCCTTCGCGATCCGTCAAAACCGGATACGGCTTGTCTGGATAAGATACCGCCGGTGGAGTTTAAATAACCAACTGTCGGAACGGGGGTAGTGAATCAATTTGAAAACGATATGTCCGCCTGGCGGACTTTAGAGAATAGCCCAGGGCTTCAGCCCTGGGTAAGACGATTAATTGAATTGTTAGCCCTGAAAGGGCGGCAGAATTGATTGGGAGTTCTGCCGCCCTTTCAGGGCTGGAACGTTTTGGGAACCCGATACCCAGGGTGGCGCTCGCTTCGCTCACTTACCCTGGGCTATTTTCTTTGTCCCCGTTGGGGACTTTAAGGTTCCGCGATCAGGTCCGCATTTTCTATCGGATCGAGCACCGAAAGCACCCTCGGCTGGATTGTGTAGCGCTTACTGCTGACTCCTATCACATAAGTTCCGACCGGAACATCCTCAAAGAGGTAATAGCCCAGCGATCCGGTGACCGCGTATCTGGGGATGCCGCTCGAATCCTGCAGAGTGACCGTCGCCTGCCTGATCGGCATACCGCCGGCGGTTAAGACTCGCCCGCCGACCGGTACCGTAGCCGCCGTCGGCCCGGCAAAGTTGCAGATTTCGACCGGCGTACCGCTTACGGTAAGCGTATAGGCGATGTTGTCAGCGCCGTTCGGAGTAACTTCCGCCAGCACGATGGTAAAACTCTGGCCGGCGGTTACATTGAAAGAGAATCCCAGGAACGGGTTGAGAGCGACTTGCGAGCCCGCGTCAGCCGCATAATTTGTCGATATGACTGCCGGATTGAACGCTCCGACATAGGCAGTCGGGAAAAGCGCATTCGCGTTAGCGGTCGAATTCGCCGTATAGACCACACTGACACAGCCGGTGTTCGTCGCGGTGAAAGTGTAGGCGTGATATCGCGGGTTGGTCGCCGCTACCGATCCCGGAAATGCCGCTTTCGGATTTCCGCAGGTTGAACTGATGGTGTCACGGTTAACACGGTTCGTCTGAGTTCCGGAGGCAGTCGTATATGGACCCGCCGTCGGAGCGTTGTTGATCCCGGCCGAAGTAATGATCGTCGTCGAAGGATCGTATCTGAATGTGATGACCTGCGACTTTGCCGTCGAATCGGTGAAATTCACGGTCAGCACAAAATCGATCGGCGTACTGCAGACGTAGGCCGAGCCTAAAAAGAAGATATAAGGCGTGGCATTACTGGCCGTGCCTCCGGCAGCCGCCATGTTTGCATATGGCAGAGGCCCGGATGTAACAATACCGACACCAGGCGTGGTGCTCGTCAGGGTGGCGGTCACGCTGGTGGCTGTAGCCGCGCCGACGTTGGTTAAACTCGAAATAAGCAGACTTCCCCGCTCACTTTTCTCAAGGCGTCCGTCGGAGTCGCTAAAACTCGCGACTTCCGTAACGGTATGAGAATTTTTCGTGATATGCGCCTGTGTCGTTATCCCCAGCGCCGCGGCGGCCAACTGCGGCATCACGATACCCGCGCCGGTATTCCTATCCACACCCGCGGTTTCGATATCGATCGCCGTACTGGTCAAGGCCGTGCGGATCTGCGCATTCGTCGGCGAAGGCAGTCCTGACTTTAGCAGGGCCGCGATCGCGCCCGCATGCGGTGCCGCTGCCGAGGTGCCCGAAAATGTCGTCGGAAATCCTCCCACGCCGGTAACGGAAACGCGGTCGGCAGCCGTGATGTCCGGCTTCTGTCTTAAAAGCCCGCCCGTCGAAGAAAAATTGCCCGGCGTAATAGCCGTGCCGTCTTCCAGGAAAAATATCCGGCGCGGCCCGTCAGAGGTAAAGGTCTCGCTCACATTGGCGGCGCTGTGTGCTGCGGGAAACGGCCCCGGCGCAGCGGCCGGAGTGGCGGAAACACCATAAGCGTCTGCCGGGTATGCTATGGCCCTTGGTGGTGCCGTTGGTCGCGGTACCCAATCTTCCCGTGCCGTTGGCGTTGATGGTTACATGAAAGAATCTCGCCGCCGCGGCGGTCTTTTTAAGTACCACCACGCGGTTATTCGTCGTGCTTCCGGTCGTTTGTTCGAACGGGTCCTGCGTTCCGCTTTGAATATTAGTGGACGACGACACTATCGCCGTCAGCGCATTATTAAATACGTAAAGGTCATAGTCATTGGCCGAACCGCCGAGCGGGTCCGCCCAGTAAAGATCGATAGCATTGCCCGATCCTACTTGTACCAGGTCGCTCTGGGCGACACCGGCCCCGGCATCGAAATCATGAACGTTGCCGCCGACCGCCAAAGCCAGCGTGCCGCCGTCCGTCCAATCTCCCTGGTAACAGCTGGCGGTATTGTCATCCAGATTTCCCTGGTTACCGGCGGAAGTGAAATACATCGCGCCGGCGGCGGTCACATCTTTCACCGCCTGGGCCACGACCCCGCCGTTGGTGTTGGAAACCACGGAAGGCGCCTGCCCGTCCTGAAACGGGGTTTCGACAAAATAAAAAACGTCATCAATGATGATGTCGCATCCGGCCGCGCGCAGATCGCGCACGTTTTGCGCAAAACGCGAGATGGTTGCATTCGCGGTGGCAAAATAGAGGTCCGCTCCCGGCGCCAGATCGTGAACGATCTCAAGCATTGCCGTACCTTCGTTACAGGTGCTGGCCGGGCAAACGCCGATCTGTCCCGGCAAAATATTTACCACGCCCAGGTCTCCCAGCGCCTGGGAAGAAGCCAGCGCCGTGGTGCCGTCCGAAATAATACCGATCTTGACGCCGCTGCCGTCCGGGCCGATCGCGCTTCTGTAAGTATTTGCCTGGTGAGTGGAATCACCCTGTGACTGCTGGCTGCCGACCTCAGGGTGAATGTCCGCAAGTTTTGACTTGATGAACTCCCGCACCCTTTCCGCCCGCTTCTCAAAAGAATCACGCTGCGGGGCTCTGAACGGCTGCTTCAGAAAACTCGGCGTATAGGTCTTGTTCCAAAAACCCTGCGATATGTCATTGGCCGCGTCATATTTCGGTTTCGACAGCTGGGCTTCGGAATGCGGCATTATAAAAATGACATCACTGCGCGCCGCCAGCGCCTCGATCTCGTTAAGCGGCACCTTGGCATAGATGCTGCGGTAAGCCGGAAGCGTGTCCAGAACAATGGAACCGACTTCCTTGAGCCGGACTATTAAATTGGTGTTCACGTTGGCGGTGATATCCAGGCCGACCCGTCCGTTGTCACTTACCTCGATCCCGGTTTCGAGCGTCGGGATACCGCGGGCGATCTCTTGTCCGCGCTGTTTCCTGATCTCAAAAAGAATATTAGAGTCGATCTTTCTTTGAGCGGGCGTACGCGATTCTTTTTCTTCCATCAGAGCGGCGATCTGCCGCTGGCCTTCGGGCGAGATCTTTTGCTCGCCAAGCTGCTGCATTTCCTTGATGTCGCCCTTTATGCCCGGCGCGGTTCGCGATTGGGCCGAAGTAACGCTTCCCGAAAGCGGAGTAAATATCCCGCTAAGGGCCATGACCGTCCCACCCAGGGCGATAAAAAACAATATCATGCCCATATTCCGCGAGACATATTTGACGATGGCGGAAATTTTGCCCTGATGCCGTGAGGGACTGTTGCCTACTCTATTCTTTTTCATAATTTGTAATACCTTTCAAAAACGATCGCGGACAGAAAAAATAATGGTTCTTATGCGTTTAGAGCCGGAGTAACTCGGTTTTGATTATACATTAACTGTTTTTACAAAAAACCGGCTGTGCGGCAAATTTTTACGAGATCTTAATTAAATATCGTCGATAGGTGGGACGGTCTGTCATCGCTGATGTCATTCAACTCACAAACAAGTTTAATCCGTCAAGAAAATTTGTCAACGGGAGAGTCATTTCCAAAAAAGTTTGCTAAACTTTTCCCATCCGCGGCGTAGAAATGCCCCTCTCCGCGCGGAACATAAACCTTGCGATAAAGATTAATATTTTTGGCTGTCAAACTGCATTTCTCTTCCCGGCGAGCCGCCTCATTTTACTTTGTCGGCACAAAAGCGGAAACTTGTTTGTTTTGTCAGATTGCGTTATTTTTTTCTATATACCGCCCATTTCGAAAAAATCTTGTCAATTTTCGATTTTGATCTGATGGTTGGAAATTTAAATGCCAAGTAATGATTTAATTACTCCCGAGGCGTTCAATACTTTACTCGAGTGGCTCGATCCGGACCGGGAAGAAGCGGGAAGGAAATATGAGGTCATCCGCGGCGGGCTGATCAAGATGTTCATCACGCGCGGCTGTATCGAAGCCGAAAGCCTTGCCGACCGCACCATCGATCGCGTAGCTACCAAGGTCAAGCAGATCCGGGATACTTTTATCGGAGATCCAACCGGCTATTTCCACGGCGTGGCCCGCAACATATACCTGGAACACATAAAATTACGGCGCGAAGACCCGGCCGAGGTCGACCAGGTTGTCGAGGTCCCTTTCAAATTCGGCAGCGAACTCGAGTGCCTGCGGAAATGTCTCAATAATCTTACCGCCGAACAGGTCATCCTCGTCCTGGAGTACTTCTTAGAGGAAAGCAGCGCCAAAATATTGCACCGCAAAACCATGGCCGCGGAGCTCGGGGTTGATCCGGGTACTTTGCGTATCAGGGTCCACCGTCTCAAGGCATTTTTGGAAGATTGTGTAAAAAAATGCTTGGGAATAACAAATTAATGAAACGTTTTACCCTTTTTATTCCATAAATAGTAGAGGGTTTGTTTTTAGGATCCACAGGATAATGAAAAGCGACATTACAGAATTAATTACGATAAGACAGTATCTTTTGGGACATACTACCGATGAGGAAGAGCTCGAAAGGATAGAAACACGGATGATGTCCGATGCTTCTTTTCAGGCTGAGGTCGAGCGAGTCGAGACCGAACTCATTGAAGAGTACCTGGACCAGCGGTTAGATACCGCCAATATCAATAAATTCGAAACATACTTTCTAGCTTCACCCCAGCGTAAAGCAAACTTTCGTTTTGTGCTTGCGTTAAGAGAAGAAGCCGGCGAACACGCGGCAAAAAAAGCCCGGGTGAGCGCAGCCAAAGCTCGTAGCAGAAATACCGCACAAAGCTCCCGCGGCGTTTTTGCGAGCGATCTTTTTGCTTCCGGAGTTTTCAGGCTGGTGATGGCCGGCCTGCTGGTCGCTGTCGTGGGCGGCGGATTTTTTTGGTATTTTTCCTCAAAGGGAAAAGTCATTGAAGGATTGGCAGCTTTAAGAAGCGCGTATCGGGATCAGCGCCCGACCTTGGCGCGGCTGTCGGAATTGGAGTACGCACCCCTCATCAATACCCGGGGAGGCGGCTCGGCACCTGAAGAAGTGGTGGCGCGGAGTAAGGCCGGGCTTCTTCTTATTTCCGCCGCGGAGGAAACGCCGGGCGCAAATTCGTACCGGGCCCTCGGCCTTTATTATGCTTCCCAGGGCGACTTTCCCACGGCATTGGAACAATTTGATAAAGGAGCCGCGTTCGCGCCGGTGAATGCGCAATTTTATGCCGATCACGGCGCGGTCCTGCTGGAAACATCAAAAAGCTTTCCCGGCGACCAGGAAGAAAAACGCCTTCGCTACCTGGAAAATGCCCTGGTAAAACTGGATACGGCTCTTAAAACAGATCCTGTGTACCTGCCGGCGCTTTTTAATCGCGCACTTTGTTTGCAGGAAATGAATTCAAATGCCGCCGCCCGCGAGGCCTGGCAAAAATATCTGCAAAAAGATACTTCTTCGCATTGGGCTAAAGAAGCACGCGACTTTTTAAAGGTGCTTGAAGAAAAAAATTCCGGTGCGAAAACGCCGGCCCAGGTTTTGAACGATTTTCTGCTTGCTTACGATCGAGGTGATCCGGAAGAAGCATGGAAGATCGCCGGTGAATCAAAAGAAATGGTCACCGGGACTATGATTTCCGAACAGTTGGCGCGCGGTTTTCTCTCCGCCGATGCGCAAGGAGCGCCGAATGATGCTAAACACATGCTTTCGGCGCTTAATTTTTTAGGCAAGCTTGAGAAAGAAAAAACCGGAGATGTTTTTTTTTCCGAGCTGGCCGATTACTATAGCAATACCGGAACGGACGAACGCGCGATATTGACGCAGGCCCAAAACCTCACATCCGAAGCTTATGAACTGTGCTTAAAAAGCAGGCATTCGGAAGCGCTCGGTAAATTCGTTGAAAGCCGGAAGTTGTTCTCCCGGGCGGGAAATACCCTCGAAGCTGCTAAAACCGATTGCTGGATCAGTTTCTGTAAAGCGGATTCCCTTCCTGATGAGAGTTTGAAAAATTCCGACTCTCTCGCCGAGAACAGCCGGAAAAAAGGCTACAAATGGCTTTTGGAACAGGCGCTGCTGCAAAGCGCTTCGACCTCCATCCGGCTAAGCAGGTTCTCACCGGCAATTCGAATCAATAAAGAGGCCCTCGAACTGGCGCGCGATACATTTGATACCTATGGCCGCCAGAAGGCAAACGCCCAGTTGGCTTGTGTTTATACTCAGTTAAATGAGACCGGCCCGGCGCTGCGCTTCTCGCAAAAAAGCTTGAGAGAAAACGGGACCTGATTATAATAGCGCCCGCCAGCAGTGGCGTAACTATATGTTTGCGGCCGAGGTATCGCGCCGTTTCGGATTGGGCGAATCGGCAGTGGCATATGCGCTGGAAGGTGTACGGCTCAGCCGGGACGAAGTAAAAGACCCGGCGATCCTGCACAACTCCTTTCTTGTTCTATCTTCCGCTTATCGCACGACAAAAGATTACTCCGATTCCCTTTCCATCGCCGATGAAAGTTTAAGGATGGGCACCGCTTTAGATGACGAGCCGATGCAAAAAAGGATGGTCGCCAATTCCCTTCTGCAGCAGGCGGAAGCCCAGCGCTCACTTCATAACTGCCCTCAGGCAGTGGCGGGTTATGAACGCGCGACGCAGTTATTTAACGAACAATTTGCTGCCGACACTCTAAAAAACTATTCCGCCCGAAAAGGAAAATTACTTTGTAACGGCGAGTTGGGACAGGATGACCAGATCGAAGATTCACTGCCCTCCGTCCTGGCCCTGGCTGAAAAATTGCGCGGCAAGATCGAAGAGGAAGAGAGCCGGACGTCTTTTTTTTCCGACGAGCAAAGCGTCTATGAGTTTGCCGCCGGCTACGAGTTAAAAAAAGGCCGGTCCGATATTGCCTTCAATTACATCGAAAAAGGCAAAGCCCGGTCGCTGCTTGATGATCTGGGTAAAGTAAAGATAGATCCGGCCCCAGTTTCGGCCGCGGGCCCGGGCGTGACCGAGGTGCTCCCCCTCTCGGAAATTCAGCGCCGGCTTCCGGCGGGTTCCCAACTGGTGCAATACGCCGTGCTGCCGGACAAACTGCTGATCTGGGTAGTGACAGATTCGCAGGTCTACCCCATCGAGAAAAATATTTCCGCTGCCGATCTGGAAAAACAGGTCCGCGAGTTTACTGAAACCACGTCTCACGTAACAACCGATGGCGGCAAAGCCGCCGGCCTGTCGGCGAAACTTTATTCGCTGCTTATCCAACCGGTTGAAACGCTGCTCAATAAAGAAAAAACTGTCGTCATCATTCCCGACAAAATACTTTGCTACCTCCCCTTTGAGGCGCTACGCCCTGACGCTGGAAATTATGTCATTAAGAACTACCGTATTGCTTATTCACCGAGCGCTACGCTTTTCGTATTGCTTTCGGAAATTGCAGAGAGCCGAGCTGGAAACACAGGAGAAAATTTTGTCGGAGTGGGTAACCCTTCCTTCGACCGCACAGAAAATCCGGGGCTTAGAGATCTGCCCGCCGCAGAACGCGAGATACGCGCCAGCGCCGCTTTTTATCAAACCAGAAAAACAATCATAGGCGATGATGCGGTCAAAAGAAATATTCTGGGTTCTCTACCCGCTGCCGACGTTTTTCATTTCGCGGGCCATTTTACTACCAATGAACTTTCTCCCCAGTACTCAAAATTTCTTCTCGCCGGCCCGTCTTCCGGCGAAGAAAATTACCTGACCTCCGCGGAGATCGGCAGTCTGAAGCTGCCCAAAACCAGGCTGGTCGTGCTTTCGGCCTGTAAGACCGCGCTGGAAAACTATTATCACGGTGAAGGGGCGGTAGGCGTATCGCGGACTTTTTTCGCCGCCGGCGTTCCCGCGGTGGTTGCCAGCCGATGGGAGATAGATTCCGTCGCCTCATCCGTTATGATGACCGCGTTTCATCGCAACCGAAAGGAAAAGGGGCTCTCGATCGCGGCCGCTTTGCGCGCGGCACAATTGGAAATGCTTAGCGACGAAAGATTTGATTCACCATTTTACTGGGCTGCTTTCGCCGCTATCGGCGGTTTGGAAAAAGCCTGATTTTAACAAACTCAATTCTTTACTAATAAAACCCACCCTGAAGGAGAATTTATGCAAGGAGTTGATAAACCTGCACACGATACCTTTGACCCTGAAATTCAACACTGTGATTCCAAAGGCCGGGGCGCATCCGCCATCGATGCTATGCCGGCCACCGTCACCCTCTACGTTTATGGTCTTGGCGTCTGGTACATGGTTGACAATGCCCAGCGCGGAACAATGAGGTTTCTGCGCGAAGAAACTCACGAACTTTCCATCCGCATCATCGAAAAAACTTCAACCGGCACTATCTCGTCAGACAACACGGTCGTGGTACCGATGACCACTGACGAGATATTTATCGCCGGTGACAAGCCGGCCCGCACGCGGATCGAATTGAATCAAAGAATGCCGTTCGATCGGTATGCCTGGCAATGGAACGATCCTGAAGACATTCGCTGGCTGGTCAATATGACCAATGACATTCACGGCGGCGTACCGGTGGTCCCGATCTTAAATGAGAAGGTCATCACCCCGCTCTGGGTACACAACGCTCTTTTTTATACCAAAAATTACACCAACTATGATATGGATATCGCGCTTCCCACCGGCGAAGTGATAGATAACCGTTTTGGCGCGGTCGGCTGCATCATCGGCGCCAAGATCGAGGCCGCGGCGGTCAGGATCTACCAGAAAGATGTGATCGATCGCACGCTGACCAAGGTGCCTGATTTCACTCACGAAGTTCACATTTACAATCAAGGCGCCGATGTGACCTCAGATTTTTACAAATATTATTTGATCCTCGGTGAGCAAAGCCCGATCCCCCGAAAATTCGATCTGATAGCGCCGCCGGGAGCGAGTTCGATGTCCGGCGAGCTGGTTTGCAGTTCCATCTGGGGCGATGGCGACGGCGAGGGTGACGAAAGTTAGTTTTTGCCCTTCCGCACTACCAATACGGAACAAGGCGCATGCTGCATGACGGATTGTGAAACGGAACCAAGCATCATCCTTTCCCAAAAACCGTAGCCGTGCGACCCGATAACAATAAGATCGGCTTCCCATTTTTGCGCTTCTTCCACGATCCGGCGCGCGGGGGAGCCGATCAAAATATCCGTGCTTAGGGCGTTCTCCGCGAGCGCGGCGCCCAGTAGGTCCCGCACCCGTTTTTCTCCTGCTTCTACGGCAATTTCCGCTTGCCGGTGCACCACGTTCTCGGTTTCACGATAAAGATCGACCGATCCGGCGAAAGGTTCGGCGGTTGTGAGCGGCGGCTCTATCACCGATACTATTTTTATTTCAACACCATCCGTTTTCAGCATTTCCAGGCCCTTGTCAATTGCGGCGTTGCTGTAATCGGATGCGTCGGTCGCGATGAGCATTTTCATCCGGTCCACCTCCTCTATATAAAATTAATTATAAACTTTTTGCGTTTTGAGTCCCGCCTTCAAGTAACGGCCACGGCCACTAATGTCACAAATAGCACGAATAGAGAATTCTTTAATCCGTGTTATTTGTGTAATTCGCGGCGAATAAAGAACCGTGCGTGGCTTTTAGACTTTTAGTTTGGAACACAGATTGCACTCATATAAATTGGTTTTATAGGAGAGTTTATGAAAATATACGGCTTTTTTACTCAAACGGCGATACTTTTACTGGTAATTCTGGTATCGATGCAAAGCGCGGATGCGCAAAACCGAGGGGTTTTGGCCACGGCCCAGCGCATTTCCGGCGACCGGTTCACGTTTTCCGTCAGGACCCAGCGCGGGGCGAATGTCTACGGCGTGAACAGGCCTTCGGTCGCTGTTCTGGCCGCCGTCGATAAAGGCCTCACCGATCTCTTTGCGGTCGCCCGTAAAAACGGATATTCCAAACGGCTTAACTATTCCGACTACAGCATCTTTATCGCGCGGGCTGACCGCACGCAAAATAGCGATGGGGGTTATTCCCCGGACATTGCGGTAAATGCCGGCCAATATGCGGGCAGCGTCTACGACAAAGGCGGTTATATCTACGCCGCCGGGATGGTAGTTTCCAACGAACCCTGCGCGTTCCTCATCGCCGAGCATAGCAAAGAATTCAACCGTATCTCTGAAGTGGTGCGCTACGAAGGCGAGCATCTTGTGCTCTATCACAACGACCGCCGGCGTTATAGCGCGACCGCCGACCACAGCAAAGGCGGCGGGCACCCGATTTTGCAGTAAGGCAGTAAGAAGGAAAAGGAAATTGAGGGAAGGTAAGGAAGTTAGGAAAGAAAAATTCCCCTCCTCTCCTTCTTCCCCAATTTCCCCAATTTCCCTAATTTCCCTCCCTTCCTTCAACTTCCCTCCTTTCCTTTCCCTCCACCAAATCGTATACCCACGACGCAAAATTACCCGATTTCGTAACCCCTTGTATTTCTTGAATTTTCTTGGCAATTCCGCGTTTTTCAGCTAAAATCCCGTTAAACTTAAGCAGTTAAGCCATCTTTCAACAAACCAGGCCAAGTGGCACACACTTTGCTATTAATCTTCGCGGATCAAGCATCCGTGAAGGTGGGAGGTCATATGAGATCTTTAACCATACCGGTCAAGATAACTACCCTGCTTTCTATTTTGTTCTTTATAAATTTGGCAGCTCCGTCACAGACGCCGCAAATGCCCCAGATACCGCAGCTAAAACCGGCCGCAGACAGCAGCCCTTTTACGCTGCCGGCGGGCACGGTGATCCGGGTCAAAATGGACAACGGCATCACCTCGCGCTCGGCCAGCGTGAACGATACTTTTACCACGACCGTGGCCGCTCCGGTTTTTGTCCGCAGCGTGGAAGTGATCCCGGCGGGCACGGTGATTGAAGGACGCGTGGTCAAGGTCGGACATGCGAAACGCGGCGGGGGCGCCGGGTTCATAAACATAAGTTTTGAAACGCTGAAGCTTCGGGACGGCATAACGCGGAAGATCGCCGGTGAGCTCGGCGCGGGCGAAGAAAATGACGCCTCCAATACTGACGCCGATATCGACGCCGGGGACATCGACGGAAGCGAAGGCGCGCCAACAACAAGCGTCGGATTTATCGCAGGCGGAGCCGGGGCCGGGGCGCTCGTAGGCGGATTGGCAAGAGGCGGAGGCGGCGCGGTTATCGGTGGGGCGCTCGGCGCGGGAGCCGGTGCATTGGCTTCGTTTTTGCGAAAAGGCGAAGAGGCCGTTATCAAAACAGACGCGCAGCTTTCCGTCGTGCTCAGACAAAGCGTGACCTTGCCTGCCACGGATTTTTGAAATTTAAGTTTAAGTTTGGTCGTAGCGAGAGGGCTGATTGCGACCATGAAGAGAAGCCTTGTTGTGAAGGGGAGAGCGCAACAAGGCTTTTCTTTGTTTACCGAGCGCCATTTTACGGAGCGTCATTTACGGAGCGCCGAATTCATTCGGCACGAACGCTCGCGTTCGAATGTTTTTTTGTGTAGCTTCGTGTGATTTTAGTGGTTCCATTCCCAGCGCCCGTAATTAACCGCGTACTAGTCAAACAATGAGGTCAGAACCGCGAAACTCCCCTCCTGCCCGAGGAGGGGTGGCAGCCGCTTGCGGGCCCTGGGAGCGCAGGCATCTTGCCTGCTTGGATCGCGGAGCGATCTAAAATGTCGCTGATCTACGCCAATTAGCGCGACCAAGTCACGCCTTGCAGGCAAGATGCCTGCGCTCCCAGGTAAACCGAATTTTTTATTATCCCGGAGTTTCTTCAATTTCTATTACTTATTACCGGGGAAGTCATAAAAACCTTTATTTTCTGCAAAATCTCTATCGCTTCTCGGTCCTGCTTTCTGTATTGTTGAAGGGGTACGGTCGTGTATTTGCCGTGTCGGTCTTTGAATCTTACCAAACACATTTCAACCACGATTTTTGGCAAATCGAAATAAAGCCCTTCATTTTTAAGATTTCTGTTTCAAAATGTTTCATTTGTTTCATTTGTTTCACTCCCCTGAAACAGCGAAACACGGAATGGAAACTTTTCGTTCTTTTTGCCGTTTTCGGCGGTTTATGACAAAATAGTCAATTCTATTACATACTTAATATTTAACCTGGAAGGATCAAATAATGGCTGGAAGACATAAGATCACGGTCGTCGGCGCGGGAAATGTGGGCGCCACGGCTGCTCATTGGATCGCCTGCAAAAGAACTGGCGGATGTTGTTTTGGTGGATATTGTCGAAGGAATGCCGCAGGGCAAATCGCTCGACCTGGCACAGGCCGCGCCGATCGACGGCTTTGACGTAAAGCTGGTCGGCGCAAATTGTTACGAAGAGACGGCAGATTCGGACGTGGTCATCATCACCGCCGGTTTGCCGCGCAAACCGGGTATGAGCCGCGACGACCTGCTTAAGACCAACTCCGACATCGTCGGCGAGGTTACCGAGCAGGTCGCGAAATATTCGCCGGACGCTTTCATTATCGTCGTCTCGAATCCGCTCGACGCGATGGCCCAGGTGGCGTTCCGCCGCTCGGGTTTCCCGAAAAATCGCGTGATGGGTATGGCCGGCGTGCTCGATTCGGCCCGCATGCGTTGTTTCCTCGCCGAAGCCTTGAATGTTTCGGTGGAAAATGTGACGGCTTTCGTGCTCGGCGGCCACGGCGACACGATGGTGCCGCTGTCCGCGTTACTCGACCTGCGCCGGCATCCCGATCACCGAACTGCTGCCAAAGACAAGCTCGACGAGATCGTTAAGCGCACCGCTAACGGCGGCGCCGAGATCGTCGGACTGCTCAAAACCGGCTCGGCCTACTATGCGCCCTCGCTCGGCGCGGTCGAGATGGCCGAAGCGATCCTCAAAGACAAGAAGAAAGATTCTTCCCTGCGCCGTCTATCTCGAAGGCGAGTACGGCATCAACAATCTTTTCGTCGGCGTGCCGGTCAAGCTCGGCAAAAACGGCGTCGAACAGATCATCGAGATCAGCCTGACCAACGAAGAACGCTCCGCCCTGCACAAATCAGCCGGCGCGGTGCAGGAATTGATCGATGTGCTGGGAATGTAGTTCGGTTCTTTGAAAATTCAAATCAAAGGCTTCTGTTTTTTAGAAGCCTTTCCATTTAATTACGCTGAAGGCGTAACAGATAATAGCCAGGGGTGAAACCCCTGGTATAGGCTCTAATGTAATTCCTCTAACCTCTGCCTCGCTATCCCGGCCTGCAAAATATCAAACGCCGGATTTATCTCGAGCGCCAATTTCAAATTGCGAACGGCTTCACGCTTATTTCCCAAAGCATCTTCGATCATGCCCAGGTGATAGTAAAGCGAGGCGTTCTTTGTCTTTAACCGTAAGGCTTCGAGGGCGTATTTTTTGGCTTCGGTGTATTGCCCTTTTTTATAGAGACACCAACCAAGAATATCGCTGGCGAGCAGATCGCCGTTTTTTGCGCGGTCTTGCCGGGCTACCTCCAGCGCATCGTCGAGGTTAATATCGTGATCGGCCCAGAATAAAGCGATGCGATGCATATCGCCGCCCGATGTGGTTTCACGTTTTACCACCTCTTGATAAATTTTTTGCGCGTCATCATCGCGAGGCCGTTTTGTAGAGGTCGCCGAGGAAAATGGCGCGGTCGGTTTGCGGCACGCGGCTAAAGAGTTTTTCATAGACCTCGATAGCCTTTTGGTACTCTCCGCGCCCGGCCAGGATCTTTCCTTTCCCCGCCAACGCCCAATGATAATCAGGAAAAATATCCAGCGCTTTATCAAACGAGCTTTCGGCCTCTTTAAATTTGCCGGCGAGCAAATATTCTTTGCCGAGTTCGGAATTAAACCACGCCAGGCCTTCCTTATCTTCGGGGTCGGCGATACGAACCGCCAGCTGTCGCGCTTCGATCGCGCCGGCCATATCGCCATAGAGCGATCGCAAGTGCGCCACACGGGTGTAAGAGGCGGAGTTAGGCCGCAGATCGACAAACTTCTGCGCCGAGTTCACCGCGTCTTCATACAAACCGAGCTCGGTTTGCGCATCGACGATCGCAGCCTGTACCGGCGCGTTATTCGGATTAGAGACTTCCAGATTTTTGGCGAGCTCCAAACCTTCCCTGAATTTGTGTTCGGACAGGTATATTTGAGTCTGCAAAATTTGCGCGTCGAAATTA
>CAVYCB010000024.1:0-697884 GCA_963766895.1 uncultured Acidobacteriota bacterium
ACTCCGCGCGGGTAGGATGCAGGCCGATGCAGATCCTTGTACTGGGGGGCGACGGCTTCTGCGGGTGGCCGACGGCACTCCACCTCTCAGCCGCAGGGCACGACGTCGTGATCGTCGACAACTTCGCGCGGCGCAACGCCGACGTCGAGCTGGAGGTCGAGTCGCTGACGCCGATCAGGCCGCTCGGCGTGCGCCGCGCCGCATGGCAGGAGGTCACGGGCCGCGAGATCGGCTTCCGCCACATCGACGTCGCGCAGCAGTACGAGGAGCTGCGCGACCTGATCGCCGAGCGCCGGCCGGACGCGGTCGTCCACTTCGCCGAGCAGCGCGCCGCGCCGTACTCGATGAAGAGCCCGCGCCACAAGCGCTACACCGTCGACAACAACGTCAACGCGACGCACAACCTGCTCACCGCGCTGGTCGAGGCCGAGCGTCGACGCCCACGTCGTGCACCTCGGGACGATGGGCGTCTACGGCTACGGCGGCGGCGCGATGATCCCCGAGGGCTACCTCACCGTCCGCATGGACGGCTCGAGACGGCGCCGAGCTCGAGCGCGAGATCCTCTTCCCGCCCTCGCCGGGCAGCGTCTACCACCTGACGAAGACGCTCGACCAGCTGATGCTCGCGTTCTTCAACAAGAACGACGGCATCCGCGTCACCGACCTGCACCAGGGCATCGTCTGGGGCACGCAGACCGAGCAGACGCGGCTCGACGAGCGGCTGATCAACCGCTTCGACTACGACGGCGACTACGGCACGGTGCTCAACCGCTTCCTGATGCAGGCGGCGATCGGCTATCCGCTGACCGTGCACGGCACCGGCGGCCAGACCCGCGCGTTCATCCACATCCAGGACTCCGTCCGCTGCATCCAGCTCGCGGTCGAGAACCCGCCGGAGCGACAGCGAGCGCGTCCGGATCTTCAACCAGATGACCGAGATCCACCGCGTCATCGACCTCGCCGGGCTCGTCGCGCGGCTCACCGGCGCGGAGGTCGACCTCGTCGACAACCCGCGCAAGGAGGCGGCGGAGAACGACCTCATGGTCGAGAACCGCGGGCTGCTCGCGCTCGGGCTGGACCCGGTCCGGCTCGAGGACGCGCTGCTGCGAGGAGGTCATGGAGATCGCCGTGCGCTTCCGCGACCGGTGCGACACGTCGAAGATCCCCTGCAGCTCCCGCTGGGTCCAACGTTCCCGGACGACGGCGTAGATGTCGGCGCCGCCCGGCGACCACGTCGCCGTCGTGATCCCGGCCCTCGACGAGGCCGGCAGCATCGGCGGCGTCCTCGAGGCGATCGCGCCGGAGGCCTGCGGGCTGCCGGTCGAGGTGTCGTCGTCGACGACGGCAGCACCGACGGGACGGGCGAGATCGCCCGCGGCCGGGGGTGCCCAGGTCGTCACGCATGCGATCAACCAGGGCCAGGGCGCGGCGTTCCGCTCCGGCTACACGCTCGCTCGCGAGCGCGGCGCGCGCTACATCGTCACGCTCGACGCCGACGGGCAGTGGGACCCGGCCGACGTGCCGTCCGTGCTCGCCCCGTCGTGGCGGGCGAGGCCGACTTCGTCCTCGGCTCCCGCGTGCTCGGCGCCGCGGAGACCGACGACGGCGTCCGCGACCTCGGGGTGAAGGTGTTCTCCGGGCTGGTGCGGCTGCTCACGGGCGTGAAGGTCACCGACACGTCGAGCGGCCTCCGCGCGATGCGCGCGGAGATCACCGCCGTCGTGCGCCAGGAGCAGCCGCAGTACCAGAGCTCGGAGCTGCTGATCGGCGCGATCGCGCACGGCTACCGCGTGGCCGAGCGCCCGACCGTGATGCACAAGCGCACCGCCGGCCAGAGCAAGAAGGGCGGCAACGTCTTCTACGGCGCCCGGTACGCGCGCGTCGTGCTGCGCACCTGGTGGCGCGAGCGGCGCGCCGCGCGCTCACGCGCCGCGAAGCGCCCGGCGGTCGCGGTCCAGCGCGCGGACGGCTGACGCCGTGGCGACGACGCCGACCGCCGCGCCGTCGCGCGCCCGGAGGCGGCTGGCGGCCCTGCGCGCGCGGATCGCGCCGTACATGCCGGTGCTCCGCGTCGCGGGCTTCGTCGCCGCGGTCGGGATCGTCGTCTTGATGGGCGTCCAGGCCGCCCGCGAGGTCGAGGAGGACCAGCTGGCCTGGGGCTGGCTCGCCGCCTCGCTGCCGGCGGTCGCGCTCTGGTGGATCCTGCTGGCGAACGGCTGGGCGCTGCTCGTCCAGGGGCGCACGACCCGCCACGACGTGAGCGTGTGGTGCCGGACGCAGGCGCTGCGCTTCGTGCCCGGCGGCATCTGGGCGCCCGCTTCGCGCGCGACCGTCGTGCACGGCTCGGTGGCCGAGAAGGTCGCCGCGGTCGGCGGGGAGAACCTGCTCGCGCTCGGCGCGGCGGTCAGCATCGGCGGCGTGGCCATGGCCATCGCCGGGCCGGTGCTGGTGGATCGTGCTCGCGCCCGCCCTGCTGGTGCCGGTCATCGCGGCGCGCAAGCTCGACGGGCGCATCCGGGTGACGCCGCGCAGGGCCGCCCACGGCGCGGTCAACTACTTCGCCGGCTTCCTCGCCTATGCGGCGGGCGCGGTGCTCGTGCAGGTGGCCGTCTCGGGCTCGGTCGACGTGCCGCTCGTCGCGGGCGCGGCGTCGCTGGCGTGGGCCGCCGGGCTCGTCGTGGTCATCGCCCCGAGCGGGATCGGCGTGCGCGAGCTGGTCTACGTCGAGCTGATGGCGAGCTCGCTCCCGCACGCGCAGCTCGCCGCGGGCGCGGTCGCGCTCCGGCTCGTCTCGATCCTCGCGGAGCTCGCCGTGCTGCTCGTCGCGGGGCGGCCGACCAAGTCGCGGCCCGACCCCGCGCCCGCGACCTGAGAGCATCCAGCCATGGCGATCATCAACCGCGGCTTCGGTCGTCGGCGCCCCGAGCCCGCCGAGGGCAGCCGGCTGCCGCCGGGCCAGTACCTCACGCACGACTTCCCGGTGCTCTCCGCGGGCCCCACGCCCCACGCCGACCTCGAGCACGTGGACCTTCACCGTCGGCGAGGAGGCGCGCTGGACCTGGGAGCAGTTCCTCGCGCTGCCGTCGGAGACGCCGACCGTGGACATCCACTGCGTGACCTCGTGGTCGAAGTTCGACACGCGCTGGAAGGGCGTCTCGGTCGACACCCTGTTCGCCGGCCTCGACGTGGAGAAGTTCGACGGCTATGCCACCGCGTACTGCGACGGGGGCTACACGACGAACCTGCCGATCTCGGACCTCACCGGCGGGAAGGCCTGGGTGGTCCACGAGTACGACGGCGAGCCGCTCCCGCCCGCCCACGGCGGCCCGGCGCGCCTGCTCGTCCCGCACCTGTACTTCTGGAAGAGCGCCAAGTGGGTGCGCGGCATCCGCTTCCACGAGGAGGACGAGCCCGGGTTCTGGGAGTCGCTCGGCTACCACGACCGCGGCGACCCCTGGCGCGAGCAGCGCTACCAGGGGGACTGAGCGTGGCGGCGGGCATCCCGCGCACCCGCGCGGAGCTCAAGGTCGCGACGGTCGAGCGGGTGATCCACGAGACGCCGCAGGCGGTCACGCTGCAGATGGACGTGCCGGACTGGCCCGGGCACCGCGCCGGCCAGCACGTCGAGGTGCGGCTCACGGCCGAGGACGGCTACCGCGCCCAGCGCTCGTACTCCATCGCCAACCCGCCGGAGGAGGCGGGCGTGGCCATCACGGTCGAGCGCCTCGACGAGGGCGAGGTCTCGCCCTACCTCGCCGAGGCGGTGCAGGAGGGCGACCAGCTCGAGCTGCGCGGCCCGATCGGCGGCTGGTTCACCTGGGACGCGCGGGACGGCGGGCCGCTCCTGCTGGTCGCCGGCGGCTCGGGGCTCGTGCCGCTGATGTCGATGCTCCGCCACCGCCGCGCGGCGGGGAGCGACGCGCCGGCGCGGCTCCTGCTCTCGGCCCAGCGCCCGGAGGTCGTGCTCTACCGCTCCGAGCTCGAGGCGCTGGACGACGACGTCCTCACGCTCACCTACACGCGCGCCGCGCCGCCGGGCTGGACGGGCGCGACGCGGCGCGTCGACCGGGCGCTGCTCGAGCAGGTGGCCTGGCCGCCGGAGGCGGAGCCGCGCATCTACATCTGCGGGCCGACGGGCTTCGTCGACGCGGTCGCCGACGCGCTGGTCGCCCTGGGCCACCCGGCCGAGCGGGTGCGCACGGAGCGCTTCGGCGCGTCGGGCTGACCGTGACTCACACGCGGGCGGGATCCCACGCGCCGCTCGCCGCGACGCCGGCGGCGTAGGCGGCGAAGTCCCGCGGCGGCCGGCCGAGGGCCTCGTGCACGCCGCCGCTGAGCGAGGCGTTGCGGCCGTCGCACACCTCCGTGAACAGGTACATGAGCAGCTCGGTGACCTCGGGCTCCAGGCCGGCCGCGGCGAGCGCCGCGGCGTAGTCGGCCGGCGGGACCGCGACAAAGTCGATCGTCGCGCCCGCTCGCCCGCGGCGATCTCGGCCACCGCCTCGCGCCATGTGAGCATGCGCGGGCCGGTCACCTCGTACAGGCGGCCGGCGTGCCCCTCCTCGGAGAGCGCGGCCACCATCGCGGCGGCGACGTCCTCGACGTCCACGAACGGCTCGGGCGCGTCGCCGACGGGGAGCGCGAGCTCGCCCTCGAGGATGCCCTCCAGGAACACGCTCTCGCTGAAGTTCTGCATGAAGAACGCGGCGCGCACGATCGTCGCGTCCGGCGCGGCGTCGCGGACGAGGCGCTCGGCGAGCTCCGCGTCCTCCTCGCCGCGGCCCGACAGCAGGACGACGCGCTGCACGCCGGCGTCGACGGCCATCGCGGCAAGGTCGGCGACCGTGTCGGCCGCGCCGGGCACGGCGAGGTCGGGCGCGTAGGCGATCGAGAGCCCGGCCGCGCCGTCGAGCGCGGGGCCCCAGGTCGCGCGGTCGTCCCAGTCGAACGGGACCGGGCCCGAGCGGGAGGCGGCGCGGACGGCGACGCCGCGGGCCTCGAGGCCGCGGGTGACGCGCGTCCCGGTCTTGCCGGAGGCGCCGGTGACGAGGACGGGGGAGAGGGGAGAGATGGTCGGCATGGCGTCCAGTGTTCTGCGGCGAGATCGGCCACCGGTCTATGACCTCGGAGGTCGTATTCATGCTCGATCGTCCAGCCGGGCATGACGGTCAGGCATACTGCTGTGCATGGACCCCTGGGCACCCTCCGACCCGCTCGGCGAAGCGCTGTACTCCGTCCGGATGGACGGCGCGTTCTACGCGCTGTCCGAGCTGACCGCGCCGTGGGGGGTGACGATCCCGCCGATGGAGGGGTACGTCTGGTTCCACGTCGTGACGGCCGGCGAGCTCCTGCTCGAGGCGCCCGGCGAGGACCACGTCGCGATGCGCCCAGGGGACCTCGCGCTCGTCCCGCACGGTGGCGGCCACGGCTGCTGAGCGAGCCGGGGGTGCCGGCGCCCGGCATCCTGGACCTCGAGCGCGAAGAGGTGAGCGCGCGGTACGAGATCGTCCGCTACGGCGGCGGCGGTGCGTTCACCGGGCTGATCTGCGGCGCCGTCCGGCTCGGCCATCCGGCCGCGCGCCGGCTGGTCGAGGCGCTCCCGCCGATCCTGGTGCTCGAGGCGGAGCAGACGCTCGGCGCGAGCTGGATGGACGGGACGCTGCGGCTGATGGCCGCGGAGGCGCGCGAGCTGCGGCCCGGCGGCGAGGCCGTCATCACGCGCCTGGCCGACATCCTCGTCATCCAGACGCTGCGGGCCTGGATCGAGCGCGACCCGGCCGCGCGCCAGCGGCTGGCTCGGCGCGCTGCGCGACCGCCATGTCGGCCGCGCGCTCGCGCTCATCCACCGCGACCCGGCCCGCGACTGGACGGTCGACGCGCTCGCCGACGAGCTCGCGATGTCGCGCTCCGCCTTCGCCGCCCGCTTCACCACGCTCGTGGGCGAGCCGGCCATGCAGTACGTGACCCGCTGGCGGATGCATCTCGCGCACGACGAGCTGACCGGCGGCGACGTCGACCGTGGCCGAGCTCGCCGACCGGCTCGGCTACCGCTCCGAGGCCGCGTTCGCCCGCGCGTTCAAGCGCGTGATCGGGACGCCGCCGGGCGCGGTGCGCCGGGCCGCCGCCGCGGCCGGGCCGCTAGCCTCGGCGGCGTGACCGTCGAGGACGTCCCGGAGCGCGGCCGCTACGAGCTGCGCGAGGGCGGCGAGCTGCTCGGCTGGGTGGAGTACCTGCCCGCCGGGCGCAGCGTGATCGTCGCCCACACGGAGGTGCTGGAGGGCGGCGAGGGGCGCGGGCTCGGCTCGCGAGCTCGTCCGCGGGGTGCTCGAGGACCTGCGCGCCCGCGGCGTCACCGCGATCCCGACGTGCCCGTTCGCCGCCGCCTTCATCGCCCGCCACCCGGAGTACGCCGACGTCGTGGACGAGAGCATGCGCGCGCGGTTCGCCTGACGGGCGGCAGCCCAGGCGCAGCTTGCGCAGCAGGCCGGCGAGCTGCTCCTGCTCGGCCGCGGAGAGGCGCCGCGATCAGCTCGCGCTCGTTGTCGAGGTGCGCCTCGATCGTCGCGTCGAGCGCCGCGTGCCCGGCCTCCGGTGAGCGTGATCCGCGTGCCGCGCCGGTCGGTCGGGTCGGGCGTGCGCGCGATCAGGCCCGGCGGCCTCGAGGCGGTCGAGCCGCTTCGTCGTGCCGCTCGAGGTCAGCATCGTCGTCGCCGCCGAGCTCGATGCGGGCGCAGGCGGTAGGGCGGGCCGCTGCGGCGCAGCGTGGCGAGGACGTCGTACCAGCCGCCCTCGAGCCCGTGCGCGCGGTAGGTCGGCTCCATGCAGGAGCTCGAGCTCGCGCGCGAGGCGGGAGACGCGGCCGACGACGCCGATCGGCGACGAGTCGAGGTCGGGCCGCTCGCGGTCCCATTGCTCGATCATCGGCGTCGACGTCGTCACGCTCCACGCGGCCGGACCCTATCCCAAGTTCTTTCTCCCAGGAACTTGCGTCCTAGGAAGTAATGTCGTAGGATGCGACCATGCTCACCCGCCCGCTTCATCTCCCGCCGCCGTCGACCCAGCCCGCCGCCGAGCGTCCCCAGCCGGCCACGTCCCCGCCATCGGCCCGACACGATGCCCCGCCTTCGCTGGTACTGAGCAGACCTCGACTGGACGTCCGGCCGGCCGCTACGGCACCATCCGTGGCAGCCATGTCGACCTTCTACGAGTCGCAGGCGGGCGGCGACTTCGACCGCGAGCGGCGGCGCCGTGCGTTCCACCGCATCGCCACGCGGCTGCGCCAGGCGCCCGACGACGTCGACGAGATGCTGCCGTTCGACGAGGTCGTCGAGGCGCTGGGCTCGGGCGCCCAGCGCGGACCTCGGGCGTGCAGATCATCCCGCTCGACTCGATCGTCGGCACGGTCGATCGCCGTCGCGTCGCAGTTCGACCGCGCGTTCCGGCCGATGACGGCCGAGCTGCGCGACCGCTGGCAGCGGGTCGCCGCCGCGCGGCGGTCGGGCGTGGCCCTCCCGCCGATCGACGTCTACCGCGTGGGCGGCCTGCACTTCGTCGAGGACGGCCACCATCGCGTCTCCGTCGCCCGCGCGCTCGGCGACGACACGATCGAGGCGCGGGTGCGCGAGATCAGCACCTCGGTCGGCGCCTCGCCCGACCTGCGCACGTCCGAGCTGCCGCTCAAGCAGCACGAGCGCATCTTCTTCGAGCGCGTGCCGCTGCCCCAGGGGCTCCGCCACCGCGTCCGGCTGACCGACGAGTGGCGCTACGCGCAACTCGCGACGCTGGTGGAGGCGGGCGGCTTCCGCGAGAGCCATGCGCGCGGCCGGCTCGTGTCGCGCGAGGAGCTCGCCGAGCAGTGGTACCACGACCAGTTCGAGCCCATCGTCGCCGCGATGCGCGAGGCGGAGATCGGCGGGCCGGGTACGGACGCGGACCGCTACCTGCGCTTCGTCATGCTCCGCTTCCTGCTGCTCTACACGACGGACTGGAGCGACGAGTGATCGAGCGGCTGATCAACGAGGTCCGCCCGCCGCGGCCCGAGGACGACACGGCCGTGCACCAGATCCTGACCGAGATGCACAGCGGCCCGTCGCCCACGAAGGAGGACGCGCCGGGCTAGCTCAGACCGCGCCCGCGGGAGCTGGCGCGGCAGCTCGGAGGCCAGCTCGCTCACGACGGCGGCCATCGCCGCCGCGGCCGCGGAGAGCACGCCGCTGTCGGGGAGTGCCAGGTGGATGGCGCGGTGGGGACCTCGCCGCTGGAGGCGCCTGGTGACCGTCCCCGGAACGGACGGGCGGCGGCCAGCGCCGGGATGACGGCGATGCCGTCGCCCGTGGCCACGAACGCCCGCACGCTCTCGTAGTCGGGGATCTCGTGGCCGGTGAAGAGCGGCTCGAACGCGTGCTCCTGCGCCAGGTCGCCGAGCTGGTCGAGCCCGGGGGTCCAGCGCGAGCCGACGATCAGCTCGTCACGCAGGTCGGGCACGCCGAGGTCATCGCGGCCCGGCGAGCCGGTGCCCGTCGGGGAGGATCGCCACGTACGGGTCGTCGGCGAGCTTGGTCAGCCGCGCGCCCTCGTCGGGGCACACGCGCCGGTTGCGGTAGTCGAGGCCGATCGGGCGGCCGGGCCAGCTGAACAGCAGCGCGACCTCGACCTCGCGGTCGCGCAGCCTTGCGAGGTTGTTGTGCGGCTCGTCCTCGACCAGGACGACGTCCACGCCCGGGAAGCGCTCGCGGTAGGCCTTGAGCACGCCGGTGGTGAAGGCCTGGGTGGCGCTCGGGAAGGAGCCGATGCGCAGCCGGCCGCTGCGCAGGCCCGCGAGCGCGTTGAGCTCGGCGTAGGCCTCCTGGGCCTCCGTGAGGATCCGGCAGGCGCGCGCGTGGAGCATCTCGCCGGCCGGGGTGAGCTGCACGCCGCGCGCGCGTGCGCTCGACCAGCACCGTCCCGACCTCCGCCTCCAGCCGCGCCATCTGCTGCGAGATCGCCGACGGCGTGAAGCTCAGCGCGTCGGCGGCCGCGGCGAACGAGCCGGTCCGCACGACGGCCTCGAACACGCGGAGGCGGGCGAGGTTCAGCACCGGGCCGCCGTCCCGGCGCGGGCGACGGCACCGCACGCCAGATGCGCGGCCCCTCCCCCCAGCACGTCGAGCGCGCGCACGGGGTGGTCATAGACGCCGCCGGGCACCGCGTCGAGGACCAGGGGGTAACGCAGGAACACGAGCGTCACCGCGACGGTCAGGGAGCCGACCAGGAAGGGACCTCGAGGGCGATCCGCGCCTCGGATCGGCGGAGACGCCGGCTCAGGCGACGAGGACCGGCGTCCCGACGGCGACGCGGTCGTACAGGTCGATCACGTCGGCGGGTGCCATCCGGACGCAGCCGTGCGACGCGGCGGTGCCGAGCGAGCCGAGGCTGGCCGTGCCGTGGAACCCGACGGAGCCGTTGAAGCCGATCCAGCGGGCGACGAGCGGGTTCGACGGATCGCCGCCCGGGATCGTCTGGCCCGCGAGGTCGCCCGCCCAGTCGGACTGCGGCACGTTCCACGGCGGGTCGACCTGCATGCCCTGGACGGTGAACTCGCCGGGCGGCGTCGGGTAGCGCGGCTCGCCGACGGCCACGTTGTACGACGTCGACAGCTTGCCCTTGTCGAACACGCGGACCGTCAGCTCGGAGAGCGAGACGGTGACGGCAACCGGCTGCTTCTTCCACAGCTCGGCGGTCGACGTCTCCGGCTCGATCGTCTCCACCTCGGCCGCGAGCCGGCGCTTGCCCCGCGGGTCGGCGAAGTTGCGTTCCACGCGGTTCGCGAGGCGCTTGGCGCCGACGAGCTCCCGCCCGGCGCGCGAGGGCGTCGTCGCGACCTCGCTGACGGTGAGGTCCAGGCTCGCGTCGCGGGGCTCGCGTGCGACGGTGCTCTCGATCCTGTCGACGAAGCGGTCGACGGCGGCGCGGTCGACGGTCGCGGCGGTCGGCTCGTCGTGCTGCACCTTCCCGCCCGTGAGCTCGCGCCAGGCGCGTTCGGGCAGGCTGCCGTCGCGGCTCTCGCGGTAGGCGCGGCGGACGGCGTCGCGCAGCGCCAGCTGCACGCCGGCGCGCTCGGCCGACAGCCGGAACGTCTCGTCGGCCACCTTCACCTTGAGCGTCCGGCCGGCGGGGGCGCCGAGCTCGCGCTCGAGCTTGGCGACGGCGACGTCCTCGGTGAGGCCGCCGACGTCGACGCCCGCGACGGAGATGCCGTCGGCGAGGCGGCCGGAGGCCTTGTGATCGGCCCAGGCGATGGTGCCGCCGGCGGCGGCGAGGAGCACGACGACGACGGCGAGGACGGCGGGGATTCGGCGGGACACGACGGACGTTATAGGGCGCGAATTCGCGATTTGGTTACGCCGATTGCGGAATTTCACCGCCGCGCGGGCTCCAGGAAGGCCCAGATCCGGGCGTTCGCGTCGAACCCGTCGGCCTCCTCGGTCCACCACGTGCGCGCGCCGTCGGGCACCTCCACGAGCTCCACCCGGCCGCCGACTCCTCCCAGCGGCGCATGGCCCTGCGCAGCGGCGGGAGCACGGTGCCGTCGGGCGTCGTGCCGCCCGCGTCGGGAAGGACGTCGTCGGCCTCGCCGGCGAGCTGGAGGACGTCGGGCGGGCGCGCGGGCTCGCACGGCCCGCGCAGGGGCGCGTGGAGGACGGCGACCGCGGCGACGCGGTCGGCGGCGTCGCAGGCGAGCCGGTGCGCCATGAAGCCGCCGCCCGACCAGCCGGTCACGTACACGCGGTCGGGGTCGAGGGGATGCTCCTCGCCGGCCGCGTCGATGACCGCGCCGGCGAAGGCGACGTCGGGGGAGCCGGGCTCGTCGTCCCACGTGCCGTCCTCGCCCGCGGGCAGCGCCAGCACGAAGCCGTGCTCCTCGGCCGCGGCGTCGAGGCGGGAGGCCTCGAGCGTCGCCTCGGGCGTGGCGGCCGGGCCGCCGACGCCGTGGAGCGCCAGCAGCAGCGGCGCCGGCTCGGCCGCCGACGCGGGGACGTAGAGGAGGAAGCGGCGGCCGTCCACCCGGCACTCCAGCGCACGGCCTCCGCCCATCGTGCCCGCCGGCGGCTCGAAGGCGCCGCAGGGCGTGGCCGCCGCGGCCGCGTGCCGACCACGGTTGCTCACCGCTGGGTTCAGCAACGCTGACTTGACGTATACCGATATGGGTATATATTGCGTGGCATGGCCCGGGCAGCGACCACGACCGACGCGTTCAATGCCGTGGCCGAGCCGCGGCGGCGCGAGATCATCGCGCTGCTCGCGGGCCGCGAGCGGCCGGTCGGCGAGCTGGTCGACGCGCTCGGGATCGCTCAGCCGCAGGTGTCCAAGCACCTGCGGGTGCTCCGCGAGGTGGAGGTGGTGCAGGTGCGCGACGACGGCCGGCGGCGGCTCTACCGGCTCAACGGCCGCGCGCTCCGGCCCATCCACGACTGGGTGAAGACCTACGAGCAGCTCTGGACGGAGCGCTTCGAGCTGTTCGACGACGTGCTGGACGACCTCAAGAAGGAGGAAGGAGATGGCAGTGCCAACTAGCGGGACGGCGGTGGTCTCGACCCCGACCGACGAGCAGATCCTCATCACCCGGGAGTTCGACGCGCCGCGCGCGCTCGTGTTCCGGGCCTACACGGAGCCCGATCTGGTGCGCCGCTGGTGGCCCGGCCGCCGCGGCGAGATGCAGGCGTGCGAGATCGACCTGCGGCCGGGCGGGCGCTGGCGCTACGCGATGGTCGCGGAGGGCGGGTTCGACGTGGCCTTCCACGGCGAGTACCGCGAGATCGTGCCGGGCGAGAAGGTCGTCTTCACGGAGATCTACGAGATGCCGGACGGGACGCTCAGCGAGGCGACGCTCAACACGGCGACCTTCACGGAGTCCGATGGCCGCACGACGCTCGAGCTGCTCACGGAGACGTCGAGCAGGGACGTCCGCGACACGATCCTCGCCTCCGGCATGGAGGGCGGCGTGCAGGAGGGGCTCGACATCCTCGAGGAGCTCGCGATCGAGCTCGGCTAGGGGTGCAGGTCGCGCTCGATGACCTGCATCCCGTCGACGGGCAGCCCGGCCGCGGCCGCGTGGTCGCGGACGGCCTGCTCGTCCGGCGCGCCGTAGACGCAGTACGAGGTGAGGCCGCGCTCGGTGCGGACGACGTGGCTGTGCTCCCACGTGATCTGGGGGAACGACTCCTCACGGGTGCGGCGGGACCGCTCGGCGGCCGCCTCCAGCTCGGCGTCGCTCACGTCGCCGATCGCGCGGTGGACGAGGTAGCGGGGCATGGGCGTAGTGTCCCCGGCAGCGACGTGGACGTCCACATGCACGTGCTCGACATCGACGGGCTGCCCATCGCCTTCCGCATGGAGGGCGAGGGTCCGCCGCTGGTGCTCCTGCACGGCGCCGTGTCCGACAGCCGCCTGTGGCGGCCGCAGGTCGAGGCCCTCGCGGACGCGTTCACCGTCATCGCCTGGGACGCGCCGGGCGCCGGCCGCTCGCCCGATCCGCCCTCGCCGTTCGGCACGGACGACTGGGCCGGCGCGCTCGCGGGGATGCTCGCGGCGCTCGGCGTCGGGCCCGCGCACATCGCCGGGCTGTCGTGGGGCAGCACGATCGCGCTCGCGCTCTACGCGCGGCGGCCCGAGGCGGTCGCGTCGCTGGTGCTCGCCGGCGCGTACGCCGGCTGGAAGGGCTCGCTCCCGGAGGCCGAGTGCGCCGCCCGGCTCGCGGCCTCGCTCGCGTCCGCGGACCTGCCGCCGGCGGAGCTCGCCGCGGCCTGGCTGCCGTCGCTCGTGGCCGCCGACGCCCGGCCCGAGCAGGTGGCGGAGATGCGTGCGATGGTCGAGGACAGCCACCCGGAGGCGATGCGCCTGGTCGCGCGGTCGATGGCCGAGACCGACCTCAGCGGGCTGCTGCCGCGGATCGCGGTGCCGGCGCTGCTCGTGTGGGGCGAGCGGGACGCCCGCTCGCCCCTGCACGTCGCGGAGGCGATGCGGGCGGCCATCCCCGGCGCCGAGCTCGTCGTGGTGCCCGGTGCCGGCCACGTGGTCAACCTCGAGCGCCCGGACGAGTTCTCCGCCGCGGTCCGCCGGTTCTGCCTCGCTCAGCCTCGGGGCTAGCCGCTCAGTGGCGATGGTGCGCGTACTCCGCGGGCCGCGCGAGCATCGCCACGAGCATGCCGGTGAGCATCAGGACGTGCTCGAGCATCATCGCCGTGCCGGCGTCGGCGACCGCGCCGGCGGCCATCGCCGCGACGATCGCGAGCGTCGGGAGCACCATCGCGGCGTTCATCTCGGCGTTCGCGCGAGCGGAGTGGCCGCGGAAGGCCATCCAGCCGGCCATCGGCACGACCATCGTCATCGCCATCCACAGGAGCCAGGCAGCGGGCGCGTCCTCGCGCAGCTCGCCCCAGCCGGTGCCGAGCGCGTTCATCGCCCATTCGGACGGCATGAAGAGCAGGCCCATGCCGGCGAACATGACGGCGACCATCTCGGCGTAGTGCAGCGCGAAGCGGCGGGTGAAGGTGGTACGGAGCGGCATGGTGCCTCCTTCGATACGGGGTGGGGGTATAGACGAGCGGCACGTTACACAACCCCCCGGGGGTATGCAAGCCGGTTGCTCGATCCTCGACGGGGAGGTGAAGCGGCTGTCACCGTGACGGCGGGGTGACCGGGGATCGAACCGGCATCGGCGACCTGGCCGCGGAGATCCGCCGATTCCTCGACCTCGGCGTCGACGGTTCTTCACCGACAACCCGGACATCGGCCGGGCGACCGCGGACTCGTTCACGACGGTTCGCTCGGAGACCGTCCGGGCCGCGGCACGGGTAAGCGATCGCGCCTCCGGCGTTGTGCGCCGCGGGCGCCGGTCGTAGCGTCGGCGCACTGCATCTGTGGGGCGGCCTCCCCCCGAGCCGCTCCGTCCAGGAGGTGGGGTATGCACCGTGAGAGCGGGCTGAGCACGGCGCGGGTTCATCGGCGCCACGGCGACGGGCTCAGCGGCAGTGATGGCCGGGCCGGCGGTCCAGACGGCCGCGGCGCACGAGCTGCCGCGGCGGGAGCGGGAGAACCTGGTGCCGCGCCAGAACATCGGCATCCAGCTCTACTCGCTGCGCGACATGGCCGGCGCCGACCTGCCCGCGACGTTCGACATGCTCGAGGAGATCGGCTACCCGGAGGTGGAGCTCTTCCAGCTCCACGGCCGCACCGCGGCCGCCCTGCGCGCCCTGCTGGACGCGCGCGGCCTCCGCGCGATCGCCGCGCACGTCGGGATCGATCGCTGGCGCAACGAGCGCGACGCCGTGCTCGACGAGGCGGAGGCGCTCGGCATGCCGTACGTGGGCGTGCCCGGGATCTTCCCGCCGCCGCCGCCCGAGGTGTCGGAGTGGCGCAGCCTGGCCCGCGAGCTGAACCGCTACGGCGAGGCGGCCGCCGACCGCGGACTGCGCTTCTACTACCACAACCACGACTTCGAGTTCCAGCGCGCCGGCGGCCAGGTGCTCTACGACCTGATGCTCGACCGCACGGATCCGGACCTCGTGTTTTTCGAGCTCGACCTCTTCTGGATCGTCACCGCCGGGCGCGATCCGCTCGACTACCTCGACCGCTACGAGCAGTCGCGTTGGCCGCTCTTCCACGTCAAGGACCGGTCGGCCACGCCCGCCCCGGCCCCGCTCGGCGGCAACTTCGCCGACCTCGGGGACGGGATCATCAACTTCCCGCGGATCTTCCGGGAGTTGCAGAACAAGCACTACCACCACTTCCTGGTGGAGCGCGACACGCAGCCCAACCCGCGGCGGACGGCCCGCGTGGGCTACGAGTACCTGGTCGACGTGACCGGCCGCCGGCGCCGGCGGCCGTACGCCCCGCGCGAGGCCCGCGGCTCCGACGACGCGTTCGCGACGCGCCGCCGCGGCTGACAACGGTCATCGGGAGGCGCCCCGGCGGGCGCCTCCCCGCAGCTGCGGTCAGAGGATCCACAACGTCATTTCCGGAGGAATGCGGCGCTCGCGGAGGATGCTGCGGCCGACGCGGGAGGCGCTCGGAGCCACCGCGGGCACGACGGGAGGAGTTGGACCCATGCGCCGAGCTGCAAGTCTCGCGTGCGCGCTCTCCGCTGCGGTGGTGGTCAGCTGCCCCTGCGTCCGCGCAGGAGCTCGATCTGCCGGATCAGTCGCGGTTCCAGAAGGTGACGCTCAACGACCGGCCGGGTGAGCCCATGAGCCTCGCCGTGCTGCCGGACGGGCGCGTGCTGCACGCTGCGCGAACGGGCGAGATCCGCCTGCACAACCCGCGGACCGGCACGAACAACATCGTCACGGACATGAAGGAGTCCCCGCAGCGCCTGTACCAGCACGACGAGGAGGGCGTGCAGGGCATCGCCATCGATCCGGACTTCGACGAGAACCGCTGGGTCTACGTCTACTACTCGCCGCGGCTGGACACCCCGAGCGACGTGGTCGGCACCGGCATCAACGAGGGTGACGCGCCGGAGACCCTGACGTCCGCGAGCGAGCGCGCCCGCCTGGCGCAGTTCAACGGGTACAGCCTGTTGTCGCGATTCAAGTTCGAGAGCGGTCGGCTCACGTTCTCGAGGGAGCAGGAGATCCTCCGCGTGCCGATGTCGCGCGGCATCTGCTGCCACGTCGGCGGCCAGATCGACTTCGACGGTGCAGGGCAACCTCTACCTGTCGACGGGCGACGACACGAACCCGTTCCAGTCGGCGGGCTACACGCCGATCGACGATCGCGAGACGCGCAATCCCGCGTTCGACGCCCGGCGGACGTCGGGCAATACGAACGACCTGCGCGGCAAGATCCTGCGCATCCGGCGTGCGCGACGGCGGGCAGCACTACACGATCCCGCAGGGCAACCTGTTCCGCCCGACCAGGCGCAGACCCGGCCCGAGATCTACGTCGATGGGCATGCGCAATCCGTTCCGGTTCTCGGTCAACCGCACCAACGGGCACGTCTACCTCGGCGACTACTCGCCGGACGCCCAGGACGCGGATCCGGCGCGCGGGCCCGAGGGCATCGGCCGCTGGATGCTCATCCGCCGGCCGGCCAACTACGGCTGGCCGTTCTGCATGACTCCGGACAAGCCGTACGTCGACTACGACTTCACGCCGGACGCCCAGCAGTCCGGCGAGGAGTTCAACTGCTTCGCGCCGGTCAACGACTCGCGCAACAACACCGGCCTGCGCAGGCTGCCGCCGGTCACCCAGCCGGACGTCTGGTACTCGTACAACACGGGCGCACGACCTGTTCCCGGAGCTGTTCCAGAACGCCGGCGGCAACGGCATCGGCCCGATGGGCGGGCCGGCGATGCAGTTCGACCGCAGCATCTCGTCTCCGTTCCGCTTGCCGCGCGTCTTCTCCGGCCAGCCGATCTTCTACGAGTGGACGCGCGACTACGCGAAGCTGTTCGAGCTCAACCGGCCGAACGGCAACCAGCTGGCGGACATCCACCACCTGTTCGGCGGGGCGGCCGAACCAGAACCCGAACGTGGTCCTGGACAACCCGATGGACATGGAGTTCGGGCCGGAGAACGCGCTCTACACGCTCGAGTACGGCACGGGCTACTTCGCGGAGCTGCCGGCCGCGCAGCTGGCGCGGATCGACTACGTGCGCAACGGCCAGTACACGCCGGTCGTCCGCGCGACGGGCACGCCGGCGTCGGGCACGACCGCACCGCTCACGGTCCAGTTCTCGAGCGCGGGCACGACGGACGCCAACGGCGACCGCCTCGCCTACGCGTGGGACTTCGACTCCAACGGCACGGTCGACTCCCGGCAGGCCAACCCGACGCACACCTACACGGCGCAAGGGCATCTATGAGGCGACGCTGCGCGTGACGGACCAGACCGGGCGCTCGGCGTCCTGGCAGGTCCGCGTCACGGTCGGCAACCAGGCGCCGAGGGTGGCGCTCAGCGTGGTCAGCACGAGCCCGCCGTTCAACTTCGGCGACACGGTCAACTTCACGGTGACCGTCACCGATGATCAGCCGGTGGACTGCGCGCGCGTGAGCGTGGCCTACATCCTCGGCCACGAGACGCACGGGCACCCGCAGACGTCGACCGCGGGCTGCACGGGCACGATCTCGGTTCCGATCGACGAGGCGCACGCCGGCGCCGCGAACCTCAGCGCCGTGTTCGTGGCGACCTACTCGGACAACCCGGGCGGCGGCGAGACGCCGCAGCAGGGCAGCGCCGAGGTCCGGCTCACGCCGCCGGCCCCGCCCGGCAACCAGGGCCCGTAGCCCCAAGCTCGGCTCCCCCCGGCCCGCACGCGGGCCGGGGGGAGGGGGCTCGCTGTCGGAAAAGCCGCGCTATGCGCGGCTTTCCCGACACTGACCCGGGTTGCTAGCCTGGTTCGCTCGCGGTTGGACGCCGGCGGTGATGGATGCCGCCCTGGCAGTGCGTCCGACCGCCGCTGCCGACTTCTGCGCGGCAGCGCAATGGAAGCGAACCCAAGGAGTTTGGATGTCCACCACCCGCATGCTTGCGGGCGTCCTGGGCGCGGCTGCGCTCATCTCGCCCGCGGCGGCCCACGCGGCCGTGCCGGACAAGTTGAAGGAGCGCTACACGCGCGAGTATCGCCAGGCCAAGGAGGCCGGCGCCGAGCCCGGCCGGCACATCGTGCGCGACGACGTGCGCACGGAGCGCGGCGTGCGCGAGCCGCGCGCCGCCGAGGTCAGGCGCTCGATCGCCGTGCTGGAGCGCATGCAGGCGCCCGCGCCCGCCGCGACCGGCGGCACCACCGCGAGCGGTAGCCTCGCCGCGATCGCCGCGTGCGAATCGGGCGGCGACCCGACCGCGGTCTCGTCCGACGGGACGTACCGCGGCAAGTACCAGTTCGACCAGCAGACGTGGGAGTCCGTCGGCGGGACCGGCGACCCCGCGGCCGCGCCCGAGGCCGTCCAGGACGAGCTGGCGGCGCGCCTGCAGGCGCAGCGGGGCTCGAGCCCCTGGCCCGTCTGCGGCTAGCCGCCCAGACCCCGCCCGCCGGGGGCGACCCCGGCGGGTCGGGCGACCCGCCCGCCCGGGCTCCGGGCGGGCGGGCCGGTCGTCACCGCGCCGCGGTGCGGCGCGGGCACGCCGGGTCGGCGCACGGGACGGTGCGGCCGGCGGCGGCCACGTGGTAGTGGCCCTGCTGCGGGGACCAGTTGCCCGCGACGGTCCGCACGACGGCGGAGAGGATGCGCCGGGTCATGCGCGCCCCCCGTGGTCGACGGTGAGCCGGGGGGTGAGGCACCGCGGGTCGTGGCACACGGCGGGGCCGCCGCTCGGCCCGCTGTGGAAGTGGACGCCGGGCTCGGGCCGCGCGTCCTCGCGCACGCTGCGTACGAACGCAGCGAGCAGTCGCTTTCGCATGGGGATCCTTTTCGTTCGGGGAGACTCGGAACGGGCTGGGTGGGCCCGTCACGGACAGCAGGTTCGCCGCTGCCCGCACACACATTGTGACAAGCTTGTGACATTCGCCAACCGCCCGACTGTCGGGACTTGACCGACCGGCGGTCGCAGCCTCTTCGTGCGGCGCCGCTGCGCGAACGGGCAGGCGAGCGGGCCGACCGCGCGCCGCGCCCTTGACTCCCGCCCGAGCCGCCTGGGAGGGTCGCCCTGGATCGATCGAGTGGCCTGACCTTCGAGGAGGTTCCCCCCAATGGCCGGCGACGCGGACAAGCAGGCGGCGAAGCGGCGCGCACAGGTCGCCCGGGGCCTCGACCGGGCCTACGAGGCCACCGAGCCCGAGCGCATCGAGCTCGACGCGCTCGACCTCGTCATCGTCTCCGACCACCATCGCGGCGCGCGCGACGGCGCGGACGACTTCCGCCGCTGCGAGCGCGCGTACAACACCGGGCTGGCGCACTACCTCGAGGCCGGCCACGAGCTCGTCCTCCTCGGCGACACGGAGGAGCTGTGGGAGTGCGACCCGGAGGACGTGATCGCGGCCTACCCGCGCACGTACGCGCTCGAGGCGGATTTCGCCGCCCGCGGCCGCTACCGGCGCGTCTGGGGCAACCACGACGACGAGTGGCGCCACGCGCGCAGCGTCGCGCGCCACCGCGCGGCGCTGGGCGGCGACCGCGCCGACGTCCGCGAGGCCTTCCGGCTGGAGCTCACCCGCGACGGCGAGCCGGTGGGCGAGCTCTTCCTCGTCCACGGCCACCAGGGCACGGACGACGCGGAGCGCTTCAGCTGGCTCTCGCGCCTCGTCGTCCGCAAGATCTGGCGGCCGCTGCAGCGCAAGCTGCGCATCGCCTCCACGTCGCCGGCCTCGGACTGGGACCTGCGCGAGCGCCACGACGAGGCGATGTTCGCGTGGGCGCGCCATGCGCCGTCCCGCCCGGTCGTCATCGCCGGGCACACGCACCGTCCGGTGTTCGGCGTCGGCCACCGCGCCCCGGTCGTGCCCGAGCCGCCCGACGAGCTCCAGCGCCGCTACGACGACCTGCGCCGGGAGGGCGCGCCGCCGGACCGGATCGGCGCGGCGCGCGCCCGCCTGGAGTTCGCCCACGCGGAGCAGCGCCGCTACGACCGCCCTGCGATCCCCGTCGTGCCCCCGTGCTACTTCAACACGGGCTGCTGCTCGTTCGGCGACGGCGACGTCACCGCGCTCGAGCTCTCCGGCGGCCGGATCCGCCTGGTGCGCTGGCTCGACGACGAGCAGCAGCCGGTGGTCAAGGTGCTCGCCGACGCGTCGCTCGAGGAGGTGCTCGGGGCGGTCCGCGCGGGCGCGGACGTCCGGGTCGGCGCGCGGGCGGAAGTGCCGGCGTGAGCGCCGTCGCGGCCGAGCCGCGCGCCCAGGGCGCGCCGCCGGACGATGCGCCGTTCCTGGGCCGCCGCGAACGGCGGACGGTCGCCGCGCTCGCCGAGGTCCTCTTCCCGCCGGCCGAGGGCGCGGTGCTCACGCCCGGCCAGGTCGCCGACGAGGTCGACCGCCAGCTGCGACGCATGCGCGAGAGCAAGCGCACCCGCTCGCTCCACCTCGTCCTGCTCGTGGTCGAGTACGTGCTGCCGCTCGCCGGCATCGCGGCGCTCGGCATCCACGTCCGGCCGTTCTCGCGGCTGGAGCCGGCACGCCGCACGCGGCTCGTCGATCGCACGCTCGCCCGCACGCGCTTCAAGCCGCTGCGCACGCTCGCGAAGCTCAAGACGCTGCTGCTCGCCGCCTACTACAGCGACCCGGGCGTGCAGGCGCGGATCGGCTTCGTCCAGGTGCGCGACCGTGGCCTGGACACCACGCCGGCCTCGGCCGGTCCGATCCGGGTGCGCCGGCCGGCGGGCCGGCTGCAGGTGGACGTGTGCGTGATCGGCTCGGGCGCGGGCGGCGCCGTCGTGGCCGCCCGCGCCGCGGCGGCCGGCCGCACGGTCGCGCTCCTGGAGGAGGGGCCGTACGTCGCGGGCGACGCGGTGGTGCACGACGAGCACGCGATGGTCGCCGCGCTCTACAAGGAGCACGGCCTGCAGACCACGGTCGATCTCGGCATGACGATCCTGCAGGGCCGCGCGCTCGGCGGCACCACGCACGTCAACAACGCGATCTGCTTCCGCATCGACGACCCGTCGCTGCTGCCCGGCCGCGGCGAGGGCGTCCTGGAGGAGTGGCGCGGGCTCGGCTGCGACGTCGACGCGGACGCGCTGCGCGCGAGCTACGACCGGGTGGAGGCGGAGCTCGGCGTCGCGCGCGTCCCCGACCCGCTGGTCGGCGCGAGCGGCCACGCGCTGCTCGACGGCTGGCGCGCGCTCGACCCCGCGGCGCCGGCCGCCGGCGTGTTCCGCAAGAACATCCGCGGCTGCATCGGCTGCGGCTACTGCAACTACGCCTGCCCGTACGGCCACAAGGCCTCGACGCTCGAGACCTACGTGCGCGACGTCGCCGAGCTCGGGGGCCACGTCGTCCCGGGGTGCAAGGCCGAGCGCCTCGTGCGGCGCGACGACCATGTCGCCGCGGTCGAGGCGCGGCTGCGCGACGGCACGCCGCTCACCGTCGAGGCGGGCGCGGTCGTCGTCGCGGCGGGGGCGATCGGCTCCAGCGTGCTGCTGCTGCGCAGCGGCCTCCGGCGCAACGTCGGCACCCGCTTCTCCTTCAACGCGGCGACGCCGGTGCTCGGCCGCTACGACGAGCCGCGCCACAGCTGGGCCGCCGACCAGATGACCGCGTTCGTCGACGGCGGGGACTTCCTCGTCGAGAGCTCGTTCGACCCGCCGATGTCCGTGGCGGTCGCGATGCCCGGCTGGGCGGGCGAGCACCTGCGCCGGATGGACGCCTACGACCAGCTCGCCCGCTTCGGCGTGCTGCTCGGCACCCGCCCCGACGGCCGCGTGAAGCGCACCGCGTTCTTCCGCGACACGTTCGGGCCGGTCGCCTGGGGGATGGGCGCGGACGACCTGGCGACGATGAAGCGCGGCATCGCGCTCGCCGCGCGGATCCACCTCGCCGCCGGGGCGAGCGAGGTCTACGTCGCGAGCTTCCTGGACTGCCGGCTCGAGGCGCGCGACCTCGTCCGCCGCGGCGTCCCCGACGCGGAGGCGATCGCCGCCCGCGTCGACGCGGCGGTGCAGGACGCGTCCGACCTCCTGCTCAACTCCTCGCACCCGCAGGGCGGCAACCCGATGAGCGACGACCGCCGCGTCGGCGTCGTCGGCACCGACTTCCGCGTGCACGGGACCCGGAACCTGTTCGTCGCGGACGCGAGCGTCTTTCCCACGTCGATCCACGTCAACCCGCAACTCACGATCATGGCCATGGCCGGCCTGGCGTGGGAGCGCGGCATCGCGGAGGCCACATGAAGACCCCCATCGCCGCTTCGGCGGCCCTCGGCTCGTCGCTCGTCCTCGCGTCGGCGGCCTTCGGGCTGCCGCCCTTCAGCACGGCGCCGAAGTCGGCGCCGGGCAGCGGCGGCCAGGCCGTCATCGACGGGCTGGTGACCGCCTGCCATCCCGGCTTCGACCGGCTCGTGCTGCACGCCCGCCGGGGCGTGCCGCAGTACGAGGTGCGCTACGTGCGCCGGATCCGCTCCGACGGCTCCGGCGCCGTCGTCCGGCTGAAGGGCCGCAAGCGCCTCCGGATCGTGATGCAGAGCACCCGGGCGCACTCGCAGTCCGGCTCGCCGCTGATCCCCGGCGCGCAGACGCCGCTGTGCCCCAACCTGCGGCAGGTCAAGCTGGCCGGCGACTTCGAGGGCGTGGTCACGCTCGGCCTCGGCCTCCGGCGCAAGACCGGCTTCCGCGTCTTCCGGCTCACCAACCCGACGCGGGTCGTCGTCGACGTGGCGCACTGACCAGCGGGCGAGCGGCTCGATCAGCCTGAGCGTCCGGCGGACGCCGTCGCGCCGGAGACGAGCACCGGCCGGCGCGCGTTGTGCACGAGGCCGGACGAGACCGAGCCGAGCACGGCCGCCTTCATCGCGCCGCGGCCGCGGGAGCCGACGGCGATCGCGGCGGCGCTGCGGTCGTCGGCGAGCGCGGCGATCGCACGCCAGACGCCACGGCCGGATTCGACGGTGCCCGCTTGCGCCTCCAGCCCCGCCTCACCGGCGAGCACGGCGCCCTCCTCCGCCAGTTCCTCGGCGTCGCCGGCGTAGATGTCGTCGAGGCTCCGGGCCAGCTGCTGCACCTCGTCGACCGGCGTCTCGAGCAGCTGCATGCCCGCGAACGAGCGGCGCACGGGAGAGGACCAGGCGTGCACGACCAGCGCCGCGCGACCGGGGAAGAGCGTCGCGGCATCGGCGATCGCAGTGCGCGACTCGACGGAGCGGTCGTAGCCGAGCACGAGCGGCCCGTCCTCCGGCTCGCCCTCGGGGATGACGAGCACCGGGACGGGCGCGTGGTGCAGGAGCGCGCCGGTCGTGGTGCCGAGCACGGCGCGCGGGAGCCCGCCGCGGCCGGAGGCGCCGCAGACGATCGCCGCGGCCTCGAGCCGCGCGGCCGCCGCGATCAGCCCGCGCCAGGGTGAGCGGGCGACCTCGATCCCGGCGGCGGCGCCCGGCGCGAGCGCCCGCCCGCGCTCGAGCAGGTCCTCCGCGCCGTGCTCCAGCTCCGCGTCGAGCGCGCGGGTCGCCGGCTCGATGACGGAGTCGGGCAGCGCGATCCGCGCCGCCGACGCGCTCTCCAGCGGCAGCCACGACTCGCGCACGACGACGAGGGTCGTGCGGGCGGCAGGCAGGAGCCGCGCGGCGGCCCGGATCGCGCGCTCCGCGGCCTCGGAGCCGTCGAAGCCGATGACGACGTGCGGCGCTTGCACGCCCTGCATCATGGCCGGATCACGGCGGCGCCGCTGAACCGGCCGGCGCGGAGGTCGTCGAGCGCGTCGCCCGCCCGCTCCAGCGCGTACTCGTGCCCGGTCGTCTTCACCGGCACGCGCGGCGCGAGCGCGAGGAACTCCTCGCCGTCGCGGCGGGTGAGGTTGGCCACGGAGCGGATGCTGCGCTCGCCCCAGAGCCGCTCGTACGGGAACGACGGGATGTCGCTCATGTGGATACCCGCGCAGACGACCGTGCCGCCCTTGGCGAGCGCCCGTAGCGCGGCGGGGACGAGCGCGCCGTCCGGCGCGAACACGATCGCCGCGTCGAGCGGCTCCGGCGGCGCGTCGCCGGACGCGCCCGCCCACTCGGCGCCGAGCTCGCGCGCGAAGGCCTGCGCCGGCCGCGTCGCCGGCGCGCGTGAAAGCGAACACGCGCCGGCCCTCATGGCGAGCGACCTGGCAGATGATGTGCGCGGCGGCGCCGAAGCCGTACAGGCCGAGGCGCTCCGCGTCGCCCGCCATCCGCAGCGCGCGGTGGCCGATCAGCCCTGCGCAGAGCAGCGGCGCGGCCTGCAGGTCGGGGTAGTCGGCGGGCAGCGGGAAGCAGAAGCGCTCGTCGGCCACCGTGTACTCCGCGAAGCCGCCGTCGCGGTCGCCGCCGGTGAAGCGCGCGCGGTCGCACAGGTTCTCGCGGCCCTCAGCGGCAGTACGCGGCACATCGCCGCACGTCCAGCCCAGCCACGGCACGCCGACGCGCTCGCCCGTCCCCTCGACCGTGCCGACGATCTGGTGGCCGGGGACCACGGGGAGTTGGTGCCGCGAACCTCGCCGTCGAGTCACGTGCAGGTCGGTCCGGCAGACGCCGCAGGCGTGCACGCGGATCAGCAGCTCCCCCGGCCCTGGCTCGGGATGGGCAGGTCGGCCAGCCGCAGCGGCGCCCCGGGGCGTCCAGCACCATCGCGCGCATGCCCGGAGCCTTGCACGCGAACGCTCAGCCGCGGCCCTGAGGCGGGCAACCGCCCCACTAAGGGAGCGGCTCACCGCAGCGCACGACACCGGCAAGCCCCAGCGCCGGCACCGCCGCCGCGCGCGATCGTGCATGTCATGACCTCCCCACCCACGCCTCGCACACGACCCTCCACCGGCCGCATAGTCGGCTTCTCCATCGCCGCTGCCATCACGGCAGTCCTCGCCCTCTCCGCGTTCGCCGCCGGCGGCGGGCTCCTGTGGGCGAACGGCGAGCGCGACGACGACGGCTTCGTCTCCACCGACACCGAGCAGCTCGCCACGTCCGGTCACGCCATCACGACCGGCCGCATGGACCTCGACCTCGACGGCGCCGGCGAGTTCCTCGACGCCATCGGTTCCGGCGACGTCAAGCTCGCGGCCGACGCCGGCGGCAGCGGCACCTTCATCGGCATCGCCCGCACGCAGGACGTCGACCGCTACCTGCGCGACGTCGGCCGCACCGTCGTCACGGACTACTCGGACTGGTTCGAGCCGACCCTCGACGAGGTCGCCGGCGACCGCCGCCCCGTGGCGCCCGGCTCCCGCTCGTTCTGGGTCGCGAAGACCTCCGGCGACGGCGAGCAGCGCCTCACCTGGGAGGCCCGCGACGGCGACTGGACGGCCGTCGTCATGCACCCGGACGCGTCCCGTCGCGTCGACGCGGCCGTCACCGGCGGCGTGAGCACGCCCTCGTTCCTGCCCTTCGCCATCGTCTCCCTCGCCATCGGCGTCCTGCTCGCCGCCGGCGCCGCCCTGCTGCTCGTCGCCGGCCTCCGCGGCCCGCGCGGCGCCGCCCCGACGCCGCCGTCCGAGCAGGCGACCACGGTGATGCCCGGCGAGATCGAGCCCCGGCGTCTGATCCGGACGGTCGCAGGTCCGATCGCCGACCACGGGCCGCTGGGGCCGCGGCAGCTCGCGCCCTGAAGAGGAGACTGGTCAAGCGATGAGCCCACGTCTGCGCGGCTCGGTGCCGGCCGCGCTCCTCGCCGTGCTCCTGGCGCCGCTCTGCCCGGCGGACGCCGAGCGCGGGCGCGGGACCGCCCGGGCGCCGGACGCGCGGCACAGCGCGCTGGTGTTCTCGAAGACGACCGCCTTCCGGCACACGGACTGCATCTCCCGCGGCGGGGCGGCCGTCGCGCGCACGGCCGCCCGGCGGGGATTCTCCGTCGACGCCACCGAGGACGCGGGCGCGTTCACGCGGCGGCGGCTCGCGCGCTACGACGTGGTCGTCTTCCTCTGCACGAGCGGTGAGGTGCTCGGCGCGCGGCAGCAGCAGGCCTTCCGCCGCTACGTCCGTGCCGGCGGCGGCTTCGCGGGCATCCACTCGGCCGTCGCCACGGAGCCGGACTGGCCCTGGTACCGCGGGCTCGTCGGCGCGGAGTACCGCGACCACACCGGCGTCGCCGGCGTCAACGCGCAGTTCCAGACCGCGACGATCCGCGTGGAGGACCGGGGCACGGCCGCCACGCGGCGCCTGGGCAGGCGCTGGACGCGCGAGGAGGAGTGGTACAGCTTCCGGACCGACCCACGGGCGAACGCGCACGTCCTGCTGACCGTCGACGAGTCGACGTACGACCCGCGCGGCTACAGCGAGCCGGGCGGCTCCCCGCCGATGGGCGACCACCCGATCGCCTGGTGCCGGCGGTACGGCGGCGGGCGCTCGTTCTACACGGCGCTCGGCCACAAGGGCGCCTACTGGGAGGAGCCGTTGCTGCTCTCTCACGTCGTCGGCGGCATGGAGATGGCCGCCGGCGTGAAGCCGTTCGGCTGCGACTGACCGCGTCGTGCGCGGCCGCGGGTCACTCGTGGCCGGCGGCCACCACGGGCCACCGGTACCGCGCGTTGCGGAGCAGCTCGTCTCGCCGCGTCCGCCGCCAGCGGCGCCGGAAGATCCGGCGGCGCAGTGCGAGCAGCTCGATGTCGCCGGGTTCCGGCCCGGTCTCGTCGACGGGCCGGTAGCCGAAGCGCTCCATCAGCGGTCGGACCGCGTGCTCGACCAGAGCGACCTGTGCGGGGGTGAGCCGCTCCCGCCAGCGCTCCACCGCGGCGGTGGTGACCGGCGTCCCCGCCTGCACGTGTGGCCCGACGAACCAGCCGCTGCGCTCGCCGCGAACCAGGGTGTCGATCACGTCGCCGCCGGCGAGCCCGGCGAAACGCAGGATCCGCTCGACCTCGCCTTGGGGGTTCGCGACCAGGTCCTCGTAGCGCACGTCGAGCAGTTGGTCGGGCCGGAGCCGGCGCGCGAAGTGGTCCGTGCGCGCGGCGGAGAACTCCCAGCGGACGACCGCGGCGGGGACGACGATCTCCGGATTGTCCCAGCCCATCGCGAGCTGGGACGCGACGACCCCGCGTGGGTCACGTACGACGTTCACGTACTGGGCGTCGGGGAACATCGCGAGCAGCGGCCCGATGAAGCCGCTGTACGCGGGGCGCTTGTCGCCCCACCGGGGCGCGTCGGGATCGTGCAGCCGCACGCATCGCTCGATGATCGAGCCGATCGTCGGCGGCGACGCGGCGATCTCGTGGATCGCCTCCTCGGGGGTGATCCGCCGGTGCAGGAGCCGCCGGGTCAGATGCTCGCGGTCCGAGAAGATCCATTCCGCGGCGGCGCGCCGGTTCGCCGGATCCCGGAGGTCGCCGAAGCGCGCACGCCGCCAGTACAGATCCCGGACGAAGTTGGTCTCACGCGGCATCGCGAAGTCCGGGTGCATGTCGAGCATGACCTGCAGCAGTGTCGTGCCCGAGCGCGGGCACCCGCCGACGAACAGGGGCCGCCCCTCGCGCACGGACATCGAGGACGGAGTGCGCCGCTCCCAATCGACGCTCCGCGGCGTCCAGCTGGGCGAGATGCTCGGCGGCAGGTCGGTCGCGGCCACGGCGAGGAGGGTACGCGGCGCACCCGCGTAGGGGTGGCTCGTCCGATCCAGGGGTGCAGGACAGGGGGTTGCCCCGATGTGCGGGACCTCCTCGCGGAGGAGGGTGATCCTATGAGCACCACCCTCCCCACAGAGACCGACTTCCTCTACATCGACAGCGACGTCCCGCCCGGCCAGACGCTGCGCGAGTGGCGCCGCGAGCGCGCCGAGGCGCGCGCCGAGGCCCGCCGCCGCAGCCGCCGCCGCCGCTTCGCCCTGCTGCGCCCGCGGTTCGCCTGAGCCCGAACGGCGCCGCGCATGTGACACGCTCTCGGCGTGGACCTGCTGCAGCGCCTGCTCGCGATCGACGTCTCCGCGCTCTCGGACGCCGACAAGACGCTCCCCGTCGCCGACGCCGCCGTGCGCGCGATGGTGCCCGACGTGCGGATGGCCGGACCGGCCTACACCGTCGTCGCCGAGGACGACCACCTGCCGGTGATGACCGCGCTGGCCGAGGCGGCGCCCGGCGACGTCCTCGTCGTCGCCACCTACGGCGGCACACGCGCCGTGTTCGGGGAGCTGTTCGCCACCGAGGCCCGCCGCCGCGGGCTCGCCGGCATCGTCTGCGACGGCTTCTGCCGCGACCTCCGCGGGCTGCGCGGCATCGGCCTCCCCGTGTTCGCCCGCGGCACCTCGCCGCGTTCCGGCACGACGGTCTCACGGGCCCAGCCCGGGCAGGAGGTCACGTTCGGCGGGATCGCCGTGCGGCCGGGCGAGATCGTCTTCGGCGACGACGACGGGCTCCTGATCGCCACGCCCGAGCGCATCGAGACCGCGCTGGGCACGGCCGAGGCGATCGGGCGAGCCGAGCGGGCGATCCTGGCCGCGCAGGCGCGCGGCGGAGCGCTCCACGCGCTCACCAACCATGACGAGCACGTCGCGGCGCTCGACCGCGGCGAGGACAGCAAGCTCGCGTTCCGGGTCGATGCCTGACTTCTCGCACGCCTTCGCCCGCCGGACCCGCGTGCGCGGCGGGGAGGAGCTCGCCGCGATCCTCGCCGGCAGCCCGCCCGGCGTGCTGTCGATGACCGGCGGCTTCCCGAACCCGGCGACCTTCCCGACGGACGAGCTCGACGCGATCGCCGCGCGGCTGCTGCGCGACGACGCCGCGGTGGCCATGCAATACACGCCGGTCGCGGGCCTCCCGGGCGTCCGCGACCACCTGCGCGACCGGATCGCGGCGACGCAGGGCCGCCGGCCGGACGGCGGCGAGTTGATGGTGACCAGCGGCGGCATGGAGTGCATCGCGCTCGTGTGCGCGGCCCTCGTCGACCCCGGCGACGCCGTCGTGGTCGAGGCGCCGACCTACCTGGGCGCGATCATGGCCTTCAACGGCGCGGAGGCGGGGATCGTCGCGGTGGAGATGGACGCCGACGGGCTCGTCGTGGACGCGCTCGAGGAGCGGCTCGGGGCGGGGCTGCGGCCGAAGTTCGTCTACACCATCCCGGAGTACCAGAACCCGACCGGCCGGACGCTGCCGCTCGACCGCCGCCGCGCGCTCGTCGAGCTGTGCCGCCGGCACGGCGTGCTGATCTTCGAGGACGTCGCGTACCGCGAGCTCGCCTGGGGCGGGGAGCCGCTGCCGACTCTGTGGTCGCTCGCACCCGACGTCGTCGTCCAGGCGGGGACGTTCTCCAAGAGCTTCTTCCCGGGCGTGCGGCTCGGCTGGGCGGTGGGGCCGGCGGACGTGGTGGCCGAGCTGATCGCCGCCAAGGGCAACACGGACCAGTGCGCGGGCGGACTCGGCCAGCGGATGCTCGAGGAGTACGGCCGCGCGGGCGGGTTCGAGCGCCACCTGCCCGCCGCGCGCGAGCTCTACGCCGGCCACTGGGCCGCGCTCGCCGACGGCCTCGCGCGCCACATGCCCGACGGCGTCGCCTGGACGGAGCCGACGGGCGGGTTCCTGACCTGGCTCACGCTGCCCGAGGGGCTCGACCCGACCGCGCTGCGGCCGGACGCGATCGCTGCCGGCGTCAGCTACGTCCCCGGCGCGCCGTTCTTCGTGGGGGAGGGCGGCGCGCGCACGCTCCGGCTCTCCTTCAGCCACCTCTCCGGGCCCGAGCTCGCGATCGCCGCCGAGCGCCTCGGCGGCGTCGTGCGCGCGGCGCTCGACCGAGTTCCCACCCACACCCCCGGCGGCTTGGTGTCGTGAGGCGGGGAGGTCGTGTGCATCTGGGGGATGCCGGTGCTCGGCTGCCGATGCACGGCAAGCGTTGTCGTACTGGTGGTCCGGCTGCGCTTGCCGGGTGTCGGCAGGCGAGCCCCGGCGCCGCCAGATGTGCGCGACCTCCCCGGCTCACGACACGTCACGGAGCTGCCGGACGATCCGAACCGGGAGGCATCGCACCATGCGCAGCAGGATCACGGCATCCGCGCTCGGGCTCCTCGCCCTGGCGCTCGCCCTGCCGTCCGCCGCCGGCGCGCAGGCCGGGGACCTCTGGAAGGTCTACGACCGCGCGCTGAGCAAGGCGAAGTACATCGACCTGACGAACACGCTGTACCCCGGCGGGCCCGTCTGGAGCGGCTTCGGCCCCGCGCAGTTCAAGCCGACGGTCAACCCCACGACCGGGCTGCCCTACACGTACGCCGCGAACGGGTTCGAGGCGACCTCGTACCTGCTCTCGACGGACCAGTTCGGCACGCAGTTCGACCCGCCGGCGCACTGGGCGCCCGAGCAGGCGGCGATCGACGAGGTGCCCGCGAGCTACGCCGTGCGGCCGCTCGTCGTGATCAACATCGCGGCCGAGGCGAGGAAGGACCCGCAGTACTTCGTCCACGTCGCCGACGTCAAGGCGTGGGAGCGCAGGCACGGCAGGATCCCGGCGGGCTCAGTGGTCTTCGTCCGCTCCGACTGGTCCAAGCAGTGGACGGGCGACCCGGTCAAGGCGAAGGCGCTCGCCGCGAGCCGCGACTTCACGAGCGTCGGCCTCGACGCGCTGAAGTTCCTGCATCGCAAGCGCCACATCCTCTTCCACGGCCACGAGCCGCTCGACACGGATACGACGCCGACGCTCGAGGGCGAGTTCTGGCTGATGCACAACGGCTACGCGCAGGCCGAGGGCGTGGCGAACCTCGACGGCGTTCCCGCGACGGGCTGCCTGGTCTCGTTCGGCTTCCCCAAGTTCAAGGGCGGCCTCGGCGGCTACGCGCGCTATGTCGCGATCTGCCCGCCGAAGACGAAGAAGGGCGTGCGGATCAGCCGCGGCGACGCGCCGCTCCCCGCGTCCGGCAGCGACCTGCACTGGGACGCCGCGCTCGGCTACCGGGTGCGCTGAGCCTCAGCCGGGGTGAGGCGGCGGGCCGGTTGCCCGCCGCCTCCGCCGCGGTCCATGCACCTATGCCACGTCCCTGCGGCCGCGCCCGGCTTCCGTACCCGGGTGCGCGGTGCTGTCGGTCATCGGTCGGCCAGGCGCGATGCGCTCCGCCGCGGGAACCGCGGGGGATCGCGGGACGCCGGCGAGGGAGAGGGGTGCCGGCGGGAAGTGCGGGGCGCGTCGCGGGGCCATGACCTGTGCGAGCCTCGCCGGGAGCGCTCCCGCTCGCATCAGGGTGTTCTTGGATCTTTGACGTCCGCCCGGTGCGCGTCGTGCAGCCTGCCGACCAGTTCGGTGCGAGAGCGGATCCCCAGCTTGCGGTAGACGCTGTTGAGGTGGGACTCGATCGTCTTGGGGCTGACGAAGAGGGATGCGGCGGCCTCGCGGTTGCTCGCGCCGTCCACCACCTGGAGCGCCACCTGCAGCTCCTGCGGGGTGAGGAGGTCGGCCGCCTCGGGCACGCGCCGGCGCGCGCGCTCGCCCGTCGCCCGCAGCTCGCGTCGCGCGCGCTCGGCCCAGATCTCCGCACCGATCTGCTCGAAGGCGCCGAGCGCCCGCTGCAACGGCTCGCGGGCATCGACGCGGCGCCGCGCGCGGCGCAGGCGCTCGCCGAGGCACAGCTCCGTCCGGGCGCGCTCGAAGGGGCACAGCACGCCCTCGTGCCAGCGCAGCGCGGCCGCGAAGTGGGCGTCGAGCTCGTTGTCGCCGGCCAGCAGGCCGCGGCAGCGCTCCACCGCCGCGTGCGCGAGGCGGCGGCCGGTGCGGCGCGCCTGCTCGTCCAGGATCGCGAGCGTGCGCTCCGCCTCCTCGACCTGCCCGCGGTGGATGTAGGCCTCGGCGAGGTCCTGCGCCCAGGCGGCGATCGCGGGCTCCTCGAGCCCGCGCCCGAGCGAGAAGCGGCCGGTCGGCTCGAGCACCGCGATCGCCTCGTCGTAGGCGCCCGCGCCGAGCTCGATCAGGCCACGCGCCCAGCCGCTGGTGGTCCGGGTCGACGCGATGCCGAGCTCCTCCGCCACCTGGAGGGTCCGGTCGAGCAGGGAGCGTGCGTGCTCGAGCTCCCCGCGGCCGCCGTGGACGAGCGCGAGGATCACCGGCGAGAGCGAGGCGAGCGCCGGCTGGCCGATCGTGTCGCCGAGCTCGAAGGCCTCGCTCGCGGCGACCTCGGCCAGCCGCCACTCGCCGCACTGGAACCGCGCGAACGCGAGCCCCATCAGCGCGTAGGGCATCGCGCCCACCGCACCCTCGGTGCGCAGGAGCCGGACGTGCTCGACGGCGCGCTCGCGCGCCTCCTCGTACTGGCCGGTCCAGAGCTTCGCGCTGATGAGCAGCCCGCCGCCCACGCCGAAGAAGAGCGGGTCGCTGCGCCGCGCGAGCGACTCCGCGCGCGCGAGCAGCGCGTCGGTGTCGCGCGCGTCGCCGCACATGATCCGGGCGAGGGCGAGCGCGAGCGCGGCGAGCGCGCCCTCGCGGCCGCTGTCGCCGGCGAGCGCGTGCGCGCGCTCCGCGTGCTCGAGGCTGGCGTGCGGCTCGCCGAGCATCACGGCGGAGAGCGTGGCGTCGACGTACATCGCGGCCGCGCGCGCCGGATCCACGGCCTCGATCGCCGTGGCGGCGTCCAGCAGGCGGGCCAGCGCCGGCGCCGGGCCGGCGCGGAGGGCGCCGACCTGCGCCCGGAGATGCTCGGCGTCCGCTCGGAGGCCCTGGTCACCGGCGCCGTCGCCGATCTCGTCGAGGAGGCGCTCCGCCGTCACGTCGTCGCCCGCGAGGTGGACCGCGCGCGCGGCGGCGAGCAGGCGCCCGGCACGGCGCCCGGAATCGGGCGTGACCCGCGCCGCCGCCTCGAGTGCGCGGGCGGCGGCCGTGGGCGCGGCGCGGCGCCCCGCCTCCGACGCCACGAGCTCGAGCTCCTGGGCGAGCGCCTCGTCCGGGGCGGACGCGGCGGCGGCGAGGTGCCACGTCCGCCGGACGCCGTCGTCCGGCGAGCCCCCGAGCGCCTCGGCGAGCGCGGCGTGGGCGTCGCGCCGCTCCGGCGGCGGCCGGCGGGCGTACGCGGCGGCGCGCAGGAGCGGGTGCGCGAATTCGATGCGGCCGGGGGACAGGCGCACGAGCCGCCCGGCCTCCGCCGGACCGAGGTCGTCGAGGCCGAGGCCGCGCGCCGTCAGCGCCCTGGCCACCGACTGGAGGTCCGTGCCGTCGTTGGCCGCCGCGATCAGCAGGGCGCGCTGCGCGGCCTCGGGAAGCGCGGCGACGCGCGCGCCGTAGGCCCGCTCGACGTCCGCGCCGGCGGGCAGCGGGTCGGGCAGCGGGTCGCGGTTGCCGAGCTGCCCGGGCGTGAGCGTGTGCGCGAGCTCCACGAGGCCGAGCGGCACGCCGCCGGTCTCCCGGTGCAGGCGCTCCGCGACCGCGGGCGCCACCGCGGTGCCGGCCGCCTCCGCCAGCACGGCCCTCGCCCCGGCCGGTCCGAGCGCCCCGACGCGGAGGATCTCGACGTGCCGGGCCGGCAGCGGGGGATCGATGCGCCGCCGGCCGGCGGCGAGGAGCAGGATGGGCTCGCGATGCAGCCTGCGGGCCGCGAAGTTGAGCGCCTCGGCCGAGCCGCGGTCGAGCCAGTGCGTGTCGTCCACCAGGGCGAGGAGCGGGCCGTCGCTCGGCCACCTCGCACAGGAGCGCCAGCGTCGCGTTGTACACCGCATACCGGTCCACGCCCGTGCCGGCCTCACCCCCCAGCGCAAGCTCGAGCGCCTCGCGCTGGCGCGGGATGAGCGTCCGCTGCCGGTCGCGCACCGGCGCGAGCAGCTGCGACAGCCCCGCGTACGGCAGCTCGGACTCGCTCTCGACCCCCGCGGCCTCGAGGACGGTCATGTCGGGCGCCCGCCCGCGCGCCCACCGGAGCAGCGCACTCTTGCCGATCCCGGGTGCGCCGACGAGCAGCAGCGCGCTGCTGCGCCGCTCGCGCGCCGCTGCCAGGCGTTCCTCGATCCTCGTGCATTCGGTCCCCCGTCCGACCAGCACGCATCGAAACTAGTGGCGCCCCGACACTCCGTCAACCTGTCTGCTGAGCACTTCCGAGCGTGCGGTCAGCCCACGTGCGGGCCCAGGAGGGAGAGGTCCGCCGGACCGAGGCGGTCGCTCGCCGTCGCGGCCTGGTGCCAGAACGGGTACAGGAGCGGCGGCGCGCTCAGCCCGTCGAGCCGCGCGCGCTCGTCGCCGGAGAGCCGCAGGTCGGCGGCGCCGAGGTTGTCCGCGAGCTGCTCGTCCGTCCGGGCGCCGATGACGAGCGAGCTCACGCCCGGGCGGCCGAGCAGCCACGCGAGCGCGACCTGCGCGGCGGAGACGCCGTGCGCCTCGCCGATCTCCACGAGCGCGTCGACGACGTCGTAGAGCTGCGCCTCGTCGCGGACCGGCGGCTCGTTCCAGTCGGTCAGGTGCCGCGCCCCCGCGGGCCCTCCTGCCCCCGGCGGTACTTGCCCGAGAGCAGGCCGCCGGCCAGCGGGCTCCAGACGAGGATGCCGACGCCCTGGTCGATCGCCGCGGGGACGATCTCGTACTCCACGTCGCGCGCCTGCAGCGAGTAGTAGACCTGCTGCGAGACGAAGCGCTGCAGCCCGTCGCGCGCGGAGATGCCGAGCGCCTTCGTCATCTGCCAGCCGGCGTAGTTCGAGCAGCCGACGTAGCGCACCTTCCCCGCCTGGACGAGCGCGTCGAGCGCGTGCAAGGTCTCCTCCAGCGGCGTCTGGCCGTCCCACTCGTGCACCTGGTAGAGGTCGATGTGGTCCGTCCCGAGGCGCCGGAGGCTGGCCTCGCACGCGGCGATCAGGTGGCGGCGGGAGAGGCCGGCGTCGTTCGGGCCGTCGCCCATCGGCATCCGGGCCTTCGTGGCGAGGACGACGCGGTCGCGGCGCCCCTTGATCGCTGCGCCGACGATCTCCTCGGACAGGCCGCCCGAGTAGACGTCCGCGGTGTCGATCGTCGTGACGCCGCGGTCGAGGCAGAGGTCGATCTGGCGCGTGGCCTGCTCGAGGTCCGTCGTGCCGACGTCGGCGAACTTGTCGCGGCCGCCGAAGGTCATGGTGCCGAGGGTGAGGACGGAGACGCGGAGGCCGGAGGTGCCGAGCTGGCGATGTTCCATGCGGCTCATCCTGCCGCATGCCCGTCGGCGACCGCGACCGCGAGCTCCTCGCGCGAGTGGATGTCGAGCTTGCGGTACACGCTGCGCAGGTGGAACTCGACCGTCTTGGGGCTGAGGAACAACGAGGCGGCCGCCTCGCGCGTCGTCCGCCCGGCGGCGAGCAGGAGCGCGATCCGCAGCTCCTGCGGGGTGAGCTCCTCCACGGTGCCGGGGTCGCGGCGCCGCAGCGTCTCGCCCGTCGCGGCGAGCTCCGTGCGCGCGCGCTCGGCCCACGGCGCGGCGTCGAGCCGCTCGAAGGCGTCCAGCGCCGCGCGCAGCTGCTCGCGGGCGCGCCGGCGCTCGCGGGCACGGCGCAGGCGCTCGCCGTAGGCCAGCCGCGTCCGGGCCGTCTCGAAGGAGTCGGGGGTGCGCGCGTGCAGCTCCAGCGCGTGGTCGAAGCGCATCCCGAAGTCCTCCTCCACGAGCCCGCTCGCGCGCAGGGCCCGCGCGAGCGACCACGGCTGGCCCTTGGCCTCCGCGGCGGCGAGCAGCGCGGCGACGGGCGCCTCCGCCTCCTCGCGCCGCCCGGTCCGCACCAGCGCGTCGACCAGCTCGGGCACGGGGGACAGGTCGACATCGGTGATCGCGAAGTCGCGCAGCAGCGCCTGCAGCGCGCCGAACCGCTCGGCGGCGCGCTCCGGCGCGCCCGTCGCGAGCTCCAGCTCCCCGAGCGCGGTGGTCGCCCACAGCAGCGGCAGCCGCGCTCCCAGCGCGCCGCTGAGCTGCTCGGCCTCCGCCGCGTACGCCCGGCACTCGCCGGCGTGGCCGCGCCGCGCCAGCAGCCAGGCGAGCCCCGCGACGCCGAAGGCGAGCTCCGTCTGCTGCCCGCTCTCGCGTGCGAGCTCGATCGCCTCGCGGTACGTCGCGTCCGCGCGCGCCCACCGGTCCGTCGTCGCCTGGTCGCGGGCGATCAGGTTGAGCACGCGCGGGAGTGCGCCGACGGCCGCGCGCCCGCGCGCGGCGTCGAGCGCGTGGTCGACCAGCGGCCGGCCGGCGCCCGCCTCGCGCAGGAAGATCGGCCCGATCGCCAGCCAGGGGAGGAGGTCGGGGTCGTCGCGCAGCGCCGGCTCCTCCTCCGCGAGCGCGATCGCCTCGTGGATGCTCCTCGTGCCGGCCGCCGCGTCGTCGCCGAGCACCTGGGCCATGCCGAGCGACGCGCCGGCGAGGAAGCGCGAGCGCGGCGAGACGCCGGGCCCGGCGAGCGCCACGGCGCGCTGCGCCGTGGCGAGCATCTCCACCGCTTCGCCTGCGTACAGGCAGGCGCACCCCGCGTCCGCCAGCATCGCCACGGCCGCGTCCGGCTCGGCCTCCGCCGCCGTGGCGACGAGCATCGCGTGCCCGCGCATCACCGGCCCGCGCCGGACCGCGATCTCCCCGGCCAGCCGGTCGATGCGGACGCGCAGCGCGGGGTCGGCGGTCGCCGCGCCGGCCTCGCCGAGCAGGGTGACCGCGCGCTCCCCGAGGCCCGCGAGCCACGCGGTCTCCGCCGCCTCGCGCAGGAGCCGCGCGCGGCGCTCGTCGCCGGCGGCCAGCCGCGCGCCACGCTCGAAGGCCGCGGCGGCGTCGCCGTACGCGCTCCGGCCGCGGGCGCCGGCGCCGGCGTGCTCGAGCGCCGCCGACGCGGCCTCGTCGGTCCCGCTCGCCGCGGCGGCGAGGTGCCAGGCGCGGCGGTCGTGGTCGCGATCGGGCAGGGCGCCGGCCAGCGCGCGGTGCGCGGCCCGCCGCTGCTCCGGTGTGGCCGCCGCGTACACGGCCGAGCGTGCCAGCGGGTGGGGGAAGGAGACCGTGCCGCCGCCGAGCGCGACCAGCCCGCGCCGCTCCGCGGCCGCGAGCGTCGCGAGGTCGACCTCGAGCGGGCGCGCCGCGCGCTCCAGCAGCGCGGTGTCGCCGCTGTCGCTCGTCGCGGCGAGGGTGAGCGCCGCCCGCGTCGCGGCGCCGAGACCGTCGAGCCGCGCCGTGTAGAGCTGCGTGATGCGCGCCGAGACCAGCACCGGCGCGCCCTCGTGCGCGAGTGCGGGCTCCTCCGCGCGGTCGCGCAGCTCCAGCAGCGCCAGCGGGTTCCCGCCGGTCGCGCGGTGCAGCCGCGCGACGGCCTGCGGCGAGACGCCCGCGAGCAGCTCCGCGGTCGCGTCCGCGCTGAGCCCCGTGAGCGCGAGCACCGCCAGGTCGGCGCCGTCGAGCAGCGACGGCGCTCCCGCACGCACCGCGAGCAGCACGGCGATCGGGTCGGCGACGAGCCGCCGCGCGGCGAAGAGCAGGGCCTGCGCGCTCGAGTGGTCGAGCCACTGCGCGTCGTCGACGAGCACGGCCACCGGCCGCTCCTCCGCGAGCGCGGCGAGCAGGCCGAGCGTCGCGGCGCCCACGGCGAACCGCTCCTGGGCCGGCCCGGGGCGCAGCGCGAGCGCCGCCTCCAGCGCCGCGGCCTGCGGCGGCGGCAGCCGCTCGATCAGCGCGAGCGCGGGCCGCAGCAGCTCGAGCAGCGAGGCGAACGGGATCTGCGCCTCCGACTCGATCCCGCGCGCGCGGAGCACGCGCATGTCCGCGGCCTCCGCGCCGGCGTGGTCGAGCAGCGCGGTCTTCCCGATCCCGGGCTCGCCCGAGAGCGCGAGCACCGCGCTCGTCCCGGCGCGGGCGGCCTCCAGCGCGCGGCCGATGGCCTCGCGCTCGCCGTCGCGGCCCACGAGCATGGCCCGACGCTACCACCTGGGTCGCAGACCAGGGGGGCCCCTGAAGCGAGCGCCCGGGAGCCGGTCGTACGGTCGCGCCATGACCACCCTGGACACGTCCGTCGAGGTCGACGGCGACAAGCTGATGCAGTTCGTCTTCCGCGCCGTCGACGAGGTCGGCGCCACGCTCAACGCCGCGCTCGTCGTGATGGGCGACAAGCTCGGCCTGTACCGCGCGCTCGCGGCGGACGGGGCGCTCGCCCCCGCCGAGCTCGCCGAGCGGACGGGCACCGCCGAACGCTACGTGCGCGAGTGGTGCAGCGCCCAGGCCGCCGGCGGCTACCTCGGCTACGACCCCGACTCCGGCCGCTACGCACTCGCCCCCGAGCAGGCGGTCGCGTTCACCGACCCCGAGAGCCCGGCGTACCTCCCGGGCTTCTTCCAGCTGGCGATCGGCGCGGTGATCGACTCGCCGCGGATCACCGAGGCGGCCCGGTCGGGCGACGGCGTGGGCTGGCACGAGCACGTGCACGACGTCCACGACGGTTGCGAGCGCTTCTTCCGCCCGGGCTACAACGCCAACCTGGTCGCCGCGTGGCTGCCGGCGCTCGACGGCGTCGCCGAGAAGCTCGAGCGCGGCGGCGCGGTGGCGGACGTCGGCTGCGGCCACGGCTCGTCGACGATCCTGATGGCGAAGTCGTTCCCGCGCTCGCGCTTCGCCGGCTCGGACTACCACGCGGGCTCGATCGAGACGGCGCGCGAGCGGGCCTCCGAGGCCGGCGTCGGCGACCGGGTCCGCTTCGCGGTCGAGTCCGCGGCGGCGTACAGTGGCGACGGCTACGACCTCGTGACCATGTTCGACTGCCTGCACGACATGGGCGACCCCGTGGGCGCCGCCCGCCATGTGCGCTCCACGCTCGCCGCGGACGGGACGTGGATGATCGTCGAGCCGCGCGCGGGCGACCGGACGGAGGAGAACTTCAACCCGGTCGGCCGCGCCTACTACGCGTTCAGCACGCTGCTGTGCACGCCGGCCTCGCTCTCGCAGGAGGTCGGGCTCGCGCTCGGCGCGCAGGCGGGCGAGGCGCGGATCCGCGACGTCGTCGAGGCGGCGGGCTTCACCCGGTTCCGCCGCGTCGCCGAGACGCCGTTCAACCTCGTGTTCGAGGCGCGGCCGTGACGCTCGCGGGGCGCCCGCGTCACGCTCCCGCCGCGGGCGCCCCGCACGAGCAGTCGCGCGCCCGGTATCCCGACGCGCGCGGCCACGTCGAGCGCGACGGCGTGCGGATCGCGTACGAGGCCTACGGAACGGACGGGCCGACCGTCGTCTTGCTGCCGGCGTGGTCGATCGTGCACTCGCGCATGTGGAAGGCGCAGATCCCCTACCTCGCCCGCCACTGCCGGGTCGTCACCCTCGACGGCCGCGGCAACGGGCTGTCGGACCGGCCCGAGGGCGCCGAGGCGTACGCCGTCGGCGAGTTCACCGCCGACGCGCTGGCGGTGCTGGACACCGTCGGCGTCGAGCGCGCGACGGTCGTCTGCCTCTCCGCCGGCGCGCTGTGGGCCAGCCGGCTCGCGGCGGACCATCCGGAGCGGGTGACGGGCGTCGTCTACATCGCGCCCGCCGTCCCGATCGGCGGGGAGCACGCGACGCGGCAAGCCCACGGGTTCGAAGTGGAGCTGGGGACGACGGAGGACTGGGCCAAGTTCAACCGGCACTACTGGTCGGCCCACTACCGCGAGTTCCTCGAGTTCTTCTTCGCGCAGGCGTTCAGCGAGCCGCACAGCACGAAGCAGATCGAGGACTGCATCGGCTGGGGGCTCGAGACGACGCCGGAGACGCTGACCGACACCTACCGCGGCACGCAGCTGCCGCTGCCTGAGCCGTTCGCCGCCACGCTCGCGCGGATGCGCTGCCCGACCCTGGTGATCCACGGCGACGACGACCGGATCCGGGCGCACGCTCAGGGCGCCGCCCTGGCCGCCGCGACCGGCGGGCCGCTGATCACGCTCGAGGGCGCGGGGCACCTCCCGATCGCCCGCGATCCCGTGAAGATCAACCTGCTCCTGCGCGACCTGATCGCGCCACCCACGCCCGCGGCCCGCTGGCGGCGCGGGCCGCGGCGCCGGCGCCGGCGCGCGCTCTTCGTCTCGTCGCCCATCGGGCTGGGCCACGCGCGCCGCGACCTCGCGATCGCCGACGAGCTGCGGGCGCTGCATCCGGACCTGGAGATCGACTGGCTCGCGCAGCACCCGGTCACCGCGATGCTCGGCGCGCGCGGGGAGCGGATCCACCCGGCGAGCACCTACCTCGCGAACGAGTCCGCGCACATCGAGTCGGAGTCCGCCGAGCACGACCTGCACTGCTTCCAGGCCATCCGGCGCATGGACGAGATCCTCGTCGCGAACTTCATGGTCTTCACCGACGTCGTGCGCGACGATCCGTACGACCTGTGGATCGGGGACGAGGCGTGGGAGCTCGACCACTTCCTGCACGAGAACCCGGAGCTCAAGACCGCCGCCTACGCGTGGCTCACCGACTTCGTCGGCTGGCTGCCCGTCGAGGGCGCCGGAGGCCGCGAGCACGAGCTCACCGCCGACTACAACGCGGAGATGATCGAGCAGATCGCCCGCTTCCCGCGCGTGCGCGACCGCGCGATCTTCGTCGGCGACGAGGCCGACATCGTGCGCGAGGACTTCGGCCCCGGCCTGCCCGCGATCCGCGACTGGACCGGCGCGCACTTCGACTACGCGGGCTACGTCACCGGCTTCGACCCCGGCGCCTTCGCCGACCGCGAGAAGCTCCGGCACGAGCTCGGCTACCGCCCCGGCGAGCAGGTCTGCCTGGTCACCGTCGGCGGCTCGGGCGTGGGCGGGGCGCTGCTGCGCCGGGTGATGGCGAGCTTCCCCGAGGCGAAGGCGCTCGTCCCCGGACTGCGCATGATCGTCGTGGCCGGGCCGCGCATCGATCCTGCGACCCTCCCCGCCGCGGACGGCCTGGAGGTGCGCGCGTTCGTCGACGACCTCTACCAGCACCTCGCGGCCTGCGACCTCGCCGTCGTGCAGGGCGGCCTGACGACCGCGATGGAGCTCACCGCCAACGGCCGGCCGTTCCTCTACTTCCCGCTCAAGCACCACTTCGAGCAGACCATCCACGTCCGCCACCGGCTCGAGCGCCACGGCGCCGGCCGGCGCATGGACTTCGAGGCCGCCCCGCCGCCGGTGATCGCGCACGCGATCGCGGAGGAGATCGGTCGCGAGGTCGCCTACCGCCCGGTGCCGCGCGGACGGCGCGGCCCGCGCGGCGGCGATGCTGGCCGAGCTGCTCTGAGCTCGGGGTCCTCTATTCGGCCGCACGGGTGGCGGCAGCGCTTCCAGCCGTCTACGCTCGCCGTTCCAGGCCATGGACGGCGCAGAGCATCGAACCGGCGACGCGGCGGGACCCGATCCGGAGCCCCTGCTGATCGCGCCCGCGGCGATCCTCGAGGGCCTGCCCGACGCGGTCGTGGCGATGGCCGTCGACGGGCGGATCGTCTACGTCAACGCGCTCGCCGAGGCGCTCTTCGGCTACACGCGCGACGAGCTGGTCGGGCGGTCGGTCGAGATGCTGTGGGCCAAGCGGATGCGCGAGCGCTACATGCGCAACCTGCTCCTCTACTTCGAGACGGAGCATCCGCTGCGCTTCACCGCCGAGGCCTGGGGGGTGCGGCGCGACGGCACGGAGTTCATCGGCGAGATGAGCTGGGGGATCGTGGCGACCGGCGCGGGGCCGCTGCTCCTCGCCATCGGCCGTGACGTCTCCGAGCAGCGCGCGGCGGAGGCGCGGCTGCGGGCGCTCGCCGCGATGGGGGAGCGGGCGCTGGCCGGGGCCGAGCCCGCCGAGCTCGCGGCCGAGGCCGTGCAGCTCATCCGCGGCCGGCTCCCGGTGACGGGCGCGGAGGTGCGCCTCGCCGACGGGAGCAGCCTCGCCCGCGCCGGCGAGCCCGGCGACGGCCTGCACCTGCAGATCGGCACGGGCGACCAGCTCGTCGTGGCGCCGGCGCGCGAGCTCACCGACGAGGAGATGGGCATCGTCCGCGCCGTCGCCAACACGCTCGCGGTCGCGCTCGCGCGCCTGCGCGACGAGGCGCAGATGCGCCACGAGGCGGTGCACGACCCGCTCACCGGCCTCGCGAACCGCACGCTGCTGCGCGACCGGCTCGAGCAGGTGCACGCGCGGTCGCTGCGCGAGGGCGGCGACACGGGCGTGCTCTTCGTCGACCTCGACGACTTCAAGCAGATCAACGACGCGCACGGGCACGGCACGGGCGACGCCGTCCTCGTGGAATTCGCCACGCGGTTGCGGCACGCGGTCCGGCCGGCGGACACCGTGGCGCGCGTCGGCGGCGACGAGTTCGTCGTCGTCTGCGACCACCTCGACGACGCGGCGGCGCGCGCTCTCGCCGCGCGGCTCCAGGAGGCGATCGTGCCGCCGGTCGCCGTCGGCGGTGCCGAGCACCGGATCACCGCGAGCATCGGGATCGCGGTCGGCCGGGATCCGTACGCGCTGCTCGCGGAGGCCGACGCGGCCGCCTACCGCGCGAAGGGCGCGGGCGGCGGACGGGTCGAGTTCGTGCGCCGCGGCTGACCGGCGCCGCGCCGCTTGACCGGCGCGAACGGGCTGGGTTACGGTCGGCGCAGAGCGGTTCCCCCCACGTCCCCCGCCCAGGAGTGGCCGGATGCCACGCAGCAAGCCGGCGCGCGTGAGCGCCAAGGTGCAGCCGAAGCTGCGCATGATCGCCAACGGCAGCGACGAGGTGAACGCGCTGCGGGCGGAGCATGCGTGCGCCGTGGCCGTCTCGCCGGCGGTCGCCGAGCAGGTGGCGCCGCTGCGCGCCGAGGGCGCCGTCCCCGTCAGCAAGCGCCGGCTGCCGCGCAAGATCGAGCGCGGCTCGCTCTCCGCCCCGCCGCGCGCACGGGTGAGCGCGTTCGTGCAGCTCTCCGACGAGGTGGCGGGCGAGCCGGGCCGGACCCTTCCGGGCGAGACCGCCCGGAAGGCCAACGTCCGCACCGTGGAGCTCTCGGTCGCCGAGGCGCTCGCGCTCGCGCGCGACCCGCGGGTGGTCAGCGTGGAGCTCGGCCAGCCGCTCAAGCTGCCCGACCAGCTGGTGACGGCGACCACGCCGGCCGCACCGCCGGCGGCGGTCCGGCGGGTCCGCGGCCGCGCGCACCGCTCCGGCGAGGGCGTGCTCGTCGGCCTCGTCGACGTGGGCGGGTTCGACTTCTCCCACCCCGACTTCCTCGCCGCGGACGGGACGACGCGCTTCGAGCGCATCTGGGACCAGGGCGGCGCGACGCGGCCCTCGCCCGTCGAGCGCGGCACGTCGGCCTTCGCCTACGGGGCGGAGCTCCGCAAGGCCGAGCTCGACCACGCGATCGCGAGCGCCGCCTCGGTCGGCCTCCCCGCCTACGAGCTCGAGCCGCAGTCGGCGATGACGCCCGGGTCCCACGGGACGCACGTCGCCTCGATCGCCGCGGGCAACCGGGGCGTCGCCCGCAAGGCCCGGCTCGCGGCCGTGCTGGTCTCGATCCCCGGCGAGGACGCCGAGCGGCGGCTCTCCTTCTACGACTCGAGCCGGCTCGCGCACGCCGTCGAGTACCTGCTCGAGCTCGGCCGTGAGCTCGACCTGCCGGTGTCCTTGAACGTCAGCCTCGGCACCAACGGGCACGCGCACGACGACTCGTCCGCGATCAACCGCTGGATCGACGCCGCGCTCACCGTGCCCGGCCGCAGCGTGTGCGTCGCCGCCGGCAACGCCGGGCAGGAGCGCGCGGAGCACGACGACGACGTGGGCTTCGTCATGGGCCGCGTCCACGCGAGCGGGAAGATCCCCGCGCGCGAGCTCGTGGCCGACCTCGAGTGGAACGTCGTCGGCAACGGCATGCTCGACATCTCCGAGAACGAGCTCGAGATCTGGTACGAGGCGCGCGATCGCTTCGCCGTGCAGGTCAAGCCTCCCGGGCAGCCGTGGTCGGAGGTCGTCGAGCCGGGCCAGTTCGTCGAGAACCGCCAGCTCACCGACGGCAGCTTCCTGTCCGTCTACAACGAGCTCTACCACGCCGCCAACGGCGCGAACTCGATCGCCATCTACCTGAGCCCGCAGCTTCGCGAGCCCGAGATCGTCGGCGTGCCGGCCGGTCAGTGGCTCGTCCGGCTGAAGGGGCTCGACGTCCGCGACGGCGGCTTCCACGCCTGGATCGAGCGCGACGACCCGCGTCGCGTCGGCCGGGTGGGCGAGCGCGAGGCGTGGGTGTTCCCGTCCTTCTTCTCCGAGAGCTCGTTCGTCGACCGCTCGACGGTGAGCACGCTCGCCTGCGGCCAGCGGATCGTCTCCGTCGCCAACTTCGACGAGCAGCGCCGGCGGATCAACATCACCAGCAGCCAGGGACCCACGCGCGACGGCCGCCAGAAGCCCGACATCGCGGCGCCCGGGACCGACGTCGTCGCCGCGAGCGGGTTCAGCCCCGGCGCGCCGTGGGTGGCGATGACCGGGACGAGCATGGCGAGCCCCTACGTCGCCGGGGTCGTCGCGCTGATGCTCGCCGCGAACCCGCAGCTGACCGGCGCGCAGGTGGGCGGCATCATCCGCCGCTGCGCGCAGCCGCTGCCCGGCGCCGACTTCTCCTGGTACGACGACGCGGGCGCCGGCGCGATCGACCCCGAGCGCTGCGTCGAGCAGGCGGTGCTGATGCGGGTCCGCGAGGACGTCACGTGAAGCTGCGCGTGTTCCAGGCCGACAAGGGCGACTGCGTGCTGCTCACCGCGGCCGACGGCACCCGGGTGCTCGTCGACGGCGGGATGCGCGGGTCCTATTCGCGGCACGTCGCGCCCGCGCTGGGCGAGGTCGCGGCCGCCGGCGGCCGGCTCGACCTCGTCTGCGTCTCCCACATCGACCAGGACCACATCGGCGGCGTGCTGCAGCTGCTGGCCGACGAGGTCGCGTGGCGCGTGGCGGACTTCCAGCACGAGGGCCACAACGACCGCTTCCCCGAGCCCGCCAACCCGCGCCCGCCCGCGGTCGCGCGGATCTGGCACAACGGCTTCCACGACGTGGTGGAGGAGAACGCAGGGCCGATCGCCGACGCGCTCGCGGCGAGCGCGGCCGTGCTCGAGCCCGGCGAGGCGCAACAGGCCACCGCGGCTGCGCAGCGCGGGCTGGCGACGAGCATCGCGGAGGGGCTCCAGCTCTCCGCGCGCCTGGGCGCGGACCAGCTCGGGATCCCGCTCAACGCGGAGTTCGGCGGCAAGCTCGCGATGGTCAGGCCGCGGCGCCGGACGGTCAGGCTCGGGCCGGGCCTGCGGATCACCCTGCTCGGCCCGTTCGAGGAGGACCTCGCGCGCTTCCGCGAGAAGTGGAACGACTGGCTCGCCGAGAACGGCGACGCGATCGAGCGGTTGCGCGCGCGCATGCAGGAGGACACTGAGCGGCTCGCCACCGGCGAGATCGGCGCGTTCCGCGACGGGCTCGCCGCGCGCGCGGACGAGCTCGGGCGGCGCTCGAGCGTCACCGTCGAGAACCTCGTCTCGATCATGCTCCTCGCCGAGGAGGACGGGCGCACGGTGCTGCTCACCGGCGACGGGCACGGGGAGGACGTGCTGCGGGGGCTGGAGCGGACGCGGCGGCTCGACCGCGCCGGGCGCATCCACGTGGATGTGCTCAAGGTCCCGCACCACGGCTCGGAGCACAACCTCGACGAGGACTTCGCGGCGCGCGTGACCGCCGACCACTACGTCTTCTGCGCCAACGGCGAGCACGCGAACCCCGACCTGCGGATCGTCCGCGCCCTGGTCGGCGCGCGGGAGGCCGACGGGTCCGGCGGCAGGCCGTACACGCTCTGGTTCAACAGCAGCTCGACGGCGTCCGAGGACGCGCGGGGGAGGGAGCACATGGCCGAGGTGGAGGCGCTCGTCGGCCAGCTCGAGCGGCGCGGCGGCGGGCGGATGGCGAGCCGGTTCCTGGACGGCTCGAGCTTCGAGGTGGCGTGATGGCCGAGTTCGACGCGGCGGCGGTCCGGTCGCTGCAGCCGGTGGGCGCGCTGCCCGAGAAGGCGCCGGAGGACGGCATCGGGCTCTGCCTGTCCGGCGGCGGCTACCGAGCGATGCTGTTTCACCTCGGGACGCTCTGGCGGCTCAATGACGGCGGGCTGCTGCGGCGGCTCGACCGGATCTCGAGCGTCTCCGGCGGCTCGATCACCGCCGCCACGCTCGGGCTGCGCTGGCGGGAGCTCGAGTGGGACGCGCGCGGGCAGGCGGAGAACTTCGAGCGGCTGGTGGTGCGGCCGGTGCGGGTGCTGGCCGGCGAGACGATCGACGCGTCGTCGGTGCTCGAGGGGCTGCTGCCGTTCACCTCGGTCGGCGAGCGGGTGGCCGCCGCCTACCGGGAGCACCTCTTCGCCGATGCCACCCTGCAGGACCTCCCCGAGGACGGCGCCGGGCCGCGGTTCGTGCTCTGCGCGACCAACCTCGAGTCCGGCGTGTCCTTCCGCTTCTCGCGGCCCTACCTTGCCGACTACCGCGTCGGGATGGTGCGCGCGCCGCGGGTGGGGCTCGCCGAGGCGGTCGCGGCGTCGTCGGCGTTCCCGCCGGTGCTCTCGCCGTTCGAGCTCGACCTGCGCGAAGCCGCCTGGGAGACCGAGGCGGGCAACGACCTCGTCGACGTGGAGTGGCGCGGCGCGATCAAGCTCTCCGACGGCGGGGTCTACGACAACCTCGGCCTGGAGACGGTCTGGCGCTCGTGCCGGACCGTGCTGATCTCCGACGGCGGCGGCCAGGCGGCCGACGACGCCGACCCGCCCGCGGACTGGCCGCGCCAGATCCTGCGCGTGCTCAAGGTGATCGACAACCAGGTGCGCGAGCTGCGCAAGCGCCAGGCGATCGGCAGCTACCGGGCGGGGCTGCGGGCCGGGACCTACTGGGGGATCCGCTCCGCGGTGGCGGACTACGGGCTGGCCGACCCGCTCGAATTCGGCGGCGGGGAGGCGGGCGAGCTGGCGGCGACGCCGACGCGCCTGCGCGCGCTCGCGCCGGCGGTGCAGGAGCGGCTCGTGGACTGGGGCTACGTCATCTGCGACACCGCGCTGCGGCGGTGGCTGCCGGCGCTCGGCGGCGAGCGGCCGGCGAGGCTGCCTTACAGCTGACGGGCCGGGCGCTCGCTCAGGCGAACGCGAGCCGCGGGCGGCGGAGGCTGCGGCGCGTGCGGGCCGGCTGGCCCTCGGCGCGGGCGCGGCGCCACTCGGTGATCGTCAGCCCGGTGGGGATGTCGCACTCGACGTATTGCATGGTGTGATCGGGCATGACTGCAAGGTCGCAGGTCCGTGCCGATCATCACATGGGGCGACCCCGCGTCCGTGCGGTGGGCGGACCGGCCGGCCGGAGGGCGGCCAGCCGTACCTCTTCGGCGAGCGTCGATTCACCGGCCGGCGGCCGCGGCGAGCGCCGCGCCGATGACCGGCGCGTCGGCGCCCAGCGCGGCGGGGACGACCGGGATCTCCCGCGCGGCCTCGTCATAGACCGCGTCGCGCAACGCGCCGGCCACGCGGGCCCGGTAGCCGTCGTGCAGCCCCAGCCCGCCGCCGACGACCACCGCACCGGGGTCGAGCGCGTTCACGAGCACGGCGAGGACGGCGCCGAGCCGCTCCGCGCCCTCGGCCACCACCCCCTCGGCGGCGGGGTCGGCGAGGGCCGCCTCGGCGGTGGCGTGGCCGGAGCGCCGGGCGAGCGCGAGGCCGCTCGACCACTGCTCCACGAGCGGCGCGCCCGTGCAGATGGCGCTGCCGTGCACGCCGGCGCGCGGCGCGCCGCCCGCCACCAGGCAGTGGCTGATGCCGCTGCCCACGCTGACGTAGAGGAAGTCGGCGCCGCCCGCGCCGAAGCGGGCCTCGGCGGCGGCCGCCGCGCGGACGTCGGACTCCACCGCGGCGAACGCGGCGTGCAGGTCGGTCCGCCGCCAGTCGATCGTCTCGGCGGTGCGGACGCGGCCGCGCGGGTCGACGAGCTCGCAGACCGCGATCCCGGCCGGCAGCCCTGCGTCGCCCTCGCGCAGCCCGTCCGCCATCGCGCGCACGTCGTGCAGCACGGCTGGCCCGCCTCGCGCCGGCGCCGTCGGCCGGCGCAGCGCCGCGAGGATCCGGCCGTCCCGCGTGTCGACGCGCGCGGCGGCGAGCTTGGTCGCCCCGACGTCGACGCCGACGGCGACGCTCACGGCGTGTAGCTGGGCGCGATCCCGCAGATGGCCCGCGCGGTGCCGGCGCCCGGGTTGCGGTACTCGTGCCGGCTGCCCATCGGCAGGTAGCACGCGTCCTCCGGCTCGAGCTCGAAGACGTGCACGCGGTCCTCGAACCACGCGCGCACCCAGAGCCGGCCCTCGAGCGCCATGAGCACCTCGTCGCCGCCGTGCTCGTGCGTCGCCGCCGCCTCGCCCGGGCCGAGGTCGAGCGTCGCGGCGGTCAGGTGCTCCGTGCTCACGAGCACCCCGCAGAGCACGCCGAGGTCGCGGCGGTAGAGGACATCGGCGTCGCGCACGACCTGCAGCCGCTTCGTGACGGGCGCGGGCGGCGGCCAGGAACCGAGCAGCTCGTCGTCCGCGTAGCGCGACGTCGAGAGGTACGGCTGTTCCCGCGCGTACGCGCTCGACGCGCCGGCGGCGGGCGGCGGCGCGAAGAGCTCCAGCACACGCAGCGGCTCCGGCCCGAGCGCGAAGGCGTGGTGCCACGTGTCCCGGCGGAAGAAGACGCTCTGGCCAGCGGCGGCGCGCTGCACCTCGCCCGTCTCCGGGTCTGCGATCACGAGCACGCCCTCGAGCACGTGGAGCAGCTCGTCCGCGGCGAAGATCGTGCGGAAGGCCTCCGAGTGGCGGAACGCGCCGCCGGGCGGCAGCCCGAAGACAAGCATGTGCACCCGCTCCGTCGACGCGTAGATCCAGTCGAACACCTCGCCCGCCTCCGGGTCGCCCCAGATGTGGCGGGTCACGTCGGCGCGCCGGATGAGCGCCGGCCCGTCGAACGCCGGCCGCGGCGAGGACTGCGGCGGGGCCGGGCGCTCGACGAGGCTCACAGCGAGCTCCGCGGGTCGTGCACCCGCTCCGAGCCGCCGCCGACCGTGCCGAGCCGCGCGAGGTCGGGCGCCGGGAAGTCGCTCGCGATCTCGCGCGCGCGGCCGTCCGCCCCCGCGGCCTGCGCCGCGAGCATGATCTCGAGCGCGTGATAGGCGTGCTCGGGCCGCGTGACCGGCGCCTCCCCGGTCTCGATGCAGTCGACGAGGTGGCGCAGCCCGTCCGTCCACGGCCACGCCGGGTCGGTCTCCGGATGGACCTCCCAGACGGAGCGGTCGTTGCGCCACAGCTCGTAGCCCTCGGGCGCCCAGTCGTCGCCGAGCATCTGCAGCACGCCGTGGGTGCCGTAGAGCTCGATGCACGGCGACCGGTACCGCTGCATCGTGAACCCCGTGGTGACGACCGCGAAGCGCGCGTCGCCGAAGTCGATCAGCACGTGCGCATTGTCCTCCGCCTGCACGCGGATCGGCTCGCCGTCGATCACGCGCTCGGGGATCGCGACGCCCGTCATCGCCGTCACCCGCCGCGCGGGCCCGAAGAAGCCGCACAGGCTCGTGACGTTGTAGACGCCGAGGTCGAAGAGCGCGCCGCCGCCCGGCTCGTAGAACCAGCGGCTCCAGTCCGGGCCCGCCCAGCCGTAGCGGGCGCGGGCGGTGAGCAGCCCGCCGACCGACCCCTCGCCGACGTGGGCGTGCATCGCGCGATACGTGGGGGAGAGCAGGATGTGCGGCGCGCAGAGGAGGTGGCCGGGGGCGCGCTCGGCCACCTCGATCACCTCCGCCGCCTCGTCGAGCGTGGTCGCCACCGGCTTCTCGACGAGCACGTGCTTGCCCGCCTCGAGCGCCGCGCGCGCCAGGCGGCCGTGCTCCGGCATGCTGGTGAGCACGAGCACGGCGTCGACGTCGGGGTGCGTGCACACCGCCTCGTCGGACGGGAGGTCGGGGCTGAGGTCGAGCCGCTCCGCGGCGGCCCGGCGCTTCTCCGGGTCGGCGTCGTAGAGCGCGACCACGTCGACGCGCCCCTGGCCGCGCAGTCGCTCGATCAGGCTCATGTACGGCGTCCAGAAGACGCTGCCGCAGCCGACGATCCCCAGCCGCACGCTCATGTGGTGCTCCTCGCGGTCTCGTAGTAGGCGTCCGTCCACGTCGGCTTGTCCACGTCGTGGCCCGCCGCGACGGCCAGCACCGCCGACAGGGCGGCCGCGGCCGGCAGCGAGGTGATGAGCGACAGCCGCGCGCGGCCCGTCGCCGCCGCCGGGAAGCGCAGCGTGCTCGCGCCGGTCGCCGCGCACAGGCGCAGCGCCTCGTCGCCCTGCGGGTCGCCCTCCGGGTCGAGGGAGACCATCAGGTGCCCGGGCGCGAGCCCGAACATCGCCGACGTCGCGCCCTCGCGCGTCTCCACGCCCTCCGCGGGGATCCGGGAGATCTCCTTGAGCATCAGCGCGAGCTCGAGCGCCGCCGCCCATGCCGGCCCGCCGCCGACGACGACGCCCGCGGCGGGCGGCGCGGCGGCGAACGCCGCCTCCTGCTCCGCGGCCCAGGGCGCGGCCTCGGCGACCGCGCGCTCCGCGGCCTCGGGCGCCGTGGCGAGCAGCGCGGCGAGCGCCGCGTCGCCGGTGACCGCCGCCCACAGCGCGAGCCCGGCCCCGTACGCGCCCGCGAGCGCCTGCGTGTGCGTGACGGCGCGCTGGTTGGCGACGTGCTGGAGCACCGTCGCCGTCGAGGCGTCGGCGAGCGACGAGTCCGCGCCGGCGGTGATGGCGACGCACGGGCGGTCGCCCGCCGCGCGCGCGATCTCGACGACGTCGCGGAATTCGCCCGAGGAGGAGACGGCGAGCACCGCGTCCCCCGGCTGCCAGCGGAAGTCCTCGCGCACGGCGACGCCGCACGGGACGGCGATGATCGGCGGGCCGCCCGCCGCGCCCTCGAGCGATGCGAGCCAGAGCGCGTGCGCGACGTAGTAGGCCGCGCCGTTGCCGGTGGCGACGATCCGCCCCACGTCGGGCCCGCGCAGCAGCGCCGCCGCCTCGGCGACGCCGCTCGCGTCCTCGAGCGTGGCGCCCAGGGCGCCGGGCAGCTCGCGCACGTCGGCCCACAGCCCGGTCTCGCTGAACGCCATGAGCCGGAACGTACCACGACATACCAATAGAGACCAAGTGGCTTGACACGTCGATAACGGCACTGGGATAGTCCGCCGCGATGCCGCTGCAGCAGGGCGCCCAGCCGCTCTACCACCGCGTGTACCGGGAGATCGCCGAGGGGATCGAGAGCGGAGTCCTCCAGCCGGGCGACCGGCTGCCCTCCGAGCGGGCGCTGTGCGAGCAGCTCGGCGTGAGCCGCGCCACCGTGCGCCGCGCCGTCGAGGAGCTCATCTCCGACGGGCTGGTCGAGACCCGCGGCCGCGGCTCGTTCGTCCGCGGCGACGCGGTCGTCGAGCCGCCCAACACGCTGATGAGCCTCTCCGAGGTCGCCCGCCAGCGCGGGCTCGGCGCCAGCTCCCGCGTGCTGCGGGCGGATGTCCGGCCGGCCACGATCGACGAGGCCGAGGCGTTCGGCATCGCGCCCGGCGCCGACCTGTTCGAGCTCGAGCGGGTCCGCATGCTCGACGAGCTGCCGATCTCGCTCGACCAGAACCGCGTGCCGCTCCGGCTGCTCCCCGGCGCGGCCGCCATCGACTTCGCCGCGGCGTCGCTCTACGACGCGCTCGAGGACGCGGGGCATCCGCCCGTCCGCGCCGACTACGAGCTCGAGGCGCGCGCCGCCGCGCCCCACGAGGCCGACCTGCTCGGGCTGGCGCCGGACGCGCCGGTCCTCTTCGCGACAACGGTCGCGATCGGCGACGACGGCCGGGTCGTGGACCTGGGCCGGACGGTCTACCGCGCCGACCGCTACCGCTTCCAGGCGACGCTGATGCGCCGCGCTCACCGATACGGAGGACGGCAATGAGGAGAGGTTGGCTGCGCGCAGTCCTGCCGCTCGCGCTGGCGATGGCGATCGCGGCGTGCGGCGGCACCCCGGGGGAGGACACGTCGAACACCGACACGGGCAACGAGGCCGACTCGGCGGCCGTCAAGACCGACGGCTTCGAGGATCTCGGCGACGTCACGCTGAAGGTCGTCTCGTCCGAGGGCTCGGGTGGCCCGCGCGACGCGATCCGCGAGCTGACGAAGCAGTTCGAGGCCAAGTACCCGAACGTCACCGTCGACGTCCAGTTCCGCGACTTCGCGAGCTGGATCAAGCAGGCGCGGCTCGTGGCCGCCGGCGACGACCCCCCGGACGTGTTCGCGGGCAACCAGGGCTACCAGCTCGACGGCGAGCTCGTGAAGGCCAACCTGATCCAGCCGATGGACAAGTACTCCGAGGCCTACGGCTGGGAGGAGTCCTTCACGCCCGAGACGCTCCAGCAGTTCTCGTGGGGCGACGAGGGCGCGACCTTCGGCGAGGGCACGCTGTACGGCGTCGCGCAGACGGGCCAGTCCGTCGGCGTGTTCGCCAACAAGGAGAAGCTGGACGCCGCGGGCGTCGACCCCTCGACGCTCGAGACCTTCGACGACTTCCAGGACGCGCTCGCGACGCTGCGCGAGTCCCTGCCCGCCGACGAGCCGGTCGTCGCGCTCGGCAACAAGGACCAGTACGGCGCGATCCACCTCTGGGGCGGCATCCAGGGCGCCTATACGCCCGCCCAGGACATCCGCGACTGGATCTTCCACAAGGAGGGCGCGACGTTCGACACCGAGGGCAACCTCAAGTCGCTGCAGGTGCTCAAGGAGTGGGCGGACAAGGGCTACCTCGGGCAGGGCGACTCCTTCAACGCCCGCAACGACGCCGAGGCGGCCGCCGCGTTCGGCAAGGGCGAGGGCGCGATGGTGATCGGCGGCAACTGGAACGCGGCGACCGCCCGCGACGGCCTCGGGGACGACGCGATCTTCTTCAACATGCCCCCGGGCGAGAGCGGCGACGCGGTGGCCATCGGCTCCGCGAGCGTGCCCCTGCACATCTCGTCGAAGTCGGAGAACCCCGACCTCGCCGCGGCGTACATCGACTTCATCACCGGCCCCGACGCGGGGCAGGCGCTGGTCGACACGGCGCAGGTGCCGGCGGCGACGGACACGACGGCCGAACCGCCCGACCAGCTCGGCAAGGACGTCAAGGCCGGCTGGGACGGGCTCGTCGAGTCCGGCGGCCTGACGCTGTACCCGGACTGGTCGTCGCCGACGATGCTGCAGACGATGGGCCAGACCTTCCAGGAGATGCTGGCCGGCCGGATCCCGCCCGAGGAGGTCGTCCAGAAGACCCAGGAGGACTGGGAGGAGTACAACGCGGAGCTCTCGGAGGGCTAGCGCGTGAGCGCGCCCTCCTCGGCCGGGGTCGGCGCGCCCGACCCGCCCGTCCGCGCCGCGCGCGCGGACGGGCGGGCCGTTCCTGAGCTGAAGGTGCGCGACCGCGCGCCGGGCGAGCCGCGGCGGGTGGCGTACCTGTACCTGCTGCCCGCGCTGCTGTTCTACGTCATCTTCGCCTTCGGGCCGCTGCTCTACACGGCCTGGCTCTCCTTCTTCGACTGGAACGGGCTCACGGTCGGGGAGTGGGCGGGGCTCGACAACTACCGCGAGGTGCTGACCGACGAGGCCATCCGCTCCTCGTTCGTGCACTCGCTGGTGCTGATCTTCTTCTACGCGGTCGTGCCGGTGTTCCTGGGCCTCGTGCTCGCCTCGGTGATCGCGCACTCCCGCGTGCGCGGGGTCACGTTCTTCCGCGCGGTGCTGTTCCTGCCGCAGACGATCGCGACCGTCGTCGTGGCCATCGCGTGGACGTGGATCTACGCGCCGAACGGGCCGCTCAACGAGGCGCTCGACACGGTCGGGCTCGAGTCCGTCTCGCGCGGCTGGCTCGGCGACTTCACGTGGGCGCTGCCGGCGCTCGGCCTCGTCGGCACCTGGATCATGTTCGGCCTGGCGATCGTGCTCTTCATCGCCGGCATCCAGAAGATCCCGCTGTCCCTGTACGAGGCCGCGCGCGTGGACGGCGCGGGCCGCATCCGGGAGTTCCTCGCCGTCACGCTGCCGGGCCTGCGGGGCGAGCTGGCCGTGGCGCTCACGATCACCACGATCTTCGCGCTGCGCACGTTCGACCTGATCTACGTGTCGACGAGCGGCGGCCCCGGCACGTCGACCACCGTCCCGTCGGTGCTCGTCTACCAGAACGCCTTCGCCAACGGCCGCGTCGGGCTCGCCGCCTGCGTCGCCGTCGTCCTGACCATCCTGATCTTCGTCGTCGCCTTCGCGATCACGAAGCTCGTCGACCGGGACCCGACGAAGTGACCGCGGCGCGCCGGGAGCAGGTGCTGAGCTACGGGCTGCTGATCGTGTTCAGCCTCATCGCGCTGTACCCGATCGTGAGCATCGTCCTGCTGGCCTTGCACGACCGGTCCGACCTGGTGACCGGCCTGTCGATCCCCGACTCGATCGACTTCAGCACCATCAGCACCGCGTGGGAGGAGGGGAACTTCGGCCGCGGGCTCTTCAACAGCTTCGTCGTCGCCGCCTCCGTGTCGGTCACCACGGCGGTCCTCGCCACGCTGGCCGGCTATGCGTTCGGCACGATGCGCTTCCGCGGCTCGGACGTGATCTTCTACCTGCTGCTGATCGGGCTGATCTTCCCGTACGAGGCGACGGTCATCCCGCTCTACTACTTCTTCAGGGACTTCGGGCTCACCGACAGCTACTGGGCGCTGATCCTGCCGCAGATCGGGCTCTCGATCCCGTTCGGCACGTTCTGGATGCGGGCGTTCTTCCGCTCCACGCCCGGCGCGCTGGTCGAGGCCTCCCGGCTCGACGGCGCGTCGAGCTTCGCGACGCTGTGGAAGGTGCTGCTGCCGCAGGCCTGGCCGGCGATCACGACGATGGTCGTGCTGGTCTTCATGTGGACGTGGAACGAGTTCCTGCTCGCGCTGGTGATGATCCAGTCCGACGACCTGCGCACGGCGCCGCTCGGGCTGGCGCTGTTCCAGGGCGCGAACCGCAACTCGCAGGACGTGACGCTCGTCGCGGCCGCCGCCGTCATCGTCGCCCTGCCGATCGTGATCGTCTACGTCTTCCTGCAGCGGAGCTTCATCCGCGGCATGTTCGCCGGGGCGGTGAAGGAGTGAGCCGCGTCCTCGCCGTCGACGGCGGCAACACCAAGACGCTCGCCGCGGTGGCCGACGAGACCGGCCGCACGCTCGGCATGGGCAAGGCGGGCACCGCCGACATCTACAACGCGCCGACGCCCGGCCACGCCGTCGAGGCCGTGGCCGCGGCGGTGGACCAGGCCCTGGCCGCGGCGGGCGGCGCGCAGGCCGCCGACCTCGGCGCCGCGGTGTTCAGCCTCGCCGGCGCGGACTGGCCCGAGGACTTCACGCTGCTCGAGCGCACGCTGCAGGAGCGGCTCGGCCTCGCCGCCCAGCCGCAGGTCGTCAACGACGCGCTGGGCGCGCTGCGCGGCGGCTCGCACGACTGGACCGGGGTCGCCATCGTCGCGGGCACCTACAACGCGATCGGCGCGCGCGGGCCGGACGGGCAGATCTTCCATCTCGGCTTCTGGCCCGACGGCGCGGGCGGGCGCGACCTCGCCCGTGCCGGCTTGCGCGCCGTCTACCACGCGCACCTCGGCATGGGGCTCGAGACGGCGCTGAGCGAGCAGGCGCTGCGGCTGTTCGGCGCGCGCGACGCGATCGACCTGCTGCACGTGTTCACCCGCCGCGGCGGGCTGCCCGAGCAGGAGGCCGACCGGCTCGCCCCGGTCGTGCTCGACCTCGCCGACCGGGGCGACGAGGTCGCGCGCGCGATCGTTGAGGAGAAGGGCCGCACGCTCGGCCGCCAGGGCAAGGCCTGCGCGGACCAGATCGGCCTCGCGCTCACGGGCACGCGGATCGTCCTCACCGGCGGGGTCTTCGGCCACCCGAGCGAGCGGCTGGCCGACGCCGCGATGGCCGAGCTGCCGGGCGGCGTGGCCGTCCGCCATCCGCCGCCGCCGATCGCGGGCGTGCTGCTGCTCGCGCTCGACCGGCTCGGCGTGACGGTCGACGCGGGCGTGGTCGCGGCCGGACTGCCGCACCCTGTACCGGACGAAAGGAGCGCCCGATGGGCGGAATCGCCCTCGAGGGCGTGAGCAAGGTCTTCCCCGGCGGCGTGGTGGCCGTCGACGACGTCGACCTCGAGATCGGCGAGGGCGAGTTCATGGTCCTCGTCGGCCCGTCGGGTTGCGGCAAGTCGACGCTGCTGCGGATGATCGCCGGGCTGGAGGCCGTCTCCGGGGGGTCGATCCGGATCGGCGACCGCGACGTGACCGAGCTCGCCCCGCGCAGCCGCGACGTCGCGATGGTCTTCCAGAACTACGCGCTGTACCCGCACATGCGCGTGTGGGACAACCTCGCCTTCGCCCTGAAGCTGCGCCGCACGCCCAAGCCGGCGCTGCAGGAGCGCGTGGGCGACGTGGCCGGCGTCCTCGGCCTGAAGGAGCTCGTCGACCGCAAGCCGGGCGCGCTCTCCGGCGGCCAGCGCCAGCGCGTGGCCATCGGGCGCGCGATGGTGCGCGAGCCGCAGGCGTACCTGATGGATGAGCCGCTCTCCAACCTCGACGCGAAGCTGCGCGTCGGCATGCGCGCCGAGCTGGCGCGCCTGCACGACCGGCTCGGCACGACGACGGTCTACGTCACGCACGACCAGGTCGAGGCGATGACGCTCGGCGACCGGGTGGCGGTGCTGCGCGACGGGACCGTGCAGCAGTGCGACACGCCCGAGCAGCTCTTCGAACGCCCCGCGAACGTGTTCGTGGCGGCGTTCATGGGCTCGCCGGCGATGAACCTCGTCGACGCCGAGGTGCGCGGCGGGCGGCTCCACGCCGCCGGGCTGGACCTGCCGCTGCCGCGGAGGACGGCGCCCGACGGCGCCGTGATCGCCGGCATCCGGCCGACCGACCTCGTGGCCGAGCCGCAGGGCGACGCCCCGCGGCTGCGCGTCCAGCTCGAGGTGGTCGAGCGGCTCGGCTCGGAGAGCCACCTCATCTTCCCCGTCGACGCCGCGAAGCCGGGCGGGCAGGCGGCGGCCGCGACGGTCGAGGCGAACGAGAACGACGAGGCGACGCTCCTCGCCGCCGACGACCGCGCCCGCTTCACCGCCGTCGTGCCGGGCCGCCGCCGCTTCGCCCCCGGGGAGGCCGTCGAGCTCGGCGTGCCACCGGAGGCGGTGCTCCTCTTCGATCCCGTCACCGGCGACGCGCTGCGGTGACGATCCCGCCGCTCGCCGGCCTCTTCGACTACGAGGAGGCGTCCCGGACGGGGATGGCGGTCGAGCGGTCGGCGGCGTGCCTCTGGCGGCTGGCCTACGCGTACCGGCGACTGCACGCACTCGCCGTGGCGGTGCTCCCGCGGACGCCGGAGTGGGAGGTCAAGTGCGCGCTCGGGCTGCGTGTCTGGCTCGACGCGGAGCACGCGGACGCCTTCGAGCGGCGGGTGAACGAGCTGCGCCATCCGTCGGTCGACGCGCGCGTCGCGCCCGACCGCGCGCTCGCGGCGGTGTTCGACGAGCTCGCGCACGTGCGCGACACCGGCGAGTTGCTGGCGGCGGGCGACCTCGTGGTGCGCGGGGCGTTGCTGGGTGCGCTGGAGACGTACCGCGCGACGGCCAACCCGCTCGCCGACCACCCGTCGGTGCGGCTCGTCGAGGCGGCGCTGCGCGACGAGCAGCGGCGGGCGGCGTGGAGCGAGGCGGCCGCGGCGGCGGCGCCCTGCGCGGGCGACTGGCCGGCGACGGTCGCGGCCCTGCTCGGGGCCGCGGGAGGGCTGCTGGGCGACGGGTCCCGGGCCGAGCCGCCCGCCGGCCCCCTGCGCTCGGCGGAGGGGCCGCCGGCGTCCGACCCCGCCGTGCGACGCGACGAGCGCTTCGCCGACCCCTACAACCAGTCGGCGCTGATCGACGAGTACTGCGAGGACGACGCGCGGCCCGCGGACGAGCGGGCGTACGCGCTGGCCTACAAGCGGCTCCGCGAGATGGACGTGCCGGAGTGGATGGCGCCGATCATCGCCGCGTCCGGCGACCAGCCGTTCGAGCGCACGCGCGCGCTGAGCCGCCAGCTGTGGGACGAGACGCGCCACGCGATGATGGGCGAGGTCGCGCTCGAGCGCCACGGGGTGCCCTTCCACGCCTTCCCGGTCGAGGTGCAGGGCTCCATGGCGCTCAACACGCGCTTCACCCCGCGCGAGGCGCACCTGATGCTCTGGGTGATCGAGCAGGACCTGATGGCCGCCGCGACGGGCAAGAAGCACGAGCTCGAGGTGGCCGCCGCGCACGGTGACCCGCTGCTCATGCTCTTCCAGGACTTCGACTGGGCCGACGAAGTGCTCCACGCGCGCACGGGACTGCGCTGGATCGTGGCCGAGTTCCCGGGCAGGGCCGAGGCCGAGGCCGCCGGGCGGGACGTATGGCGCCGCTACGACGAGGTCGCGGCCGAGCTCGCCCGCCGCTCCGCGCAGCGGCCGTGGTGGCCCGAGTTCCTCGCCGCGATGCGCGCCGGCGCGCCCGCGCGCTGACGACTGCGCGACCTGAGCGGCCGCTCACGCGGCGGAGACTACGCCGGGATCAGCCGCTCGGGCAGGTGCGCGCGGTGCGCGGCGGCCAGCTCCGCGTAGAGCTCCTCCGCGACGTCGACCGAGCGCACGAGCGGGTGCGCGGCGAGCGCCCGCACGCCGTCGCGCGCGTCGCCCGACCATGCCGCGTCGGCGGCCGCCTGCTGATACTCCGCGAGCGCCTCGACGAGGCCCTTGACGTGGGTCGGCAGGCCGGGCATCTCGAGCGGCGTGATCCCGCTCGCGTCGCAGCGGCCGAGCGTCTCCACCACGAGCGTGTCGGGGAAGCCGGGGATCGAGCCCTGGTTGGGCACGTTGACCGGCAGCGTCTCGCCGCGGTCGTTGTAGACGGCGTCCATGCAGTCGATGGCGAGCTCGAGCTCGTGGATGCCACCGCGCGAGCGGTCCGGGTCGAGCACGGGGCGGTCGCTGCGCGACTGCTCGACATAGTGCTCCCAGTAGCCGGGGACCCAGCCGAGGATGTCCTCCGCGCGCGTGGTCGGCTTGGACTTGAGCTCGCCCAGGACCTCGTCCTCGAAGTAGTAGTACTGGAAGTACTCGCTGGGCATGGCGCCCATGACGGTCGCCAGCCGCAGCATCCGGCGCGTGCGCGGATCGAGCTCCGGGTCGTCGTGGCGGCGCGCCCACGCCTCCTGCAGCAGCGGCACGACGTCCTGGCCGTCGTAGGTGTGGCGCACGCTCCAGGAGGCGTGGTTGAGGCCGACGCTGGCCGCGTCGAGCTTGGCCGGGTCGAGCCCCGCGGCCTCCGCGACCTGCTCCGGGTAGAGGATCGGGCCCTCGCACAGCGAGACGAACGGGACCTCGGAGTGGTCCGTGACCGCCTGGGCGACGATGTTGACCGGGTTCGTGTAGTTGAAGATCCGCGCATCGGGGCAGGCGACCGCCATGTCCTCGAGGATGCCCTGCATCACGGCGATGGAGCGCAGCGCCATGAAGAAGCCGCCCGGGCCCTGCGTCTCCTGGCCGATCACGCCGTGGCGGAGCGGGATCCTCTCGTCGAGCACGCGCGCCTCGAAGCCGCCGGGGCGGTAGGACGTGAGGATCGCGTCGCAGTCCTGCAGTCCGGCGCGGCGGTCGGTGAACGCGGAGACGGTGATGTCGGCGCCCTTGGCGCGGGCCATCCGCTCGGAGAGGTCGCGGATCAGCTCGAGCCGCTCCGCGTCGAGGTCGATCAGGACGATCTCCGAGCCGGAGAAGTTCTCGCCCTGCTCGATGAAGCTCGCCATGGTCCCGGCGCCGCGGGTGGACCCTCCGCCGATGTAGGCGATCTTCAACCGTGCCACCAGGACCTCCGATGCGCTCGCTTCACCAGACGCGGAGCAGACTACTAGTCAAGACCAAAGCGGACCATCAGCGGACCAAGTCCGCCCGCGTCAGCGTTTCTGCATGCGCCCGATCGAGGTCGCCGAGCGCGCGACGATCGCCGTCCGCGCCGCAGTGGCGAGCGGGCTCTCGATCCCCGCCGGCTTCTCCGGCGTGTACAGCCACGTGTCGAAGAGGTCGTCCAGCTGCCGGCCGCTCACCCGCTCGGCCGTGGCGATGAACTCCCCGATCGTCGCCCAGCCGCCGCGCTGCTCACGGAACCACGTGCGGAGCAGGCGGAAGAACGCGGCATCGCCGATCTCCGTCCGCAGCGCATGCAGGGTCATCCCGCCGCGCCAGTAGACGGAGATGTCGAACAGCAGATCGGCCGACTGCGGGTGCCCGATCGTGACCGTCCAGAACTCATCGTCGGCCGGGATGCCGTTCGCGAACCCCTCGAAGATCTCCTGGGCGGTCTCGCGGCCCGTCGGCCTCGCTCCATAGCCACTCCATGTAGGTGGCGAAGCCCTCGTTGAGCCAGATGTCGCGCCAGCGCGCGAGGGTCACGTCGTCGCCCGCCCACTGGTGTGCCAGCTCATGGACCACCACGTCCTCCCCGGACTGGGGATCGGTGAAGAACGCCGTGGAGTAGATCGGCCGTGTCTGCGTCTCCAGCGCGAACCCGATCGGCGCGATGTCGACGACGCCGCCCGACGTGCTGAACGGGTAGCGCCCGAACACGGAGGAGAGGAAGTCGAGCACCTCGGGCTGCTTGGCCAGCGACGCGTCGATGACCGGCCCCAGCGGCTCCGGGGCGATCTCCACCGTGCCGACGGTCCAGTCGTTCGGATTCGCCTCGCTGCCGGCGGGCGCGCCGGGCGTCGTCCACCCGTCGAGCGTGTCGCCGTCGCTCTCGAACGACGTCGAGCCCGCCCCGCCCGGGACGGCGATGTCGTCGACGAAGACGCCCGGCAGCGCCACCGACTCGTCGACGGCGTAGGTCAAGCTCAGTTCGATCGTCTCGCCCGCGTACTCGGACAGGTCGATTCTCCACTCCTGCCATCCGCCGCTCTGCCCGCTCGCGGCGTGCCACTCGCCCGTCGTGCCCTCGGGATCGCAACCCTCGCCGGCCGCGGTCTGGTAGTGCTCGAGGAACGGGTGGAACTCGAGCCACGTGGGGCAGACGTTCGCCGTCTCCTGTGACGTGTTCCCGTTCTCGTCCGGCAGCGTGGTCCAGTCGTCCTGCCCCGGATGGTGCGCCTCGACGAAGAAGTAGTCCCACGTGGGCTCCGTGTCGCGGGTCACGAAGAACGTCAGCTCGCCCCCGGCCGCGGGCACGGCGATCGTGCGTTGCAGGCGCTTGTACGCCGCGTCGGCGGACTGGGAGTACGCGTACTGCCTGCCGGTGCGCGGGGCGACGGGGTCGAACAATCGCGGATCCACCGCGTCCCAGAAGGCGATCCCGTCCTCGCGGTAGGCGCGGACGTCGAAGTCGCCGATCGCCAGCATCGCGAGGTAGGAGGCCATCGGCTCCCGGGCCTCCCACGTCCAGGTGGTGCGGCCCCGGCGGGTCGAGCGCTTCGCGAGCCGGCCGTTCGAGATCGCCTCGACGCCGTTCGGCGCCGTGATCGCGATCGTGTAGGACGCCTTGTCCGTGAGGTAGTCGTTGACCGGGAACCACGAGGAGGCGCCGTGCGGCTGGCCGACGGCGAGCGCGCCGTCGTCCGTGTGCAGGAAGCCTGAGACGTCGGGCTGCGTCTCGGGCACGCCGTCGTAGGCGATCCGCACGGTGAAGCGCTCGTTCCTGCGCAGCCCCTTCGCGGGCACGACGGTCAGCTCGGCGTCCGCGCGGCTCCAGCGCGCGGGCCGGCGGTCGACCCTGAGCGAGCGGACCGCGAGCCCGTCGAGGTCGAGGTTGAAGCGCGACAGGTTCTGGGTCGCCCGCGCCTGGATCGTCGCGACGCCGGTGAGCCGGTCGCTCGCCGCGTCGTACGCGAGGTCGAGGCCGTAGTGGCTGACGTCGTACCCGCCGTTGCCGTCGAGCGGGAAGTACTCGTCGCCGAGGCCGGGCGCGCCGGGGGTGAAGACCGGGGGCTTCGCGGTCGCGGGCGCGGCGGCGCAGAAGCACAGCAGCGCGACGAGGACGGCGAGCCTACGGGTCATTCGAGCCCCTCCGAGGGTGGTGGACCGGGCATCGACGGTACCGGAGCCCGGGAGCGGCGGCAACCGCGGGATCAGCGCGTCCGCAGGGTGACGCCGACGGCGAGCCCGAACGCGACGTGGTCGGCCCATTGCCGGCCCTGCGGGAGCACACGGATGGCCGGGATGCGGCGGCCGATGAGGCCGAGGTCGAGCGCGGCGATCGCCAGGCCGCCGAGCGCGCCGTAGATCGGCTCCCGGCCCGGTGGCAGCACCGCGGCGAGGACCGCCGCCCAGCCGAAGGAGAGCGCGAGGTGCACCGGCACCGCGGCCGCGAGCTGCACGCGGGCGCCGGCGTGCGGGACCACGATCGCGCCCGCCGCGCGGGCGCCGGCGAGCAGGGGCTCGCCGCGGGCGAGCGTGACGACCGTGGAGGGGACGCCGGAGAGGGCGGCGCCCGCCACTCCGGCGGCGACGACGTGGCGGCGGCGCATGCCCACGATGATGGGGCACGGCGCAGTGAACTGCTTCACGTTCATTTGGCGCGCCGCGCCGGGCCTGCGTAGCGTTGGCCCACCGCCCATGGACCACGCCCAGCAGCAGCCCGCCGAGCAGCAGGCCGCCCCGGCGCCGGCGCCCCCGCAGCCCGCGCCCGAGCAGGCGCCGGCCGCCGCGCCCGCGTTCTCCGCCGGCGCGGGCTTCCTCGGCGGCCTCGCGGGCGCCCCGCCGCCGCTGCGCGCGAGCGTCATGGGCCGGCTGCAGCGCGCCGCCGGCAACCGCGCGGTCTCGCGCGCGGTGCTCGCCCGCAACGGCGGCGAGGGCGGCGCGGCGCCGTCGAACGCCCCGCACGGAGGGCAGCACGGCAGCGGGCCGACGCTCGACGTCGGCACGCTCGACGACCAGGAGAAGCTCGACGCCCTGCCCGCCTCGATCGCCGCCGGCGAGGCGGTGACGGTGAGCGGCCTGTGGACCTCGCACTCGGAGTGGCCCGCGGTCGCACGCACCCACGAGCCGCTCTTCCTCTCCTCGATCGAGGTCGCGCCCGACCTGCTCGACCACTTCGAGGACGAGCGCGACGCCTTCAAGCGCTCCGTCGAGGGCCGGGCGCGCAACCACCTGTCCGAGAACCGGCAGTTCGTCATGGAGGAGCAGGCGAAGCTCGGCATCCCTGTCGAGGCCTCGTTCGACGGCGCGGGCACGCCGGAAGAGCAGGCGAAGCGCCTGGGCGAGGTCAAGGCGCTCGCGGCGCAGGCGCAGCGGGCGCTGCGGGCCAAGCAGGACCTGCTCGCCATCCGGGTGGGCGTGAACGGGTCCGCCGTCGACGAGGGGGCGAGCGGCGCCCCCGCCGCCTTCGAGGTCGTGACGTTCAACCCGGACCGCAAGCCGCAGCAGTCCTCCACGCAGGAGGGCTTCAAGACCTGGGACGAGGTCAACGGCCACTGGACGGAGCTCGAGGCGGCCATCGCCCACATGGAGGCCACCAGCCCGGCGCTGTTCGCGCTGCTCAACGCGGAGGGCCTCGACGACGACGCCGCCCGGGCCGACGAGGCCGGGCAGCTCGCCGCGGACGACGACGAGGTGGCGCTCAGCAAGCTCGAGACCGCGATGCGCGTCCTGGACGGCAAGCTCGCCGAGGTCTTCGACGAGATCGGCTCGGACTACGAGTGGGACGACCTCGGCCTGCTCTTCCCGCAGGTGCTGGCCGACGAGCACTGGTCCAAGCCGATCGACAACGCGATCGCGAAGAAGCTCATCAAGGACGACGCGGACAGCGCCGCGGCGCTCGACGCCGGGCTCACCGCCGTCGGGCTCATCGCCGCGCTCGTCGGCGTGTTCGCGACGGGCGGGATGGCGCTCGCGCTCACGGCCGTCGGCGCCGCCGCGGGCGGCACGCAGGCGGTGATCAGCACCGACGACTACCTCAAGAAGCAGGCCCTGCGCGAGGCCCGGACCGGCAAGAAGCAACACGACCTCGTCGCCCAGGAGACGGTCGACGCCGCGCGCGTCAAGGCCATCGTCGACGTCGTGTTCGCCTTCCTGGACGCCGCCGACCTCGGCAAGGCGATCAAGGTGGCCGGGGCCGCCGAGGACGTCGCCGCCAAGGCCGCGCGCCTGGGTGAGTTGGCCGGCGCGGAGAAGGAGAACGCGTTCAAGAACGCGATGGACGTGCTCGGGCCGCCGAAGGCGCTCGACGCGGTCGGCGGGCTCGACGCCGCGAAGGCGCAGCTCGGCTCCGGCTCGGCCGCGGCCAAGCGCGCGCAGTCCTACTCCGACGGGCTGGTCGCCGAGATGGGCGACGCGCTCGGCGGGAAGAGGGCGCGCGAGGAGGCGGCGAAGGCGGTCGGACCCGACGCCGTCCCGACGCCGCCCACGGCGCCGACGCCCGCGCCTGCGCCGCCGCCGGCGCCGGCCGATCTGCTCAAGCAGGCGCAGGACTTCGCGGCGGCGAAGACGGGCCTGCCGGCCGAGCGGGCGCTGAAGGTGGTCGCGCCCGCGGCGGACTCCGTGGACGAGATCACCGCGATCGTCGCCCGCGGCGCCAAGGCCGCGGAGGGCATGTCCGACGAGTTCGCCCGGCTCGCGACGAAGGAGGCACGCGCCGCGAAGGTCCACGAGGCCGCGGTCGCGTGGGGCGAGGCGCGCAAGGTGCCGGCGCCGGGGCACGACATGGCGCCGAACGGCCCCTTCTTCGACCCGCAGAAGTGGAAGGTCGTCTACTACGCGCCCGCGCTGGCCGCGAAGGAGGCGACGATCGCGGTCTGGGACCTGCTCCTCGCGACGGGCATCCACGAGATGCGCCATGCGCAGCAGTGGATCGACATGGCGCGCGTGGCCCTCGGGCGCGGGATCAGCGAGGCGGACATCGTCGCGAAGCTCAGGATGCACGAGTCCGCCGCGAAGGCCGCGAAGGAACAGGGCCCGCTGACGCTCGGCAAGCGCGGGTTCGAGCAGGCGGAGGAGTTCTTCGAAAGCGTCTTCGGCGCGAACCGCGAGTACCGCAACAAGGTGCTGGCCGAGCTCGCCAGGCACCGCGCGATGCTCCGCCGCGCCCGTGAGTCCTACGAGAGGCTCGAGACGCTGCGCGAGCGGATCGCGACGCTGCCCGCGGGCTCAGCGGAGCGCACGGCGGCCGAGAAGGAGCTCAAGTCCGCCGAATTCAACGCCCGCACGGATCAGAGGCTCGTGGAGCACAACACGGCGGCGCGGGACGCGAACGAGAAGGCCTACAAGGACCTGCCCGAGGAACGCGACGCCTACGACGTCCAGAAGGAGTACGAGGCGATGCTCGAGAGCCGGCGCAAGGCCGAGGAGGCCGCGGAGGCCGCGGACATGGAGCGCAAGACCGGCGAGTACACGCCGTACCGCGATCCCGACGAGCCGATCGAGCTCGACGACTCCGACATCATCGAGGTCGTCCCGTGATCGCGCTCGTGCGGCAGGTCGTCGAGGCGCTCGCCGGTGCCGAGGGCGTCGACCACGTCGAGATCACGTTGCGCGACGGGCCGATGCGGGCGGAGTTGGACGCCGCGTTCGGCGAGCCCGAGCCGGTGCCCCGCATCCCGGGCCCCGCGTTCGCGCGCTTCGCCTACCCGGCACCGGACGGCGTGAGCGTGTTCGCCGACGTCGACGACGAGAGCGGCCGCGTGCTCGCGGTGCTCGTGCGCCGCGACGCCTGAGACGTGCCCGAACGCCCGCCCCATCCGCTCTTGCCTCTCGAGCGCCGCGGGGAGGAGGATGGGACCAGGATGGCCAGCCCCCCGATGCAACCGGCGCGCGTGCAGACCGCGCTCGGGACGCTCGAGCTGCTGCTGCCCGAGGGCGCGGCGCTGGAGCCGGATGCGGGCGTCGCCGACGGGGAGCTGCTCGCGTGGGCGCCGCAGCCCGAGCTCGGTGCCTTCAGCGTCAGCCACGGGCCGGCCGAGGGGCGGCGGCCCGAGGACCTGCTCGCGCTGGAGCAAGGGTTCGCCGACGAGGTCGACGTGGAGGAGGGGGCGGAGGGCGAGCTGCGGCTGCGGGTCGTCACCCTGGGCTCCCGCGACATCGTCGACGACGGCGCCGGCGGGCGGGCCCACCGCGATCAGCCGGCGCGACGCGAGCGCGTGCGGTTCCGCTTCTGGCAGGTGGGCGAGGAGGCCTTGCGCGCGGGTTACCGGCTCGACGAGACCGCACCGGAGGAGCTCCGGGCCGCCTTCGACCGGATGGCCGACAGCCTGCGGCTGGACGGAGCGCCGTGATCGCGCGGCATGATCGCGAGGCGGGGGCGGCCGAGGAGCGCGAGCAGGCCGCGCCCGCGCCGCCGCCGGCGTCGCGCGTCAGCGCCCCGCCGCAGAGCCCGCAGCAGGTGCTCGCGCTGCAACGGCAGATCGGCAACGCCGCGGTCGGCCGCATGCTCGCGCGCCACGGCGAGCACGACGACGATCACGGGACCGCGACGGCCGTCGCCGAGCCCCAGCAGGCCGCGCCCGGCGCGCCCGCGGCCACGAAGGCGCCCGGCCAGGCGGCGGCCGAGGCCGACGCGGCCCAGACGGTGACGCGGATCGACAAGGCCATCGACGTGATGGCGAACACGATGGACAACCCGACGGTGCGGAACACGTCCGGGCTCCTGCGCGGGCCCTCGCCGCGTGTGACCTTCACGCCGATGACGCCGCGCAGCGACTCCGAGGCGATCCGCACCGCCCGCGGCCAGGCCGCCGGGAGCGTCACCTACTTCTTCACGGGCACGAGCCAGCCCGCGATGGGCGCCGACCCGAAGACGCCGCCCGCCGGCACGCTGGAGCGGACGCCCGACGTCCTCGGCACGATCCGCGGCAACAGCCTGATCATCATCCGCGGCCGCGACCAGGCCGGCGCGTGGCGCACGGAGGAGGACATCAAGGGCACGCTCGTCCACGAGTGCAGCCATATCCTCGTCAAGGCCTACGGGGAGCACCCCGACACCAAGACCGACGCGGCGAGCTTCGACCGCTACAAGGACGAGTTCCGCGCCTACTTCGTCGAGCAGTTCGGCACGTTCGCGGAGGAGAAGGACCTCGACAAGCGCGCGGCGATGATCAAGCGCCAGCTGATCGGCACCAGCCTCGCGGACACGCGTGGCTACGCGGCGCTGCGCACCGCGTACTGGACGCTCCCCGCGGGCGACAAGTTCCGCACCGACATCGACAACCACAAGCGCCCGGACGGCTTCAACCTCGCGAACTCGCCGCGCCTGGACCGCTTCTTCACCGCGCTCGGGCCGGCCGCGACCGACCCGCACGGCGCCGTCGACGAGGTCATGGTCGCGATCGCGCACATGACCGCCGCCGAACGCGTCGAGGCCCGCGCCAGCGCCATGATCAGGGGCAGGATCCAGGCCTGCGGGGCGGATGCGGCCAAGCGCATCTCCGCCGCGCTCGACGCGCCGACGACGGCCGAGTACACGGGCGGCCTGAACCCGGGCAAGAGCCCGCGGATCGCGAAGCTCTACGAGGAGCTCGCCCGGGGCAACGCCGAGAAGCTGCAGGAGGCGTACTCGGCGCTGAGCGCGGACGAGCGCGCGGGCCTCCAGTTCAACGCCGCCACGATGGTCTACATCGACCACAACGTCGTGCAGCCGCGCAAGCGCGCGTGCGTCTACGCCATGGTCACCTCGCGCTCGGCGACGCAGTTCGCGGCGATGGAGCACTTCCTCGACGAGTGCTTCTTCACGCACATCGGCACCTACGGCGACGCGCCGACCGAGATCCCGGGTGACCTCCGCGCTGCGGCCCGCGCGCTCACGCTCAACAGCCGGCTCGCGCTCTACAAGCTGGTCGAGGACGCTCGCAAGTCGCACGTCGACAACCTTCCGCCGGCCGTGAGCAAGCCGCTGCTGCTGATCCTGCGCGGCGACGCGGATCCGTGACCCGACCGGGAATGCGGGCCGCGTGTCGTCCGTCCTCGGGAGCGAACCCCAAGCTTCAGGAGGACCCACGTGTCATCCAGGTGGAAGAAGTCGATCCCGGTCGCGGGCATCGCCGCAGCGGCGGCGCTGGCGCTCCCGGGCATCGCGAACGCGGCCGTCACCGCGAGCGTCGCCGGTGGCGTGCTGACGGTCGAAGGTGAGGGCGCCGATGCCATCACCATCTCGTGCGACGCGGGCGGCAAAGTCGTGGTCGCGAACAACACGACGCCGTTCCCGGTGGCTCCGGACTGCGCCGCGATCACGGAGATCGACGTGACCGGCGGCGACGGCGCCAACGTCATCACGCTCACCGGCGTCAACGCCGCGGCGTACACCGCACTCGTCAAGGTCGACATCGCGGCCGGCGCGGGCAACGACCAGATCTCCGGCAGCGAGAAGGTCGACGAGATGCACGGCGGCTCCGGCGACGACCAGATCATCGGCGACGACAACCCGCCGAACACCCGCGACCTCTTCGAGGGCGAGGCCGGCAACGACCTGCTGATCTGGCGCGCCGGCGAGGACGACGACACCATGAACGGCGGCGACGGCGCCGACGTCGTCCAGGTCCAGGGCGCCCCCCTGCCCGAGGCCTTCACGGTCAAGCCGTCGGCGACGGCCGGCCGGGTCATCTTCGACCGGCTCGCCACCCCCGGCCCCGGGGCGTTCAACCTCGACATCGGGACGACCGAGACGCTCGACCTCAACGCCAACGCCGGCGACGACACGCTCGCGACCGAGGTCGGCACCGGCCCGGGCTTCAAGCTCGACGTCAGCGGCGGCGACGGCAATGACGTCCTCGACGCGGGCGACGCGGCCGACCTCATCCTCGGCGACGCCGGCAACGACGCCATCACGCCGGACGACAACCCGGCCGGCACGCGCGACCTCGCGCAGGGCGGCGACGGCGACGACAGCATGACCTGGAACGGCGGCGACGACGACGACATCAACGACGGCGGCGCCGGCAACGACACGGTCGTGGTCAACGGCGCGCCGTTGCCCGAGGCGTTCACGCTGAACGCGTCGGCGACGCCCGGCCATGCGACCTTCGACCGGCTCGCCGCGCCCGGCCCGGGCCCGTTCAACATCGACATCCTCGCCTCCGAGACGCTCGACCTGAACGCGAACGGCGGCGACGACACGTTCAAGTCCGACGGCGAGATCGCGGCGCTCGGGCTGCGCGCCGATGTCGCGGGCAGCGACGGCAACGACACGCTCGACGGCACGAACGCCGCCGACCTGATCGACGGCGGCGCCGGCGACGACCGGATCACCCCCGACGACAACCCGGCCGGCACGCGCGACGACGCCCGCGGCGGCGACGGCAACGACACGATCGAGTGGAACGGCGGTGACGACGACGACCTCAACGAGGGCGGCGCCGGCGACGACGTCTCGCTGATCAACGGCGCGGACGCCGACGAGCGGTTCACCATCAACCCGTCCCCGACGGCCGGCCGCGTGCTGTTCGACCGGCTCGCCACCCCGGGCCCCGGCGCGTTCAGCGTCGACATCGGCACCACGGAGACGCTCCAGCTCGAGGCCAACGCGGGCAACGACCGGATCAAGGGCGCCAAGGGCGTCGCCGGCCGCATCAGCACCGTGCTCAACGCGGGCGACGGCAACGACGTCGTCAAGGGCACCGACGCCGAGGACGCGATCAGCCTCGGCAAGGGCAGCGACATCGCGCGGACGATCGACAGGGCCGAGGACAGGGTCTCCTGCGATCAGGGCATCGACCTCGCGCTCGTCGACCGGCGCGACTTCCTGCGCCAGTGCGAGCTCGTCATCGGCGGCCTGCCGCGCGTGAAGATCAAGGGCAAGCCGCGGCTCGCGGGCGACAGCGCCGCCGTGCGCCTGAAGTGCGTCGCGACGCAGAAGTGCAAGAGCGTCGTGAAGCTCAAGGCGGACGGCAAGACGCTCGGCCGCGGCAAGGCGACGCTGAAGCGCAACAAGACGAAGACCGTGGACGTCGAGCTCAACCGGCGCGGCCTCCGCACCCTCTCCGCGGGCGACCGCGTGAAGGTGCAGGTCGTGTCCAAGGACAACCGCGGGAACGGCTGGCGGTCGACGAAGACCGTCCGGGTCGCGTAGCTCCCGCGTCCTCTCTCCGGCGGGCCCGCGCGTGCGCGGGCCCGCCGTGCTCCTCAGCCGCGCGCCCGGCCACCGCCGCGCCGGTGCGCGCGCTGACCCGAGGGGTGGACAAGCGCCGCGGACGAGGAGAAGGCTCGGCGCGCATGCGGTGTCGGCTCGCAGCGCATCGTGATCCTCGCGGTCGCCGCCGCCGCGCTGACGACGCCCGCGGCGGCCGGCGCGGATCCGCCGCCATGGCTCGTCGTCGAGGACGGCGTGACGCAGCCCGTGTTCGCGCTCGAGGACGCGGTCGTGGAGACGCTCCTGGTCGAGACGACGGTCGACAGCGACCTCGACGGGCGGCGCGACCGGGTGCGGATCCACGTCAGCCGGCCGGGTGAGACCGAGACGCGACCGGGACGTCGACGTCCCGGTCGTGTTCGAGCACAGCCCGTACCGGGGCGAGTTCGGCGACGCGGCCAACCACCCGGTCGACTTCGACGTGCATGCCGCAGGAGTTCATCCGGCCGCGCTCCGCGCCGGGCGCCGGCGGCGCTGCGCGCGCTGACGAGGTCGCGCGCGGCCGACCTGCCCGGGCGAGCTCGACGACCACTACGTTCCGCGCGGGTACGCGGTCATCCTCGGTGAGGGCATCGGGTCGGCCGGCTCGGACGGGCTGCCCGACGATCGGCGATCGCGACGAGGCGCTGTCCACGCGCGCGGTGATCGACTGGCTCAACGGCCGCGCCCGCGCCTGGCGACGCGACGACCGGCGCGTCCGGTCGCGGCGGACTGGACCACCGGGCAGGTCGGCATGATCGGCGTCTCCTACGACGGCACGCTCGCCAACATGGTCGCGACCACGGGCGTCGAAGGGCTCGAGACGATCGTCCCGATCAGCGCGATCTCGAGCTGGTACGACTACTACCGCGCCAACGGCCTGGTCGTCGCGCCGCACTCCGAGGAGCAGGGGGTCGGCGACAACGTCTACCTCGGCGAGGACACCGACGTGCTCGCGCGGTTCACGACCGGCAACGAACGCGCGGACGGGCGCTGCGCGCACGTCCTGCAGCGGCTGGCGGAGCAGCAGGACCGGACGACGGGCGACGACAGCCCGTTCTGGCGTGCGCGCGACTACCTCAGCGCGGCGCGGCGGGTCCGGGCGAGCGTGTTCCTCGTCCACGGCCTCGACGACTGGAACGTCAAGACGAAGGCGTTCGCCGCCTGGTGGGAGCGGCTGCGCGGTCGAGCGCCGAGCTGTGGCTGCACGCCGGCGGCCACGGCCCGCCCGATCGAGGACGAGTTCGACGTCACCGTCCACCGCTGGTTCGACCACGAGCTGCACGGTGTCCCCAACGGCGTCCTCGACGAGCCGCGGGTGCGGGTGGAGCGACCGGACGGAGCCTTCGACGACGGCCCCGCGTGGCCGGCGCCCGGCGCGCGCGCGGTCGCCGTGCGGCTCGCCGCCGTCGAATGCGACCGCGCCGGGCGAGCTGACGACCCGGCCGACCTCGCGGGCCGCGTCCGCGCCAGAGCTTCGTCGACCGCGGCCGCGAGCTCGACACCGACGACGTGCTGATCGCAGACGCCCGACGTCGCGCACCCGAACCGCCTCGTCTTCCGATCCGCGGCCCGTGCCCGTCGCCGTGCGCCTGAGCGGCACTCCGGAGGTGACCCTCCGCGCGTCGGTGGACAACCGCCACGCCGCCAACCTGACCGCGGTGCTCGTCGACTACGGCGCCGGCCGACTGCGCCGGTGATGATCACGCGCGGCTGGCTCGACCCGCAGAACCGCACGCGGCTGGATCGGAGCACACCGATCCAGCAGGGACGCGAGTACGACCTCCGCTTCGACCTGCAGCCCGACGACTACGTCGTCGCCGCCGGGCACCGGATCGGCCTGGTCGTGGTCTCGACGGACCACGACTACACGATGCGGCCGCTGCCGGGTACGCGGCTCACCGTGTTCCCGGACCGCAGCGAGCTTCGCCTGCCGGTCGTCGGCGGCCGCGCGGCGCTGGGCTTCTAGCGCGCCCGCCCAGTCCGGGCCGGGCGCCGCTACTGCCGAACGGATGGGTCAGCGCGCGTCACCGGCGTGCGAGGCGATCGCGGCGTCGAGCGCCTCCAGCCGCGTCGTCACGATCTGGTCGCCCGCCTCCGCGCTCGCGGGGTAGCCGGTCACGGCGGTCAGGTAGGCGCTGCGCTGGAGCACGCTGACACGCAGCTCTGCCTTCGTGGATGCGCGCACGGTCGCCGTCCGCAGGCGGTCCTGCAGCAGGGCGATCTCACCGAAGCAGTCGCCGGCGGCGAGCGTCTTGACGACGTGACCGTCGCGGACGACCTCGGCCTCGCCGGACTCGACCACGTAGAACTGCTCGCCGCGCTCGTCCTGCGCGAAGACCGTCACGCCGGGCGGGATGCTGCGTGCTCGACCCGGCGGCCGAGCTGCTCGATCGTCGCCGCCGGCAGCGCGCGCAGCATGCCGACCGCGCGCAGGATCTCGATATCGGCGTCGCGCACGCGCATCCGGGCGTCGAGGCGCCGGAGCGCGGGCAGGCTCGCGAGCACGGCGAGCGGCGCGAGGAGGCCGACGGCGACGAGGGCGGGGCGGAGGCCGAGCAGCTCGATGATGACCGGCGCGAGCAGCCCGCCCGCCGCGACCCCGAGCGTCAGGATCGCCTCGAACCCCGCGAACATGCGGGCCAGGACGGTCTCGTCGGCCAGCCGGGCGAGCAGGGTGAACCCGCCGACGTCGATCAGCGCGTTGCCGACGCCGACGAAGCCGAGCAGGACGATCGCCGCCGCCTGCTCGGGGGCGAGGCCGATGAGGGCGAGCGGCGCGCCGAACAGCGCGATGCCGACGCCGAACCAGGCTGCCGAGCCGGCCGCTGCGGACGAGCGCGAAGGCGAAGATCGAGCCGAGCACCCCGCCTGCGCCGATGGCCGCGTTGAGGACGCCGACGCCCGGGTCGCCCGTGTCGAGGAGGTCGATCGCGACCACGACGGCGAAGACGATGAGGCAGCCGCGGGTGAACGTCTGGACGACGCCGAGCCCGGTGATCAGCGCGAACGTGCGGTCGGCCTCGATGGCGGCGAAGCCCTGGAGCATCGCGCGCCCGCCGCTGCGGACCTGCTCCGCACGTGGCGGCGCGTCGTAAGGGAGGGAGACGACGACGAGCGCGCCGTGAACGATGCCGCGGCGCAGGCGGCGAACACGGCGCCGGGCCGTCCGCGGCGAGCAGGACGGCCGCGATGAGCGGGCCGCCCAGCGTGGCGAGCGAGTCGAGCATGCCGCGGACCGCGTTGGCGCCGGTGAGCTCCTGGGGCGACTTGGCCAGGGCGGGGAGGAGGGCGGAGTGCGCGGGCCGGTAGAGGGTGACCGCGATCGTGGCGACGACGGCGAAGGCGTAGGTCGCCGCGGCGGGGCCGTCGGCTGCGGTGGTGGCAGCGGCAGCCGCGAGCATCACCGCGCGGACGACGCCGATCGCGACCAGCACGTGCTCCCGGCGCGTCCGGTCGGCCATCGTCGCGAGGAACGGCGCCAGCAGGGCCGCGGCGGCCATCCGGGCGGCGGTGACGGCGCCGACCGCCGCGACGCCGCCGGCCCGGAACGCGAGGACGCCGAGCGCGACCATGAACGCGCTCTCGCTCGCCCACATCACGCCGAAGGAGATCTGCGCGCGGCGCAGTGGCCCGCGGTGCGCCGCCTGGCCGAGCGCGTCCGCCCAGTCGTGCAGTCGTGTCGCCAGCCCCGCCGTCACGGCGCGACTATCGCAGAGGTCAGGCCCCGCCGGTCTCGATCTCGCGCTCGAAGCTGCTCCTCGAGCGCCTTGAACCACGCCGTCCGCCAGGCGAAGTAGTCCGCGCCCTCACGCGCGACGACCGCCACGAAGCGGCCAGCGGGCGCTCTCCGCGAGCGGCAGGATCTCGTCCTGGAAGTGGCGCGCGTTCTCCTCGGCGTGGGCGCGGAGGCGCTGGACGAGCGCGAGCTGCGCCCGGGGGGTCATCCCGTCGGCGAAGAAGAGGCGCAGGAGCCCCTCGTCGCGGAACTCGAGGCGGGGGATGCGCTCGTCGTTCAGCCAGTCGTCGAGCGCGCGCCGACCCTTGCCGGTGAGGCGGTAGGTCTTGCGCGGGCGGGCGCCGTGCGGCTCGTCGGCGCTCACGACGTAGCCGTCCTGCTCGAGCGACGCGAGCTCCGGGTAGACCTGGGCGAACGAGGCCGCCCAGAAGAAGCGGGTGCTCCGGTCGACGGCGCGCTTGATGGCGTAGCCGGTGCGGACCCCGCGCCGAGCATCGCGAGGATCAGGTGGGAGCCGGGCTTCAGCGGCATCGCGGAGATCGGTCTGCGCTGACCGGTCGGCTCGGACGGATTGCGCCGGCGCGCGTGTCGTGTTCGGTATGTATCAGGCCAGAACATCCGAACGAAAGGCTACTTCGCGATGCACATCCCCGCCATCGTCTCCCCGGAAGAATGGGAGGCCGCGCTCCTCGAGATGCGCGCCAAGGAGAAGAAGGTGATGCGCGCCCGCGACGCGCTCGCCGCCGAACGCCGGCGGATGCCGTGGCAGGAGGTCGAGAAGGAGTACCGCTTCGAGGGCCCGGACGGCCCCGTCGGCCTCCTCGACCTCTTCGCCGGGCGCCGCCAGTTGCTCCTGTATCGGGCCTTCTACGAGCCCGGCGTGGCCGGCTGGCCCGAGCACGGCTGCGTCGGCTGCTCGTTCATGGCCGACCACATCCCGAACCTGGCCCACCTCAACGCCCGCGACACGACGCTCGTGTTCGCCTCGCGGGCGGCGCAGGCGGTCATCCGGGGCATGCAGGGGCGGATGGGGTGGGAGCACATCCCGTGGTTCACGATGACCGACGACTTCGACGCCGACTTCGGCGTGGACGAGTGGCACGGCACGAACGCGTTCATCCGCGACGGCGACCGGGTCTTCCGGACCGGCTTCATCACCGCCCGCGGCGACGAGGTGTGGGCGAACACCTGGACCTTCCTCGACCTCACCGCGCTCGGGCGCCAGGAGGAGTGGGAGGACTCGCCGGAGGGCTACCCGCAGACGCCGCCGTATGTCTGGTGGAAGTGGCACGACGCGTATGGGGAGGAGGCGTCGGAGGAGCACTTGAAGCAGACCGCGCGCGCGATCGAGAGCCGGCAGCGCGCCTGACGGGTAGCGGGTACCACCCCGCTGGGCCGTGGTCCGCGCCGCCGCCGTGGCGGACGATGGCGTCATGCAACGGATTGCGCTCAGGATCATCGCGTCGGCCGCGATCGCCGGTTCCGGCCTGGCAGGGATGCCGGGCCCGGCGAACTCCGCGGCGCCGCCCGTTTGTGGCAACCGGGCCGGTGACCGCGCACGACGGGTCTTCGGCCTTCATCTGGCTCGGATCAACGTGCCAGGACGCCGACCTCGACCACCTGACGTTCGACATCATGACCGCGCCGGCACACGGGCAGTTGACGGAGCCCGATGACTACGGCTCCGTCCAGTACACGCCTGAACCGGGCTACACGGGGCCGGACGCATTCCAGTTCCGGGCGAACGACGGCGACGAGGTGTCGGCCACACTAACGATCGACATCACCGTCGAGCCGAACCGTGCTCCGGAATGCTCGGCGACTTCGACGGGTTCGAGACGTTCACGTACACGCCCGAGCCCGGCTACCACGGACCTGACTCGTTCATGGTCACGGCCAGCGACGGCCTCGCCGACTCGAACATCGCCAGGGTGACCATCACCGTCCTGGGCCCGAACAGCCCGCCGAGCTGCGTGTCCCCGCTCACCTTGCGGGTGCCGGTGAACGGCACGCTGCCGCTCACTGCGTTGACCGCCTGCAGCGACCCGGACGGCGGTCCCGTCTCGCCGGAACTGGTCACCGCTCGCCGTCACGGCAAGCTGGCGTTCTCCGAGGACGGGATCGCGTACGTGCCCGACCGCAACTACGCCGGCCCCGACCGGATCGACTATCGCGTCACCGACGAGCGCGGAGCCAGGTCGAACGTCGCGGTGCTCGACATCGTCGTCGGTGACGATCAGGGGCCCGTCGTGACGACGTCGAAGATGCCCGACACGATCGCGCCGACCGCATCGGTCGTCGTCAAGCCGGGTCCAGCGGCTCCGCGACGTGCGCACGAAGGGGCTCAAGCTCCTCGTGACCAGCTCCGAAGCCGGCCAGGTCGCCGCGCGACTCTCCGTCACGAGGGCGACCGCCCGGAGGCTCGGGCTCGTGCCCAAGCCGCAGGGGCGGGTGGCAGTCGGCTTCGCGGATCGCTCGATCCGAGCCGGCACGACGACCGTGTCCGTGTCCGTCGGACCGAAGACCCGAAAGGCGTTCAGGCGGATCGGTCGCGTCAGCCTGCGCGTCGCCGCGACGGTGACGGATCGCGCAGGTAACGGCGCGGCGGTCACTCGGAAGCTGAAGCTCCGACGACGGTAGCTGGAGACAGAGCTTGCGGAGCCGCTCCTCCACGAGGAACTTCGGCACGACGATCTCGTTGCGGGGTGCGCTCGCCCCGGCTCTCCCAGCTCCAGATGCACGCGCTCCAGTCGCCGCGGCGGCAAGACTTCTCCCGTTCGGCGCTGCGGGGAGGTAGGTTGGGCACGAGAGCCCCGCCGCGGTACCGACGAGAGGAGCACACGATGCCCATCAGGACCGCCGCGGTGGTACTGGCGGCCGCGCTCGGGGTGCTCGCGGTGCTCGCTGCGCCCTCGGCGGCGCAGGTCCCGCAGCCTCCGCCGGGGCTACCCGACGATCTCGACGACCTGCTCGACGATGGCCCGACCGCGCGGTTCAAGGTGACCGTCAACGGCTTCCAGGAATCGCAGATCGACTTCGTCTTCAACAGCGCCCTGGCGCTTCCGTGCGCACTGCAGGCCACGGGCACGCTGTCGGAGCGTTGGACGTTCGACCGGGGCAAGGACGTCGTGCTGGTCTTTCGCAAGCTGGGCCCTGGCGTGGTGTTCGTGTCGCGGGTGGGGCGGCAGCCTGGTGACACGGCCTTCGCCGCGCCCGGCACCGTGTCGCGGCGCGCGACCGGTGCCGCGAGGCAGCAGTTCCCCGACGGTTCGTGCCGCGCGTTCCCGCTCCATGCGGGTGACTGCGGGACCGAGTTCCCTGTGCGTACGAACTTCAGCTTCGGCTGGTCGAAGGGCAAGCTGACCGTGGCGCAATCGAGCACGGAGAATCAGCGGGTCAATCCGGCGCGCGCTTGCGGCACGACACCGGTCGGCAACTTCGACGTGATCACGAACCAGTTCCCGTTCCTGCTCAAGCAACGGGATGCGCTCAAGCCGAAGCAGATCTTCGGATCCCGGCGCAACTTCTCGCTGATGCTCGAACCGAGGTTCCTCGAGCCCATCGAGCCGCCGGGCTACATCAAGCTGGAGGAGACGCTCACCGCCATGTCGCATGTGACGCTCACCCGTAAGAAGTGAGGGCCGGGTCCGCGCGAGCTCGTGCTCTCGTCGCGCATTGCGACAGCTGCGGAGCCACGGCAGCATCGCGGCTCGCAAAGGCAATGCCCGCGGGCGCCGACTCATCCGCGGTCGCGCGCCGCGCTGCTCACTCGAGGACCGGCGCGGTACAGACGTTCCGCAGGCGAAGCTGTGGCGTCGGGTCGCCGGCATACGTTGCGTACAGAAGGACTGGCCCTCGTTGACCGGACTGGGCGAGGACGACGACCGCGCCTGTGTCGCGGACGGCGAGACCCGCCAGCACCGTGAAGTAGGGCGTGATCACGCTCACTCGCTCGAACGCCGCGCCTCCGGCGGGACGGATGGTCACGAACAGTCGCGTTGCGCCGCTGCCGCACTGGCCTTGCCACGCCATCGCGGCTGTGCCGTTGCCTGCGACTCCCGCACGTGGCGCATCGGCGAACTCGTCGATCGGGATGTTCGCGATGTCTTGTGCGGGCAGCACTTGCCCGCTGGATCGACGTTGTACGACTCCGACGCCTCGCCGGCGATAGCGACTGTGATCCCATACGACCACCGACTCCCCCGAAGCGTTGCTGGCGACGGTGGTTCCGATCGCGTCATCGTCGGCTGATGTCGCGAAGAAGGGCGTGACCTGCCCATCGCGCGTGACTGTCACGGCCCTGAGGATCTCACGATCGAGCCGGTCGCCCGCGATGCCTTCGCTCCAAGCCGCGATCGCGAGTCCGCCGCGGGTCAAGCTCACATCGGTTCGCGAGGCATATTTCGCGGTTGTCAGGCGCACCGGCGGGCCGAAGTCCTGACCGGGAAGTGCACGCACGAGCTCCACTCCGGCGTCGTCTGACAACACGACGGCAAATCCGGCGTCGGGCGAGGCGGCGATCGCCGGGGACGGGAACGAGCCGGCCCTGCCGTCCGCGGGGAGCCGCTGCGGCATCTGCCAAGCGCTCGCGCGTCGCAATGCCGCCCACGCCCTCTCCGCGTGTGTCTCGAAGTACACGAGGGACTCGCTGGCGCTTGCGGCCGCGACTTCGAGCGCGACAGGCTGACGGCGCATGACGGCGACACGCGTCACTTCCGACCATGCACGCGCCCCGGCGGGCCGGGTGATCGACTCGATAACCCATCGTTGGCGCGCTCGGCGGGTCCATGCCGCCACGACCTCGCCCGAATCAGACGCCGCGACTGACAGGCCGGCCGTCCAGCCCGACCGGATGCCTCGGGCGTCGCGAAGCACCGTCACCGGTGCGGAGAATGCCGTCGCTGCGATGTCCAGGTCAGCGCTGCGCAACACGACACGATCACGATGCTGGCGGTGGCGGCGGCGCTCTGTCCAGATCGCGGTGGTCGAAGGCCCCGTGCCGTTGGTCACCGCCCACTGGTCGGCCGACCACCCCTGCCGCGAGAGAACGCGCGTATCGACGAACGTCGACGCGTCTGCCGCTCCCCCGAAACCGGCCAAAGCCACGGTCGCGCAGCAGCAGGCCTTGACCAGGTTGACGGTTCTCACGCTCCGACACTCTCAGCGAGAGACCGTCAACGCAAATGCCCTGAGGTGAAGTGAAACGTCACGTCCACGGCTCCAGCGATCGACCGCGACGCGCGCTTGGGAGCCGGTGGTGTCATGGCCCGTTGATGCCGGTGGCCGTGCATGGACCAAGCGCAGGTCGGCGAGATCGCGAGCTGAGCGCACCTCGTCTCCGACTGCGGCGTTTCTGCGACCGCAGACAAGCTTCATCGCGCTGTCGCTTCTCGCGCGAAGCAGCACTGCGTCCGCGGAAGCACCCAGTGCTGAATGCAGGCGAAAGGAGCACTGGACTAAGCCGCTCGCCCCGGCGCCGCTTCTCGGTCGCGCATCCGCTTTGGCGGCGGGCGCGGGACCTCGACGGTCGATTGAACGGCTTCCGCGGCGTTGCCGCAGGTCCGCTAAGACGTCATCCGTCGCGCTGTGGTCTCATCGTCCACTTGAGCGGGCGTTTGGGCGTGTGCTCAGGTTGACGCGCAGTACGACGGTCGCGTGCGCCCTGCCGGGTCGTCCGGCCCACCGGCGGTAGCCCAGGCTTGTAAGAGCGAAGGGCACGGTGAATGCGTCGCCGTCAGCTCCGTGGTTGAAACGCCCGAGGGCTAATAGCCGCTTGCGCCGCCCTGCTTCTAACGCGAACAGTGCCGTTGCAGGCGACGTAGGCATCGTCCCAGACCCATGGGCACTCGGTGCGAAGGCTCAGCCACCACGGCCGGGTCCTCCTCAGATGCGCACGCACCCATTGCCAACGCGTGAAGTAGTCACCGCCAAAGAAGTCCCAACCTATTGCGAGTTGCTCACGAATGCGGCATCGTCTCGCGGACCCGCCAGCGCCAAGCATTGATGAGGTCCTCACCTGTTCCGCACCGGAGTGCGTCGACACCCCTCGCGCCCGTGAGCACGTCTGCATCGCGGCCTCCGCGCAGCCGGTCGCCACCAGTGCCACCGGCGAGATTGTCGCGACCAGCCTTGCCGATCAGAGTGTCGGCACCGCGCGAACCCCAGAGATCGTTGCGCCGTTCATCTCCCACGATTCGGTCATCGCCCGCGCCGCCGCGGACGTGCTCGATCCGCATGAGAATGTCCTGTTCATCGGCCTCCCCGGCGTTCGTGTCGCTGCCGGCGTGGACGCTGACACTCTGCCGCCTGTGCTCGTAGCTCACGGTGTCGTACCTACCGCCACCGCCGTCGATGACATCCGGTCCGGGTCCGCAGCGCCGATGGCGCCATCGCGGTCGCCATCGTCAAACCGATCACCCGACGGCCCACCGTAGAGACCGTCGTGTCCGCCGCCACCGTTCAACTCGTCCTCGAGGCCCTCGCGTGAAGCTGGTCGTCGCCGCTGCCGCCATTGAGCTTGTCGTTCGTCGTCGCCGCCATGGAGCCGATCGTTTCCGCTGCCGCCGTTGAGCGTGTCGAAGCCACCACTTCCTTGAAGGTGATCGTGACCGTCGCCGCCCTTGAGCACGACATCCTCATTGCGGCCGCCGCTCAGCATGTCGTTTCCTGGGCCGCCGTAAACGACCATGTCCGTGTCTGTGGCCACTCGCTGCGGCGTCGCCACAAGATCATCGAGATCGCCGGTGGCGATGTGAGCGCTATAAGCGCCCCGCGGCACACGGCATTGTGGGCGTCAACCGATGTGCAGCGGCCCGTCGCCGTGATGACCGCACCAGCATCAGCGACCGTCACGCGGTGATCGCCGAGCGAGGCGACCAAGACCTGGTTGCGCTCACCGAGTGCCGCCACGTAATACACCGCGCGATCGCCGTAACGATCCTTGGCCACGGTCACGGTCGCCGCAGTGGCGTCGGCTGCGAGATCGAGCGCGACTAGAAGCGCCACGACCGAGCTGACGAGCCAACGCCTTGAGGCTTTCTCTTGCACCAACTCTCCCTTGGACCCACACTCCCACGGACGCCGGGCTAACGTCAAGACGTAGACCGCGACCGGCCACCCCTACGCAATTGCTGGAACAGCAGCACAGCGGACACTCGCTGCTGCGTTAGGCAGACGCGATAGCCGCTGGCCTATCGCGCGCGAGTGTAGCTCAGGGATGGAAGCGATAGCCTTTTCGCTAAGCCGTTCCGGGCGCAGATAGTGGCTCGTTCACGATTTGCGAGGAGGCGGTCATGTCCGAGCTACTGCTTGATGCGCCGGCCGCCGCCGGTCGCCGGCGACCTGCCGGGCTTCCACATCGGCCGGTCCGCCGCGCAACAAGGGCGTGCGCTACCCGGCCGATCCACCGACGATCGAGGAGATCGTCGCCGTCATGCGCGCCGCCGGCGATCGGCCCCACGGGCGCCGGCTGCGCGGCGCTGATCGTGATCCTGTGGCGAGCCGGCCTGCGGATCAACGAAGCGCTGGCGCTGTCCGAGGGCGACCTCGATCCCGGCCGCGGCTCGTTGCTGGTCCGACGCGGGAAGGGCGGCCGCCGACGCGAAGTGGGCATGGACGCTGGGCCTGGGAGCAACTGCAGCCGTGGCTCGAGCTCCGACGCGAGTTGCCCGTCGGGCCGCTGTTCTGTGTCATCGCCGGAGCGCCACCCGCGGCCGCACACTGGTCACGCAGCCGCGTGCGAGCCCAGCTCCGCCGCGCCGCCGCAGCGGCCGGAGTTCGGCGCCGCTTCGCGCCGCACCAGCTGCGCCACGCCCACGCGGTCGAGATGGCTCACGAAGGCGTGCCGCTGATCGTGATCCAGCGCCAACTCGGCCACAGCAACCTCGGCATCACCTCGGTTTACCTGCAGGGCATCGACAACGCCGAGATCATCGAAACCGTCCACGCCCGCCGAGCGCCGATGATCCCGGTCAGCACCTCGCTTCGGTTCTGAAGAGAGCACGCCCAGCGCCGCTCGTCGCGCAGAGGAGAAGCGAACGGGATGCTGGCCATACTCCGTCCATGCCCCCGCCGCTGATTGAGTTTCCGGCCGACGATCCCGATCGCGCCCGCCAGTTCTGGCACGGAGTCCTCGGAGTCACCCTCGCGCCACGACCCACCGCGGCCGGATCCGGGTGGGAGACCGACACCGACGGCCTGCGTCTCGGAGTCCACTCGCGGGGACCGCGGCCCCGGCGACACCGCCTGCCTGCCCTACTTCACTGTCGCCGATCTCGCCACGACAGTCGAGCGCGTCCGAGAACTCGGCGGCTCGATCATCCACCCCGGCGACCGGTGGGCCGTATGCCGAGATTCCGAGGGCAGCCCGTTCGCGCTGGCCGCCGCGACCGCCACCGGGAAGTAGCACCACGATCGCTGTTCGCGCAAAGCGATAGCCGCTGGCCGCGCGGCGTCGGCTATCGCGTCCAGGCGGATGCGACACTCGCGTCCGTCCTCTGCCACGTCGACTTCCGGGCAAAGCGCTGGAGGCACCCGGAGTGGGGTCATAGGTCCGACGCCAGCGCGCGAGGCCGCCCGAAGTTGCCTCACAAGCGAGCGCCCGCGCGCTAAGAATCCGAAACCGATCCAATAGGGGAGGAGCCAGGCATGGCTCGGAGTTCACGCTGGGTACGCAGGGGTTCGGCCGTCGTCGCTGTGGCAACGCTTGCGAGCGCGGGGCTCGTGCCCGCTGCGCTTGCGGCCAAGCCTGACAGGCAGAGGCTCCCGATAGGCGAGTCGTTCTTCGCGGAGCCGGGACTCGCATGTCCGGAAGCGATCGCGCCCGACGGCGTCCGCAGCACGACCGTGGGAGGAAACGCCGTCGGAACGTCGTTCGACAACGGTACCTTCACGGTCACCGGCGTGCATATCGACGAGGTGACCAACATCGCGACCGGCAAGTCGGTCATCAACAAACTGCAGGGGCGCGTCGCCTCGATTCCCCGGGAGGACGGCTCCAGCGTGCTGCGGCTGAGCGGCACGCAGGGATACATCTTCTTCCCGGGCGACATGGGTCCCGGCGACGACGCGACCGGTCGCAGCTACGTCTTCACGGGCAACGTCACGATCGTGTACGACGCCCTGGGTTCGATTGTCTCGTTCAAGTCGACCGGGACGATGAAGGACACCTGCGCCATGATCGCTTGATCCCCGTCGCGGGCGACCGCCGGCGACCGGCGCGATCGAGCATCAGTGGGGACATGACCGCCTCCTCGCGGATCGTGAGCGCCACCCACGCCCGCCGTCAAGTGTCCGCACAGCGCAACAAGGACACCGGCGCGTCAACGAGCGCGCATTCCCCTCCAAGCGCTGATCTCGCGGATCGACTTGGCGGGCGGCACCTTTGCACAGCGGTGAGGCGTTTCACCCCTGGATGCGATGTCCAGTTGACTCGGCGCCCGGTGGAGTGGCCATGGAGCTCACTTGCCCGCGTCGTTCCCTCATCCGGCCTGGTTGGCGCAGCGGCTTCTCGGGACGGAGCGCCATCTCGGCCGCCCGCATGAGCGGCGTGGCGCGCCGTCGCCCGCGCAGACAGAGGATTTCGGTCGACGCCGTGGGCGAGCATGGCTGGCAACGGTCGCCGGCACGGTCGCGTCGACCTATGCGCTCGAGGCGTTCGCCGTGGCAGCGGGCGGATTGCTGGTTGCGTCGGGCTTACTCAGCGGCTCGGGGTTGTCGGTCCTGCTCGGCTGCCTGGCCGCCTCGTACGTCCTCTGGGGCGCCGGCTTGTGGGTGAGCCTGGACGCCAACTGGGCCATGCTCTCGGCGACGGGCGTCAGCTCCAACGCACTCTCGAAAGCGGCCCATGATCTCGCCAAGGCACGTGGTCTGAGCGCACGGCGGCGACGGCTGGCAGCCTCGGCCGGCTACGTGCTGACCGAGGCGGCGAAGGAGTTGCCGTACTACGCGAGCGTGTCGGCGGCGACACTCGTGAGTTCGGTCTCGACGGGTGACGCGCTGATCTTCCTGGCCGGGACGAACATCGGGGCCGCCGCGTACGAGTACGGTCTCGCTTGCGGCACGCGTTTCGTCCTCCGCAGGACCTGTGGGGTGCGTGTCGCCGACCGTGAGGCCTCTGCTTCCGGTCGGCAGCTGGGCCTCCGGCGGCACAGCGCGACAGCACCGAAGGCAACGCCGCCCCTGACGGCTGGCTATGGACAGACGACTATGGCCGGCGATACGGCGCCATCGGCGCACGATCGCCCACCACTGGACTGAACGACCTGCTCGGGGTCTCCGGTCTGCTCGATCGGCGGCGGGTTCCAGTCGAACGTCGCGGTCACGTTCGTGCCTTTGGCGACGCGCTCGCTCGCCGGGAGGTTCTGCGACGCGACCTGGCAGTAAGGCGACGTCGTCGGCCGGTTGGTGTCGACGTCGCAAGCGCCCACAGCGGTCAGCACGAGTCCGGCCTCCTCGAGGACGCGTCCGGCCTCGCCGAGGGTAAGTCCAGCCAACGATGGGACGGGCACGAGGTCGTCCGGCGCGGACGTCTCCTCGGCAAACGTCACCACGACGCGCCTTCCCTCTTGCACGCGCGTACCCGCCGTGGGTTGCGACTCGCGCGCTACGCAGGTCTCGCTCTCGACGATCTCGGCTGCGTCGCCGCACCGTCCCGCAGCCGCGAAGTCGAGTTTCGCGCGCCTGATCAACCCTCGCGCGGTGTCGAGCGTGAGCCCGGCGACGGCGGGCACGCGCACGCGGTCCGGTGACGGGCTCGGGCCGGGAGTCACGTCGGGGTCCCCGGCATCGTCGTCGCTCTCGTCCGTGTCTTCGCTCGATCCATCACCCCCCGGACCCTCACGCTCGGGTTGGCCCCCGTTCGTGGCTGTCGCGCCGTCCCCCGGCTCGGGTGCATTGCCACCGCCTCCTGCGAGCGCGCGCGCCTCCGGCACCAATGATCACGGCCAACAGTCCGGCCAGAGCGAGCAGGCGCCCCCGGGTGCCGCCCCCGCCGGGCGGCGGATCGTGGCCGTTGCCATGACCGTTGCCGCCGGCTGGTGGGCCGAGGAATGAACTCGAGGTTGTGGCGGGTGACGGCGGCGCCTTCGCCGTCGCGCAGACGCCGGCGCAGGTCGAGCGCCTCTTCGAGCGACTCGACGGCCCCGACCTCGTCGCCGCGCAGGTAGGCGCGGGTGCCGACGTGATGCTGCGCCCATGCGACGGCTCCGAGGTCGGCGGTGCCGCGGGCGGCGTCGAGGACCGCCGTCAGCAGTTCGCCCCACGCATCCCAGAGGTGGCCGAACAGCGCTGCCGGAGCGAACGCCCGACCGAGCGCGATCACCAGGTCCGGGCGGTCGTGGGCGCGCGCCCAGCCCACGAGTGCCCGAGCGGCTGGAAGCTCCTCGACCAGGGGAGTCGGGTCGTCGCGATGCGTCTCGGCCACCGCAGTCAGGTGGCCGGCTAGGCGCTCCTGGGCGCCTGGCACCTCGAGGCCGGTAAGCGCACCGGCGAGCCGGAAGCGCGGGCTGCCGGATTGCACGGTCCCGTCGCTGTCCATCCGCGCCAGCCGGTCCGCAGCGTCGTCGACGCCGCTCAGCGCGCGGAGCCGCTCCACGGCCAGCGTCGCGCCGCATGCGCCGGCGAGCACCTCGACGATCTTTCGATCCTCCGGCACCAGGCTGGCCAGGAGGAGACGACGGAGTTCCTGCTCAGGACCGGCTTCGAGGGCTTTGACCAGCGCGTCGAGCGGCAGGTCCAGCCGGCGTGCGACTCCGGCGGCTTGGCGCAGGCGCCGCGGGTTACCGCGGACGAGGTCGACGAGTCGCCGGGCGCCGACGGGGTGCTGCGCTGCGGCCGGGTAGTCGCGTTCGAGCAGCGCGAGCGATACCTCGGCGTCCAGCCCCTCGAGATGCACCTGGGCGCCCGCACCACCCCACTGCGCCTCGTCACGTGAGATGAGCGCGACCGTGGAGCCTGCAAGCTCGATGCGGATCTGCTCGGCGGCGTCGGCCGCCGCCGAGGCGTCTTCGAGGATGACGGTGACGTCCACGTCGGTGAAGGCCGCACGCCGTTCCTCCGGCGTGGCGATGCGTGGGTGCGCATCGAACAGCGCCTCGAAGACGGCCTGCAGGGCGTCCCCGGCGCTGCGTCCCGCCGTGAGGAGCCAAACCACGGGCGCATCCCGGCGCGACCCCTCGACGGCGGCGCGCGCCACGTAGCTCTTGCCGACTCCCTCGGGCCCGTGCAAGCAGACGGCCGTGCCGGCCGCCAGCGAGCGGGCGAAGTCGTCGACGGCATCCTCCCGATCGAGTCGGTCGGTGTCAGGCCCGGGCGGCGGGAACAGCGGCGCGGGACGGCGCTCACACCGCGGCCGTAAGCTCTCGATCGATCGTGCCAGCAGGCGAAGATCGGCATGCGCGGAAGCCGAACCGGCGTGGACGTCGCCGGTGAAGATGACATTGCCGTAGGAGTTGACGAGCGCGACAGCACGCTCGCCGTGGGCTTGGGCGGTCGACTCCCGCGCGGTCACGTTCCCCGGTCGGTTCGAGCGGCATCACCAGTGATCACGACGTTGCCCGAACCGCCGGCGATCGAGACGCTCCGCTCGGCCGACGCGATCGCCGTGACGCGACCACGGGCCGAGTTCCAATCGGCCGCGAGCGCCCGCTCGAGCTCGGGGTCGTCGCGCAGGATCTGCCGGAGGAAGAAGGTGAGTGCGGTGCGTGCCTCAGCGTCTTCTGGCTGCTCTGCCACGCGCTCGGCGACTGACAGGGCGGCGGGGTCCTCCTCGACCTTCCCGCGCACTCGGTTCCACAGGGTGCGTGCCTGCTCCCACGCCGCCTCGCCCAGGGATGCGCGCGCGCGTCCCGTGACGTCGTCGCCAACGTCGAGAAGGAACTTCAAGGCTGGGGCGAGGAAGATGGTCAACGCTGCGACATCCATTGGGCAACCGTCCCAGACTCGCTAGCGCGGTGCTAAACCGCTGATTTCCGGACGGTTCAGATGTCGCTCCGTCGGTGTCCGGCATCGTTGTCGACGTCACGGTGGCTGCCCCGAACGCGTGAAGTGCTCGAAGTACCCCAAAAGGCGTTGTCGTCCAGCCTCACGGCGTACCGGTACCGGTGATCGGAAGCGCTTGCAAGTATCTGCTCCGTTGCAGCCCGACGCTGGAGGGAGCCGGCAGCAAGCGTCCTTGCCCCACGAAGTCTCACGGTCGACGAATCGGCTCAGCCCGCGACTCATGTCGCTGGGAGCCGCGTCATGCCCGGGAAGCGAAGTCATGTCCACGCGTGCTCGACAGCGCAGTGGTGACGCGGTAGAACCACCCGATGGCAGAGCTTGAGCTCGATGTCGAGCTGGTCGATCTGAAGGCCTTTCCCGAAGTCGGGCGGCTGGTCGAAGAAGAGGGCCGCAGAACGGAAAAACTCGGCGAGTTGAGCGACCGGCGTCTGCGGGAGTCCCACGAGGCGTTGGACGCCACGTGGGTGCGTGTTTCACCCCGTCTCCTCGAGATTGTGCAAGCCAAGCATGGCGTCGACCTGGACGCGCTGGGCAAAGAAGCGGCGGCGATTGTTACCGACGAAGATCCCGACCAGCGCAGCAAGCGCATTGAGCAACTCGGGTCCCACTGGACCGCTACGCTCGAGTCCGCGCTGACTGATCAGCTCGACTCGCTGGCGGCCAAGACACTGCTGACGCCGCGCATCGACCTCGATGCGACCGTTCGGTCGTCCAGCCAGGAAGACGTCGGCTCGCTGCCCCTCTTGATCGCGTCCCTCTGGTTGCTGCCATCACCGCCGGCGGCTTGCGAGCGTCAGAACCTCGTGGCGCCATTTCCGCTGTCTTCAATGGAGCCCGCCGCGCTGACCTCCGCCTCTCGTGCCGAAGGCAGAATTGCGGTCAATCTCGGGGCGAGCTTCGGTGGAGCGCCGCGCGGCCGAGCGACCTTGGGGCATCCGTTCCGGGTGCGCCCCGAGGACGAGCAGATCACGGTCGAAGCGCAGATCGCGATGCCGTCGCAGTCCACAATGGCAAGTGGACTCGGTCCTGCGCAGGCGTACCTGGGGTTGAAGCTTGTGGTGAGCGACGGTTTGTCCGAGGTAGCGGCGCATGAGCGCAAGCTCATGGAATTCGTGTCCGTCATCGGCTTCAACGAGGTTCGCCAGCAGCCCGGCCCGGACCAGCGCTTGATCTGCCACTTCTCGCGGCGCGCGGACGACACACAGACGTACCTCGCGACCGTGACCCTCATAGGCGAGGCAACCGTCGTGGGCTTCGGCGGCGCGTACGTGTCGGCCGAAGCGCAGATCACCACCATCAGCATTGACTCCTGCCGTCCCTAGAGCCGGCGCGTCCGGCGGCGACCTGATGTAAGGCCGGCCGACACGCGCCGTGTGTCCGTGCGCGAACCGCCGTTCTCCGGTGCGTCGGGCGTTTGCCAACGACTATCAATCTCCGGCCGTTTACGCGTGCTGTCACGCGGCGTCGCGGCTCGACGTTGACGCATGTCTGAGTGTGAACGCGCAACGCTTCTTGGATTTGCCTTGCGGTGGCCCCCGCAACTGCGACTCACAAATAGGGCTGCCCCCTTCTAGGCGAACGCCGTTAGCGTGCTCGAAACGACCCCAGGAGGGGGACCGATGGTCAGATCGACAAGAGTCGCAGCGCTACTCGCAGGGGCTGTGGCCACGGTGGCGCTGACGGGCACTGCGGAGGCAGCGACCCACCGAGTGGCGGGCGCCTTGGTGGCGGTCAACGTCGATGCGACCGGCGCGGGCCAGTACAAGATTCGCGGTGGGCTCAAGGGCAAGTTCACGATCAATGAGCTCACAGAAGTGTCGACGTCGCCCTACTACGAGGCGGAGGGCTCGGATCTGTTCAAGGGTTGCATCGACCGGCGCCGCGACCGCTCCTGTAAGGGCGACCCGTCCGGCACGCTGTCGTTCAACGCCCGCTACTGGACGCTGTTCGGCTCCGCGGACCCGAACTCGCTGGTCTGGGGCTCGTGCTTCCATCCGGTGGTCCAAGGGACGGGTGACTTCGCGGGCGTACAAGGCGTGCTGATGTTCGTCGACTCGCCCACCAAGCAGGGCGTCAAGACCAACTACATCGGCACGCTCACGCTGGCGGGCAAAGGGGCGTCGTCTGCGCGCGCCGGCAAGTCGAGCGCCGCTACACGACGACCCGGCTGCTGAGCACCCCGAGGCGCGGCCGCGGTGGCGCTTGACACTCGCGGCCGCGGTCGACCCACTCGTTCAGTTTTCGTATTGTTAGATCAGAAAGATATCACGAACAACAAGGGATTTGATGGCGCGAAGGGATTTGATGGAATGCCGGAATGGTCTCACGACGGAAAAAAGATACTTTTCTCTTCTAACCGTGACGGTGATTTTGAGGTTTATCTGATGAATGCGGATGGATCGGACCTAAAGCAGCTGACCAGCAACACTTTCTCGGACGTCTACCCGGTTTGGTCGCCCGACGGCAAGCGGATCGCCTTTCACTCCAATCGCGACAGCTACAAAGAGATTTACTTTATGAACGCCGACGGCTCCGGGCAAACACGGCTATCGGTCCGGCCATAGGATCTTACGAGCTACTTCGCCCAGTCGGAGGCGATCTTTATCTCTACTTTGATGGGAACTTTGCTGACGAATTCTTCACCCGCGGAGGTCATGGCCCTTTCTACCGTTTGCGCGACCTCCGCTGACTCACTCTCTCCGGATTCAACGACAATTTCATCGTGAATGACATTTACCAGCCTGGCCGAGGTGTTTTTCAGGTCGTTATATAAAAGCCGCATCGCGCGCTTTAGAATATCCGCCGAGGTTCCCTGGATCGGCATATTTTTCCCGACCCGTTTGGCGGAGCCGATCGACGTCGGATTATCGGGATCAAAACGAAACCGCATCAGCCTGCCTGAGCCCGTTCGCGCCGTCCGGTTCTTTATCACGTCATTGGCGGTGTTTCGCAGCCAGCTATCGAGGCCGCGGTAATTATTAAAATAGCGCCGCAGCATTTGTTCCGCTTCGCTCTCGCCGATCTTTGTCATATCGGCAAAGCGCGACGCGCCGATGCCATACACTACGCCGAAATTCAGCCGCTTGGCAAAAGTGCGCTGCGCCGGCGTGACGTCTTCAGGTTTAACGCCAAAAACCTGGGCCGCGGTTGCGCGGTGAAAGTCGGCGCCGGACTTAAACGCCTCGATCAAACGCTCGTCGTTACTGAAATCGGCCAGTATGCGCAGCTCGATCTGGCTGTAATCGGCGACAATGAGTTTTCTCCCCGGCGGCGCGCTAAAGCAGCGGCGGTATTCATTTTCATGCGGCACCTGCTGCAAATTTGGGTGCGAGCAGGAAAAACGCCCGGTCGGCGCGCCGATCTGGCGAAAATCCGCGTGGATGCGTCCGGTTGCCGGGCTGATATATTCGAGAATATTCTCACCAAAACTGGTGAGCTGTTTTTGCAGGACGCGGTATTCGATCAGCTTTTCCACCGGCGGGTGCAGCGGCGCGAGTTTTTCCAGCACTTCATGGCGCGTACTGTCACCGATCGGTACCCCGATCCTTTGTAATGCTTCCAGCACCTGCTGCTGCGAATCCAGGTTGATCTCCGTACGGCCAAAAAGCGAGGTCTGTATCGCCCCGGCGGAAAGAATGTCCTGCAGGTCATCGGCCAGATGGGCCTGTTTTTTGCCGACCTGTTCGAGATGCGAGCGCCACAATTCCTTATCGAGATTTACACCGGCCAGCTCCATCGCCACGATCGGCAAGATGCTTTCAAATTCGATGGTCGCACATCTTTCCAGCTCTTCCTGCCGGAGCTTTTCCGCCAGCTTTTCCTGCAGCGGCAGCAAAATAGCGGCATCCTTGGCGGCGTATTCAAGCTGCGATTGAGAGAGTTCGCTGCTCCAATCACTGATCTGTTCGGTCTTATCCAATTCCTGGTTGAGATAACGCAACACGACCTCAGCCAGGCTGTGGCGGTGGTCCGTGTCGCCGGCGGAAACCAGCTGGCTGGCAAGATAAGTATCGAAAACTCCGCCCAGTTCTATCCCGAGGTGATGTTTTACCCATTTCGCGTCAAATTTGGCATTATGCGCGATCTTGACCGGAATTTTTGCTTCCAAAAGACGGCGCAGCGGCTCCAGATCGGGATTAGTTTTCAGCTCTTCTCCCTCACCAAAAGCCTTCAGATCAATTACACGGACGCTGTCCGGCGCGGCCAGCTGGACCAACCTGATATCTCCATCATAAGGGTCAAGCTCAGTCGTTTCGGTGTCAAAACCGATAAAATCGTATTTCGAAAGGTCTTCGACCGCTCTGTGCAGAGACTCTGCATCGGTGATCAATTGAAAATAAACTTCCATAAAACTTTGAACTTGAATAGTAAATCTTCCAGGACGAATAGTAAATCGCGGTGCCTTGCCCATAAAGTCAGATACGGCCACGAATGTCACAAATAGCACGAATAAAGAATTTTTAATTCGTGTTATTTGTGTAATTCGTGGCTAATGCATATTTCTATAGTTTATTCTTGGCTTTATTTGCAGATATAAACTATACTTATCGTGGTTTTGGCTGACTAACGAGATAAGAACGGCTGAATTTGGTTCAGCTTCGGCAAACCAAAAGGATTGAAAATATTGAATTAACGGTGATCCACCGTCAATGAAACGACAGGTAGGAGCGTGAAAACTGCTCCCTGTCCGCGGCAAACAAGAAATTGCCAATTTTTTTGAAAAGTTCCTGTTTGAAACCCTGATGCAAAAGTGTAAAGACACAAGTCTTAACGCTGAAAGACCGCATCACGGGCTGTGCAAGATCCTGATCATCAACAATCCTTTAATCTTTGCCTAAAGTCCTATCTCTACGCCAATACTGCTGAGTGTCTATCTTTTCTTCCGCGCTGGTACAGACGGAAAAATGTGATAAGACCGATAAATTTAAAGAAACAAAGGATTTTTAAGGATGACAGATCAAATGTACATCCAAGAGAAAAGATAATTTATGGCGAAAGAAATGATCGTCAGCGTCAATGGACGCGAAAGAAAGATTGCTGTGATCGAAAACGGCCAGGTTGTTGAGTTTTACATTGAAAGAGGCGAAAACGACCAGGGATTTGTAGGTAATATTTATAAAGGCAGAGTGCAAAGGGTATTACCCGGTATGCAATCTGCCTTTGTCAATATAGGGCTGGAACGCGATGCGTTCCTGTATGTTTCGGACTTCTTTGATGAAGAAGAAGAGTTCGAAAGAATAATGATAGAAAAGGGCGCCAAGAAGCCCGAAGCCGAAAAAGAAGTGGTCGAGCAGCTGCAGAAAGAACGCCTCGTTCGCGAACATCAGATGGAATCGGCCCACGAATTAGCGGAACCGCTGGCTGCCGGAGATCAGGGCGATGAGGAAGAAGAAATCGCTGATGCAGCAGCTGAAGCTCCGCCGGAAGACGACAGAAAAGGCAAACGCGGCGGCAGAAGCCGAGGGCGTGGCGGCAAGAAGGCCGACGATCTGGTCGAAGCCGTAGAAGCCGGAGCCGATCGGGTAGAGGCCGGCACGATGTTCTTTATCGACGGGGATTCCAGTTTTGAGCGTATCGTTGACGCGGAAGAAACCACCGGCGATATGTTCAAGGAAGCTTATGTGCAGGAAGCCATTCAGGATAAAGTTCGCGCGATCGAATTTGATGTCGAAAGTACTGCCAGCGCCGAAGTGGGCTCGCTGCTTTCCTCGATGGAAGTTGGGGAAATGGGCGGCGGTTTTGAACGCATAGCCGATGAGGACGAGCCGGCCTTTAGCTTTGACAAAGTTTCTGACGCAAGCATGGAGGAAGCGAAAGAGAAAAAAGGCGGGCGGGGCCGCGGCAAAGCGGCAGATAAGCCTGCTAAGGGAAAAACCGCGGCGGCGGCAAAAAAACCTGCTGCTAAAGGTAAAACCCCCGATAAGTCCGGCGATAAGCCTAAAGCCAAAAAGACGACCAAGGCTAAAGCCGACAAATCTGAAGACTCAGAAACTTCAGAAACATACGCCGATGCCGGTGCCAGCGTAAAAGAGCCTTCGGGTACCGGAGAATTTGCGATGCGGCGCGGCGGTCGTGGAAGGCGTCGCCGGCCAACCGGCAATAAGAAAGAGACTGACGGGCCGACGGAGGACAGATTGGAAGGCGCCGAGAGCGACGAGGCAATTAATGTCGAAAGTGAGATCACGGCAGCCGAGTTAACACCGGTCAAAGACGAGACTGAGGAAAAAGAGGCGCCGCGCAAAAGCAGCAGCCGTTCAGAAAGCCGTTCCGAAGGTCGTTCTGAGGGTCGCTCAGATAGTCGTCCCGAGGGTCGTACAGATAGTCGTCCCGAAGGCCGCTCAGATAGCCGTTCCGAGGGCCGTTCAGACAGCCGTCCCGAAGGCCGCTCAGACAGCCGTCCCGAAGGCCGTTCGGATACCCGCCGTGATAGCCGCCGTGGAGGTGGCCGTTCGGACAATCGCCGCGATAGCCGCCGCGACCGGCCGCCGCAACCGACGATCTCCGATCTGCTGCGCGAAGGCCAGGAAGTGATCGTCCAGATCGCCAAGGAACCTATCGCGCGTAAGGGCGCCCGTATCACATCGCACATCGCGCTGCCGGGGCGCTATATCGTTTATATGCCGACCATCGAACACGTCGGCGTTTCCCGCAAGATCGAAAGCGGCAGCGAACGCACACGCCTGCGCACCGTTATTCAAAAGATACGTACTGAAGAAGAGGTGCCTTCGGGTGGATTTATCGTGCGTACGGCGGGTATCGGAATACCTGAAGCGCAACTGCGCGAAGACGCTCGTTACCTGGTGCGTACGTGGGTAGAGATAAAGAAGCAGGCCGAAAAATCCAAAGCCCCGGCGCTGGTCCACCAGGACTTAGACCTTGTTCAGCGCATCCTGCGCGATCAGCTTTCCGAAGATTTCGCCGCTATTCGCGTCGATTCCGAGGAAGATTACCTGCATATCGTCGAGTTTGTGAACCGCGTAAAACCGCATATGGTCAACCGCGTAAAACTCTACACTCGTGAAGAGCCGATTCTCGAAAATTACGGCGTGCAGGCCGAGATCGAGAAAGCTTTAAAACCGCGCGTGTGGCTGAGATCCGGCGGGTACCTGGTCATCAACCAGACCGAGGCGCTGGTGGCGATCGACGTCAATACCGGCAAATTCGTCGGTAAGGGAAATGCCCGGCTCGAAGACACCATCACCAAAACCAATATGGAAGCGGTGGAAGAAATTGCCCGGCAGATCCGCTTGCGCGATCTGGGCGGCATTCTCGTGCTCGACCTGATCGATATGGAAGACCGCCGCAACCGTCATAAGGTTCTGGCAACTTTGCAGGATGCTTTGCATCGTGATAAATCGCCGACCAAGGTATTGTCTTACAACGACTTCGGTCTGATCATCATGACCCGCAAGCGCGTCAAGCAATCGCTCGAGCGTACTCTTTGTACGGTCTGCCCGTATTGCCAGGGGTCGGCGCTGGTCAAATCACCTCAGACGATCTGTTACGAAATTCTGGAGGAAGCGCGCCGCCTGTCGAAGTCGATGGAGAACGTAAGCCAGACCACTCTGCGGGTCAATCCGGAAATTGCCAGTACTTTAAGAGATACCGAAAAAGAAGTTTTGGCCGAGATCGAAGCTTATCTGAATAATGTCGACCTGACAGGAGACTCATCTGTTCACCAGGAACAGTTTGATTTTGCTTTTGTCTAAAGTAGGGTCGATCGGGAAAAAAGTAACGCCGGTGTCGAAAACGATGCCGGCGTTTCAATTTTTGATCTATTAGTTTCCAAAGGGAATAGTTTATAGAAGGTTATTAAAGCAGACCGGGATCTTATAAATTGCCGCTAGCTTTAGCTAGTGGTTACGGTTCTATATTTATTTATGGTTTATGAGAGAACCACCCCGCCCTGCGGGCACCCCTCCTTCGTAAGGAGGGGAGTTTTTGTAGCACCTCATTAGGCTCCCCTCCTTACGAAGGAGGGGTGGCGCGCTCCAGCGCGACGGGGTGGTTCTTTCTTTACATATTTATTTATATTTCGCGGGCAGGTCTAATTTATCGTCAATAAGTTGCTCCATAGTTACTCTGGCTATCCTGGCATATGCGAGCAATACCAGATAGGAAGGCAAGCGATCTTCATTCTCGTAAGAGCCTACATAACCTCGATACATTCTTTCTTTGCTTCTTTCAGGTCTGACGGTTATCAAAAGCCGTCGCCGAGATATTTTTGTTATATTGATCGTCGCCCGCGCTTTTCGGATAAAGATTCAACGGACAGGATATCGAACAAAGTTCTTGACTCTCTGATGGTTGTTCGCTATCGTGAATGGACTAAAAATTTCATTTATAGTTCACCCACGGAACCGATCGCGCTCAACCGACCCGTCTCTCCATAAGTCGCCCATTCCGCAGGAACTGTAAAAAAGCTTAACCGACTCGACTTGTTTTTCGGGAATTTGAGATCGGCCTGGTCTTCACTGAAGGAGAAACATGGGAAATATTTTTGCGGTCACCACAGCCATCGAAGATATAAAAGCGGACGCAGCCGGCAAAGCGAGCGCGATCTTTACCGTAACCAACACGACCAACAAACCGCTCCGGGGGATCGCCCAGGCCAAAGCCCAGGGTAACACTCGCCAGGAATGGCTGGATGTGGAGGGAGAATCGGAACGGGATTTCAGCGCCGGTGGGACCCAGCAGTTCACCGTGAATTTCAGCAAACCGGCAGCCTCGGCTTCGCCGGGCACGCCGCCCGCGGAAACATATTCCTTTCGCCTGGACGTGGCTTCCTCGGCCAACCCCGACGAGTATTTTACCGAGGGGCCAACCGTAAAGGTCGTTACTACCCCAGCCCCGGTAATAGCCGCTAAAAAAGCATTTCCCTGGTGGATCGTCATCGTCGCCGTCATCGTGTTGGCGCTGGTTACGGCAGGGATCCTGTGGCTCGTTTTGCGCGGCGATAAAAACCCGGCGGTAAATTCCAACGCCAATACTGCCGCCACTCCGACCGCAACTCCGGCTGCAACTCCGACCCAGCCGAACGCGACCCCAACCCGGCGCCGTCGAAAGTACCCCTGCGCTTAAAACGGTTATCGACGGGGCGCGTCTTCGCGATGAACGCAACGGCGCGATCTATCTCGGGCTGGACGGAAAACTGCGGCACGTTCAGACCGGATATATCATGAACAATCTTTTCCGGGATGGAAGCGTGGTCAACATTCCGAATGCGGATGAATTTCCGATCGGTCAGCCCCTGGCCGATGGCACCTATCTGGCTAAAACGGCGTCCGCGCCTGAGATCTACCTTATCGTTGACGGCAAGAAACGCTGGATACCGAGTCCGACGATCTTTGACCGCTACAACTTCAATGGAAATCGGATCCAGCAACTCTCGCCCGAACAGCTGGCGACAATTCCGACCGGGCTTGATATTCCTTAAGCGGTGATCTTACGGCTGCCTGCGCCCGCAAAAAAAATATTCTAGGCCGTCTGAACTTTAGGAGAATGTTATCGGGAAGTTGTTCGTTATGTTAAGCGAATAAAAATTCGTTGTATGGTTCACCCACGGAACTTAATTACAAGCCCACTGAGCTGTCCCTTCAATAAAGTGTCGCCCGTTTCCTAAGGAACCTGAGAAAGCCCGTCTGCCTGATCGGGAAATTCGAGATCAGTTGACCTAACTAAGAGGAGAAACCATGGGAAATATTTTTGCGATCACCACGACCATCGAAGATATAAAAGCGGACGCAGCCGGCAAAGCGAGCGCGATCTTTACCGTAACCAACACCACCAATAAACCGCTCCGCGGGATCGCCCAGGCCAAAGCCCTTGGTAACACTCACCAGGAATGGCTGAATGTCGAAGGAGAAATTGAAAGGGATTTCGGGCCCGCGGGTACCCAGCAATTTACCGTCGATTTCAAATCCACGGGTGCGGAGACGGGGAAATTTCCTTTTCGCCTGGATGTGGCTTCGGCGGCCAACCCTGACGAAGAATTCACCGAAGGGCCGACCGTAACGGTTGAAACAGCGGCCCCGGCACCGGTCGTTAAAAAAGGACTTCCCTGGTGGATATTCGCGATCATCGGCGGGCTCCTTCTGATAATTCTGCTCGTGGTCGTATATTTACTGATGAGGGGCGGCAAAGCGGAACCGCAGCCGGGTACTCCTACCCCGGTAGCGGCGACCCCGACCCCGACCCCGACGCCGCGTCCGGCAACACCCACCCCGCGTCCGGCTACGCCCACTCCGACGGTCTCCACCGCGAAAGGGATCGGCACTGACTGGCAGGTGATCGATGGCGGGTTGAAACAAATTTCCGTCGGCGGCGCAAGCCATATCTGGGGCGTCAACTCGGGCGACGCTATCTTTAGATGGAACGGCAGCGGCTGGCAGGGCATCGACGGCAGATTGAAAAATGTTTCGGTCGGTGCGGATGGCACGGTATGGGGTGTCAATGCGGGCGATGCTATCTTTAGATGGAACGGCAGCGGCTGGCAGAGGATCGACGGCGGATTGAAACAGATCTCCGTCGGCAGCGCAAACAGTGTTTGGGGCGTCAACGCGGGCGACGCCGATCTTTAAATGGAACGGCGGCGGCTGGACGCAGATCGACGGCAGATTGAAAAATGTTTCGGTCGGTGCGGATGGCACGGTATGGGGTGTCAACGCGGATGACGCGATCTTTAGATGGAACGGCAGTGGCTGGCAGCTGATCGACGGCAGACTGAAGCAGATCTCCGTCGGCAGCGCAGACAATGTCTGGGGCGTCAATGCTAACGATAATATCTTTAGATGGACCGGCAGTGAATGGCAGGTAGTTCCCGGCGGCCTGAAATGGGTTTCTGTCGGCGCGGACGGCAGAGTGTGGGGCGTCAACGCGAACGACAATATCTTCATACGCCTCGGCACCTAACGCCCGCTAAAAGAAGATCGTAGAGACGCCTTTTATTTTTAAATAGGCTTTTTTAAACCTGGGAGCGCAGGCGTCCCGCCTGCAAAGATCGCACAGCGATCTACGATACCTTATATTTGAAACTATTTAGCGCGACAAAATCGCGCTTGCAGGCAAGATGCCTGCGCTCCCAGGCTTACGGGCATATGATTTATTTATTTATATTTCGCCGGGAGGTCTAATTCGTCATCAATAAGTTGCTCTACAGCCACCCTGGCTATTTTGGCATAAGCCAGCATCGTAAGAGGTCCCGGCACTCTTTCACCTAATTCATAACGAGCTACATAACCCGGCCAGGCTTTTACGCCTTGTCCTTCCAATGCTTTCGCCATATTGGGTTGTGAGAAACCCAATTTTTTACGGATCTTGAGCAACTTTTCTGCCAGATATCTAGGCCGTTCTTGTTTACCGTGTCCCATCAAGAAAAATTCTCCTTGACAGGTTTTTGGTTTTCGCCTAGACTTCTCCTAATAAGGAGTGACGGTTTAATCTTTACTCTGCACGCCGTATTCTTTTGAATCTGGCCGTGCAGGTAGATCAAGACTTATTGCCCGTAGAGGTCAGCGGCATTTCGATGCTCGTTTTCAAAGATGTGGGATGGAAATATTTTTTAGCATCCCTGTCAATTTCATCGCAGAAGCGATAATGACGATAAATATAGCATTCTTATCCTACTCCCAAAAGTATGAAATTAGGCCTTAACCCCGTTTGGAAGTCGAAGCGGCGATTATTTATGAAAGAGGCGTCTCTCTACCGGTTTCCGGACAGGTCTTTTATATTTTAGAAAAAGACCCGGACGATTTACTCAGAAGAAATGACATTACCAGTGAGATCGGCTTCGCGAGGACGATGAACACGCTGAGAAACCATGCCGTTACATTTTTTATCACCGATTCGCAGGGCCAGGCCGAAGTAAAAAAACTGAAAACGGGAACTTATCATATCTGCGGCATCAGCCATACCCGGCAGGAAGTTGTAATTTGGAATGTTAAGGTAGAACTAAACTTGGGCAGGAATAGTCTGGTATTAAATAATGAAAATATGACACGAACTTAAGATCGGGAGCGCCGGAGCACTTCCTGCACTAGTGGGAGACTGACCGCGAACACGTGTCAGGCAGGCAAAAAGTGCCCGCGCTCCCGACGCGCCCACCATTACCCGGCCATCCGACAAGCGATAGCGTGGTCGGTTGGCCGAAGTAATGGTGGCGTAAAAGATCCCGAATAAGCCGGGAGTAAAGAAACCCCTCGCTGCCGCTTCGGGTTCTGACCTCATTACCAAAATCGCCCTATTCCTTAAAATCGCCTCTTCCATTTTTCGCTCCGAATAGGATAATAATTGCGTGAGCAATTCCCAAAAAGCGCTCGACACTCCCGTCGAAGACGAGCGCGAGATCCAAAACTACCACAATCTTTTCAATTTAAAACCGGCGAGCCAGTGGCTGGAGGATGCCGGAAAGAAACCGGCGGTCAAAGCGCTCTTTGGCGATTTTTGGCTGGAAGGCGAGCTTTCCATTCTTTTTTCAGACACCGGACGGGGCAAGAGTACGCTGGCCATGCAGATCGCCGAAGGCTTAGCGCGCGGAATGCCGGTGGCGCCAATGGAGTCTGTCGTGGAAGCGCAGAAAGTTCTCTATTTCGATTTTGAGTTAAACGATAGACAATTCGAGGCGCGCTATTCGATCGCGGATGAAGACGGAACGCGCCGCCACTATCGTTTTTCCGACAATTTGCTGCGCGCGCAGATGGCCGCGCACGACGATCTTCCCCCGGGGTTTGAAACCATGGCCGAGTTTGTCCGGCATTCGTTCATTGAGCTTGTCAGAGAAACCGGCGCGCGCATAATTATTGTCGATAACATCACCTTTCTTAAGGGCGCTAATGAGAACGCCGCCGCGGCCGCGCAGCTGATGAAGGCGTTGAAACACATGAAGGAGTATTACGGCCTCTCGATACTGGTGCTGGCCCACACACCAAAGCTTCCTTTTACTTCGCCGCTTTCGCTGAGCGACCTGCAAGGATCAAAGATGCTCAGCAATTTTGCCGACAATGTTTTCGTGCTCGGCGCGAGCCATCAGGCCAAAGACCTGCGCTATTTAAAACACCTGAAACCGCGCGGCACGGAAATCCGTTACGACACATCGAATGTCATACTCTACCGGATAAAAAAAGCGGATTCGTTTTTACAATTTGAATTCGAAGGTTACGCCAAAGAACGCGACCATCTGGTCTGGCATCACGAATACTCCGACGGTGAGCGCGCCAAATTAATGATCGTGGCAAAAAGGCTCTACGCTCAGGGAGCAAGCCAACGCCGGGTTGCCATGATCCTCGGCATTAACCCCTCGACCGTCTGCCGTTACCTGAAAGCCTCCACGCCCGGCGACGAAAACATCTTAAAGGAAGATGATATTCACCGGATGCAAGAGGAAAATGTGTGATCTTTGAGAATACAGGCACTTTCGAAAGATTTCTGTTGCAAAAGCGTTGCAGGTGTTGCAATGTTGCACACTGGTGCAGTGCACCACTTGTCCTGACGGAGCTGTCCGCGCGCAATAAAAAAGGCGTGAGAACAGTAAACTCACGCCTTTTGTCGAACGCATAAAGACTGACGCTGCCTATAGTTTCAGGTCTTTTTTCGCTTCTTTTATATCGGCCGGTTTATCGAATACCGACATCGGGATGTTTTTGTTGTATTCGACCGTGTTGTAGTTAATGCGGCTGGTCTGTTTCCCGTTCCTGAAATGATCGATGATAAAGGGCGCCATCACACCTTGAACATCTATAAATTGGGCGTAGCGGTCTTCCTCTTTGTAGATCTCGCCCTCGCTGTTCTTGCGTTCGTAAACCGCTTTCGCCGGCAGTCCGTCGGCTGCCGCAAACTCGAATTCGACCCAGAAGTCCTCGCTATAGGAAAGCCTTATCGCATCATTCCTTCTTCCCAACGAAGCTTCGCGGCGCCCCAGGTAACTGAGCTTTGCGCCTTCCGCGCGCCAGGCCCCGCGCAAAAGATAATCCAGGCTCACTTTAAGGGTGCGTTTGAAATCGTCGACCTGGGTTTTAGTTTGAGGGTTAACGCTGCGAGTATCTTCGCCATAGATCCAGCCGCTATCGCCATAATTGGTTTGGACGGTTTTATAGCCGCCTTGTTTAAATTCGGTGCGTTCTTTGTCAGGGAAAACGATAATGTCGGTAAAGTTACTGTAACCGATCGCGGCGCCGTCTTTGAATTGCGAAAAAGCCCCTTTGCCGTAAATGGTTTTTATCTGCAGGTATTTTTCGCCGCCGAGTTTTTCCACCGCGCGCTTCAAAATAGCCTCCGCTTTTTCCGCTTGATCGCCGAGCGTATTGGCCGGCCTGATCCCGGACTGCTGCCGCTTCCAGCCGCCGTTCCAGCTGTATTCATATTCGACCATCTTATCGATAGTGACAGCGACGCCATCCTGTATCTCGGGACTGAATTTGATCCGCTTAGCGGCTTCCACCGCCCTCTGCGTGAGTAAAGGATGAGGTGAAGAAACAGGCTGGATATCTCCGATCTTTCCATCCGATAAAAACTCGATTTTGAGTTTAACAGTGCCGGAAACATCAAGGGTGCCGTACTTGTCCGGGAGCTCCGGAGCGGGCTTTTCCAGGATGGCCAGTAGTTTCGCCTGCTGCGCCGATACTTGGGCGGCGGCAGCTGCTAAACAAAATATTACGAGCAAAAAATAAAATTTCTTCATTATTCGATATCCGGTAAAAAGGCTTCGATGGATTTTAACACCGAAGCCTTAGATGCGAAAAATAGGGCTTCGGTTTCAGGGTTTAAAATTAAATTCCACGGTCATCGCCTGGGCCACTGGTTTTTGGCTTTTTTTGTGGACCGCGGGCTCAAACTTTATGCCTTCCGCGGCCGCTTTGGCTGCCTCGTCAAACTCCTTTGGCAAGACGCTGTTGACTCTATTCACCCTCAACGTCCCATCGGCATAAAATATAACGAGAATGGCTACCTTGTCTTTATATTTCTCAGCGCGCTGGCTTTCCGGATAGGTCGCCGGGGGCAGAAAAGTTATCTTAGGCTTTTTAACATTTGGGTCGTTCTCATCAAAAACCAGCGTGATAGTAAGTGTTATCGTCATATCTATCGGCGCCGGAACTCCGCGATTTTTAGCCGGCTGGAAATAAATTTTCTGGACAGAATCCATTAATGCCTCAGATATTCCTTCCGGCAAACCCTCGACCAATTTAACGTTGCGAACCTTCCCGTCCTCTCCCAGGGTAAAGCTGACGACGGCCTTTCCTTCTACCCCTTTCTTGCGCGCATTTTCAGGGTAATTGAATTCCGGCCCACTGGGAATTACGGGCGGTTCCGTGATCAGGGCGGGCTCGAATTTGTAGGAATAACGAAACGATACGTTCTGGGCGGCGCATATCGCCGAACACAAAACGATCATGGCCACAAGAGCGCACGGGCGGACAAGTACAGGCATTTGAATTTTCATTGTTTCTCCGGAGGAACAAAAAAGCTTCGAGGATTTTAACTCCCCGAAGCCTTTTAAACAAGCGAATTTTTATACCTAGTTCAGGCTAAAAGCATCCACGGGTTTGACCGTGATCTCGCCCTCCGTATCGTCAACCACAAAACGCGAAGCCGTTTTCCACATGGTCGTGATCGGCAGCTTTACCTTTTCATCGATATAACGCTTTAGAAAACGCGCCCCGTATGTCGTGCTAAACCCTTTTTCCGTCAGCAGGTCCACGGCGCTTTCGGTGACCTCGATGAACTTGTTTTGTTTTTCCATCTGCTTGGTCAGCTTTTTGATATAAAGCCGCGCTATTTCGCGAACTTCGTCCATCGTCAGCGGCGAAAATATCACTATCTCGTCTATGCGGTTGCGAAACTCCGCAGAGAACCTGTTCTCGGCAGCTTTCATCACATCGCCTTTGATAGCCTTCATATCGCCGAGAGACTTCATGCCAAAACCGAGCGGTTTTTCGTACTTTTTGAAGTTCTCGCTCCCCAGGTTTGAGGTCATGATAACGATCGCGTCGGAAAGATAAACTTTCTTGCCGCGCCCGTCGGTCAGCCAGCCTTCGTCAAACGCCTGCAAAAAGATGTTCATCAGAAACGGCGAAGCTTTTTCTACTTCGTCAAGCAGCAGTACGGTATAAGGATTTTCGCGGAGCTGTTCCGTCAAGATTCCGCCGCGTTCACTGCCGACGATACCGCGCGGCATACCGATGAGTTTTTCGATGCCCACCGTGCCGTCGCCGTATTCGCTCATATCGATGCGTACCATCTTGTGCTCGTCACCGAACATGAATTCAGCGACAGCCTTAGCCAGCTCGGTTTTGCCGACACCCGTCGGGCCGAGAAACAGCAGGACGCCATCCGGCTTATAATGATTTTCTTTGAGCGGGCCTTTGTTTAACCGCAGGCGCTGTCCCACAGAACCAACCGCGGCCTTTTGCCCCACGACGCGCTTGCCCAGCTCTTCTTCCATGATCTTGAAACGATCATTGGTATCGCGGTAGATCATGTCGCGCGGAATACGCGATTCCTGCGAAATAACGTCGATGATATGCTCGGATTTTACCTGCAGCTCACTGGACTCATTGATCTCAACCTTGACCGAAGCCGTGTCGAGCCAGCCGATGGCTTTATCGGGAAGGTGAAGATTACGGATATATTTCGGGGCCATTTCAAGCGCAGTGTCGATAGCCTCATCCGTGATCTCGACCGAATAGTTCTTTTCCAGCCGCTGACGCAATCCCAACAAAATTGCACGGGTCTCGTCGATGGTCGGTTCGATCACCTTGACCAGGCGGAACCTGCGGGCCAGGGCCTCGTCCTCAGCGATGGATTCCTTGTATTCATTGAGCGTGGTCGCGCCGATGATGCGCATTTCGCCCCGCGCCAGCGCCGACTTGAACATATTGGCCGCATCGGACGATGTCCCCAGCGCCGCGCCCGCACCGATAATGGTGTGAGCTTCGTCGATAAAGAGGATCATGTTATCGCGCTCTTTTACTTCGTCGATAATGCCCTTGATGCGCTCTTCAAACATACCGCGCAGCATCGTGCCGGCGACCAGGCCGCCCATCTGAAGCTGTACGATATGCGAATTTCTCAACCGGGCGGGAACTTTTTCCGGCTCAAGTTCGATCATCCGCGCCAATCCTTCGACCACGGCGGTTTTACCGACGCCGGGTTCGCCCACGAGCATAGGTGAATTAGAGCGTTCCTTGTGGCAGAGGATCTCGATCATCTGCCGAATTTCCTGTTCGCGCCCGATGGTCGGCGGAAGTTTGTCCTGCCGCGCCATCTTGTTTAAAGAAACACCGAAATGTTTCAGATAGGAGGGAAGCTCATATTTGCGCCGGACGCGCTCTTCTTCCTGTTCCTTTTTCTTGATGCGAGTGCGGACATTGGCGGCCAGCTCTTCCGAGCTTACCCCCAGATTCTGCAAGATCTCATTGAGCAGGCTGCGCTCATCGGTCGAGAGAACATAAAAGATGTCGCTCGATTCAATTGTGCGTCTTCCCTGCGAACGCGCGCGGTCCATCGCGCGCTTGAAGAGATCGGTCGTTTCAGGTGCGATGCGAAATCCTTTGCCGGTGTGCGCGCGGCTGGCATCGATACGTTTTTCCAGCAGCAGCTTCACATAGCGCGGGTCCACGGAAAGGTCGCGCAGGGTCGCATCGAAGAGATCTTTTTCCTCATCAGAAAGCGCCACCAACACGTGCTCCACGGAAATATAATTCTGGTCGCGGCGTTTGGATTCTCCCAACGCGTTTTCCAGTATCTTTCGCCCGCTATCGCTGAATTTATCTTTATATGCTTCTAAGTCGGTCATTATTTTATTATTACTCCTAAATTATCCAATCCCTTAGACGCCGGCAGCAGGGGGGAAATCTGCCTGGTTATTATCTTAACATTTAGCATCTAAAATCACCTATGCTTTGTTTCTCAAAATACATCGCTTTTGCGCCTGCCCCGCCAATATAAACGCTTGCAATTTTGCTGCCAGATTATGGCTTTTACCATTTTTCTACAGCTTTTTAATAAATAGCCCCGTGCTTTAGCACGGGGTCATGTTCATTTAATTACCTGAGGCCTGTTTTAACGGGCTCGCGGTGAAAATGAAGTTCAACATTTTCGCCGGCTACGAACCTTTTCCTACCTGTACCCTGGCCGGTCTTAGCAGGCGATCGCCAAATTTGTAACCGCGGCTAAATTCCGTGGTAATTCGCCCGTCATTTTCCGGATCGGTGGGCACCATTTCCAGCGCTTCATGGATCTCCGGGTTAAATTCGGAACCGACGGATTCGACAGCCTCAACACCGACACTGGCCAGCGCCTGTTCGAACGAGCGCGCCGTGCCTTTTACGCCCTCGAGCAAATGCTCAAAAGAAGCGTCGGTTTCACTCGCTATAATAGCCCGGTTCAGATTGTCGAGCACCGGCAATAATGACGTCAGAAAAGCTGCCTGCTTTTCGTTGGCCTGCTGTCCGAGAGATTTCTTCAAACGCTCGCGCATTTCCGCCGTTTCCCGTTCCAGCCCCTTCTTGGCGTCATCAAATCGTTTTTGCACTTCCGAGAGTTTTGTCTCGGCGGCTTCACAGCGCGTTTTAAGATTGCTCAAATCGGTTTCAAGCTTGATAACTTCCGGAGATTTGACCGGCGCTTTTTCCGGCGCGGCCGCGGCGGCCTCGACCTGCCCGGCATCGTTTATTTTGATGCGTCGCTTATCGTTCACCCGCACTTCTTCCTCGGTGCCGCTGATATCGTCGATCGGCTGCTGCTCGTCGTTTTCCTCAAATTTATCCATCACGATCTTATTAAAAATTCCTTTATTAAACATTGTCACAAAAAAACTTGCTGTGTCAGTAGCCCGCGCGTGAGCAAGGGCGCATTTAATTGAGTCTGAACAGCGCCCTTCCTTACGGTCGGGCTACTGACACGTTTCAAAACATTAACTACCAGAACCGATTGCCGTTGCCCCGGCCGCTTCTTCCGGTATGAATTTCAACTCACCGTTTTCCGCGGTCACGTGCACGGTGTGCCCGGCCGCAATTTCGCCTTTTAGTATCTTTACCGCCAGCGGATTTTGCATCAGGGTCTGAATGGCGCGTTTCAGCGGCCGCGCGCCGTAAACCGGGTCGTAGCCTTCATTTACCAGCAGTTCCCGCGCCGAATCGTCCAGCGTAATGCTCACTCCGCGGTCCGCTAAAAGCGCCCGAAGTTTTTCCAGCTGTATGTCGATAATACTCGCGATCTGCTCTTTGGCCAGCTGGCCAAAGACCACAATGTCGTCAACGCGGTTCAGAAATTCCGGTTTGAAATGATCGCGTAATTCCTGCAAGACCATGTCGCGGATCTCGCTGCTGCTGCCTTCGGCATCTTGAATCTCGCGCGAGCCCAGATTGCTGGTCATGATCAAAACCGTGTTCTTGAAATCGACCGTGCGCCCTTTGGAATCGGTCAGTCGGCCGTCATCCAGAATCTGCAGCAGCACATTAAAAACGTCAGGGTGCGCCTTTTCGATCTCGTCAAAAAGCACCACGCTATACGGCCGGCGGCGAACGGCTTCGGTCAGTTGGCCGCCTTCCTCGTAACCAACATATCCCGGCGGCGCGCCGATCATGCGCGCGACGGCGTGCTTCTCCATGTACTCGGACATGTCGAGCCGGATCATCGCGCGCTCGTCGTCAAACAAAAACTCGGCCAGCGCGCGGGCGGTTTCAGTTTTGCCGACGCCCGTCGGGCCGAGAAAAATGAACGAGCCAACCGGGCGATTCGGGTCCTGCAATCCTGCGCGCGCGCGGCGCACGGCATTGGCCACGGCGGTCAGTGCTTCATCCTGCCCGATCACGCGGTCACGCAGGCGGTCTTCCATTGTGACCAGCTTCTGCATCTCGCCTTCGAGCATCTTGGAAACCGGAATGCCGGTCCACTTGGCGACGACTTCGGCGACGTCTTCTTCGTCAACTTCTTCTTTAAGATCACGCCGTCTTTTTGCAGCTCGCCGAGGCTGGCCTGTTCTCCGGCTAAACGTTTTTCCAGCTCTGGGATTTGGCCGTACTGCAATCTCCGACGCGCGTGCCAGATCGCCGGCGTTGCCGGGCCTGATCGAGCTTCCAATTCGTCTTGTTCGAGCTGCTCTTTGGCCTCGCGCATGTGCTCGATGTCTTCTTTCTCCGACTGCCATTTGGCCTTCATCGCCGAAGATTTTTCGTTCAGATCGGCGATGCGTTTTTCGATATCCGTCAAGCCGCTCTTTCGATTTTTCGTCGTCTTCGCGGTTAAGAGCCTGCCGCTCGATCTCGAGCTGCATGATCTCGCGCTCCAGACTCATCGATCTCCTGCGGCAGCGAATCGATCTCGATGCCGAGATTGCTGAAGCCGCTTCGTCGATCAGGTCGATAGCTTTGTCCGGCAGAAAGCGATCGGTGATGTAGCGATGCGAAAGCGTGGCTGCCGCAACAATCGCCGAATCCTTGATGCGAACGCCGTGATGAACTTCGTAACGTTCTTTCAGTCCGCGCAGGATCGCAATCGTGTCTTCAACGGTCGGTTCGCCGACATAGACCTGCTGGAAGCGGCGCTCGAGCGCGGCGTCCTTTTCGATGTATTTCTGGTATTCGTTAAGCGTGGTCGCGCCGACGCAGCAGCAGGTCCCGCGCGCCAGCGCCGGCTTTAACATGTTCGAAGCGTCGATCGCGCCTTCCGAAGCGCCCGCGCCGACCAGCGTATGCAGCTCGTCAATAAACAGAATGATCTGGCCCTTGGCGTTTTCGATCTCTTTCAGCACCGCTTTCAAACGGTCTTCGAATTCGCCGCGGTATTTTGCGCCGGCCAGCATCGCGCCCAGATCGAGCGAAACCAGCCGTTTGTTTTTTAGCGTTTCCGGAACGTCGCCGGAAACAATTCGTTGCGCCAGGCCCTCAACGATCGCGGTCTTGCCGACGCCGGGCTCACCGATCAGAACCGGATTGTTTTTCGTGCGGCGCGAAAGCACCTGGATGGTGCGGCGGATCTCGTCGTCGCGGCCGATCACCGGGATCGAGCTTTCCTTTGCGCGCGAGTTCGGTCAGGTCTAGCGCGTATTTGTCGAGCGCCTGGAAATTTTCTTCGGCGTTGTGGTCGGTGATGCGCGTGCCGCCGCGGATCTGTTCGATCACTTTCAGAAGTCATCGCGCTGATACGCCGTGCGAGCGTAGAATACCGCCGGCCTCGCCCGCCTTTTCCTCGGCGATGCGCGAGCAGCAGATGTTCGGTCGAGACATACTCGTCCTTCATCTGTCTCGGCATGTTTTTGCGCCGCGTTAAAAATGTCGTTGGTGCGGGAGCTGAAAAATTGCTGGCCGCCCGAAACTTTCGGCTGGCGGTCAATGGCCTTTTCGACCTCGCTTAAGATCGGTCTGCGGCATCGCGCCGATCTTGCCCAGAATGGGACGTACTATGCCTCCTTCCTGGCTCATCATCGCCGCCAGAAAATGCTCGGGTTCCACCTGCTGATTCTGGTGTTTTTCGGCGATCTCGATAGCCGATTGAACGGCTTCCTGGCCCCGCAGTGTTAATCTCTCTAAACGTATCATCGTAATTCTCTATTATGACTTATTAAACCATTCGTGTCAGTAGCCCGCGCGTTAGCAAGGGCGCCCTTGCTAACGCGCGGGCTACTGACACAAGCGCTCAGGCGTCAGCCGAATTGGCCTGCTCGCCCGTTTGCTTTTTACCGCTGATCTCTATCTTGCGGGCTTTGGTTTCCTCACGTTTCGGCAAGCGTGATCTTCAAAACGCCGTTGTCGAAATCGGCAATGGCTTCGTCGCCCGTCACCGTGCGGGGCAGCGTAAAGGAACGCGTGAAAGAACCGTAAGAACGCTCTATCCGGTGATAGTTGTCCTTTTCTTCTTTCTTTTCAAATTTACGTTCGCCCTTGATGGTAACAACGTTGTTCTCGATAGAAACGTCGACCTCATCGGCCTTCATTCCCGGAAGTTCAGCTTCAAGCACGATCTTGTCGTCGTTTTCGAAAACATCAACGCTTGGCGACCAGACACCGCGGGCAATTTCTTCACCACTGCCTCTGAATGGATCGATAAAAACCCGGCTCAATTCATCATGCAGGCTTCTTAATTCACGAAAGGGGTCATATTTAATTATGTTCATACTAATTCTCCTCAAAATAAATTCATTGAGATTAAAGGCCCAATAAGGTAAATCTATCTTACTGAGTCCTTAAAGATAATAAAATATGAGTGTAAGCTTGTCAAGTCTGAATAAGAGCCCTAAAAAGGTAATATTTATGTGCTTTTGCGATTTTTTAGGTGACATAGATCGAATGTAAGGGTATATTTACTGTCACAGCTTAGTCAGAAGCCGGTAAGCCGGCAATATTCATCAATTTCATCTATTAGAGCGGGTTCTTCTTGTTTTCGACATGAAAATCTTTCGTGAAATTTTGTCGCCCCTGATCGCGGTGCTGGCGGCATTTGTACTGGGCGGGCTTGTCGTCTTTTTGATCGGCGATGATCCGTTCGAGATGATCCGGATAATGTTCTCGAGTTCATTCGGCTCGATAAAAGATTTTTGCACGATGCTGGTGTATGCCACGCCGCTGATCTTTACGGGATTGGCGGTGATGGTAGCTTTTCGCTGCGGTCTGCTCAACATCGGCGCGGAAGGCCAGCTTTACGTGGCTTCATTCGCCTGCGCCTGGGTAGGTATCAAATTTGGCGGCACGGTCGTTAACATTGCCGGAAAAGATGAGAACTGGTCATGGACGAGTTTGCCGCCGATCGTATTGATACCTCTGTGTATGTTGGCGGCAGTGATAGTGGGCGGGCTCTGGGCCGCTATTCCGGGGATACTCAAAGCAAGATTTGGTTCACATGAAGTCATCAATACGATAATGATGAATTTCATCGGGATCGCGCTGGTCAGTTATTTCACCCAATATCATTTCAAAGTTCCCGGCGATCCGAACCTGGAAAGCGCGCCGATCGGCGCCGCGGCGCATATCCCCCGCCTGAGTGAATATTTTTCATTCATTCCACCGGATGTCCCGCTTAATATGGCTTTTCCGCTCGCGCTTTTAATGTGCGCGATCATTTATGTCTTTCTCTGGCGGACCAAATGGGGATACGAGCTGCGCGCGGTGGGTGAAAATCCGAGCGCCGCGGAGTACGGCGGCATTTCGCCGAAGCGGCAGATAGTGTTCGCAATGGCGATCTCGGGCGGCCTGGCGGGCATGGTGGCGATCAGCGAAGTGATGGGTATTCGCTACAATTATTACGACGGCTTTTCCGGTGAATGGGGTTTCTTAGGGATCGCGGTGGCGCTATTGGGACGCAATCACCCGGTAGGCATTCTATTGGCGGCGATGTTCTTTGCGATGTTGTCGCGAGGCGGTATTACCGTTGACGCCTTGACGCCGTATGTCACCAAGGAGATCGTTGAGGTCCTTCAGGCGGTGGTTATTTTATTCGTGGCAAGTCTGCAGCGCTTTTCGCTGATCAAATAAAAGTATGTTGGAACTTTTAAGCATTGCTTTAATATTTTCGACCATCAGGTTGGCAACGCCCCTGATCTTTGCGGCACTGGGCGGAATGTTTTCGGAACGCGCGGGCGTGATCAACATCGCGCTCGAAGGCCTGATGCTCTCCGGCGCTTTTACCGCCGCGGTCGTTACCTATGAAACCGGTAATCCATTTTTTGGATTGCTTTGCGGAGCGATCGCCGGGGGCGTTCTGGCTGCCGCTTATGCGTTGATGTGTATCAAGTTTCAAGCCGACCAGGTAGTCGCCGGATTTGGAATAAATTTTCTAATGCTCGGCGTGCCTGCGTTTATCAGCGGGCAGTTGTATGATTCGACCGGTTCCACGCCGCAGATCGACAAGGCGCATCAGCTTCCCGAATTTTTCGGCTTGTCGGTTGCTTCGATCCTCGTATTTCTGCTGATCCCGGTGTGTTGGTATGTGCTTTACCGCACGCCATTCGGCCTGCGTTTGCGGGCGGTAGGAGAAAATCCCGAAGCTGCTGACACGGCGGGGGTTAAGGTTTTGCGCATGCGTTATACCGGGGTCATTTTGTCGGGGGTCCTGGCGGCGATGGGCGGCGCGTATCTATCGATCGGGCAATCATCTCTATTTACCAGGAACATGACCGCGGGACGCGGCTTTATAGCTCTGGCGGCCCTGATATTCGCCAAATGGCGGCCGGTACCGACGCTGTTGACGTGCCTGTTCTTCGGCTTTATGGAAGCGATCACGATACAGATACAGGGTGTTATTAAGATAAACGGGGAAGATATTCCTGTTCAGTTCATCCAGATCATTCCATATGTGTTGACCATCATCGTGCTCGCCGGATTTATCGGCTCCTCGCGCGCGCCGAAAGCGCTCGGAATACCGTATCAAAAGAAACGATGATTTTTATGCAGTAATGTTTCGTGAAAATTCCCAAATAGGCCCTTATACTCTCATTCGCAAACTAGGACGAGGCGGTTTTGGTGAAGTCTGGCTGGCGGAGCGCCGCGCGAAATTTGTCACCACTAAAGTCGCGGTAAAACTTCCCCTGCAGGAGCAGGTCGATCCGGAAGCGATCAAGCAGGAAGCCACGCTCTGGGAGCAGGCGAGCGGCCATCCTAATGTACTGCCGATCATCGACGCCGACGAGTATGACGGGCAGATCGTGATCGTCAGCGAGTATGCGCCGGACGGTTCGCTCGAGCAGCAGCTAAAAGAAAACGGCCCGATGAGCATCGCGCAGGCGCTGTACACAACGGTCGATATTCTCAGCGGCCTTGATTTTTTGCATTCCCGCCGCATCATTCATCGCGATCTCAAGCCGGCCAATATTTTGCTGCAGGGTGAAACGCCGCGGCTTTCCGATTTCGGCATCTCGCGCGCGCTGCGCATCGGGGTTTCCAGCGACAGCAAAAATGTTTCGGGCACGTTCACGTATATGGCGCCCGAGGCTTTTGACGGGAAGCGCTCGGTACAAACGGACATCTGGTCCGTCGGGGTAAATCTTTATCGCTTTTTAACCGGAAAATTTCCTTACCCGCAAAAAGAACCGACGGCATTAGTGGCGGCGATCATGATGCACGACCCGGAGCCTCTTCCGGCTGACATTCCTCGCGAGATCAGGCAGATCATTGCTAAGGCGATGGCCAAAAAACCGGAAGACCGCTATTCATCGGCCGAAGAAATGCGCGATGAATTGCGCAAGATCGCCATCGAGAAATTTGACCGGCGATCGCATCCTCGGCGGGGACCGGAGGCGCGCGGATCAGTGGCGGGGGATGATGTGGCGTCGCAGGAAACTGTTCTGCGCGGCGCTAATGTTTCAACGCAGGATGCGGGTGAAGCAGGACAGAACACTGGCAGCCGACGGCTGTTAACTGTAATTGGAAGTGTGCTGCTGTTATTTCTGGCGGTTCTTGCGGTGTTGTATTTCAGCACGAATTTGCAGCAAAACGATGCGAATGTTCCTGCGCTGCAATCCCCGTCGCCATCGGAGGGGCAGTTAATAAACTCGTCGAATATGGCTGACAATACACCTGTCGCGTCCGGCACCGGTCAAAGCCTTAATTCAAGTAATGCCAGGCCGGCAAACAATTCCGTGAGGCCGGTTGCGAACGAACCGGCCAATAGAATCGTGAACGTCGCCCCGGTGGCAAATGTTCAACCGGAAAGTTCACCCGAGCCTACTCCGTCGACAAACTCTTTTATCGAGATGAATGGCCCAGATATTCACTCTCGCCCGACAAAGACGCCCGGTAGGGCCATCGACGCGCCTTTTATTGCCAACAAAAGAGCGAATAATCGCCCCTGATCTAACGGCTTGCTTCCAGTTTTAAATTCAATAATTGATTAAGTGAGATACCTTGCTGCATCGCTTCGAGGGTGAGTTGCCGATGCATATATTCGGGCATTCGCAGGACGAGTTTTCCGCTGAACGTGCGCTTGCCGAAAGGTTCCGGGATCGGCTCTTTAGATTCGGCGAGGTCTTTCAAAACAAAACTAACGACGTCTTTAATCTCTTTTAAAGCTTCTTCCTGCGTGTCTCCGTGCGCCGCCAGTGAAGGGAATTCGGCCACACGCGCGATGAAGGCATCGTCCTCATCAGACCAGCCGACGCTGTAAAGGTATTGCTCAACTATTGGTGAGGCAAGTTTCTTTTTCTTAATTACTTTTTTAACTGTCCTATTCATCTTTCTTTGCAGCTTTTTGTTCTTCAAGCTCCTGCAGCTTTCGTAAAGCATTTAATACCTGGCGAACCTGATATGGCTTAGCTGAATTGCCTTTACCTTTTTGCAGGTTGATCCGTGGATCACCCTGCCAGGGAGTTTTGAAAATATGATGACTGCTATTTATGCGATAACTGCCAAAACAACTTTCACAGATTTTCAATAATTCACTAAATCGAAGAGACCCTGCAGCTTTTAAAGCGCGAATATAAAGTTCTGTTTTCATAGGAAGAAATCTGATTTTTTTTCATATTCAGGCCGTTGCTGGACCAACTCCTTAAGGTGATAGTATCGCATATAGTATCACTAGTCAACAGGTACTATTTTTCTAATTTCCCTAAATCCCTGTATTTATGATAAAAATTAAGTCCCAATGACTTACGAACAAGCACAAGAGACGGCTGCGTTCATTCGCTCCAGGTACGACCGGCAGCTTCAGGCGGCGGTGGTTTTAGGCAGCGGCCTGGGCGCATTTGCCGATGAGGTCGAGAACGCCGTCAAGATCCCTTACGAAGAAATTCCTAATTTTCAACGCTCAACCGTTGTCGGGCATGAAGGCAAGCTGGTGCTGGGCGAAATTAACGGTGTTTCCGTTGCCGTGCAGCAAGGGCGCTTTCATTATTACGAGGGTTATGACATCTCGCAGGTAATTTTTCCCGTCCGGGTTTTTAGCTTGCTGGGAATAAAGACGCTCATCCTGACCAACGCCGCCGGAAGCATAAATACCAGTTTTAAGCCGGGCTCGCTGATGGTGATACGCGATCATATAAACCTGATGGGCATTAATCCGCTGCGCGGGAAAAACGATGATCGCTTTGGGCCGCGTTTTCCCGATATGACGGAAGTGTATGATCGTGGTTTTCTGGAAAGCGCGATCGCCGAAGCCCGCGGAATGGATCTGAAACTGCGGCGGGGAGTTTATGCCGCGCTGAGCGGGCCTACTTACGAGACGCCCACTGAAATTCATATGCTGCGCCACTGCGGCGCGGACGCCGTCGGGATGAGCACCGTGCCTGAGGCGGTCACTGCGCGGCACATGGAAATGAAGGTTCTGGGAATTTCCTGCATGACAAATTTCGCCGCGGGAATAATGGACGAGAAGGTCAATCACGAAGACGTGATCGAGACCGGTAAGAAAGCGGCGGGATCGTTTAAAGAACTGTTAGTCAGGGTGATACCCAAGATTTGTGTTTAGTCATTTGTCATTAGTCCTTTGTCATTGAGCTTCCACTCTTAATTTAAAAGAATCATGGCAAGAACCAATTTTGAAAATTTGCGCGTTTATACACTGTCCGAGTCATTGGCGGATGAAATTTGGAAAATTGTCCTTTCATGGAATAATTTCTCTAAAAATACTATCGGTGGTCAACTCGTTCGGGCCGCCGACTCAGTAGGTGCTAATATCGCGGAAGGTGAAGGGCGAGGCAGCTATCAAGACAATCGCCGTTTTATTAAAATTGCGAGGGGCTCACTCCAGAAAACACAACATTGGCTTCGTCGAGCGTATAAGCGTGACTTATTAAATGAGGACCAGATAAAGAATCCTAAAGTAATAATTGATGCGTTGGCGCCGACCCTAAACGCTTATTTGCGTTCAATCGGGACTAAAAGCGATAATCCAAGGACAAAGGACTAAGGTCAAAGGACCAATTATAATGATCATAGGGATTTGCGGTGGAACAGGTTCAGGCAAAACAACTATTGCGCGCAAGATCGTAGAAGAGGTCGGCGTGGAAAATGTTATTCTGCTCGAACAGGATTCGTACTACCGCAATTTGATCGATATGCCGCTGGATGAACGCCACCTGGCAAATTTCGATCATCCGGATTCTATCGACACCGATATGCTGATCGGCCATCTTAAGCGGCTGAGAGAAGGCCTGGACGTGGAAAGGCCGATATATGATTTTAAGACCCACACGCGAAGCAGTGAGATCGCGGTGCTTCATCCCCGGCCGGTGATGATGGTCGAGGGAATTTTGATCTTTGCCGAGCCGCGCATTCGTGAATTGCTCGACATAAGGGTTTTTGTCGATACGCCGGACGATATTCGTTTTATTCGCCGCCTGCAGCGCGACATTCGCGAACGCGGACGGACGACGGAATCTGTCATCGAGCAGTATTTCGCCACCGTGCGGCCCGATGCATATGGAATTTGTCGAGCCGTCGAAAAGATTCGCCGATGTGATTGTTCCCGAGGGAGCAAATGCAGATACGAGCATCGATCTGCTGTGCGGGCTGGTCCGGGAAAAATTGAGAAAAGAAATAAAAGTAAAGGCTGGAATAAGTGAGTAAAATTTTTAGCGAAGAGGAATTAAAAGACCTCATCGAAACAGCAAGCAAGGCGCGCGAAAATGCACATGCGCCTTTTTCCAACTTCAAGGTCGGCGCGGCGGTTGTGACCGAAAACGGCGAGATCTATTCCGGCTGCAATGTCGAGAGTGCCAGCTACGGATTGACCGTTTGCGCCGAGCGCGTCGCTATCTGGAAAGCTGTTTCCGAGGGACATTGTAAATTTATCGGGATCGTGATCCTGGCCGATACGCATGAACTCACGCCGCCCTGCGGCACCTGCCGGCAGATCATCTGGGAATTCGGCGGTGATATGCCGATCGTTTTTGCGAACCTGAGCGGCAAACATCAAACCTTTACAAGCAGCGAACTCCTTCCGCACGCGTTCGATAATAAGTATTTGAAGGCATGAGCGATTTCGAGCAATTGATCTCTTCTCTCGATCTCAAACTTTTTGAAAAGATCGAAAGCCAGTCAACGGATAACGACAAAAGATCGCTGCTGGCCTGCCAACTGGCGGCCCGCGAACTCGTCCCTGATTATAATTATCTCGAAATAGGTTCTTATCTTGGCGGCAGCATCCAGCCTTACTTGCTTGACAAAAAATGCGCGCGAATTTATTCCATCGACAAGCGTCCGGAAAAACAGCCGGATGAGCGCGGCGCAAATTATACCTACCTGAATAATTCGACCGCGCGGATGATGGAAAAGCTAGCCGAAGTAGCGCCGCAAAACTTAAGCAAAATAACGACCATTGACGGCGATACCCGCACATTAAAACCCGGGCAGATCGAAGAAAAGATCCAGCTTTGTTTTATCGACGGCGAGCACACGGACGAAGCCGCGTTTGCCGATTTCAAATTTTGTTTAGGTACGTTGACTGAAAACGGTGCGGTCGTTTTTCACGACGCCGCAGTAACCTATAACGGCCTTGACCAGTGCGTTAGATATTTGAAAGACAAGCAGATACGCTTTCGCGCCTACAATTTGCCGGATATCGTTTTTGTGATCGAGATCGGAGATTTTCCGCTGCATAAACATCCGGCAGTAATGGAAATGCTGCTCAATAACCACACCGGCTATCTTTATTCGCTGCAGGCCAACGATCTCTTCCGCAGGTTTTTTAATAAACCTGTCTTTAAAATGTATCGCGCGATAATGCGTATCGGAAAACGCACGAATACGTTTGAATAAAACCGGAGCGCCGAATTCATTCGGCAGCGAACGCAGGGGCGTTCGGGACAGAGAAGCCCGGTCTTGAATAAAAGAAAACCCAGTCGCTACCGCTCCCGGTTCTGACCTCATCACCAAGCGCTCATACTATTTTCTGATCGCTTCCGAAAGCTGCGCGTTCAATGCCGAATGAATTCGACGTTCCCAGTGCTTTGATTTTACCCTGATTTAGTATTAGATTTAAGCTATGCGAAAAATACTGTTTTACCCTGGGTTGTTTACCCTTCTCCTTCTTGCTACGCCGATTTTTGCTCAAAAGGCCCAGGTTGACCTGATCGTTCGCGGGGGAACGGTTGTGACGATGAACGTAGAAAAAGAGGTCATCGAAAACGGGGCGGTGGCGGTGAAGGGCGGAAAGATCGTGGCCGTCGGCAGCAGCACCGAGATCGCGGGAAAATATTCGTCACGGCAGGTAGTAAATGCCAACGGTAAATTGGTTATCCCCGGGCTGATCAATACGCACACTCACGTTCCGATGAGCCTTTTTCGCGGCTTAAGCGACGACCTCGACCTGCAGCAATGGCTGACGCAGTACATTTTTCCCGCCGAAGCAAAAAATGTGAACGAGCAATTCGTGCGTGCGGGAACGCGGCTGGGCCTGGCGGAGATGATCCGCGGCGGCACGACCACCTATTGCGACATGTACTATTTCGAAGACGCCATTGCCGAAGAAACTTCGAAAGCGGGAATGCGCGGTGTTTTGGGCGAAACCATCATCGATTTTCCCGTTCCCGATAATAAGACCTATGAGGCGGGACTCGCTTACGCGGAAAAATTCATCAAACGCTGGCAGGGAGACAAGCTGATCGTTCCGGCCGTGGCGCCGCACGCGCCTTATACTGTTTCCGAAGAACATCTGAAACTTGCCAAACAGCTTTCCGACCGCCTTAACGCCCCGCTGGTCATTCACCTGGCAGAAGATCCGAGTGAAACTACCATCATTGAGAAACAGAAGGGAATGCGTTCGATCCAATACCTGGCAAAGATCGGTTTGCTTTCGGACCGGATGATCGCCGCCCACGTCATCCAGGCGAACGACAAGGAATTGGAGCTTTTGAAGAGAGCCGGCGTCGGTATCGGGCATAACCCGCAGTCGAATATGAAGTTAGCGGCGGGTGTGGCGCGGATACCGGAAATGCTGGCAATGGACATGCCCGTCGGGCTGGGAACGGACGGTTCCGCCTCCAACAACGATGTAAATATGTGGGAAGAGATGGACACCGCCGCCAAGCTTCACAAGCTTATTTCCAAGGACCCGAAGGTGGCCTCAGCCGTGCAAATGTTTGAAATGGCTACCATTAGAGGCGCCCGGGCACTGCATTTGGAGAAAATAACGGGTTCATTGGAAGTAGGAAAGAGCGCTGATATTGTGATCGTCGACACGGACGCGCTAAACCAGGTACCGGCCGAGAGCGTTTATTCGCTGCTGGTCTATTCAACGAAGGCAACGGACGTCAGAACGGTAATCATCGAAGGTAAACTGGTGATGCGAGACAGGGTGCTTTTGACTTTGAATGAAGGGGTTGTCAAGCAAGAAGCGCGCATTTACCGGCAGAAGATAAATTTGAGCCTAAAACAGTAAGATTAGGCAAAAAGGCGATTCTAATGTATTATTTGAGGATAGTGCTTGCCTGACAGCATAAATAATAATTATAGTTTTTACGTGTGCGGGTTTTAAAGTGAGACTCTTTTTTTCGCTTTGACCTTTGCGGATAAACAAGACCAACCCTAAAGGAGGATACTGTTATGCCGCTAAACGTCAGAAGGTTCGGGGCCTCGTGTTTAGTGTTTTTATTATTAGCCGGAGCAGTTTTTGCCCAGGCCACCGGTGCGTCAAGCACGGAAGATATGAAGCAAAGGCTGGCGCGCGCCCGCGCGTATGTTGCGGTGAAAAGCTACACCGCGGCCGCCTTTGAATTAGAGAAAATTCGTAAAGAATCCTCCGATCCTTCAGTTCAAAATATCGCCCTCATGCTGTTGATGAATTGCTACCTGGAAAAGAACGATTACCAGCATACCCAGGATTTGCTTAACGAAACCTTTGCGGTCCTTAAAACTTCCAAAGGCAGATCGTCCAGCTCATATTTCACTGTCTCGGGCCAGGTACTAAAAACAGCGCGCACACAATTGGAGCGCTATAAACAACTTGGTTTAAATGTTGCCGATCCGGACATTCCGGCCGAAGTGACGGCGGAAATTGAGAAGATGCGCGGAACGCTGGAATTGGTCGTCACCCAGGCAAAAGAATTGAGCGATAGCAATAAACGTTCGACCGAAGCGTTCGGTTTACTGGAAGAGGTAACCAACGCCCGCAGCACCATGGCGCGTGACGCCTATGACGCCACCCGCTGGAAAAACGAAGTTGCCGATGCGCGCGAGCGTCTGGCCAATTCGCAAAACCTGGTGATGAATGTGGTGGACGAGCCCGCGGGCGCCCCAAATAATGGCGCGCAAAATAACAATACCGTTACGGCGGCGACCGGCCCCGGCACTTCGCCGGATATAACCAAATTGAGCGCGGCGCAAATGCCTCCGCCGGTCATAGATGCGGCGCTAAAAACTCCGGCCAAACCGGAATCCGCACCCGCTGCTAATATCTTAAAAGAAACCGGTAACCCGGCGCCGAATGTTGCCGGCGACCCTAAAACGGCCGAAAACCCCGGGACGACAAATTCGTCAGGCGCGGATGGCGGTACACCGCCTTCTGCGGATATCACTGCTAAAACGCGCACGCGCACGTCCTCTGAAAAAAATCCGACTCCGCAGATAGCGCAATTAACCGCGGAACCTAAGAGCGATTCTTCGATGACGTCTGTAGGTTCACTCGTTGAAATAGCAACCAAAAAGGTGGCGCCGGTATATCCGCCAATGGCGCGTAATATGCGTGTCGGCGGCGTTGTCCGCGTCGACCTGGTCGTGGATGAATCAGGTTCAGTGCTTTCGGCTAATGCGGTCCAAGGCCCGGAGATGTTAAAGCGCGCGGCAATGGAAGCGGTTAAACAATGGAAATTCCGCCCGGTCATGATCGGCGGGCAAGCGACCAAGGCTTCAGGCTTTATCAATTTTAATTTTTCGCTTTAGGATTTATAAATAGATTTGAGAGGCGGTTTTTTGGCCGCCTTTTTTGAAAATATTAGCCACAGAGAACACAGAGTTCACGGAGGAAGAAGGCAAAGAAATTCTTCCTCTGTGAACTCTGTGTTCTCTGTGGCTAACGTTTTGCTCTAAAAGCATCCGGTCGCGTAAGATACGTATCTAACCAATAATTATGCTGATGAGAAAAACCTTCCTGATCATGCTTACCCTATTCGCAATGAATTTCAGTGCGTCATCGCAAACAGCGGTGCCGGTAGAAAACGGCGTTTCGCGGGAACTCGCCCGCTGGCGCGCGGCAAATTACAGCGATGTCCGCTACAAACTGAACATCACTCTGGAAAAGGGCGCGCCGCTGATGAAGGGCGAGCTGGAGATCTCACTCAAACTTACCAGCGAAGGCGCGAAAAACGATGTAGTACTGGATTGGCGCCCCACTCAGTTTGCAAACGATAAAGACAAACCTTATGCGCATTTCATAGAGGTAAATAATTCGAGCGATATCCTATCGTGGGTGGTTAATGAGCATCTGATCGTACCAAAAAGCCTGCTGAAAATCGGCGAAAACGTCATCAACATTCAATTTGCTTCGCCGGTAAAAACGAGCGGGGCGGCGATAACGCGTTATGTGGATAAAGAAGACGGCGGCGAATATATCTACTCGCTCTTTGTTCCTTCAGACGCCAGCACAGCTTTTCCGTGTTTCGATCAGCCCGACCTAAAGGCGAGATTTACCAGTCAGTAAAGGCACCATGCAAACGTGGAAAATTAGTTTCAAACGTCGAAGACGAGAAAACAAAGATCTGCCGATAACGTCACAGATCGGAGATTTCGTTTAAAAAGCGAATACAACTGAATTTCCGGAAACTAAGCCCATTTCAGCACTTATGTTTTCGCATTTGCCTCCGGAGATTTTACTGAATTTGATGAATCAAAGTCGGAAACTATCACCGAAGTTAAGTGAACCGAGAATAAAACAAAAAAGTACATTTGGAAGAGACCACCCACAGGCATCACCTAACGGTTCACATTTACGAAAAAAAGGAAGGCGCGCAGATATTTCGTCCGCCGTTCGCAGGCGGAAAAATTCAAACCGCACGCAGAAGAAGTTTTTCGCCTCAATCGCGAGGGTGTGAAATTTCTCGGGGGTTATTTTGGTTACCCGTATCCGTTTCCAAAATACGATTTGGTTTTGATCCCGGAATTTCCTTTTGGCGGGATGGAGCATGCGGGGGCGACTTTCCTGCGCGAAGATTCGATCATTTTTCCGCAGGAACCGACCGCGAATAATTACATCTCCCGCGCCAACGTCATTTTTCACGAAGCCGCGCATCAATGGTTTGGCGATACGGTCACGATGCGCTGGTTCGACGATCTCTGGCTCAAGGAAGGTTTTGCCGAGTTCATGGCCTACAAGACGCTGGAAAAAGTGATGCCGCAATACAATGCCTGGAAAGTTTTTTACGAGCGCAACAAACAGGCGGCTTACCTGACCGATTCGACCAAAGGCACGACGCCGATCTACCAGGAAATTTCCAATTTGAGCGCTGCCAAGTCCGCCTATGGCAATATCGTTTACCGCAAGGCGCCCTCGTTCTTAAAACAAGCCGAATTTTATCTGGGCGAAAAGAAATTTCAAACGGCTGTGCGCGCGTTTTTGAAAAAACACGAGTTTGCCAATGCCGGCTGGGAAGATCTGGTGAGAGAGTTTGAAAATTCGAGCCAATTAAATCTGGCAGGATGGGCGCAGGAATGGGTCAAGCAGCCGGGGATGCCGCTGTTTCGTTTGAAGATCACTAAGAATTCGGGATTCGCCGGCTCGATAAATACCAGGACGCCCCCGGAAATTAAATTGGTTTTTTCCCAGTCTGACGCCCGCGGCGAGAAGCAGTTATGGATGCAAAAAATGACATTCCTCTATCTTTACGAAGACGGGCATACCCGCATTGAGGATGTGTCTTTTAATAAGGGTGACAAAGAGATCGAAGAACTTTGGGGCATCGACTTTCGCGGCCGGGAGACAACGAGATCGCGCAAAGAAATGCTGCCGCCCAAATTTATTTTCACCAACTACCAGGACCATGGCTATGGCATTTTTCTGTTGGACGAAAAGAGTAAAAAGTACGCGCTGGAAAACATCCAAAATGAAAAGGATGATTTTCTGCGCTCGATGATGTGGGGCTCGCTGTGGGACAGCGTGCGCGAGGCGGAACTCGATCCGAAAGATTACGTTAAGCTGGTAATAAAAAATCTGGGGGCAGAAACAGACGAGGTGACGATCGCCGGATTGCTCGGGCGCGTATCTACTGCCATGAATTATTACGTGTCCGAAAAACAGCGTGCAGAACTGGCGCCGCAGTTGGAAAACCTGCTGATCGACAAAATATTAGCCACCCCGGCGGCTACTCAAGGGGGCCGGAAACTTACCTATTACCGGTCTTTTCTTGGTATTGCCTCGACGGAAAAAGCGCGGGACGTTTTGAAAGATATTCTTAAAGGGAAATTTACCAGACGAGGGCCACAGGCTAATAACAGTACGGATATTTTGGCAGGCGACAGTCCCGCCCCGCAGGGAGACAAGCTGCCGGATACGCACGTCGTGACCGATCAAATTCCGCTCAAAACAAAAGATAAATTCGATATCGTAACGCGGCTGCTCATTCTGGGAGACAAAGACGCGCCGGCGCTCCTGGCGGAACTGGAAAAGTCGGAAAATTCCGATGAAGCAAAGCGCTATTCGTACGCGGCAAAAGCCGGGATCGCCGCGGCGGAAAACAAAGCCAAATATTTTGACGACTTTTTAAATAATAAAACCATTTCAGAAAGCTGGATCGAAGCAGCCTTCGGCCCTTTCAATTCGGTCAGGCATTCCGAGTTGACGCTGCCATATTTGGAAAAGGCGCTGTCCGAACTGCCAAATCTAAAACGCAGCCGAAAGATCTTTTTTGTTAATGGCTGGCTCGGCGCGTTTATCGGCGGCCAGCGCAGCGCGGGCGCTTTGGCACTTATAGAGAGATTTTTAGTCGATAATCCGAAGCTGGATAAAGACCTGCGCTTGAAGATCCTCGAAAACGCCGACGGGCTGGAAAGAGCTGTAAAGATCCGCGCCAAATTCGACAAATAACGTAAATTCGGCTTTGCCCATAAGTCACGGACACGGCCACGAATGTCACAAATAACACGAATAGAGACTTCTTCAATTCGTGTTATTTGTGTAATTAGTGGCCTGTATCCGTGACTTTATAAGCTAAGTCCTGCTGTCGGTAAAGCTACGGTAATCGACGCGCCTTTATTTTCCCCGGGGCTATCGGCCCGGATCGTTCCGCCATGCAATTCCACCAGGTGGCGCGCGATCGCCAGTCCCAGGCCGAGCCCGCTATACTGGCCGGTCTTGGAATTAACCCCTTGTGTGAACCGGTCGAAAATATAAGGCAGCAGATCGGCGCTTATTCCTCTGCCGGTATCGGTTACTTTGATATTGGCGGTTTGGCCAACCTGTTCGAGATGGATATCAACTCTTCCGCCGTTAGGCGTAAATTTTATTGCGTTTGATAAAAGATTCCATAAAACCTGCTGCAGGCGAGGACTATCGCCCATCACAAAAACGTTCGGCGCTAGAAAAGAATGAAGGCCGATGTTTTTTTCATCAGCCGTGGAAGATATTAGTTCGATGGCATTTCCAATTACTTCTGCCAGATCGACCCGGGAAGTTTCAAGCTGAAGTTTGCCGGAGCTGATGCGCGCAAAATCCAGCACATCTTCGATCAAACCTCGCTGTGCTTCGGCACTGCGCTTGATGACCTTCATCGCTTTTTTGACCAGCTCTGCGTCGTTTTCCTTATTTTTTAATATTTCCATCCAGCCAAATATCGCCATCAGGGGCGTGCGCAGATCGTGCGAGACAACGGACAAAAAATCTCCCTTTGATCGATTGGCGTTCTCGGCTTCTTTCTTCGCCTTTAGGATCTCGTCTTCATAAATATTTCTGTGATGCATGGGTACCAACACGAAATCGTAAAAAATGGCCCCTTCACGCTCGCGCCTAACGGCGTTGACCAAAACCGGTACTTCCTCTCCCGGTTCGCGGCGAAGCGATAAATAAACTTCTTCTAATTTGCCTTGCAGCTTTAAGAGCGGAAAAAAATGTGTCTGGTAGAATATATTTCCGGCGGCGAGAAAAGTTTTTTGATCTGGACGTTCTTTAATTGTTCGCGCTGGTATCCGAGTAGATCTAATAACGTGGTGTTTATCTCCACTAACCGGCTATTATCAGTTACCGTTAAAAATCCGCACGGAGCCTTGTCTAATAATTCATCCATAGGTTAGCTCAAAACCTAAACAGTACTCAAATAATCTTTAATGATCGCGATGGTTTCCCGCGGATGGCTCATATGTGGGCAATGGCCCGTTGCATCCATCAGGCGAAGCGCGCTGCCGGGCATGGCCCGATGCATAAATTCGCCTACCGAAACCGGGGCGATCGCATCGTCAAGGACCTGAATAATAAGCGACGGAGTGGTTATTTTGATCAGATCATCGCGGTTATCAGAGTAAAATGTGGCCTCGGCAAAACGCCGCGAGATCTCAGGGTCGATAGAGCAGAAACTTTCTTCCAATTCCTGAACGAGCTCCTGCCGGTCAATGTTCTTCATTACGACCGGCGCCAGGAAACTGGCCCAACCAAGGTAGTTTTTATCCATTAGGTCGAGCAGCCCTTCTATATCCGCACGCTCAAACCCGCCGATATAATCCGGCGGAGTGTTTATATAGCACGGGGAAGGAACGATCTGGATCAGGTGAGTAAAAAGGCCGGGCCGTTCAATCGAAGCCAGCGCTCCTATCATGCAGCTGACGGAATGGCCGACGAAGATCACGTCTTTAAGACCCAGGGCGTCGCAAATTTCCAGAACGTCCTGGGCGTAACCGTTCAAATTCGAGTAACGATCAGGCTGGTACGCACCGACATCCGATCCACCCGAGCCGACGTAATCGAATAAAATGAGGCGAAAATCTTCCGCAAAAGCAGGTGCCACAAAACGCCACATATTCTGGTCACAGCCAAACCCGTGGGCAAACATCAGGTTACGCGTACCCTGGCCTGAAATTTTGACGTTATTCCGCTGTAAAATATCTGCAGACATATGGGTTAAATGATTATCTCGAGGGTACTAATGTTAGCACAATACTTAAATTTGCAAGGATTTAGCAAGGCCCTGCCTCTAATCTTGAGAAAAAAGTAAAGATTTGCTATAATTACCTTTGCTTTTACGTAAAATTTTTGGCTGGGGAGAGTATGAAGATATCGGCACAGGAAGAATACGGGTTGCGATGCCTGGTGCAACTGGCTTCGTTAAAGGAAGGCGAAGCTCTGACTTTGCCCCAACTGGCTGAACGTGAAGGGATCTCCGTGGCTAACGCAGGCAAGCTTTTATGGCTGTTGAACAAAGCCGGCATGGTCCAGGCGACGCGCGGCACCAAGGGCGGTTATCACCTGGCGCGCCCGGCCGGCAGATACGCCTTAGCGAAGTATTGAGGGTGATGGAATCCGACGAGATCGATGCTCACTGTGATAATTATACGGGCGTTTTGGATAGCTGCGTGCACAAAGGCGATTGCGGCATCCGTTCGGTAATAGTGGGATTACACGAAGTGGTGCAGCACGCGCTCTCGCAGATCACGCTGGCCCAGATCATCGGCACTGAATCGGCCGTTGATGCGGCTTTTCATCAGATCAAAGGAATTAACTGGGAGCTCGATCGTGAAAAAGTTGGGGGCTTGGGATTAAGGATAAGAAATTAAGATGAGTACGGCAGCAGAACTTTTAACAAACAGGGAATACAAATACGGATTTGTTACCGACATCGAAACGGAAACCATTCCGATCGGGCTTTCCGAAGACACCGTTCGCCTGATCTCCGCCAAAAAGAATGAGCCGGAATGGATGCTCGAATTTCGTTTAAAAGCCTATCGCCACTGGCTGAAAATGGAAGAGCCAACTTACTGGGCCAATATCAATTATCCGAAGATCGATTACCAGGAGATCACCTATTACGCGGCTCCGAAAAAGAAAGAGACCAAGGAAAGCCTGGATGAGGTCGATCCCGAACTGTTGAAGACCTTTGAAAAACTCGGCATCCCGATCACCGAACAGAAAATGCTCGCCAATGTGGCGGTCGATGCGGTGTTTGATTCGGTTTCGGTGGCGACGACTTACAAGAAAAAATTGGCGAAAGCCGGCGTTATATTTTGCTCGTTTTCCGAAGCGCTGCAGGAATACCCGGAACTGATCAAAAAATACCTGGGCACGGTGGTGCCGACCGGCGATAACTTTTTCGCCGCGCTTAACTCAGCGGTATTTTCCGACGGCTCGTTCGTTTTTATCCCCAAGGGCGTGCGCTGCCCAATGGAGCTTTCAACTTATTTCCGCATCAATACGCAGAATTCGGGACAGTTTGAACGCACGCTGATCGTGGCGGAAGAGGGCGGCTATGTGGCCTATAACGAAGGCTGTACGGCGCCGCAGTTTGACACTAACCAGCTTCATGCGGCAGTGGTCGAACTGATTGCGCTCGATAACGCGGAGATCAAATATTCGACCGTGCAAAACTGGTACGCCGGTGACGAGAACGGCAAAGGCGGCATCTTTAATTTCGTGACCAAGCGCGGGGCATGCCGCGGGATAAATTCGAAAATTTCCTGGACACAGGTAGAGACCGGTTCGGCGATCACCTGGAAATACCCGAGCGTTATTTTGCAGGGTGATAATTCGATCGGCGAGTTTTATTCCGTCGCGCTGACCAACAATATGCAGGAAGCCGACACGGGTACCAAGATGATCCACCTCGGCAAAAACACGAGTTCGACAATCATCTCCAAGGGGATATCCGCCGGGCGTTCGAACAACAACTATCGCGGGTTGGTAAAAATGATGCCGAAAGCCGAGGGCGCGCGTAATTATACACAGTGCGACTCGATGCTGATCGGCGATCAGTGCCGCGCGAATACTTTTCCTTATATCGAGGTGATGAACAATACGGCCCGCGTCGAACACGAAGCCACAACTTCGAAGATCAGCGAAGAGCAATTGTTTTACCTGCAGCAGCGCGGCCTCTCTCAGGAAGACGCCGTCTCGCTCATCATCAACGGCTTCTGCAAAGAAGTTTTTCGCGAACTCCCGATGGAATACGCCGTCGAAGCGCAGAAGCTTTTGGGCCTGAAATTAGAGGGAAGCGTAGGGTAATTGATGAAAAAGATACAAGTGGAAGGAACGCCTGTTCCCAAAGGCCATTACTCACAAGCCATTGTTCACAATGGCCTTGTTTATGTTTCGGGCCAATTGCCGATGGACATGGTGAACGGGGAGCCGGTCGCAGGCGGGATCGAAGAGCAGACCGAAAAAGCCCTGCGAAATGTCGAGGCGGTTTTAAAAGCTGCGGATAGCGATCTGACTCAAGTCATTCAGATGACGATCTATATTTCCGACGGGGAATACTGGGCCGCGGTCAACGAAGTTTTTGCGCGAATAATGGGCGATCATCGCCCGGCGCGGGCAATCGTGCCGGTCAAAGATCTGCATTTCGGTTTAGGGATAGAAATTCAGGCGGTGGCAGTAGCCGCAGCGGTGAAAGAATGAAAGTAAGCATTGTAATTTTCGATAAATTTACCGACATCGATCTCTTTTTGATGTGGGACCTGCTCAACCGCGTGCGCGCGGAAAACTGGGAAGTAAAGATCCTTGGCGAGCGGGGTTTTCATACATCCGCGACAGATATTGAAATAAAAACGCATGGCCGGATCGAAGAGGCCAACGATTCCGACGCCGTACTTTTTGTTAGCGGATACGGTACTCGCGACCGTATCACGGACGAAAATTGGCTGGCAAAATTCAAGCTCAATCCGGAAAAGCAATTTATCGGCTCTATTTGTTCCGGCAGCCTGATAATGGCCAAACTCGGATTGCTCGACGGTAAAACGGCAACGACTTATCCAACTACCAAATCGGTTTTGGAAGGTTTGGGTGTCGAGGTAGTCGAAAAACCTTTTATTGCGCACGGCAATATTGCCACCGCCGGCGGATGCCTGGCACAGCAGTATTTGATCGGCTGGGTGATCGAAAATCTGGCCGGGGAAGATTGGCGTAAGATCGTGCTCAAATCGATCCAGCCCGTCGGCGAAGGCTTATTTTTTGACGATGTGCCGAAATTAGCAAAACTTTATGTACCGCGGGCAAGTTCGGCGCTGGTTTAATTGGTTAATTGAAGATGAGAACACATAAAACAGATTCCCAACACACGACCCCCAGGGGCGCAGTAGACCTCTTGCGCGACGGGAATTTTCGTTTTGTGAATAATCTGAAAACCAATCACGACCTGCTTCAGCAGATCAATGAAACACGTGACGGCCAATTTCCTTTTGCCACGATCTTAAGTTGTATCGACAGCCGCACCTCCGCCGAACTTATTTTTGATCAGGGGCTCGGTGATATTTTTAGCATTCGTATCGCGGGAAGCGTGATCAACGAAGATATTTTGGGCAGTATGGAGTTTGCCTGTAATATTTCCGGCTCGACGCTGATCGTTGTGCTGGGCCATACAAATTGCGGCGCCATTCGCGGCGCGTGCGATAACCTGCAGATGGGAAATCTGTCCACGCTTCTCAATAAGATACAGCCGTCCGTTTATTACGAGAGAACCGTGAAAGAAAATCGCACCTCGGAAAATCACCAGTTTGTCGAAAAGGTTTCACGGATACAGGTTAAAAGAAGCGTGGAAAACATCATCGAGCAAAGCGTGATACTGCGCGAAATGGTTGAGAAAAGCCAGGTGGGATTGATCGGCGCGATCTATGACGTAAAGACCGGATTGGTCGAATTTTTGGAAGAAACTTTTATGCTCGGCGACGTCAAGCATTTTTATCTCGACGTTGATGGAGAAACATCGCAGGCCAGGTCTTATTAATTATTTTATATATTATGTTATTGGAAATTAAAGATTTACACGCAGGAATAGAAGGCCGGGAGATCCTCAAGGGCCTCAACTTAAGCGTTAAAAAAGGCGAGGTCCATGCCATTATGGGGCCCAATGGTTCGGGTAAATCGACCCTGGCGAAAGTTTTGACCGGGCATCCCGGATATGAGGTGATCAGCGGCGATGTGCTTTATGAAGGCAAAAATTTGCTCGAGCTGGACCCTGATGAACGCGCCCGCGATGGTATTTTTATGGCCTTTCAATATCCGGTGGAAATTCCGGGTGTGGCAAATGCGCAATTTTTGCGGCTTGCCTACAACGAAAAGATGAGGCATCTCGGGCAGGAAGAACTCGATCCGCTCGAATTCAACGACTATCTGAAAGAAAAAATGAAGATCGTCGAGATGGATAAAAGTTTTATTAATCGTGCGGTGAACGTCGGGTTTTCCGGCGGCGAAAAGAAACGTAATGAGATCCTTCAGATGGCCGTGCTCGAGCCAAAACTGGCCGTGCTGGATGAGACGGATTCCGGCCTGGATATCGATGCGCTGCGTATCGTGGCCGAGGGTGTGAATAAATTACGCTCGCCGGAAAATGCGGTCGTTGTTGTTACTCACTATCAGCGCCTGCTTGATTATATCGTGCCGGATTTTGTGCATGTGCTGGCGGGTGGAAAGATCGTCAAAGACGGCGGTAAGGAATTGGCATTGGAACTGGAAGCCAAAGGTTACGATTGGGTAAAGTCGGCGGGAGTTTAGGTTAATGGGAACGGAAATACAAAAACGAACAATTTACGACGCCGATCTTGAACGCAGCCTGGCCGTTTCGAAGCAGCCCGTATGGTTAAAGAGCATTCGTAAACAGGCGTTCAATTTTTTTACCGAAAACGGTTTCCCGACACCGCGAAATGAAGAGTGGAAATATACCAACACGGCGCCGATAGCCAAACATGAATTTAGTTTTGAAACCGGCAAGATCGAGACGGAAGTTGTAAAGAATTTCACTTACGAGGAATCCGCTCAAAATACTTTGGTGTTTGTTGATGGAATTTTCGCTGAAGGATTTTCTCGCGTTGATGGTTCATTCAGAGCGGTTACTCTGAATGCGGCGTTCAAGGATGATGAACTGGTAAAGATAGTTGAAGCAAAGCTCGGAAAGGCTGCCGATTTTAAGAAGAACGGGTTTGCCGCCTTAAACAGCGCTTTTTTAGACGAAGGTATTTTGCTGTATGTTCCTCAAAACACGCAAGTTAAAGAACCCATTCATCTGCTCTTTATTTCTACCGGCGGACGGATAAGTTTCCCTCGCGTGCTGGTGGCAGCGGAAAAAGGCAGTGAGGTTTTGTTGATAGAAAGTTTTGTCAGCGCGGATCCCGGCGCGGCTTTTACAAATGCCGTAACTGAAATATTTGTGGAAGACAATGCCCGTGTTACTCATCATCGTATTCAGAAAGAGAACGCGGAGAGTTTTCATATAGGAACCACGCAGGCGGTCCTGACGCGCGATAGCTATTACGATTCTACCAACATCAATTTGGGTGCGGCGCTTTCGCGGCATGATACGGGAGTGGTTTTTACGGCGGAAGGCGCGGAATGTTTTATCGACGGGCTCTATATGCTAAACGGCAGCCAGCACGGCGACACGCACTCCATCATTGACCACGCCGTGCCGCATTGCACTTCGCACCAAACCTATAAAGGCGTTTTGGGCGACAGGTCGCACGCGGTATTTAACGGCAAAGTGTTCGTCGGCGAAAATGCGCGCGGAACGAACGCGGAACAGTCAAATAAAAATCTGCTGTTATCAAATGAGGCGCGGATCGATACCAAACCGCAGCTGGAAATTTTTAACGACGATGTGAAATGCGCGCACGGCGCTACCGTCGGGCAGCTTGAGGATGAAGAAGTGTTTTATCTTTTAAGCCGGGGGCTGCACCGGGACCTGGCGCGAAACCTGCTGACCTACGGGTTCGCGGAAGAAGTGATCAGTAAGATAGAGATCGGATCTATCAAAGAAGAATTGGATGAGGCAGTGTTAAATCGTTTAGAAGCAACTTTGGAAGTGTAAAAAAGCTATGAGAACAAGAATACCAATGATATTACCGCAAGATCTGTTGATCAAGGTCGACACGCTCGCGGGAGGCAAAAATAAACGCTCGGTCTTTATCGAACAGGCGATTCGGGCTTACATAATCACTGAAGAAAAGAAATTACTCAAAGCCGAGACGGCGACGGCTAAGGCCGTGGTGAAAAAGTGATCGCAATATGAGCAAAGCGGTTTTGGAAAAAATGAGTGATTGGGATGTCGAAAAGATCCGGGCGGACTTTCCTGTTTTATCACAAACGGTGAATGGGAAACCGCTGGTCTATCTGGATAATGGCGCTTCGTCGCAGGTTCCTAACCTGGTGATCGAACGGGGCACGCAGTATCTCGAGGAAGAGCATTCGAATATCCATCGCGGCGTTCATTATCTCAGCCAAAAAGCTACTACGGCGTATGAAGCCGCCCGCGAAAAGATCAAACGTTTCATCAACGCGCGCGAAGCAAAAGAATGCATTTTTGTTCGCGGCACCACCGAGGGAATTAACCTGGTGGCGCAGAGTTACGGGCGAAAATTCTTTAATGAAGGTGATGAGATCCTCGTTTCCGAGATGGAACATCACTCAAACATTATTCCGTGGCAGATGATCGCTGAGGAACGCGGCGCAAAAATTCGCGTGATCCCGATGAACGACCGCGGTGAACTCATCATCGAAGAGTACGAGAATCTCTTGAATGAGCGCACCAAAATGGTGGCCGTGGGGCATGTTTCAAATTCGCTCGGCACGATAAACCCGATCAAGGAGATGGCCGCTACGGCGCATAAATTCGGTGTGCCGCTTTTGGTAGACGGGGCGCAGAGCGTGCCGCATTTCCCGGTCGATGTGCAGGATCTTGATTGCGATTTCTTTGTCTTTTCGGGGCACAAAATGTATGGCCCGACGGGCAGCGGCATCCTTCACGGCAAGAAGGAATGGCTGGAAAAAATGCCTCCGTACCAAACGGGCGGCGGCATGATTAGAACCGTAAGCTTTGAAAAGACAACGTTTGCGGATCTGCCGGATAAATTCGAGGCAGGCACGCCGGCGATCGCGGCAGGCATCGGGCTCGGTGCGGCGGTGGATTATATCGATTCGGTCGACCTGGCCGGGGCTTTTGAATATGAGCACGAATTGCTGGAATATGCCACGGCGAAACTTTCAGCGATCGAAGGCGTGAAGATCATCGGTACGGCAAAGGAAAAAGCGAGTGTGTTGTCGTTTACGATCGAAAATATTCACCCGCATGATATCGGCACCATCCTCGATCAATCGGGAATTGCTATCCGTGCGGGCCATCACTGCGCACAGCCGGTGATGAAGCGGTTCAATGTGCCGGCAACCGCCAGAGCATCATTCGCTTTTTACAACACGCACGAAGAAGTGGATAAACTTGCCGATGCCGTACAGAAAGTTATCGAAGTTTTTAACTAGATAAGCGCGGAACAATGTTTAATAAAAGCGTAAAAACTTTTTATTGAATACTCAACGCCCGGAGAAAGATGAAGAAGTTTTTCCATTCAACTCTAAGTGCCTACCGCAGATACCGGGATTTCCGTAAGCAAAGCAAGATCTATCGCACCTACCGGATCTTTAATTATGTTTTTGTCAGCCTGTTGACCGCTTACCTTCTGACCATCGCCTTTCCGCAGTATCTTTTTGCAAATCACATTTCATACGGAAAATTTGATGTTTATTCCCGCGGGCCCGTCGATGAGAATATACATAGTGTGTTGGATTCTGCCGAGGAAAAACTGCACAGGTCTCCGATCTATAATGACGCTGTAGCGCGAAGGGTCTTTCTGACCGACAGTCACGGCTTTTACACTTTCTTGAGTAACAAGGCGTTTCGCTCGTTCGCCAACAGCGTTCCGATGCTCGATAACATTCTTGTCAATCGGTCGGATGTCGCCGCTGACAGGGTATTTATCCAGCGTTCTTTTCGAAACAACCGTTCGCTGAGCGGCGTGGTCGCGCACGAGGTGGTACATCTTTTTATCAGAAAAAAATTCGGCGCCGCGCGGGTAATGTTTTCCATTCCGACCTGGAAGAACGAAGGCTACTGCGAATACATCGCGGGCGATACCACAATCAGTTTTGAAGAGGGCATGGAACTGTGGCGAGAGGATCCGAATGACGATTCCAAATACGCGTATTTCAAGTATCACCAGATGGTGAAATATCTGCTCGATGATGAGAAAATAAGCGTGGAAGACTTATTCGATCATGATTTTGATGTGAAAGACCTGGAAGCGAAAGTTTTTGCCAAGCTAAATTCTGATAACCGATAAATATATGCTTAACAAGACATTACAGGATCTGTTAGGGCGCGATCTGCAGAAAATAAAAGAAGAGATCGGTGCTTATAAAAACGAGCAGGCAATATGGCTGACCGATAAGAGCATTCCAAATTCAGGCGGTAATTTGTGCCTGCATCTGTGCGGAAACCTGAGCCATTTTATCGGCGCTACTTTAGGCAGCAGCGGTTATGTAAGAAACCGCGATCTGGAATTTTCCGACAAGGGCGTTCCGCGCGAAGAGTTGATAAAAAAGATCGATGAAACGATCGAAGCCGTCGACAAGACACTGGCTAATATCACGGACGAGCAGCTTGCGGCAAATTTTCCGATCGAGGTTTTTAAGGATAAACCCGTTACTTCGACCGAGTGGATGCTGGTGCATCTGGCGACGCATTTAAACTATGACCTCGGACAAATTAATTATCATCGCAGAATGCTGGACAGCTGATATGGAAAAGGTAAATCTGTCGGAAAAACTTGCGCAGATAGATGAGCACTGGCGGCCCAAAATCGTCGGTGAACTCAACGGCCAGGAAATAAAACTCGTAAAATTTCAAGGGGAATTTCCCTGGCATCATCACGAGGATGAAGACGAGATGTTCTTGGGCGTACGCGGTACTTTTGATCTCGAATTTCGCGACCGGAAAGTGACGGTAGGCCCAGGTGAGTTTGTTATCGTGCCGCGCGGGATCGAACATCGCCCGACCGCGGAACAGGAAGTGGAAGTAATGCTTTTTGAACCGGCAAACCTGCTCAACACCGGAAATATTACCGATGAAAAATACACAGCGCCGATGGGTGATAAAATATAGAAGATGTCAGATTTAAGCGATCTTTACCAGGAAGTCATCCTGGACCACAACAAAAATCCGCGTAATTATCGCGAGATCGAAAACGCCGATAAAGTGGCGGAGGGTAACAATCCGCTTTGCGGCGACCAGCTCAAGGTCTTTCTGGAAATGACGGACGATAAGGTGTCGGATGTTGCTTTCCTGGGCTCCGGATGCGCTATTTCCAAGGCCTCAGCCAGTATGATGACGCAGGCCTTGAAGGGAAAAACCCGCGAGGAAGCCGAAATTCTCTTTGATGAATTTCACCGGATGGTGCGCGGCGAGCTGGACGAAGACGTCGAAGATAACCATCTCGGCAAACTCAAAATATTCGCCGGCGTGCGCGAATTTCCCGCCCGGGTAAAATGCGCCTCGCTATCGTGGCATACGATGAAGGCCGCTCTGGATAATGAAAATGTGGTTTCAACGGAGTAATATTGTCTGAGGTGTTAAATTATGGACGACAAAAAAACGGTTGAAGTCGGGCGTAGGGTTTATACCGTGCTGCTCACAGCAGCCGAAGAAGGCGGTTACACGGTGACTTGTCCGGCTTTACCTGGTGTGGTGACTGAAGGCGATTCGGTAGAAGAAGCCCTGGATATGGCGAAAGACGCTATCAAAGGACATCTTCAAATGCTGCAGGATTTGGGCGAGCCTATACCGGAAAGTGAGGTTAGCACCGCTTTTCTTATCGAGGTAACCGCATGAAGCTGCCGGCGATAAAGCCAAAGCAGGTTATCAAAGTTCTTGAACGTGCTGGCTTCGTTATACATCGTATTCAAGGTAGTCATTATCAACTCTATCATCCCACGGAAAAGCATTTGCGCGTCACTGTTCCATATCATAACAAGGACCTAAAACGCTCCACTCTTCATTCGATCATTAGACAGAGCGGAATGAGTGAAGAAGAATTCGGGCGATATATCTAAAAGTTAAAAATGAAGATAGTAAAACTCGAGCTCGTCGAGATAAAACTTCCGCTGGTTCATTTTTTTGAGACCAGTTTTGGGCGGACGTATGAACGCCGGATCATCCTGACGCGCGCCCTCGATGGGGAAGGCAACGAAGGCTGGGGCGAATGCACGGTGGGCGAATCTCCCAGCTATAGCGAAGAGTGGACGGACGCCGCCTGGGTGACCATTGAAAAAGTCCTGGCGCCGATGGTGCTGGGAAAAGATATTGAAAAAGCTTCGCAAGTTTGGGGGTTGATGAAAAAAGTGCGCGGCAACCGGATGGCAAAAGCCGCGATAGAGACCGCCGTTTGGGATCTGGAAGCGAAAAAATCGGGCGTGCCGCTCTGGAAGCATCTCGGCGGCGTGTCTGGCGAGATCGAATGCGGAGTGTCGATCGGGATCCAGGATTCGGTCGAGCAGCTTTTTGAAAAAATACAAACCGAACTCGATGCCGGTTACCGCCGGATCAAGATAAAAATAAAACCGGGCTGGGACATTGACGTCATTAAACAAGTACGCGAAAAGTTTGGCGATATCAGGCTGATGGGCGATGCGAATTCGGCTTATTCGCTTAATGACGTAGAACTTTTTCAGCAGATGGACGCATTTCACCTGATGATGTTCGAACAGCCATTGGCGCACGACGACATGTATGACCATGCCAGGCTGCAAAAAAAGATCGAAACACCTATCTGTCTTGATGAATCCATTCATTCACTGCCAGACGCGCGCAAAGCGATCAAACTCGGCGCGTGCCGGATAATCAACATCAAACTCGGGCGCGTTGGCGGGCATAAACAGGCAAAACGGCTCAGTAAATATTGCCATTCGCGCGGCGTCCCTGTCTGGTGCGGCGGAATGCTTGAGACCGGCATCGGCCGCGCGCACAATATCGCGATGTCCACGCTCGAAGGTTTTACTTTGCCGGGGGATGTTTCCGCCAGCAAACGTTATTGGCACGAAGATATAATTGAACCGGCAGTCGAAGTGACCTCGCGCGGAACTATCATCGCGCCGGAAGGGCCGGGTATCGGGTTTGAGATAAAGCGTGACCGGATAGACAAGTTAACGGTCAAAAGCACGATCATAAAATGAAAGCCCTCGAGTATTTTCAAGATAAACTGGACGAAATAATTCAGTATCTGCCGGATGTGATCGGTACGGAATCGCCTTCGCGTGACGAAGGGGGCAGCCGGAACATTGTCAGCGTATTTGCGCGGCTCGCCAAAAGCATACCCGCGATAGATTCGGTAGAACGGATCCCTGCCGAAGGGCTGGGTGAGCATTTACTGATCAAAGCCTTTGGCAAAAATTCACCCGAAGAAAAGCATATCCTGCTGCTTGGCCATACCGACACCGTTCATCCAAAGGGTTCGATATTGGAGCGACCGTTTCGCATAGAGGACGGTAAAATTTTCGGCCCAGGCATTTTCGATATGAAAGCCAATTGCGTTTTAGTCTTCAAGGTTTTGCAATATCTTACGGAGAATGGCCTGCGCCCGTCCGCGCCGGTCACGGTCCTGCTGACGTGCGATGAAGAAATTGGAAGCCACTCCGGCCGTTCGCTGGTTGAAAGAGAGGCACAAAAGGCAAAGGCCTGTTTTGTCTTCGAACCATCTGCTCCCGGCGGCAAGGTTAAAACCGGACGCAAGGGAACCGGGAATTATGTTTTAAAAGCTCATGGGATCGCTTCACACGCCGGTCTCGATCCGCAAAAAGGCGCCAATGCGGTCGGCGAGCTTGCGCGGCAAATTATTGAGCTGCATAAGCTTAACGATTTCGGCATCGGCACCACCGTGACAGTGACCACGATAAAAGGCGGAACCACGACCAATGTCGTACCGGCTGAAGCGGAATGCGAGATCGATGTCAGGTTCACTTCAATGGCCGAAGCGGAAAGAATAGACAGTGAAATAAGATCGCTAAAAACCGTTGACGAAAGAGTGGCCCTGGAAGTTTTAGGCGGTATCAATCGACCGCCGCTTGAACGGACGGAGGCAGTGATCGCGCTTTTTGAAAAAGCGAAAAAGATCGCATCATCCCTCGGCGTCGAATTGGAAGAAACGCAGGTGGGCGGCGCTTCGGATGGAAATTTTGTCGGCGCGATGGGTGTGCCGGTGCTCGACGGACTGGGGATCGCCGGTGACGGCGCGCATGCAGATCACGAGCACATTTTAATGGACGATGTTCCGTTTCGCGGAGCGCTGTTTGTCTCATTATTACTGCAAGCTTAGACCAACCAGCCGGTTTGAATTATTCCTGAAATCTACTCGAATTTTCTATTGCTAAATTGGAAAGTGAATGTATAATTTAGTACGTACTTAAACCGACGGCAAAACTTCCGCTTGCTACTTGCTCCCCGTCTCGTATCAAAAAAGTATATTTTGCTTCCAGCGTGAGCATTGCTCAAAACCTCAACCTGTAAAAAAAGGAGCATTCAATGAGTATCTTAGACACTAAATTTAATTACAACCATCTTTCATTAAAAGACCTGCTCGAAGCCCGAGATCTTTTCCACGTTCATCTAATTAATAAGCATAATGTAATTGCGACTGCCATCGGACGCTACCGCATCAGACACAGTGAGCCATGGCCTAACGAAGAAGGCTATGTTCGAAGTTTTTCTCATCGACAGAGAGAGGCGCGTAGACTGGATAATTCCGAAGTCCGGGATTATTCGTGGCCTTGTATATTGGTATTTGTAAGTGAGTGGGCTAAAGAAGCCGACCTCATTAAGAAGAACGGATTAGTGCCTAGTGCTATTTATCTGCCTGATGGAAGAATAGTTCCGATTTGTGTAATTGAGGCGCCAAAAGTACACGCGACGGACGATTCCGTGGACACTTCCCGCCTGGCATTTCCGAGTGATTTTATCGGCGGCGGTTTTCCGATAATTCTAAATTCGCAAGGAACTGAACGCATCGCATCGGTCGGATGTGTAGTCACGGACGGAAATAAATATTACGCGATGACCAATAAACATGTGGTCGGCGAAAAAGGAGAACCGGTTTACACCCGCATGGGAGGAACTCTGCGCGAGATCGGCGTCAGTAGCGGCAAGAATGTAGGACATATTCCTTTTGAAGATGCCTACACATCCTGGGCCGGAAAAAATGTGATGGTCAATAGCGATATTGGACTGATAGAAATTAAGGATATAAATCAATGGAAAACGGATGTTGTCGGAATTGGCGAGATAGGGGAACTTGCCGACCTGAATACTGCAAATATGACTCTCAGCCTGATCTCTTCTATTAAGAAAGTACCGGGACCGGGAAACAAGGAATTGCGCGAGCTCTTTCCTACAATTAGGGCCTTTGGCGCGGTGTCCGGCGAGATGAAGGGCGAAATAGTGGGCCTTTTTTATCGATATAAATCGGTCGGAGGAATAGAATACGTGGCCGATTTTCTGATCGGAGGCCGTGACGGGGAACTGCTTAATATCCATCATGGAGATTCCGGCACGCTTTGGATGCTTGAAACCGAAGAAGGTAACCGGCCGATGGCACTCCATTGGGGTCAGCACGAATTTATCTCCGGCGCCGGTAAAGAATCAGTTCCCTATGCGCTGGCGGCAAACCTGACGACCGCGTGTGTCCGGCTTAACGTCGATCTCGTCCGCGGCTGGAATATCGACAACGATTATACCTGGGGGAAAACCGGCCATTTCAAAATAGCGGCCCAAGCGTGCGAACTGGTTTCCAATAAAAAGCTAAAAAAACTATTAATGGCAAATCAAAAGAATATCGGTTATGTCGATAGCGATCTGCTTTCGAAAAACGTGGTCAGCGGTGCCTATAAAGATTCGAAGGATAAATTCGTGCCGTTGGCGGACGTCGCAGACATCATCTGGCGCAGCAAACGCCCGAACGATTCCGCAAATCATTTTGCCGATATTGATGAGAGCCATCCGAAGGTCGAGAAGGGAAAGACGCTGCTCGAACTTTGCATAAAAGACGATTCAAAAGTCGATCTGGATTTTTGGCTGGAGACTTTCGCGGAATTCGATAAGGTAGCGCCCAATATGAAAAACGGAAAACTGCGTCCGCGCGAGGGCGCTCTTCCTTTTCGTGTTTGGCAGATGTATGCTGAAATGATCAAACATTTGAAAGCCAAAAAAATAGCGGAATTTGTTGCCGCTGGCGGAACCATGGCTCATTACGTTGGCGACGCTTGCCAGTCTCTTCATATCTCGCACCTTCACCACGGTCGAAACGCCTCGGAAAGCGAAGTGCATTCGGTCTATGAAACGACCATGCTGGATAGAAAGATGAGCGAGGTGTTTAGCGGCGTCAATGCCGAGGTAAGGCCTGTTAAAACCGGCGATCTGATTGGCGACCGGGGCAAGGACGCCGCCGTACGCGTGATCGAGTTGATGAGTTTTACGCATAAAAAGTTGGCACCGGAAACGATCTGCGACTCTTATACGAATAATAATCACAGCGCGACCAAGATGTGGAACGACCTCGGGAAAAAGACGATCAGCAACATTGCTGAGGGTTGCCTCGTAATGGCGATCCTATGGCAAAGTGCGTGGAAGGCGGGAGACGGCGACGCTAATTTTACAGAAGCGCAAATGAAAACCATAGACGGCATGACGGTGCTAAAGCCGCTCTATGAAACCAAAACTTTTGTGCAGTCTTACAGTATGAGAGATCCGAAATTCAAAAAGGCGCTGCCTTGACCTGGGCCGGAAATCATTACTCAAGGTTGCCTTCAACAGCTTTTCATTCCATAGTGTTATTTTTTGAAAGATCACGTTGAAGGCAATTTTTTATTTTTCATGGACAAATCGGAAAAACAGCGCGCGCCGCGAAACCGCACGATCGAGTTAAGCGAGACGGAAGCAAAAAAGTTTGGCAGGGAACTGGTGTTTCCGAAAGGCGCGCTTGCTTTGCCGGATTGCCTGGATAAAACGCTCTGCGGGGATTCATTTAAAGTTTTACCGCTTCTTCCGCAAAAAAGCTTTGACCTTATTTTCGCCGATCCGCCTTACAACCTAAATAAAAATTTCGGGGAAAATAGTTTTCAGCAAACATCTGATGAAGATTATGAAAACTGGCTCGATTCATGGTTGAAACTCGCGGCGCCGCTTTTAAGACCTACCGCCTCTATTTACATCTGCGGCGATTGGCGCTCGTCCGCGGCTATTCAGCGGGCGGCCGTCCGTTATTTTAAGCTTCGCAACCGCATCACCTGGGAGCGGGAAAAGGGCCGGGGCGCAAAAGAAAATTGGAAAAGCTGTTCGGAAGATATCTGGTTCTTTACCGTTTCGGATAAATATACCTTCAATCTTGACTCAGTAAGATTGAGACGGCAGGTGATCGCGCCGTATCGTGAGAACGGGCAGCCGAAAGATTGGGAAGATGCGGATGACGGTAAATTTCGTCTCACGCATCCTTCGAATTTGTGGACCGACCTGACCGTGCCTTTTTGGTCGATGCCGGAAAATACCGATCACCCCACACAAAAACCGGAAAAGCTGCTGGCTAAAATTATCCTGGCTAGTACGAATGAGCACGATGTGGTGCTGGACCCTTTCTCAGGCTCCGGCACGACCTCCGTCGCGGCAAAAAAACTGGCCGGCACTTCACCGGGATAGAAAAAGACAAGAAGTATTGCTGTCTGACGGAGAAAAGGCTGGCGGCCGCTGCAAAGTCGCCCGGTATCCAGGGCTACACCGATGGTGTTTTTTGGGAGCGGAACACGCACGAAAAACAGATCTCGCGCGGCAAAAAAAAGAAGTAACCACCCCGTCATCCGAAGCGGATGCCTCCGCTCCTTGAAAAGGAGGGGAGTTTATAGTTACTCAACCATCACAATACCCTTAAGCATATTCATCCCACAGGCAAAATTAAATTCACCGGGTTTGTCCGCCGGAATATCGACCGTCACAACTTTGCCCAGGGGCAGGTCTTTTTTCAGATTTAAATTAGGGAATACAACCTCGGTGCCGCAGTTTTCCTGATCGATGCGGATGAAGGCAAGCGTGACTGGCTGGCCGGCTTTTACTTCGATCGCCTTGGGTGTAAAACCTTCTTTGCTGACGGTGACGCGGATCGCGCCCTTGGGAATTTCTATTTTGGAATAATCGATCTCTCCTTCAGCTGCTTTCACATTAACTACAAATGGAACCGTGATGACCTTGCCTTGACGCTGAAACTGCGCCCAAATTTTATAAAGGCCGCCTTTCGGGAAAGTGACGTAAGCAGGAATTGTGCGCGCCGCGCGAATGCCGCCCGTTTGCAATTGCTGCATTTTATCTTTTTCGGGATCTCCGCTGCCGGGAGGCCGGTCGGCGTGTATAAATTCCTTCAGGTCCTGGCTGACGATGACCAGATGCAAATCTTCGCCTTTATATTTTTCCAGGTCGGAAACCGGCTCATTTGCCTTAGCATCGGAAATATTAAAAGACAGCCAAACCGGGTCGCCCGCTTTTATTTCACTCTCCGGCTTTAGCTCGACCTTCAAGCCGTTCGCCGTCTGAACCAAAGAACTGTCAGCCTTTAATTCCTTTCCCGTGGGGGCGCTGCCCGCTATGCCGAATCCGATTATCTCGGTGTGCAGTTTTCCATCCGGCGTCTTTACATCAAGAAAAAGAGTGTACCGGCCCGCCGACGGAAATGTATGTCGAACGAGATATGTCCCATCCGCGAATGGTTTTAGCGGAAGGTCATAAAACTGTGACAGATCTTGCGAGATCGCGGCCAGGGCAATCGAATATTCATTCGAATTGGCCAGGCTGCCGATCAACTCGTCTTTTTCATTTTTGATGGTAAGGCTGAGCTCAACTTCTTTGCCCGGTTCCACAAACACCGGCTCGGTTTTTAGTTCAACTTTGATCGCCGAAGCGGCAGGCGCCGCGATTTTGGGCTGTTCATTTGCCCCTGCCGCGGGTGGAGCCTTTTGGCAACCGATAGTAAACAAAACGGTTGCGCTAAAAATAACGACCGGGAAAAGTGTAATTGCAGCGTTTTTCATAAAATTTATTTGCCTAAAGCCTAGTAAAAAATCACCTTAATGACAATCCGTAACGGCCCCCGGAAGCCTCATAACGGGAAATTTCGCCGGGTGCAAGAAAAACGGGAAAGTGGTAATCTATAGTCGGATTGATATCTTCTAGAGGTAAACACGCCTGTGAGTGAGCAAAAAGTAACGAATTTATCCCAGTTTATAAGCGAGCAATTCGGCGCCAACGCCAGCTATGTCGAAGGACTTCTGGTCCGTTATAAAAGCGATCCGAATTCCGTTGACGAATCCTGGCGGACATATTTTGCCGAGATGATGAATGGCGCTTCGCCGCTCGAGAGAGGGGTTGAAAGAGGTAATGGGCGGACAGCTATTGCGGAAGCCCCGGCAGTTCAAACCTCGTCCGAAAATAAGCAAAATGCTGCGGCCCCTTCTCCTGGGGCGGCCTCCGCAGTGATGTCTCCCAAAGAAAAAGCGTCGATCGCGCTCGGCACGGACATCGAGGTCAAACAGATAATCGGCCCGGCGAAAAAGATCGTCGAGAACATGGAGCAAAGCCTGACGGTCCCGACCGCGACCTCCACGCGGCAGATCCCGGTCAAGGTGCTGGAAGAAAATCGCCGCATCATCAATGAGCATCTGGAAAAAACGGGACGCGGCAAAGTTTCGTTCACTCACATGATCGCCTGGGCGATCGTCAAATCGCTGCGGCTTTACCCGCAGCTGAACAAGGGTTACGGTAGTTAATGGAAATCCGGCCGCGGCTCGAGCACGAAAGCGTCAATCTCGGCATTGCGATCGACATCGAGAAAAAAGACGGCTCGCGCAATCTGCTCGTGCCGAACATCAAAGGCGCGGAAAAGATGAATTTCGCCGAGTTCTTCGACCGCCTACAACGACACGGTCAAAAAGCGCCCGCGACGGCAAGCTCGACGATCGCAGGATTTTCAGGGCACGACCATTTCGCTGACCAATCCGGGCACGATCGGCACGGTTGCCTCGAATCCGCGCCTGATGTCGGGCAGAGCGTGATCATCGCGACCGGCGCGATCGAATATCCGGCGGAATATCAGGCGATGACCTCCGCCGCGCTTTCGCAGCTCGGCATCAGCAAGGTGATGACGATGACTTCAGCACTTACGACCACCGCGTCGATTCAGGGCGCCGAAAGCGGCTTGTTTCTGGCGAAGATTCACGAATTTCTGATCGGCCAGCACAATTTTTACGACGAGATTTTCCGCGATCTCGAAATCAATTATCCGCCGCTGCGCTGGGCGGAGGATTACAACCCGTCGCTTTTCGGCGGCGACCATTTCCGCGAGCAGACCGAAAAACAGGCGAATGTGCTGCAGTTGATCAACGCTTACCGCATTCGCGGCCATCTGCTGGCGGACATCGACCCGCTCAATATGACCTCGCACCACGCGGCCGAGCTCGATCTGGAAAATTACGGATCTGACGATCTGGGACCTCGACCGCGAATTTATCACCGGCGGTCTGCACGGCGAAAAAACGGCGACGCTTGCGCGAGATCCTTGAGATCCTGCGCAAGGCGTACTGCGGAAAGGTCGGCATCGAATATCGCCATATTCAGAGCAAGGAAGAAAAAAAGTGGATCCGCGAGCAGGTGCGCGAGCAGTTTGTCGATACCGCAGCCGCTTTCGGCCGAGATCAAAAAGCAGCTTCTGCAAAAACTGATCGAGGCCGAGCAGTTCGAGCAGTTCCTGCACAAAAAATATCTCGGACAAAAACGCTTTTCGCTCGAAGGCACCGAAACCGTGATCCCGATGCTCGACCAGCTGGTCGAGGGCGCGTCGGAGCGCGGCGTCGAAGAGATTTTCATGGGCATGGCCCATCGCGGGCGCCTGAACGTTCTGTCGAATATCGTCGGCGATGCGGAAACGGGCGATATGGCCGAGCGGATTTTTACCGTTTTTGAAGGCACGTCGCACCCGAGCTTTCCGGCGGACGAAGGCGACGTGAAATATCATCAGGGCGCGATCGGCAAGCGAAAAACCAAGAACGGCAAAGAAGTTCAGATCCAGCTTGTCATCGCAACCCGAGCCATCTCGAATTTGTCGATCCGGTGGTCGAAGGAATGGCGCGCGCCCGGCAGGACGAGATCTCGCAACGGCGAAGAGCACCCGCGCGAGGAAGTCATCTGACAAGATTCTGCCGGTGCTGCTGCACGGCGACGCGGCGTTTGCCGGTCAGGGCATCGTGATGGAAACGCTGCAGCTGGCGAATCTGCAAGGCTATCGCACGGGCGGCACGATCCATATCGTCATCAACAACCAGATCGGCTTTACGACTTCGCCGCGAATCGCGCCGCAGCTCGATCTATTCGACCGACGCGGCGCAGATCACGCAGACGCCGATTTTTCACATCAACGGCGACGACCCGGAAGCGGCTTTTCGCGTCGTGCAGATCGCGCTCGATTATCGACAGGAATTTAACAAGGACGTCGTGCTCGACCTGGTCGGCTTTCGCCGTCTCGGACACAACGAAGGCGACGAGCCGAGCTACACCCAGCCGCTGATGTATGCCACGCGTCAAAGCGCATCCGGGCGTGCGTCATCTTTACGCGCAGAAACTTGATCCGCGAAGGCGTCATCACCGAAGACGAGCTCAAGGCAGATGACCGACACGCGTCGTCGCAAAATACGAAGATATCTTGCAACGCGCCAAACAGATCGCCAGCGAAAAACCGAAAAAGCCGAACTCAAACCGGCCGATTGCGGAAGAAGACGGCTCGCGCGTTTTCGAAACCGGCGATTCCGACGGAAACTTTGCAAGCGAAGTTTCCGACAAAATCTCGCTCGTTCCCGAAGGTTTTCACATCAATCCGAAAATGGTCGGGCAGCTGGCCCGCCGCGCCAAGATGGGCAGCGGGCGAAGTGCCGATGGATTGGGGATTTGCCGAAGCGATGGCGTTCGGCTCGCTGGTTATGGAAGGATACCCGGTTCGTCTGAGCGGTCAGGATTCGGGCCGCGGAACATTTTCGCAGCGCCACGCGCTGATGTACGACACGCAGACCGGCGCGGTCTGGTCGCCGCTCGGCGAGCTGCGCAGCGAAACAAATCCGGCGCGCAAGTTTTATGTTTTCGACAGCTCGCTTTCGGAAAACGGCGTGCTCGGTTTTGAATACGGCTATTCGGTCATCGCGCCGGACGCGCTGGTGATGTGGGAAGCGCAGTTCGGCGATTTTTCAAACGGCGCGCAGGTCATCATCGACCAATACATCGCCGCTTCGGAAGACAAATGGAAGCAGAAATGCCGCCTTGTCGATGCTGCTGCCGCACGGTTACGAAGGCCAGGGACCGGAACATTCTCGCGCGCGGCTGGAACGATTATTTGCAGCTTTGCGCGGAAAATAATCTGCAGGTTTGCTACCCGACAACGCCGGCGCAGTATTTCCATCTGCTTCGCCGGCAGGTCAAGCAGGAAATCGTTCGCCCGCTGATCGTGATGACGCCGAAGAGTCTGCTGCGGCTTCCGGCCGCGACTTCGACGGTGGAAGAACTTGACGAGCGGGCGGATTTCAGCCCGTCATTGACGACGCGATCGCTGTCGATCAAAACGCAGGTCAAAGCGCATCGTTTTCTGTTCAGCGGCAAAGTCTTTTACGATCTCGACACAGGCGCGCGAAGAAGCCGCGAAGACAGACGTGGCGATCGTCCGGCTCGAACAGTTTTATCCGTTTCCCGCTGGCGCGGATCAAAGAAATTTTCGCCTCTTATCCAAACGCGACGCAGAATTTTCTGGACACAGGAAGAACCGCAGAATATGGGCGGCTGGACGTTTGTCGAACCGCGAATGCTGAACCTGATGAACGACTGTCCGCGCCCGATCTATGTCGGCCGGACGCCTTCGGCCAGCCCCGCGACCGGTAACTACGTCGTGCATGGTTTGGAACAGGAACAACTGGTCAATGAGGCGTTGAGATCATAAAGCGAGACCAGGGGAAGTGTAGATCAAAAGAGGCTGTTTATTATGACAGCCTCTTTTATTTTTTTATTGGCTTTGCCTCTAAAGTCATTAACTGCCGCCGGCTTCAGCCGGTAACGGTTTGGGATCTAAAATACGCTGCCATTTCGAAGGTGTTCACCTGTTCCAGTGAGCACAAGTGAACACCCTGTTCCAAAAATGTTCCAGAAATCTCGTAAAATTCACGAATCAGTTGATTAAATTAAAAAAGAACATTGAGGTCGGGAAATTCAGGTACCTGCCGCTCTTTTCCCATCTCAGGCCACCTAAAAGCATAGCTCAGGCCGTAAATTTAGTCGGTAAGAGATTCGAGGTAATCAGGATTTGCCCGTCGATTTTAGAGAATGAGGTCAGAACCCGAAGCGGCAGCGAGGGGTTTCTTTTAGTGATCAGTTAATGGTGGTTTGCCCAAAAAGTCGCGGACGCGGGCCACGAATGTCACTAATAGCACGAATAAGAACATTGCTGAAACCCCTCGCTACCGCTTCGGGTTCTGACTTCATCGCGATGGCGCGAATGTCGCAAATAACACGAATTAAAAATTCTTTATTTGTTTATTCTGAACCTCAATTTACCGCCCTGACATCCTGAATTATATCGCTGTCCAGCGAGTTTAGCCGGACATCAACCGGGTGCCCGTTTTCGAGCGCATTCCGCAGCGCCGCTATTACCCGATCAAAAGCCAAATTTTTCCGTGAGAGCCGAAAAAACATGGCCGATTCGAGGAACACTACCTCTACCTCGCCCGGCACGCCGCCCGGTTCGCTGCCGGATTCCAGAATACGGGCCACCGTCATGATCCGGGAGATAGGTTCCTTTTCACTCATGGCCAAAGATCACTAACACGTTTTCAGATTTTTATACGCGGTCAGGGTCGCGTTCGTCTGGGTGTAATTCGGGTCCGTGGTAAAGGCGGTTCCCGCGTAATTTGCCGGCGCATATGCCGTATCGGGCTGAAGCGAATATGAGGAAACATGCGCGCCCGCGTAACACGCGGTAGTTTGCTGCGCCGCCAGCCAAGCGCTCATCAATACCGGGCCGTTGAACATGCCCGGGTCGATGACCATGGCAAACGGCATGTTACCCACAACCGGGATCGGAAAATTCACGTAAATAAGCGGGGCCACATGGTACCACCAGGTGACGCAGCACCCGCCCCATTTATCGGCCTTGACCGCCAGTTTGTCATTGCCCTTATTGGCAAAAGAAAATATCTTCTGGCAGCAATAGCCGTATTTGCTCAGCAGTATCCATCTCATTTTGTGCGCCCGCGCATAGCAGCCGTCCCTGACATATTGAAAAGGGATACACGGCGAAATTCCGTACGGCCCCGGAAGATTGCACGATTGCTTGGCGCAAAAGTCGAATATCTGCTGAGCTTTGGCGAGATTAGGCACCACGGCCGTACAGGATGGAGCGGCGGCCCCGGTCGCCTTCGCCTTTATCGCATCGGCCGCCAGCGCTTCCATATCGACCACGTTCGCCGTGATCGGGTCGAGCGTAGCCGCCGTTACGCGCATCGGTTTGGCCGGCGCTTCCAGCAGAGTTCTGGCCTCATGAAACTGATCGGCTTCTTTGGCGCCGGCAGGCTCGATCTTTTCCACGATGCCCTTTTTTGGATTAAGAACTGCCTTGACAGGCACGGGAGCTTTTTTCTTGACTGCTTCCTTTAGATCGAAAGAGGGCGCGAAGGCCGCAAATGATTTCGCCTTCGGAGGAAGCGTAAATATTTGCTGCCGCTCATTAAATAAAATTTCCTCACCCTCTTTACCTTCACGGATAGTAGCAATGGTAAAAAGGCCTGAGTCTGTTTCTTTTGGCATAGAAAACCTCCTGTTTACGGCAGGCCGCGAAAGACGACAGCCGTGGGAAAGACCGTATCAGGGGTAACGGTAGTTAAGATATTAACCGGGATCTCTGGACTTACGGGAGACCGATCGCGATTCGTAAATTCACCCGAACTTTACCCCTATCTAAAACTTGTGTCAAGAAAATATTAAATTTTAAGTATCGGAATGCTATTTTACTTCATACTTAACCACATACGGCCGGCAGGCGACCCACAGCTCGTTCTTATCGGTCACCACCATCCCGAACGCCTGGGTTGAATCGAATGAATCGACATAGGCGCCGTTGGTATCAAAGACCAGAATATCGCTGACCTGGCTGACAAAAAGATTGCCTTTGCCGTCGATGGCGATGTCGGTGACCATGGCATCAAGCGAGCCTTTGACGCCCTTTCTGCCGGATTCGTTCTTGCCGCCAAAGCGATTGACGTATTTACCGTCTTTGGAAAATTTCAAAATATAATAGCCGAGGCGGTCGACCACATAAATATTGCCGTCGCCGTCGAGCGTGATGTTTTCCAGCGCAGCGCGCTTGAGACTGGTTTGCTCGATAACGTTTTTGAAACGCTTTACTTCTTTACCGTCGGCGGTCAGCGCTACTATGTCGGCGCTGCCCCCCATGCCGACCGTGGCATAGATCAAGCCGTCCAATCCGATCGCCAGATCTTCGAAGTAAACTTTTTCGATCCTGCTTAGCTCTAAGCCGGTCTTTGTGTCAAAGCGGTAAATGACCCCGACCATCAAGACAAAAAGATGGCCGTTGCGGTCGGCCACCATATCCAGCAGCGCTTTGTCTTCATCAACCATCAAAAGTTTTTTGAACGTGCCGTCGGGGCCGAACATCTGCACTTTACCGCCGGTATATTCCGCGGAATAAATATTCCCATCGCTGTCTATTGCGATGCTGCGGTTGTCTTTGAACTGCCCCGCGCCCATTCCCTCGCCGCCAAAGCGAAACGTCTCTTTGGCAAATTGCGGTACGGGCGTCGGTGTCGGGCTTGGGGTCGGAGTAGTCCTGGAGCTTGGAGTACTGCCGGGCGTCCAGTCAGTGGCGAGGTGTTTATTCACGGTGTTATAGACCGAAAATAATATGACGGCGGCAATGATGCCGACCACCAGGACAATTACTCCCACGATCGCAAAAAGTGAGAGCCCGACATTTTTAGCGGCTTCGCCTAATCCTCTGGCGTCGATGTTGATCGTGGGGATCGGATCGGCCGGATGCCCGCTCTCGTAGCTGGTGAAAACTACGGGACGGCCGGCTTCGATGTTTTCGACCGCTTCTTTTGCCTCTGCCAGCCCGCAGCCAAAGATCGCGCGGTATTCCTTGATCGCCCCGATCTTATTGCCTGCCTCGATGAGGCGTTTTACTTTTTTTAGTTTTTGCGCCTGTTCCAATAAAGAACCAAAACCACCCTCGGGTGCTTCATTGAAACGGCTGCGGACGTCAGAGTCTACTATCACCGTGGAATTGCAGAAATCGCATTTTTGGGCGCGTTCGCCTTTGTATTCCAGCGGAGCGGCACATGAAGGGCATTTAAAGCTTTGCGGCATATTTTTATTAAATTACAGACGTTTTACTTTGCAGGTTTTGCGTTTTCATTATAACGTTTTCTAGCGAGATTCGTTACGGGGAGGGCGATATGAATAAAAGAGAAGTTGTTTGGCTGATAATAAGGTTGATAGGCGTTTATTTGCTTTATTTAGCGGCGATCACCAGCATTTCCCTGCTCGGCACTTTACTGACCGCACTGCAGGCGCCGGAACTCGCTTCAAGATCCGTATTACTGTTCGTTTCGCCGGGGTTGCTGGCGATCATGGAAGGCATAGCCGGATTTTATCTGGTAAATAGCGGAACCATTTTGTTTAATATTCTGGCTCGTGAAGAGCCGCGTATCGGTTAGAGAATTTGTGAAAAGCCGGGAAAAAGTATCGCGCTCGCTATGAAAAAACAAAAGAGATCGGGTGGTTTGTTATTGCTGTTGCCGTTGTTGGCGGGAAGCCTCGTCTTACTGGCATGCCAGAGCAGGACTGCCGGCACCGGGGAAGTAAAAGCGGCCACCGACCCCCAGGCAGAAAGCGCGCCTGAAAGCACGCCTGTGAAACCGGCAAGTAATGAGCCGATCACGATCGCCGCGGTCGGCGATATCATGCTTGGCTCGACCTATCCGAACGAGAGCCGGATGCCGCCAAACGACGGCGCGGATGAGCTTAAGCAGGTAACCCCCATCCTGTCCGCTGCCGATATCGCTTTTGGCAATCTGGAAGGCCCGATGCTCGAAGGCGGGGTTTCCGCCAAATGCTCGCCCACTTCGACCCGCTGCTTCGCTTTTCGCGTTCCTACGCGCTACGGAAAATATCTTAAGGACGCGGGTTTCGATATTTTGAACCTGGCAAATAATCACGCAGGGGATTTTGGCGATAACGGCCGCGCCAGTACCCGCAAGGTGCTTGACGACCTCGGATTAAAACATTCGGGCAGCGACCGCTCGGCGCAATTCGCCACCGTCACGCTCGACGTCAAAGGCAGGAAGGTCACCTTTGTCAGTTTTGCTCACAATAACATTGCGCTAAATCTGAACGATGTGGAAACCGCGCGGCAGGTCGTCAGCCAGGCGAAAAAGAGATCCGACCTGGTAGTGGTTTCATATCACGGCGGAGCCGAAGGAACCGGCGCGCAGCACGTCCCGTACAATACTGAGATATTTGTCGGCGAAGCGCGCGGAAACCTTCGCGTCTTTACTCACGCGGTAATAGATTCCGGCGCCGATCTGGTGCTCGGGCACGGGCCGCACGTTATGCGCGGGATGGAAATTTATAAAGGCCGCCTGATCGCCTATTCGCTGGGAAATTTTGCTACCTACGGGTGGTTCCAACTGGCGGCGGAAACGGCCCTTTCGGAAATTCTCGAAGTAAAGCTGGGCGCGGACGGGAAGTTTATCAGCGGCAAGATCCATCCGGTAAAACAGGAAGGCCGCGGCGGCCCGCAGCTCGATCCTTCAAAAGCAGCCATTCCACTGCTGCGCAATCTATCAAATGCCGACTTTGCCGGGAGCGCGCCAAAGATCGCCGACGACGGCACGATCACTCCTTAAAACGGGAGCGTGGACGGAGCGCCGAATTTATTCGGCATGAACGCGCCGCGTTTGAAGTCTTAGATGAATTATTTGCCGAATGAATTTGGGCGTCCCAAAATCTGCCGAATAAATTCGGCGCTCCCACGCGTCGTCCTAAGGTGTTCCAATTACCAACTGCGATAAATCCGGTAATCGATCTCCGCAAAAATATTGTCGCGCGATTCGATCTCCGCCAGTAATTCCTCATCTGACTTTGGCATTTTCCAGTCGCGGTTGCGAGCAGATCAAAGCGGTGAATATGCGAGCGAAAACGGCGTGAGGAGTATTCGACGGTCGTGCCCTGATAGATCTGAAAAGCCCAGTCGCTCGATTGCGCCAGCAGAAATTCGCGCGCCAATTGATTCAAAGCCCGTACTTCCAGGCGGTTTGGCACATGGTAAACGATTGGCCAGGTCGGTCATTCGCTCTTCGGCATCGTGCTGGATACGGATACATCCACGAAGTATTCTTCGTTGAGCCAGACTTTGTAATAACCGCTCTCGCCCCAGCTCGAAGCCGATGGTTGCTGGGTCTGAATCGGAATTCCCGAATCGAGAAAATCGCCCGGCGTGACGGCCTGAATCTCGTTCTGGTCGAAATGCAGCTTGCGGAAAAGAAAATCTAAAAATTGCGGACCTTCAAACCACCAGTGGCCGTAAAGCTCGGCATCGTAAGGCGAAACGACGAGCGGCGGATGGCCTTCGAAAATTTCGCGCAGCTAGGTAAGCCTGTTTGATGCGTTTGCCGACAAAATCCGCGGCGTCCTGCGCGGCTTTTTCCCGCGCCATATCGGGAACATACGGCTGCTTTTCGCTCGCCGCTCGTGCGCCGGTAATGCGGTAATATTTCAAACCCAGATGCTGGCGGTTTCCGTCTGCGTGCAGATGCGGCTTAAGATATTCGAGCGGCAAATCCCAACCGATGTCGCGATAAAATTCGCGGTAAGCGGGTTGCCCGGATAACCGACCTCGGCGCTCCAAACCTGCTGGCTGGTTTCCACATCGCGCGCAAAAACGCGACGCCGTTCGGGCAGCGACCGGCGCGTGAACGCCGTAGCGCGGGCGCGGGTCGCCGTAAAGAATCGCGTGCGTGTCGCAGATAAAATATTCGATTCCGGCTTCTTTCAGCAGATCTTCGATGCCGTCTTCGTAGGCGCATTCGGGCAGCCAGATGCCGCGCGGCTGCCGCCCGAAATGTTTTCGGTAATTGGCGACGGCGATTTGCGATCTGCGCGCGCTTTGCGACTTCGCGGTGCGACATCAGCGGCAAAAAACCGTGCGTCGCGCCGCAGGTGATGATTTCCAGAACGCCTTCTTCCTGCAGCTCGCGGAAAGCGTTGATCAGATTTCGCTCGTATTTATTGTTCCACAAATCGAGCGAGGCGGTCGAGGTTATCGACATACATTCTGCGCGACGTCTACAAAATTCCGGCGCTTCTTTCTGCGGTCGCTGCAGCTTCTTTGTTGGCGAGTTCGAGCAGATTTTCGAGATGGCGCGTGTAGCGCGTCTTCCAGCAGTTTGTCGGCGAGCATTTCGCACAGCGGCGGCGAAACATTCATCGCCAGACGCGGCTTGGCGCCCGCTTCGTGCAGGTTTTGAAAAATAAAAATCAGCGGCAGATAAACTTCCGTGATCGCTTCGTAAAGCCAGTCTTCTTCGAGAAATTCGGGATATTCGGGATGCCGCACAAACGGCAGATGCGCGTGTAGAATTAAGCTGAAATAACCTATCGGCATTTAGAATTGTAACGGAGCGCCGAATTTATTCGGCATTAACCGCCGGTTTAATTGTGCCGAATGAATTCGGCGCTCCAAAGCTCGTCGGAAAATCCAGCCTCGGCCCGGATTTTTCCTTCGGCGCCGGAAAATCCACCAACTGCGGGACAAAAGTCTCAAAGACCTCAACGGCGCTTCCGCCAAAGACTTTGTGGACATAACGCCTGCGCGTTTCCACCTCGCCGCTTTGGATCATTCCGACAAACTCTTCGCCTAAAGTCTTTTGCAGCTCACCGGCAACATTTTTAGGTTTTAATGCGTCAGGGTTCTGAGCTTCAATGCTTTCGAGCCAGGCAACGAGCGCCGGCGAAACCGAGCGTTTCAGTTCGTCGAGCGGCGCATAAGCCGCCAGTGAAACCAGCACCCAGCGCAATTCCAGCAGGCTGATGTCCGCAAAAGTTTCTTCCTTTTCATCTGTCAAACGGGCGGCGATCTCACGCGCGCGGGCGTCCGCTAAAAGTTTGTCGGCAAAAGCAAAATCCTGCGCGACATTTTCGTGCGCAAAGCCGGAAGCGCTCAGCACATCGGCAAACTGCTGTGTCCGAACCGCAAAATCATCGTCCGACGCCAGCCTGCGCGAAGGTGACGGGCGCGGGGTCTGTATCGTATTCGAATACATCACGCGGATGAACGGGCAGGTTTTGCGAAAAGAAGCCAAGCTCCGCGCGATAAGGTGTGTCGGAACCGACATCGAACCAGGTGGTGCCGGAAATATCCGCCGGCATTACGCGGACCGAATCGTCCTTGAGATTTATCAGCCTGACCGAAAGGTCGTACCCGCCAAACCGCTTGCCAAAAAGCCGGTGCAGATTGTCATACGGATTTTTGCGGCTCGACCAGTAAAAGAAAAGCCGGTTGGGCGATTGCAGCTGCAAACGGGCGCGGTCGTCCGAGGGAAGTTCCGGCAATTTCGGCTCGGCCAATTTTTTAAAGATCGGCGATGCTATTTTTTCCGGTTTTTCCGCTGCCGGATCTTCAGTTTCCGCAACCGCTTCCTGCGCTTTTTCCAACGGCTCCGGCGGCAGGATCCTTTCGACACTTACAGGCTGCCTGGCCACCAGCGTTCCGGATGAAGGCAATGCTGCCTCGATCTTTTCAGCTTCGGCCAGGATCTGCTTTTCTTCCGCAAGTTTCGTCTCTTCTTCCAGTTTTATTTCGGCAATAAATTGCTTCAATTCGCCTTCGCGCCGCATGATCTCTTTGTTAAGAGCGGCCAGCTGCTGCTCTTCATCGCTTGGCGTCTGTGACAATACGTACTTTGCGGCTTCTTTTTTGACGAAATCTTTTTTGATCTCATTGACCAGATGTTTCAGGCTGGTGATCTCGTGTCTTAATATTTCAATATCGATATCTCTTTTGTTCATATATAACGGCGTTTAAAATTATTAATAATAACAAGTTATGATTATTTCAGATCTATGATCCATTTCTATTATAAGGGTAACCGGCGAGAATGAGAATTCGCGAATTTAGTTAGTGTGAGAGGCCGCCCCGGTCTGGCTTCGTCTTCGCCGGTAAGGATGTTTGATGAGATACGCAAAAACTCCCCGCCTTACGAAGGAGGGGAGGCGCGGCCTTGCGCGACGGGGTGGTTCTTTTAGAGACGGGGTTGCCTGAATTTTACGTTGGATTTTAAAGCAAGAGGTAGAGAGAACCACCCCGCCCTTCGGGCACCCCTCCTTCGTAAGGAGGGGAGTTTTATAAGCGGATCACTTGGGAGTGAGAGCTACTTTTTTCAATTTAACATCAAGCCTTCCAATACTTGCGCTGATCTCGGCGCGAACCGGAATGCGGCGCTCGTCGTCCATTATCCAGATCACCATTTTGCCTTTTTGATTAAAAGGGCGTTTTTCACCAAAGATCTGGGGCTCGACACGGAAGGTCCACACCTTTCCGTAAATGCTTTTTTGGCGTTCGCGGGCCGTGACGGTAACCGGCACCGTATAGACCAGGCCGGAATCGCTTACGGTAATGTCAAAAGTTTTTCCCACCGCCAGCGGCATCATCCGCAGAGCATAAACCCCGCTGACGATATCGTAGGCGGTATCCGGTATCGAAGACGCCAATTGATAAGGGCGCCGCGCCGGGTCGTTCGGATCGGTCTCAGTATAGGTGACCTTACCTTCTTCGTAATCAAAGATAGATTCGCTGCTGCGGATGCGGTTGTCCTGCTGGTCGTATTTTATCGAGCGAAGAATGCGGAACCTGTCCCCGTCTACCCGCGATTCGAGCTTCTGCAAAATATTCTTGCCGAATAATTTGGCCATCCCGCGCGACTGCGCTTCAGACTTGATGAGAAAAATGCCCCCGGCCGCGTGTGGCGATTCGACCACGCTGAACGAAAGATCGCCCACCGTGAACGGCGGCACCAGGGCGCGGTTAAATTTGGCCTCGTAGGTTAAAACCTCGCCAACCTGGAAAGGCGCTCGAGACGCAAATGCGGGTACCGGTGACGACGCGGCAAGCGACGCCGGGTTGGTTTGGGTTTGAGAAACGGAAGGAAGAAATAAAAATAAAAAAGTGAAGGAAAGTAACAAATATTTCGCGCAATATGATCTCATATTTGTTATATCACCATCCTATTAACTTAACTTACTCTTATAAGTTAAGACGTTCAACTATTGCAGATAGATGCCTGACACAAGCTTACCGCAACTAAGAAAAATTTGGAATGCTTTTATAGCCTTAAGAGGAGAAAAATCAACCAAAAAGTTAAGATTTTTTGGAACTTTGCCTCTAAAATCGCTTTTGCCTATAAACCGTAATCCATAAAATGAAACGGATGACTATCGCGATGAGGTCAGAACCCGAAGCGGTAGCGAGGGGTTTCAGCAATGTTCTTATTCGTGCTATTAGTGACATTCGTGGCCCGCGTCCGCGACTTTTTGGGCAAAGCCACCATTAATAACTGATCACTAAAAGAAACCCCTCGCTGCCGCTTCGGGTTCTGACTTCTTTATCTGCTTGTTATATTCAAATCTGCGGCTAAATCCTGATTTTCTCGAATCTCTTAACGACTAAATTTCCCGGCCTGCGCTATGCTTTCAGGTGGCCTGAGATGGGAAAAGAGCGGCAGGCACCTGAATTTCCCGATCTCAACGTTCTTTTTTAATTTAGTCTGCGGATTTGGGAATTTTACGGGATTTCTGGAACATTTTTGGAACAGGGTGTTCACTTGTGCTCACTGGAACAGGTGAACACCGCGAAATGGCCGCGGATCTTAGATCCTAAATCGTTACCGGCTGAAGCTGGAGCGATTAATGACTTTAGAGGCCAAAGTCAATTTTTGTGCAAACGGTTCCGTACGGCCTGAAAAACTTTTTCTACCCCGATGTCCATACACGGGCAATTGGAATCCGGGCGCCGGCTGCATGTGTGGGCCGCTACACTCTCATGTTTGACCCCGATGTCCTCTTTTCGCGGGCTGCCGTTACGCCACCATTCGGTCGGGCCGAAAATGCCGATCACGGGAGTATTTGCTGCCACCGCCAGGTGCGTGGGCCCGGTATCGCCGCCGATATAAATTGCCGCTTTTTGGGCAAGCGCGAAAAATCCTTTGAGCGACAGGTCCGCCGGAAAGGCTTTTTGCGAAACGGCGGAATTTACCACCCGCGCGGCCAGTTCTTCTTCGCCCGGCCCATAGGTGACGATCGAAGAAATGCCAAGTTCTTTCCAGAGGAGGTCGGCAAGCTGCCCGAATCTTTCCGCGGGCCAGAGTTTCGCCGGCCATCCTCCGCCGGGATTAAGAATTGCAAAGTCTCCGTGAATTTTCGCGATCGCCTGTTCGGCTTCCGCTCGGTGGGCATCGTCTAAGCGGATCGGGAAACTCAACATTTCCGGAGAGTTCGACGAAAGATCTAATTTAAGCGCCCTGTTGGCCAGATTGAGATTTTTAAATATGACGTTGGAGTGCCGGGAAGTTCGCACGGCCTTGTCTAAAAAGATACGGCTGGCGGGTTCTTTTAGCGAGCGTGATGAGAAGCCGTAGATCTTTTTGGCGCCGGAAAGTTTTCCCACCAGCGCCGATTTCAGAAGGCCCTGAAAATCCAGCGCGATATCAAATTTCACATCGCGCAATTGCTGCAATTCGGACCTGACCTGGCTGAGAAATTTACGCGGGTTCAAATAACGGCGCAGGCTTTTTGTATCGATCTCTATCAACCGGGCGATCATCGGGTTGCCGCGCAATATTTCCGCCGAGCGTTTTTCTACCACCCACGAGATCTCGGCGTCCGGCAATCCATGGTGGATCGCCGCCAGCGCGGGCAGGGTATGCACGATGTCGCCGATACTGCCCAATTTTACGATAAGGATCTTCATTTTTTGTCTCAGCAGCATCATCTTAACTATTAACTTTTCACTGTGCACTATCAACTGTTTCTCATGGATCTTTTAAAAAACCGTGAATAGTTGACAGTGCATAGTTAATAGTCAGCTATCACCGCGCATAAAATTGACCGATCATTGATCTATAGGTAAAGCCATTTCTACCGACTGTTTTTCACGCTTTGGATCATGTCCGTAGAGGAATGGTCCTTGGGATCGCCGACGATCGCAACTCGGCCGCCGTAGGACAAAACGGTCTCACGCTCCGGCACAGTACTTTCGGTATAATCGGTTCCTTTGGCGTGAAAGTCGGGCTTGATCGCCAGCAGCAGCTGTTCGACGGTCGGTTCGGGAAATATCGTCACAAAATCGACACAGCGCAGGGCGGAAATTATTTCAGCCCGCTCGTTTTCCGGCATGAAAGGGCGGCCGTTGCCTTTTAACAGGCTGACCTGCGCGTCAGAGTTTATCCCGACAATGAGGACGTCTCCGATGGCTTTTGCGCCTTCGAGATAGCGGATGTGCCCGGCATGGATCAGATCAAAGCAGCCATTGGCCAGCACGATCGTCGCGCCTTTGTGCCGTTCGACGGCGACACGGGCGATCAGGCGGGTTCGTTCCAGGATCGGCGCTGAAAATTGGCTCATAGGTTTGCCGAGGTGGTTTGAGGCTGGGTCTCGCCTTCTGCTCTGAGCGCCGCGATCAATTCATCGGCGCTGACCGAAGCGGTACGGCGTTTCATTACAACTACTCCGCCGGCGTGATTTGCGACCCGGGCGGCGTCAGGAAAGGAAAGGCCGGACGCAAGCCCCAACGCATAAGCGGCGATGACCGTATCACCGGCTCCGGTGACATCGATCGGCTCCTTTGACCCGACAGCTTCCAGGCTCAGGGGCGGAGCATTCTTTTCCAGCAGCAGGATTCCGTTATTACCGCGCGTCACCAGCAGCGCCTGGTAATTTAATTTTTCTCTCAGCTCGGCACAAAAAGCGGCGAGTTCTTTTTCGTCTGAGATCCTTCGTCCGGCGATCTGTTCGACCTCGTCCTGGTTCGGAGTTGCCGAGGCGGCGCCCGGAAAATCACTTAAGCGAAAGCGGGAATCCACGATCACCGGAATGCCTTTTTCCTTTGCGGCTTCGTTCACGGTTTTAATGACCTCGGGTGCGGCAACGCCGTAATTGTAATCGGAGATAACGATGGCATCGACACCATCGCCACCGCCCACGGCGGCTAAAATATTTTCCTGTATATTTTTTGTGATTTTAGAAGTCAGGAAAGGAGCAGGTTCGTAATCAATGCGGATCACCTGTTTGCGTGCCGCGTGTTCCTGGCCGGCCAAAACCCGAATCTTGGTGGTGGTACGCACCCCTGCCGTCCTGACAATATGATTATGATCAACCTTTGCTTCTTCTAACTTCCCCAGCAGCGCATTTCCGTTGTCATCGCTGCCGACAATACCGACCAGAACCGCCTGGCCGCCCAATGAAGCCACGTTGACAGCGGCGTTGGCCGCCGCGCCGGGCAGGGTTTGTGTCTGATCGTGACGCATGATGAATACCGGGGCTTCGCGGGAAACGCGCGTGATGGTTCCTTGCAGGAACTGGTCGGCGACCAGATCTCCTACTATCATGATCCTCTTCCGCGGAAACTCATCGCGTATGATCTTTTGCAAATCAGACATCGTTAAGTACTAGAAATTAACAAAACTTACGGTGCAAAGCAAAAGGAATAGCCTAACCGCGTTTAGCGGTTATTGAATGTAGCCGTGGATTTTAATCCACGGTAAATGAGAATGATAAAATGCGCGTCGCGTCAGCGACGGGTGTACACAGGTTCGAGTCACGCGTCGCTGACGCGACATATGGTTTTTATCAACGCTTCCGTGGGTTAAAACCCACGGCTACTATCAGCCGGTCGCTACGCGACAAAAGCAGCGGTAAAAAATAAAAAGCTGAAGGCTTTGCACACCTTCAGCTTCTTGTTCGATCAATTGTCGGATCGATTAATGGGTATCGTAGCTCGCTACCGGGTAGTCGCCCGGGAGGCCCCACTGATTGGCGCTCAGCTGCGTATAGTTGGTCGTGCTGAGATCGACGAAAAAGGTGCCGGTGGTATCGCGCCAGACTGCCGGGTCGCATTTGCCGTCGCCGTCATAGTCATTCTGCGCGTTTATATCAGTACCGGTAATTCCGAATACCACACCAAGCAAGCCGCCGTCAGAACTCTTGCGGATATACCACTGCAGGCCGGCCGTCGGGGTTGCGCCTTCGCGGACCACCGCAACGTCGGTTTTGCCGTCGCCGTCATAGTCGCCCGGGGCAACCAGGTCATTACTAAAGCCCCAGCCGAAAATTTCTACACCGCCGCCGGATTTATTGATAAAGAACGTGCCCGCGCTGGTCGGCGTCGCGCCGGGGCGCTGAACCGCCAGGTCAAATTTGCCGTCGCCATCATAATCGCCCGGCGCCGTATAGTCGGTAGAGAGCCCCCAGCCTTCCGCACGGAAAGAACTGGTAGCACTGTTAAAGATGTACCAGATCATCGAGCCGCCGGTACGGCGAACTACCGCAAAATCGGTGATATTGTCAGAATCGTAATTTCTCGCTACGGGCTCATCGCCGCTAATTCCCCAGGCCATGCCGCCGACCGTTCCGTTGGAGCTTCTCAGGAAATACCAGAGTCCATCGGTGTCACGCCAGATAGCAATATCGCCCTTACCGTCGCCGTCATAATCGCCCGGAGCCATATAGTCAGAGCTGGCAATGCCGAAGGTTTGAATATTCACTCCGCCGGCTGATTTGGCGAAATACCAGACGTTGTTGCTTGGGCGAAAAATTCCCAGGTCGGCTTTTCCGTCAGCGTCCTGGTCCATCGCAATGCGCAAACTCGGCTGCGCAAAGGCGGAAACGCCAAACAATAACAGCATCAAAATAAGCGAGACGCTAAATTTTCTAGACATTGGTCAAAAATACCTTTCAAATCAAGTTATTACGATTGAAGATTGCCTGTTTTCCTAACAGTTGCTGTGGATTCAACGAAAAGACAGAAAACAGTCAGAATCTCAATAATAGTTCCTTTTTATAAAAAAAAGCAAGACATTATTAGGCTGAAACACTGGGTCCCAGATTTCTTACGTAACATTTGCGCTAAGAATACCACAAAAGCAGGTGCTTTTGAATTTTAGATGCTCCGGAACGAGAAAAAGTTCTGGTAACCGGAAGAATTTTCTATCGGGGCGGTTAATTCCTTATCTGCAAACTATTTGCCGGTATTATCATATCCGAATTGCCCCAGGTGAAGGTCGAAAATACCGACTGCTGGGTAAATATATAAAAAGTTCCGGAACCGCCCGGGCTGGAATTTGGCCGCCAAACCGAAAAATCGGTCTTTCCGTCACCGTCATAGTCTCCCGGCGTGGGCAGATCTAATCCGCCGATCCCGAAGGCCAGGGCGTGATAGCTGCCATTAGAGCTCTGCAGCCAATGCCAGTTGCCGTCAGTGTTGCGCCAGACCGAAACTTCGGTCTTTCCATCGCCGTCCAGATCGCCGGTCACGATCTTATCGGTGGACGACGTGCCGAAGGTGACCGCCTGAAGGTTTCCGGTGGTGCTGTTGAGGGCGAAGAAAGTATTTGCCGGTACGCCGCTGCTTAAACGGTAGACCGAAGGATCGGCTTTTCCGTCACCGTCATAATCCCCTCTGAGCGGAAGATCGGTATCCGTCCCGAATTGATAGATCCGCAGGCCCATGCTGGTGCCGAGGATGTACCAGTTCAACACTCCGCCGGCTTTACGTACTACGGTCAGGTCCGCTTTGCCGTCGGCGTCAAAATCCTGCACCATTCGCGGATCGTCACCCGAGGAGCCCCAGGCATTTATGCTGATCGAGCCGTTCGAGCTGTTGACAACGTAGAAATAGCCTTGCTGGCCCGCAGTGCCCCCGCGCCAAACGGCCACATCGGCCTTGCCGTCGCCGTCATAATCCGCAGGAACGCAGGTGTCCTGGTCAAAGATGCCAAAAGTAAATGCGGTATAACCGGCGGTGCTGCGCCAGATGTGCCAGGTCATCCCGCCGCCCGTGTTTTGAACGGCGACAAAGTCCGTTTTGCCGTCGCCGTCAAAATCTAAAATTTTGTTTTGATTTATCGACGTCAGGCCGCTTTGGTTCACGGTCACCGTCTGATTGCCGACCTTGATCGTACCGCTGCGCGGTGCGCCGCTGTTGGCGGCAACGGTAAAGGTAAAATTGCCGTTTCCGCTGCCGGGGTTTCCCGTGTTAATGGTGACCCAGTTCACATTGCTTTTAACGGCGTAGTCGCAATTGACCGGAGCCGTGACATTGGAAGAAGTACTGGTTCCGGCTGCCGGCACACTTACCGGGCCGCCGGTGGTAAAGGTGCAAACGGTCGGGTTCTGAATGGCCTTAAAGACATTCAGCCGCCCGCCGGTTTTGACCAATCCATTCCAGTTTGCCAGGACATCGACGTTGTTCAATAAGCTGGCCTTTAAGGACGCCGCCGAAAGGCTCGGATTTGAAGACGACAGCAATGCGACCGCGCCGGTCACGTGCGGCGTAGCCATCGAGGTTCCGCTCAGTGACGCGGTCGAAGTATTGGAACTGCTATAGGTGCTCAGCACGCCGGAGCCCGGAGCCGCCAGATCAACGGTCTGCAAGCCAAAGCTGGAAAAACTCGATTTGGCATCGGTCGAAGTGGATGAAGCGACACCGATAACGCTCGGGCTGGTATAACTCACCGGGTAACCCGGCGTGGTGTCGTTATTCAAATTGTCGTTACCGGCGGCAAAGACATTTACGATGCCGGCCTCGCCCATCGCGTCGAGCGCATCCTTGGTCGCCTGGTCGTACCCGCATGCCTCACCGCAGCCGCCGTATGAATTGTTGGTAGCGACGATATTCACGCCGCGATTTTTCATCATCGTCACATAATTGTAGGCATTGACGAGCATCGCCGATGTCGAATCGGTACCGGCAGGGCTGTAAATGTTGATCGGCAAAATCTTTACGTTCCAATTAACGCCAACCACGTTTAGGCTGTTATTTCCCGCTGCTCCGATCGTACCCGCGGTGTGCGTTCCGTGGCCGTTTGTCGGGCTCGGATCAGGATCGGTATAAAAGAAGTCGTATCCGTTCACATCGTCGGCAAATCCGTTACCGTCATCGTCCACGCCGTTACCCGGGATCTCGCCCGTGTTGACCCACAGGTTCGGAACGATATCCTGGTGCGTGAGCCTCAGGCCGGAATCGATATCGACAACTACGATCGACGAACTGCCGGTGGTAATATCCCACGCCGCCGGGGCCGATATTTTCCCCAGCCCGTACATTCCGCCGGCGGTGAACTGCGGATCGTTCGGCGTAGCGAGCAGGTGATAGTAAAAATTCGGCTGTACGTATTCCACGTCCGAAAGAAGCTTGTAGTAGTTCATTCCTTCGGTCAGGCTCAGGCCCTCAGGCAGCTTTACTCTTTGCCAGCCAATGGCCGGAAACACCTCAAGCAATTCCGCGCGCAGCATCGAGTTTACCGTGCGTGCCTGGGCGGAATAAGGGCCGTCTTTAAACTTCACCAAAAGCTCGCCATCGGCGTAGTTTTTCGCAGCGAAAGTGAGTTGGACGGAAGTTAAAAGGAATACGAATATTGCTGAAATTTTTAGAATTTTCATAACGATAATTTGAAGGGATGGGGCGGCTAGAGGGGCTCGAACCCTCGACCTCCTGAACCACAATCAGGCGTTCTAACCAACTGAACTATAGCCGCCATAAAGCAATCATAGAGTTTTACATAAATGGCGGCAATCTTCAAGCACTGTGCAAAAAAGGTAGGGGGTCAGTTTGAGTTATCCTTAAAGTCCCCGGGCGGGGACAAAAGAAAATAGCCCAGGGTAAGTGAGCGAAGCGAGCGCCACCCTGGGTATCGGGATTCCCAAAACGATTTTAGCCCTGAAGGGGCGGCACAACCGATTTAGGTTCTGCCGCCCCTTAGGGCTAACCATCAAATTAATCGTTCGTTACCCAGGGCTAAAGCCCTGGGCTATTCTCTCAGTCCGCTACGCGGACATATCGTTTTCAAATTGGCCTACAACCGCAAAAAATCTGTTGCCCTTACGTCCTTATCTTGATAATCTCTACTATCATCAAAAATTGACTTCCAAAAATCGGCTTTTTTTGTAATAAAAAGAGGGTATTTTACATTATATTTTGAAAGGTCATTCTAACTGTGTCGAGTGACGATTTCGCGTTTAAATAAAATAAGGAGCTAAAATGAACACACCTTCATCTCGCACCCGAAGGCTTACGATCATTGCACAGGACCCGAGCGTAAAGAGATTTGACGGCAAGATCCTCAAAACCCGGATCGACATACCGGCGGAAGAAGTTGCGCCCGGCCCCCGGGGATACCGGGTGGCACTGGTCGATTACGATACATCGACCGGCAGGCTTTATATCCCGATGGAATATGAAGCCCCTTACAAGGGCAAGTATGAGGATCCTTTTTTAAAGGCGGCGGAACAGGACGATGACGATGAGCTGCTGAAAGACCCGCGCTTTCACTGCCAGAATGTTTACGCGATCGTTATGCGTACCCTGGCGCGTTTCGAGTTTGCGCTGGGCCGCAGGGTCAACTGGGGATTTCCCGGCCACCAAATATATGTCGCTCCGCACGCCTTTGCCGATGCGAACGCATTTTATTCGGAAAAAGACCGCGCGCTTTGCTTTGGCTATTTCACCCCGCCCCATCGCACCGAAAAAGAGAAAGGCGTGGTATTCACCTGCCTGTCGCACGACGTGGTGGCGCACGAAACCACCCATGCGCTGCTCGACGGGCTGCGAGGCCGTTACACCGATCCTTCTTCGCCGGACCAGGCCGGGTTTCATGAAGGATTCTCCGATATCGTGGCGCTGCTTTCAGTGTTTTCGCTCAAGGATGTGGTCGGGGCGCTTCTACCCGGTATCGAGGAAATAGGTGAAAAGAAGATCAAAAAACGTCCCGCCAAAGCAGGAGCCCCGACTGCGGAAGCCGCGATGACGGTTCTGACCGCACCGGAAGCTGCCAAGACAAAACCGGAAGTGGAAAAAACCGGCGCCCGTGCCACCATCACCAAGAAATATTTAACTGAGGAGAACCTGCGGCAGTCAGTCCTGCTGGGCCTGGCTGAGCAAATGGGGCAAACCCTTTCCGGTATCCGCGGCTCCGCGCTCAGGCGCTCGGTGGAAATAAAACCGCAGGGCCCGAGAGATGAGCCTTACACCAAGCAGGATGATTTCAAAGAGCCGCACCGCCGCGGGGAGCTGATCGTAGCGGCCGTGCTCAACAGTTTTCTCAATGTCTGGATGAACCGGCTTCGCCAATATTTGGCTCACCGGCATGACAATGCGCAGATCGATATCTGTCTGGTCATCGACGAAGGCGCCAGTGCCGCCGACCATTTGCTGACGATGTGCATCAGGGCGCTCGATTACACGCCCCCGACCGATATTCGCTTCGGCGATTTTCTCAGCGCCATTCTGACCGCCGATGCCGAGGTGGTGCCTGACGATTCAAAATACTGTTACCGCAAGATCCTGCTCGATAACTTCAGAGCCTACGGTATTGAACCTTCTTCACGGGAAGAAGACGGTGTTTGGGAACCGGTCGGAGATAATTTCAGTGTCGACCGCACGCATTTCGAATCGCTTTTAAGAGACCCCAATGAAGTTTTTCGTTTTATCTGGGATAACCGTAAAAAGCTCGATATCGATGAAGACGCCTACACCGAAGTTCAAAGCGTAGTGCCCTGTTTAAGGATCGCTCCGGATGGTTTTGTCCTTCGCGAAACCGTCGCGGCTTACGTGCAAATGGTGACGCTGCGCGCCGAAGAACTCCAGGCCTTTAATATCGATCTTCCCGATTCAATGCCCGGCGAACAGGAAGTAACGCTCTATGGCGGGGGAAACCTGATCTTTGATGAATACGGCAAGCTGAAATATCACATACGAAACCGCATCTTCCAGGCGCGGATACAATCCGCCCGGCTGAAATATTTGTGGCTGACGGGATACCTGTCCAATGAGGCTTTCCGCGAAAATTTATTCTCCAGGATGCACTTGCAAAAATCCCTGGGAACCCCGATGAAGAGAAAGGAGCAATTCTAAATGCCGACTAACACCGATAAAACCAAGATCGATCCCGCTAACGATAAACCGGTAAAAGCCATTCTTCGCACCTACCAGGTGGGATTTGGCGATTGCTTTTTGCTCATCTTCCAATATAAGTCGGGAAGAGAAGTTTATGTGCTGGTTGATTTCGGCTCGACCCAATTGCCGCAATTCTCGCCGCCCGATCAGATGATGCGCGTTGCCCAGGATATTAAAAAACGCTGCGGCGGCGAACTGGATATCGTTATCGCTTCCCACCGGCACAAAGACCATATCAGCGGTTTTTCCACCGACGGGGCCGGTACCGGCAAAGTGATCCGCGAGTGTAATCCGAAGGTGGTGCTCCAGCCGTGGACCGAAGATCCGAAACTGGCTGAGGATGCCAGAGTGCCGGCGGCGATGCACAAAGCCCAGGGAAATGAAGCAAAAGCGTTAAATGTCAGCCAGTTCAATAGCCTTTTAAATATGAACAAGGTGGCCGATAGCGCCATGAAAGAAGTGGAACATCTGGCGGATGATAATAAGTTTGTCATTACTTTGCCTGACACTCTTACCGGCCAGCTGGGCTTTTTGGCGATGGATAATGGAATTCCTAACCGCTCGGCGGTGGACAATCTGGCCACCATGAGCAAAGACTGCCGTTATATCTATTACGGATGCGATCTTGACCTCAGCCAAATTTTGCCTGACGTAAAGATCAAGGTGATGGGGCCGCCGACACTGGATCAGGACGATAAGATCCGGAAAGAAAAATCCAGCGACAAGGATGAATTCTGGATGTTATACGCCGCGACCGCAAAATCCAGCGGTGCATTCATCGACGAGGAAGAAGACCTGTTTCCCGGGGCCGAGGTGTTTGAGAAATTTACTCCTTCACATGCACGCTGGTTCGTCCGCAAGCTGAGAAATCTGCGCGGGGAGCAGCTTCTGCAGATCGTGCGAATACTGGACGAAGCGATGAATAATACCAGCCTCATTCTGTTCTTTGAGGCGGGGAACAAAAAGTTATTATTCCCCGGCGATGCTCAGATAGAGAATTGGGAATACGCTTTGAAGCTCGCTCCGGATCACGAAAGTAATTTACGCGATCTGAAACAGACTGACCTCTACAAGGTCGGCCATCACGGCAGCCGAAATGCTACGCCCAGAACGCTCTGGAACACGTTCGGCAAAGTAGATCGGGATGAAAAAAAGGCGCCCGAAAAGATGAAAAGCGTTGTTTCGACCTTATTCGGTAAACACGGAAACCCGGCCAAAAACACGGAGGTCCCGCGCAAAACATTGGTCGACACTTTGAGCGGCGAGAGCGATTACTACACAACTCAAACGATGAATGACAAGAAGGACCTGTTTCACGATATTGAAATAGACCTGGTGTAGATAAATGTGTAGAGAAACAAGAAAGAGCGGCGATAAAGCCGCTCTTTTTATTTAAGATATGGTGCCCCCGGCACGACTCGAACGTGCGACCCACAGCTTAGAAGGCTGTTGCTCTATCCAACTGAGCTACGGGAGCCTGAACTTCAAATGGTAAGCTACCTGTGATTTTCAAGTCAACTTTGGGCTGCTTTATACCCGCGCGCGTTTCTTTTCTTCAACCTTTTGCAGCATCAATTCGAGAATTTCTTCAAGCGTCATTCCGCTGGTATCTATCACTACCGCGCCTTCGGCTATCGAGAGCGGCGAATCTTCGCGGCTGACATCGCGCTTGTCGCGCTGGTTTATCTCATCCAGGGTTTGTTCGTAACTAATGGTGCCGCCCCGTTCAAGATCTTCTTTATAGCGGCGCTGAGCGCGCTCTTCGGGCCGGGCGGTGAGAAAAAATTTGACGTCGGCATCGGGAAAGACGACCGTCCCGATATCGCGCCCTTCCAGTACACCTCCGCCGTATTTTCCCAGTTCCTGTTGATGTTTGACCAGTATCTTCCGAACCTCGGAATTAGTCGAAACTACCGAGGCCGCCTGGGCGATCTCTTTGCTGCGGATCTCGGTCGAGATGTCCACGCCGTTTAATATGATCTGCAGGCTTTCCGGCTCACCGGTCAGTTCGATCTGTGAATCGCGCGCGATCTCAGAGGCCTTGGCGGGGTCGGAACAGCTTTCGCCTTTTTCCAGCACGGCAAAGGCCACCGCGCGGTACATTGCCCCGGTGTCTAAGTAAAGGAGTCCAAGGTTTTTAGCGAGCATCTTTCCCAGCGTGGATTTGCCCGCACCCGAAGGGCCGTCAATAGCGATTATCATTAGTAGTCAGCGATCAGTGGTTCAGAGACCAGAAATTTGCGTTCAATAAATTGCCCCGTGCTTTAGCGCGGGGTCTGAAATGCATAAATAGGATTTTAGGGCGTTTTAACGTCCTTATCAATTTGGAGTATGCCGATTCTTAGCTCACCGGTTAAAGTTCAGCTATCCGGTCCAGATCTACCAAAAGTTCCAGCGTGTTTCTTTCTTTCCAGGCTTCCTGTTTGAATTTTTGATGAAATCTATCGATGTCGTGAGCCGAATTTTGCACGGCCTCGCGGGCTTTTTCCAGGCTTTCGGCTTTCATAAAAGTGATTAGAAAATCTCCTTCGGCTGTCTGGTCCAGAAAGACCGATTCCACTACCACTGTTTCGTCGCGCAATGTGTCCAGCGCTTCTTCTTTCCGAGCATTGATCGTTTTGGCCCACTCGCGCACGCGTTCAAGGCTGTCCGGTTTGAGCCTGATCTTTACGCAAACGGTTTCGTAACTCACTATATGATCTCCTGCATTACGGAAAGCGCGGTCTCAACATTTTCGCTGCTTATATCGCAATGCGTGACCATTCTGATCGCATTGCCAAAACCGATCGCAAGGACGCCGCGAGTTTTTAGCTTCTCGCAAAGCTGCGCCGGAGACTGGCCGGTCCCGGTGACGTCAAAAATTACGATGTTAGTTGCTACTTTTTCCGGATCGATAGCAATGCCCTTTAAGTTTGCTACGCCTTCGGCGAGGTTTTTGGCATTGGCGTGATCGCCCCCGAGTTTAGCCGGCGATTCATCAAGCGCGACCAGCCCGGCAGCCGCCAGAATTCCTATCTGCCGCATTCCGCCGCCCAGGCGCTTTCGCCATACGCGCGCCTTCTCGATAAAGTCTTTTTTACCCAGCAGGATCGAACCGGCCGGTGCGCCCAACCCTTTCGACAGCGAAAACATTACGGAGTCGCATTCACGCGAAAGGTTTGCGACCGATTCGCCCAGCGCCGCGGCGGCATTAAACAGGCGTGCGCCGTCAAGATGAACCGGCAGTTTCAACTCGTGAGCTTTGGCGCAAATTTCCTCGGTGCGCTCGCGCGTCATTACCGTTCCGCCCGCCATATTGTGAGTGTTTTCCAGACAGACAAGCCCCGTCGGGCAAGTGTAATAAGGCGGATCGATGCGAAGCGCGCCCGCTATTTCGTCCCAGGTCAAAATGCCAGAGCCGTCCGCGCTGCGAACGGTGCGCGCCGCCGTCCCGGCGATCATTGTATATAGGCCTAATTCAAAATTGTTGACGTGGCCGCGTTCTTCGATGACGAACTCATCGCCCGGCCTGGTGTGCAGTTTGACCGCGATCTCATTGGCCATGCAGCCAGTCGGCACAAAAAGCGCAGCTTCTTTTTCGAAAAGCTCGGCCGCGCGCTCCTGCAGGCGGTTGACGGTCGGGTCCTCGCCAAAAACATCGTCGCCCACTTCGGCCTCAGCCATCGCTTTGCGCATGGCGGGCGTCGGTTTTGTAACTGTGTCGCTTCGTAGATCGATCATTTTAGTTGGATATTACCGCAAGGCTGCTTCGATAGGTCATCCCGACGATCATCGCCGCCATCGCGGCTAGTGCGCCAACGGTCCGGACGGTGTTCCAGATCGTCCAAACGCTGAGATAATTTTCCCAGACACGGGCTCCTTCAGCGCTCGCCGAATCGACCACCGCCAGGGCATTATTGAGCGGCACATTAAACGCCATCGTCACTACAAAAGTGCCGAAGAAATAAAGCAAGCCGCCCGCCAACAGCCAGGTGCTGCCGGGCGTGCTCCAATTCAGCAGCGAAAATATCACCAGCACAGCGCATAAAATCGCGGTGCCCAGAAAAACCCCGAGAAAGACCGGATTTATCACGACGATATTGATGGATTGCATCGACGCGATCCCCTGCGAAGGCTGGACGCGTCCGAGCGCCGTCATAATAAAACTGGAAAAACCAAAAAACACACCGGCGATCAATCCGCAGCCGAGCGCGGTTAATAGAGTAATGACAAATATTACGGAGCTGAAGGACATACTAGAGCATAAATTGCCACTAGCTTTAGCTAGTGGTTTTCAGATTTATTTTGCAGTGGCTTTAGCCAAATTTTTGTTTGTTTGGCTAAAGCCTAAAAAGATTTGACTTCTTGTCCACTAGCTAAAGCTAGTGGCAATTTATCTCAAATCTCGCAATGTAAAATTCTCTACATCCCAACCCGCCCGTTTTGCGCCCGCCTGGTAAGCGCTCTCTAAAAACTCCAGAACTTTGCTGCGCGGATCATCGGCTTCGCGAATGTCGTCATACATCAAAACGGCCATGTGGCTGCCGTTGGCCTCGTTCCATTTAGCGGGTTCGGGCTGCAGTTTTTCGTCCGCCAACCCCGCGGGTTCCGGCGCGGCATAGGAATAAAATGCCGGGGCGGGAACGTTGTCGTCACCGGCCCAAAAACCGAAGCTAATGACCTCATGCGAATAGGCTTCGGCCTCGACCATTCCGGCGCCTTCGCGAATTTTTGCGGGTTTGCCCGAAAAACGCGTCAGCGCCAGGTCAAAGCTGTGCCAGAAAAGATGCACCGGCGTGCTCTTGCCGGTAAAGCGCCCGCGAAATTCTTCAAAAATATTATTTACCGAGACAAGAATGCTGTGAAAACGCTCGATGTATTCCTTGTCGTAAGACATATTTTCCATGTCTTCGGCAAAGGGAGTTTTGCTCGGCGCTTCGTAAGGGACCGCCCAGATCTTTACCTCGATCCCGAGCGCGCTCAGGTTTTCAAAAACCTGCCGGTAAAATTCCGCCACCGTCAGCCCGTCGCGCAGCGCAAATTCACGGGTGTCGCCGCTATCGCATTTTATTCGCAGCACGTGGTCGCGAAGGTCAAACTCGATCTCGAAATTCCCCGAGTGGTAGGGAATAGGCCGGGTCGTTATCCCCTGCGGTGAAACATAGAGCGGCACATGCCACCAGTGATTAATGCGAGGAAAAAGCTTCAGGCGAATTTTGCCGACGATCTGTAAATAAAGATGAAGTGTGTTTTTTGTCGGACGCCAATTTTCTAACGGCAAAGAAGGAAATTGTTCATGGTTCATAAGAAATTATGGAGCGCGGGCACCCTGCCCGCAACGGACGCCATGCGTCCGACTACGCACCCGCTAACGCAGGCGCTACTGACTGACAACCTACCCGCTTACGCAGGTAGTTCTGACTTACTTAGGCGATAGCCACCGGGCCAAATTTTCTATATACCGCTTAATATCATTCAATTTTTCGGGCTCATTTTTAATCCCCGTGCCCGGCGGTTCTTCCAGAAAACTCGGACAGCCCATATCGGTATCCCAATTGTAATCGACCAGATGATGAAAGCTCGACTCGGCGATGGCGCGGCCGCAGTGGTTACCGTGCCTGTCCGTGCCGCGCTCAAACGCCACGACCAGGTTAAACGGCCGTCCGGTGGCGCGGCTGGTGCCGGTGGCGATCACCCGCGCCGTATCGTTACCTTGGGGCACGCCAACGCCGCCTTCGTGCGGGTGTGCGGGAAAATATTCGATCGTGCTGCTATCTGTTCGCTGCAAAAGCGGGTGCGGTTCCGGAACTTCGATCTTTTGATAATCGCCGTTGCTGCCCGAATCGATAGTTAGGATAATCGATGCTCGGATTATCCTGGTTGTCACGAACGTTCCGCTCTTCGTCGGGGTCGCGATGTTTCGAATGAAAATAATGCGCTTCGCCGATGCCGCCCAGCGTGCAAAGCGATGAACCAAGATCATTATGATCGCGGGTAGAAAATATACCGCCGCCGCGCTGGCGAAATTTGGTGATCCCTGAGCAATCGGTTTTCGACAGGCCGTTTCCGTCATCCACTGCAAAAAGCCAAAGCTGATCGAAATCAGAGCCGTAAAGAGAACTCAGCAGTTCATCGTCGCCATTTTCATTAACTTCGCGGTTACGCGCGACCACTTCGTAAAGTTTTTCACCGTTCTCATCACGCAAAGAGTCGAGCTGAGCGCGCAAGAGAGAAAACCGCCCGGCATGCCAGTCGTCCGCTATCTCGGGAATAGTAGTTTGCAGCAATATTTTTACAGGCTTAGGCATATTTTTATTACTTGCTATCCGGCAGGGTTTCGTAGAACAGATCGTCAGGGTAGCAATATCCCCATTCTTCGCCGGGTTCGAATGACCTGATTATTGCGTGATCACTGGCGTGGTAATGTTTTGTCGCATGGCGGTTGGGCGAATTGTCGCAGCAGCCGACGTGCCCGCATATCTTGCAAAGCCGCAGGTGCAGCCAGGTGCTGCCGATCTTAAGACAGTCTTCGCAGCCGTCCGCGCTCGGCGTTACGTCTTTTATTTCCGATAAATGTACGCATCCTTCCGGCATATTATTCAGTGTTAAGCTTCCTGATAGTACTAGCGACCAGGGCGCCTAAGTTTTCCAGAAGCTTTTTTGTCTTTTCATCCGTCATCGTGTCGCCGTCAAATTTTTGTTCGGCAAAGGTGACCGCTATTTCAAGAGGTACCACGTGCACGGTAGCTATCGTCAGCACATCGCGCAGATGGCTAAGGCAGCGCAGCCCGCCAAAACTTCCGGGCGAAGCGGTCATGATCCCGGCAACCTTACCCGCGAAAGCGGCATAGAATTTTTGCTCCGCATCCCGCTTGCGGGAAGCCCAATCGATGATATTTTTCATCCCGCCCGGCAGCGACCCGTTGTATTCCGGCGAACAGATCAGCAGCCCGTTGTGTTCCAGCATCAGATCCTGAAACTTGACCGCATTCGGCGGAAAACCGTTCCTCTCATGCTCGTCGAGGTCATAGGCCGGCATTTCGAAATCGCGCAGATCAACAACGGTAACTTCCGCACCGGCCGCGCGGGCGCCGTCAGCCGCACTTTTTAAGATTTTCTTGTTGAGCGACCCGTCACGCAAACTGCCCGCAAAAGCCAGGATCTTCGGAGTTATAGCCATAATTTAGTTAACAAAAATCAAATTAATTTATCTTATGAGTTTGCCACGAAAAGGAGCGACGGGCAATTATGGAATCGTTTTGCTTAAGAGCGCTGCGATCTGCAGTTGTTTTTAAATTGCCACTAGCTTTAGCTAGTCGGTTAGGAATGCGAGTTTCCGTTGGCTTTAGCCAAATCTTTGTTTTAGGCTAAAGCTCCAATATAATGGGTTTTTATCCGCTAGCTAATGCTAGTGGCAATTTATCGGAAATTTATGCTTAAAAGTTTTCTGGGCACGGCACCTCAAATCCCGAAAAGTTCATACGTCGCTGAAAACGCCATGGTCATCGGCGATGTAGTGATCGGCGAAAACTCAAGCGTGTGGTTTGGCTGTGTGCTGCGCGGCGATGTCAATCACATCCGCATCGGCAACCGTACCAATATCCAGGACCTGAGCGTCATTCACGTCAGCAGCCAGGACCACCCGACAATTTTAGAAGACGAGGTGACCGTCGGCCACAGCGTCACGCTGCACGGGTGTTATGTGGAAACGGGCAGCCTGATCGGCATCGGCGCCGTCATGCTGGACGGCGTTCGCGTCGGGCACGAGTCACTGGTGGCGGCCGGCAGCCTGGTCACACCAAATACGCAGATCCCGCCCCGCTCGCTGGTGATGGGCAGCCCGGCAAAAGTAAAACGCGAACTCACCGGCGAAGAGATCGAAGGCTTGAAAAAATTCTGGCAAAACTACGTCAAGCTTACCGAGGTCTATTTATCCGATAACAAATAAATAAGCTACAATAGCCGGTGAACTCAGGCAGGAATATTAAAGATCGATAAATAACTCTTTCTTTTCTCCACACTTAAAAGGAAAGGCAAAAAATTGGGCTCTGATAATTTCGCGATCGATGTGGAAAACGGGCTTTCGTCGAGCCCGAAGTTTCTAAATTCGAAATATTTTTACGATGATCAGGGCTCAAGATTATTTCAGCAGATAATGGAGTTAGAGGAGTACTATGTGACCCGGGCGGAAAATGAGATATTTTCCCGGCAAACTGGCGCGATCTGTGAAGCCCTGGGAGACAAAAATTCAGCCTTTGACCTGATCGAATTAGGTCCCGGAGACGGGGCCAAAACGGAATTTCTGATCGAGCGGCTTTTACAGGAACAGGCGAATTTTAGCTATCTTCCGATCGATATTTCCGATGAGGCGATAAATATTCTAACGGGCAGGTTTAGCGCAAAATTCCCCGCCTTGTCCATCAGGGCTTACACGGGTGATTATTTTGAGGTGCTGGGAAATATCAGATCGGAAGGGAAAAGAAAGATAATCCTGTTTCTGGGTTCAAGCATAGGAAATTTCTCTCCCGGGGAAAGCAGGAGATTCTTTCAGAAGATCCGGGGTGTCATGAATAGCGAGGATAGATTCCTGATCGGATTCGACCTTAAAAAAGACCCGCGCGTGATCTTACGGGCATACGATGATAGTAAAGGGGTCACTAGCAGATTCAATTTGAATTTGTTGACCCGGATTAATAATGAACTTGGGGGAAATTTCGTCCTGGAAAATTTTTCTCATTACGCCATTTACCAGCCGATCGAGGGAGCGGCAAAAAGTTATATCATCAGCAGGGAAAAACAAGAGGTCTTCATTGAGAAAGTGGGTAAAACATTTGCTTTTGAAAAGTGGGAGCCTGTTTTTATGGAGATATCACAAAAATACGACGCTCAAATGATCGGGGAGATATCTCTGGAGAATCAATTTCAGGCAGAGAAAAGTTTTTTGGACGAAAACGAATTTTTTATGGATACGATCTGGAAACCGGTATGAAGGATCAGGGTTTATCCCGGCTTTATTGCGGCTTTATTTGAAGGGTTTCTCTCGTGATAAAATTTATTTGAAGGCGGAGCATGGAAAAGATAACAGTAACGGGTGACGACCTCACTTTTGAACAAGTGATACAGGTTGCATGCCAAAATGCAAAGATCGAACTGGGCGATATGGCGGACGTCGAAAAAAGCGTCGCTCTTATCGAGCAAAAAGTCGACGCCGGAGAGGTGATCTACGGGGTCACGACGGGGTTCGGAGCAAAAGCCGACAAAACTATTTCCCCCGCCGATGCCGTGAAATTACAAGCCAATCTTTTGCTTTCACATGCCACCGGCGTGGGCAGGCCTTTTTCGGAGCGCATGGTCAGGGCAGCCCTTCTGATCCGCTTGAATACGCTGATGAAAGGTTATTCCGGCGCCAGGCCCGAAACCCTCAGACGGCTCAAAAGTTTTCTCAATCACCGGATCCACCCGGTAGTTCCCGAGCAGGGTTCGCTGGGAGCGAGCGGAGACCTCTGTCCGCTTTCGCATCTTGCTTTGCCGCTTATCGGCGAAGGTTCCGTCGAGTACAAAGGCGTGGAATACAAGTCCCGGATCTTTTTTAAGTCCGATGAATTTCTCGAACTAAAGAAAATCACTGACGAAGATAAGGATGACGAGGAAAAATGGGAAGAGATTGAGCTGAGTTATAAAGAGGGGCTGGCGCTAAATAATGGGACGACCATCATGGCGGCGCTGGGTACCTTTGCCGTATACGATTTTGATCGTCTCTTAAAATTGGCAACGCTGACATCCTCGTTGATGCTTGAGGCTTTTTGCGCCAGGGAAAAGGCGTTTGACGACAAAGTCCACCTGGTGCGGAAACATGCCGAGCAGAGAGAAGTGGCCCGCTGGATAAGAGAGTTTACGGCAGGCTCTACTTTTATGAACATTTCACCCGCCACATTGAAAAGCCGATCGAGAACGGCCGGGTTAAACCCCACCGAAACCGACGAGTTGGAAAAGAAAACCGATCTACTGGAAAAATTGGCCCAAAAAAAGATCAAGCCGCAGGACTCTTACTCATTTCGCTGTATGCCGCAGGTTTTCGGCGCCAGTCTGCAGGCTTTGAACCACGTCCGCGGAATTTTTGCGAACGAGTTGAATGCCGTGACGGACAATCCTTTGCTTTTTGTGGAAGAGGGCGAGGTGATCTCCGCGGGAAATTTTCACGGCCAGCCGCTGGCCCTCGCCCTGGATTATTTGAAACTTGCGATCGCCGAGATCGGCAACATCGTAGAACGTCAGATCAATAAGTTATTGGATAAAGCCACCAATGATCTGCTCGAACCGTTTTTGGTTTATGACGAGAAAAATATTAATTCGGGCCTGATGATCGCGCAATATGTTGCGGCGTCGCTGGTTTCTGAAAATAAAGTTTTGGTTCATCCCGCTTCGGCGGATTCGATACCGACCTCGGCCAATACGGAAGATCATGTCAGTATGGGCGCTACCGCCGGCCGGCAAGCGCTCGAGATACTTGAAAACGTAAAGAAAGTCATTACGATCGCTACTCTGACCGCGCATCACGCCATGGAAATACGCCGCAGGCAATTCAAGCAATTTGATCTGGAGCTGGAAATGGCAAAACCTACGGCCGAATTATTTTACGAAGTAAAAAGAATTATTGCGGATTTTAATAACGACACCTTTCTTGATGATGACCGGTACTTATATGATGATCTGGATGCAATCGCAAAAAATTATGACAATTTTGCAGCCATAGCGGAGAAAGCCCTGGCCCGATAAAGAGCGGTAAAGAGCGGTAAAAGATGAAAGAGAAAAGTAATACAAACCCCGCGCGCGGAATGCGCGACATTTTATCGGTGGACGTGCGCCGGCGTGACTATGTCATGTCGGTCATTAAAGAAACGTATCAAAAATACGGTTTCGAGCCGCTGGAAACGCCCGCCATCGAGAACCTGGAAACGCTGATGGGCAAATACGGCGAAGAAGGTACTCAGCTGATCTTCAAAATTCTCAAGCGCGGCGAAAAGCTCGATCAAGAGTTGGCACACTCAGAGAACTCTGTGCGCTCTCTCGCTGACCTGGCGCTGCGCTACGATCTGACCGTGCCGCTCGCGCGCGTGGTCGCTAACCGGGCGAGCGAACTTCCGAAATTCTACCGGCGTTACCAGATACAGCCCGTGTGGCGCGCGGATAAGCCGGGGCGCGGCCGGTTCAGAGAATTTTACCAATGTGATATTGACGCGATCGGATCCGGATCGATGCTGGTCGAGACGGATGTGTTTTCCGCGGTAGCGGAGGTGCTGAAAAATCTGGGGTTCAAAGAATTTGTAATAAAGCTTAATCACAGGCAGGTTTTAAGAGGCATGCTTGAGGCGGCCGGTATTGAAGAAGCCAGGCAGACAGATGCGCTGGTCGCGCTCGACAAATTAGACAAGATCGGCACGGACGGCGTCGTCGGCGAAATGCTGAAGCGGGGAATAGCCGAGGAGTCGATAAACAAAGTGTTAGAACTCTTTAAGAAAATAAACTCCCTGTCTGAGAATGCTGAAATTCTTGACGCTTTGAAAGACTTTGTCGGGGAAAATGAGTTTGGACGGCTCGGCTGTAAAGATTTGGGAGAGATCCTCGGCTTTGCTAAAGATCTGCCTATTAAGATCGACGCCAGCCTCGCGCGCGGGTTGTCATATTATACCGGCGCGATTATGGAGGTCGATGTCGGAAAAGAAATAGGCTCGCTTGGCGGCGGCGGGCGTTATGACGGCCTGATCGGGATGTTCGGCAAGGAGCAAATCCCGGCCTGCGGATTTTCGCTGGGGCTCGAACGCATTTTGGTCGTGATGGAAGAGCGCGGAATGTTTCCGCCGGAGATCGCCGCGGCAAATTCCGCCGATGTAATGGTCACTATCTGGAATGAAGATTCGGTGGCCGATTCGCTCGCGCTGGCACAGGAATTACGCGCGCAGGGTTTGCGCGTTTTGCTTTATCCCGAAGTCGACAAGATGGGCAAACAATTTAAATATGCCGGCCAGATCAATGTGCCGTACGTGATCGTCCAGGGCGACGAGGAAAAAGCCGCCGGCATGGTCGCTCTAAAAAATATGCAGACCGGCGACCAGGAAACGGTAAAGCGTGAGAATGTTGCGGGCAAGATCAAATCCGCGTAGCGGACGTTAGCATGTAGCCACGGTCGTAAGGCCGTGGAAAGGTAAGTAAAATTTATTAAGCTCGCATAGCGAGCGGAAGATCGAGCAACCTGTCGTTCGCTACGCGAACTCGGATGGTTTTTATGACGTTTTCCCATAGCTTACGCTATGGGCTACATGCCGCCATCCGCACACGCGGATTTGTTGAACGGTTGCATTCCGGTTAATGCTATTTTTCGCGCATTAAACAACTAAGTCTTCTGTAAAGGTCGAATATATGCCCCACACATATACAAACTTTCTCTATCATATTGTTTTCTCTACAAAGGAACGCTTGCCGTTGATCACCAGGGAGTTGAAACCGCGTCTCTATGACTATATCGGCGGAACCGTTCGCGGCCTGGGCGGCATTCAATTCGAAATTGGAGGCGTGGCGGATCACGTGCATATTCTGATCAAATTTAAGCCGACGCTAAAATTTTCCGATCTTATGCGTGAATTAAAAGCCAATACCTCTAGATGGGCGAATAAGGCCAACGGGCGCTTTGAATGGCGGGATGGCTACGGGGCTTTTACGGTTGTGAATCACAGGCGGAAAGCGTGCGCCGCTATATCCGTGAACAGGAAGCGCATCACCTGGGCGCCAGTTTTGAAGACGAATTTAAAGACCTGCTGAGAAACAGCGGGATCGATTTTGATGAAAGATTTTTGTGGACCTAAATTTAAAAAGGCGAGCCATAGAGACCGCCTTTTTTTAATTACACATTCGCCTTCGACTTAAAAATGGAAGTTGATGCCAAAGCGCAGATTGTGATTTTTCAGGTACGCTGAGTGTGTGAAAACATTTTCCGGAAAAGACTGCGAAGGCGTAAAAGCCGTCAGGTTCGTACTGGTTGATGACGTCCGGCCGAAATCCGCAAAGAGATATTCCCCTTTGACCGACCAGCGTTTGGCCAGTTTTACTTCGACACCGCCGCCGCCTGTCCAGCCCACTTTCGTTTTCCCAAAGAAATTGGTTTCCAGCGCATTGGCAAAGTTATCGGAAAAAACGCTTCCGTATTCAACGTCGGTAACGGCCACGCCGCCGGTCACATAAAACAGCGCGTTCTTATGAACCACACCCGCGCGCGGGCGGGCGGTGAACATCCACTCGGTGCCTACCGATTGCGAGATAAAAAAGCTGTCGGGACCGCAGCACGGGTAGATCGCGCTGCTGAAGGAAAACATTTCCGCGCGGTTCGATCCAAAATCGGCCTCGAAACCAACGAGAAAATTACCGCTTTGATAGTTATAGCCGCCCTGTCCGCCGCCGGTAAATCCGTTCTTTTTTACCCGCGTCGCGCCGGCGTTGTTGACAGCGTTCACGCTTGAGGTCGCAAAATATCCGGTCGGTGCGAAAACGGTCGAAACATCCCCTGAACCGCGGCTAAAATTACTGCCGACAAATCCGCCCACATACCAGCCCGTCCACGGGTTGTCAGAAGACGATGAAGACTGTCTTTTGGCAGAGGAAGTTGCGGAAGTTTTTGCCGCGCTTTTATTTTCCTTATCGAATTTATCGAAAGGATTCGTTTTCATCGAAACACTACCGGTCTTTAAAACCGCTTGTTTACCGTTTTGATCCTGCGCGAAAACGGAAACGCCGACCGCCGCGCAAAAAGAAAGCACCAGCGCTGCTGATGCAAATTTATTAATTAGTTTAATTCCCATTATTGCTTTAACTCCTTGGGTAAATCTCATAAAACCAGGCCTTAAACATCAAGGCCGTTCACAACAGGTTTATTACCTTAAATGCGTAGATGGTACATAACGCATTTTGAGTTGTATCTCGCAACGAAGAAACAAGACGAAATAAGGAGATAGGGTTTGCTTGAGAAAGAAAGAAAGAATGTTGATAAATATCATCACACTTGAGATAGTCCGCGTAGCGGACGACGGCGTGCAGCCACGGTCGTAAGACCGTGGTGCGAGACAGGTAAACATTAAAGCCCGTGTAACGGGCGGCAGAATTACATCGATCTGTCGTTCGTTACGCGAACTCAGATGGTTTTTATGATGTTTTCCCATAGCTTACGCTATGGTCTACACGCTTCCATCCGCCTACGCGGATTTGTAGAGTGGTATAATTCAAGAAAAAGACGATTACGGAAAGCTGCCGACAAACAAATTTACACTTATGACACAGCAAATTTTACAAAATTTTATCGACGAAGCGGTACGTAGGTTTTCGCAGTTATAAAAGCCTGGCCGATAAAGCGTTGGCACAGATATCCGACGAACAGTTTTTTCAAACGATCGATGAAGAATCAAACCCCGTGGCGGCGATCGTAAAACATATCGGCGGGAATTTGCGTTCGCGCTGGACGGAGTTTTTAACCAGCGACGGTGAAAAGCCGGACCGTTACCGCGACACGGAATTTGAACCGGAAAATGATACGCGTTCCAATCTTGATCAACTGTGGGAAACCGGTTGGAGTACGCTTTTTGCCACGCTTGATTCTTTACGTCCTGATGACCTGGGTAAAGTCGTCAGGATCCGCGGCGAAGACCACACGGTCGTCAAAGCGCTCAACCGTTCGCTGGCCCACACCGCTTCGCACGTGGGGCAGATCGTTTTTCTGGCAAAACATCTGCGCGCCGGGGAATGGGAAACCCTGAGCATTCCGCGAAATAAGTCGGCGGATTTCAATTCTTATATGGATAAAAAAGAAGGCGCGGCAAAACCCGACCCGTTAGACCTGCATAAAGATTTTAGAGAAGAAACTGAAAAGTGAAAAAGATCGGGCGGCGGGAGAGATGCCGCTCGATCTTTTTGAGGAGGTGATTTTAGCGGATGCGAACTCTGCTGATGAGCGTGGTCGTCGTTCGGCCGTTGTGTATCCTTACGCGATATGTTTCGCGATAAAGATAGCGTCCGCGCCTGACCGTGCTCGTCCTGATATAGACGCGATCGCGTCCCCGCCTGCCGCGGCGCTGCTGCCACTGCGGCTGTTGAGATTCGCTCACGGTAACTGAGCTCAAATTTTCCGCTGCCTTAGCGTTTGCTATCGGAAAAACAGCAAAAGCTCCTGTTAGTATCAATGAAAGTAATAATGTCTTTTTCATTTTTTGTACCTCTCCCTCTTGTATTAAGACGCAACAGCCTGTTGGCTTTTTTGTCGCGCCGATAACTTAGAAGTCCGAGGTTTTCATAGCGTTGTCACGTTTTTTCGCCGGTGAAAAGGTTGCCCGTAATTTAATACCCGCACCCGTCAAACCGGGCGTACTTTTGTCTTTATGCGTTAATTGGCTTAGAATTAATCTTTTTCGCACCAGCAGATTTTTAGGACAGTAAATAATGGCTTTGGATATTTTAGGAAATTTAGAGAGAACTCATTCTTGCGGCGCGCTGCGCGCTGATAATGTCGGCGAGCAGGTGGTGCTGATGGGCTGGGTCGCGAAAAAGCGCGATTTGGGCGTTTTTACGTTTATCGATCTGCGCGACCGCGAAGGCGTGACGCAGGTCGTGGTTAGCGAGAAGATCATGACCTGACGGCTCACGCGAAAGCCAAAGACCTGCGCGGCGAGTTCGTCATCGCCGTGATAGGACGAAGTGATCGCCCGCGCGGAAAATACGCACAATCCAAAGCTTGCGACCGGCGATATCGAAGTGCAGGTCAACGACTATACTGATACTTAACGACGCGAAAATGCCGCCGTTCCAACTGGAAGTCGCGGGCTCGGAAAACCTGGCCAGCGAAGACACGCGCCTGAAGTATCGCTACCTCGATCTGCGCCGCCCGCAGCTGCAGCACAATATCCGTATGCGCGCCAAGGCGGTGGCAAAGATCCGCGAGTATATGGACGCCGCCGGATTTATCGAGATCGAAACGCCGATTCTGCTGAAGTCCACGCCGGAAGGCGCGCGCGATTTTATCGTCCCTTCGCGCATTCACACGGGCAAATTTTTTGCGCTGCCGCAGTCGCCGCAGATATTAAAGCAGATCACGATGATCGCCGGCTTTGACAAGTATTACCAGATCGCCCGCTGTTTTCGCGACGAAGATCTGCGCGCCGACCGCCAGCCGGAATTCACGCAGCTCGACATGGAAATGTCGTTTGCGCAACCGCGAGATGGTCTACCGCGTGATGGAAGGGATGTTCAGTCACGTCTTTAAGCTGATCGATGTCGACTGCCGAAAGAGTGGCCCCGGCTGACCTATGCCGAAGCCATGCGGCGCTATGGTTCGGACAAGCCCGACCTGCGTTTTGAGATGGAACTCGCCGGTCTTTCCGGGCAGTTGAAGGACACGGATTTTGCGCCATTCGCCGATACGCTTGAAAACGGCGGCGAGATCAAATGCATCGTCGTTAAAGGCAAGGCCGATTATTCGCGCAAGCAGTTGGACGAGCTGCAGGAATTTGTTAAGCGTTACGGCGCCTGCCGGGTTGGCGTGGATAAAGCTGGGGCAGGACGAAACGACTTCTTCGCTGCTAAAAGTTCTGGGCGAAGCAAAGATCGAACAGCTCGCTGATACCGCGAGAGCGGAAAAGGGCGATGCGGTGCTGATCGTGGCAGGGAAGAAGTCTGTCGTCGCGGCCGCGCTCGGGGCGCTGCGCAACGAGGTGGCCCGCCGCGAAAATCTGATCGACCGCTCGGCTTACAAACCGCTGATGGTGACGGAATTTCCCATGTTCGAGCACGACGAAGAGACCGACATCTATATGGCGGCGCATCATCCGTTCACCTCGCCGATGGATGAGGACCTGGAGATGTTCAAGACCGCGATCGAAGATGACAGCCAGCACCATTTGCTCGGGCAGGTGCGCGCCAAGGCGTACGATGCCGTCATCAACGGCTACGAATGCGCGGGAGGCTCGATCCGTATCCATCAGAAGGAAGTTCAGGCGCTGAACTTCAAAGCGCTCGGGATGTCGACGGAAAAAGCGCGCGAGCGGTTCGGATTTTTTCTCGACGCGCTGGAGTACGGCACGCCGCCGCACGGCGGATTTGCCGCCGGTATCGAGCGCACTTGCATGATCCTCTGCGGCACCGAAAACATCCGCGACGTAATGGCCTTTCCCAAAACCGCCTCGGCACAGGACCTGATGATGGATTCGCCGGGCGACGTGGACCAGTCGCAGCTAAAAGAACTCGGTATAAAGATTCAATAGAAGTTTGCCATGAATTTCGAGCCTTCTGTTTCTGATAAAAAAGCTGGACGGGCGTTTACTTTAAGGGAAGATGAGGAATAGGGTGTCTGTCATAGCTTTTTTATGTTTTGAGCTTTACCTCTAAAGTCATTAATTGCTGCCGGTTAGCCGGTGACGGTTTTAAATCGAAGTTCCGCTTGACCGTAAAGGGGCGTGTTTCGTTTCATCGGGGAGTGAGACAAATGAAACAAATGACACAAAATGAAACAGAAATCTCGTAAATCTCGCCAATCCGCAAATTAAATTAAAAAAGAACATTGAAGCCGGGAAATTGAGGGCTGGCGCGCTTTCCCGATCTCAGGCCACCTGAAAGCATATCTCTACCGGAAAATTTAGTCGTTAAGAGATTCGAGGTAATCAGGAGTTGCGCATCGATTTTAGAGAATGAGGTCAGAACCCGAAGCGGTAGCGAGGGGTTTCAGTAATGTGAAATTGTGAATAATCAATGAATAATTAAGAGACGGAAAAAGAGTGTCCATTAATCACTAATCACTAAAAAGAAACCCAGTCGCTCTCCCACCACCCCGTCAGCCGAAGCGGCTGCCACCCCTCCTCGGGCAGGAGGGGAGCCTCCCGGTTCTGACCTCATCGCGATGGTCAGCCCCGACGCTTTCCAAAACCAACGGTCACTAAGAAAATTCTGAACTAAATATCTCAAAATATCGTAAAATCCTACTGTAATGGCGAGTAAATACGACACAAATCCGCTGGACCCTGATTTCCCGAAAAAGGCGGGGCATTCACAGCAAACCGAGTTCCTGCCGAATTTAGATGCTGAAACCAGGGCTTTTACCGGTGCGGCGACGGCAAGAGCCACGCGCCGACGAACCCACGCGGCGTTATGACAATCCCAATTTCGCGCAATATTCTGTCCGCCTATGCCGAGCCGCAGGCGGGGCCGATGTACCAGACCACCAGGTTGGCGGAACCGGAAAAGCCGTCCAATCGCAAAATTGTCGGCTTGCCGGAAAACCTGCTGATGATAGCTCCTTATGCACCGTTTTCCATCGGGCTGATCGCCGGCATTCTGGAGCTTCTTTTTGTTCCGCAAAGTGAAACGAAAGTACGTTTTCACGCGGCGCAGGGGTTGGCGGCGCATATTGCGATCCTGCTGGTGTACGTCATTTTAGGAGTGGTCAGCGAAATAACCAGTGCCGTAAAGATCGGCAGCTTTATCTTTGGTTTGTTCACGACAATTTTCCTGGTGGTGACGATGATAAGGATATGGAAAGGCAAAGCCGCTCATTTTGAATCGCTCGACGGCCTGACCAATTGGCTCAACGACAAAATCAAGACCCAGCCGAAACAATAAATATTATGTATTGCGCAAAGTGCGGCAGTTTGGTCCAAAACACTCTTAATTATTGCAACTCCTGCGGTAATAAGCTGGCAAAGACCGATGATCGCCCGGCCCGGCAAGGCAGTCCGCTGCCTTTTCTTGCGGCGGCGCTTTGCGTGATCGACACCGTTGGATTATTTGTCCTGGCCCTGTTGACGCTGATGTTTTTAGACAGGCACGTGGATGAGAAGGTGATAATGATCATCTCCACGATATATCTTATTAGTTTGGCAAGTATTAATTTTATGTTCCTGCGGATGATATCCAAACTGGTCAGCAGCCACATCGAAAATAAAAGTTCGCCAGCCGAAAAACCGCAGGCAAGTTTATTCTCACACGCCACCGCTCAACTCGAAGCCCCGCGGCAGGCCGTACAGCCGCTGTCCAGCGTTACCGAGCACACCACCCGCACCCTTGATGAAGTTTTGATAAAGGAAAGATAGCGCCCGGGAAGCTTAAGTGGCATTACCCATAAAAGAATAAGATTGTCTTGGGTGAGCGATACATTCGTGTGTTTAGTGTGGTAAAACTTCCGGCAATTAAACCACGAAACACACGAAATACACGAAGGTCACCCGTCATATCTTAGTTCGAATTAAAGATAAACTAATTATAGGCAGCGCCAGCTTAAGTTAACAATTCGTGCAGCGCCATCACGATCACGTAGGTAAGCGCAGAGATGGTCGCCGCCATGGGTATCGTCAATATCCACGCCCACACGATCCTTCCCGCTACTCCCCACTTAACGGCGGAGAGCCGTTTGCGTTGAGCCGACACCGACGATCGCGCCGGTGATAGTATGAGTGGTGGAAACCGGGATGCCGGTAAAAGTAGCAAAAAAGAGGGTTATCGCTCCGGCTGTTTCCGCACAGAAGCCGCCCACCGGCTGCAGTTTGGATATCTTGGAGCCCATCGTTTTGACGATGCGCCAGCCGCCCGAAAGCGTCCCCAGTCCGATGGCGAGATGCGCTGCCAGGACGACATAAAGAGGAATGTCCGGGAGCTCGCCTTTTGGCCCAAAGCTTCAGGATACCGCCCGCCGCGAGAACGGCAGTGATGATGCCCATGGTTTTCTGGGCATCGTTGCCGCCATGCCCCAGCGAAAAAGCGGCGGCGGAAAAAAGCTGTCCCACCCGAAAAACCTTGTCCACCCTGCCTACCGACACTTTGTGAAAGATCCAGTAAACCGCCACCATCATGACAAATCCGAGCAGCGCTCCGATCAGCGGCGACAATACGATGAAAGAGATCGTCTTGATCCAGCCTTCAGGTTTGAGGATCGTTGTCACCCCGCTAAATCCGTGAAAACTGATGTATGAAGCCATTGCGCTGCCGGCATAGCCGCCGATCAAGGCATGGGAACTGGACGTCAGGAAGGCCCAGGTACCAGGTGATCAGGTTCCAGATCACCGCCCCTAATAACCCGGCCAGTATCACATATAGCTTGTAATCCTCGCCGATCAGATTCAGGTTCACCAGATCGCCGCCCACGGTTTTGGCTACGTGAGTGCCGAAGATCGCAAAAGCGATAAAATTGAAAAAAGCCGCCCAGATGACTGCAACACCCGGCGAAAGCACACGCGTGGAAACAACCGTAGCGATCGAATTCGCCGCGTCGTGAAACCCGTTCACATAGTCGAAGATCAGCGCCACAATGACTATGACAATTACCAGCACGAGAATTGGGCTCATAGGTCTCTTAGGTATGCTTCAGGATGATAGCTTCGCTGATGTTGGCAACGCTTTCGCAGCGGTCGGTAGCGTATTCAAGCAGCTCGTAAAGTTCTTTCCACTTGATGATCTCTATCGCCTCAGTGGTTTGGTGGAAAAGGCCGCCGACGGCTTGAAAGTAAATATCGTCGGCCTCATTTTCCAGCTTATGGATCTCGACCAAATGTGAAGTGATATTCTGAGGCTTATGCAGAGTGGCCACCATCTCATTGATCTCGAGTGACAAGCTTTGGATCACCTTGGAAAAACGCCTGGCGTGTTCGGTTATTTCCTTGATGTCATACATCAGGATCGCGCGGGCGGCGGCATCTATGTAATCCAGAATGTCATCCAGCGCAACGGCCAGAGTATAGATATCCTCGCGGTCAAAAGGCGTGATAAAGGATTTATTGAGCTTGGTGGTGATGGAATGTGTCAGGTCATCACAGGCATGCTCTACGGTTTTTATCTTTCGCGCGTAATTTTCAAATTCGCTGCTGTCGGCCTTCATCATTTCGACCAATAGATCAGCCGCTTCAGTGATCTTTCCACTGATCTGAGAAAAGATGGTGAAATATGCGTCTTCACGAGGCAAGAGGCTAAAAGCCATAATATGTATGGTCTCCAATTTGTTGAAATTGCATAAGGAAGCTGAAGTATACCCAAACCGGGTAATTTTATCTATATATAACCGGATAGATTTAACAAAAATGTAACATCGGTAAAAATTGCGCGTGGGGAAAATACGGTGAACCCGTTTTAAGGCAATTACATCCTAGAAACGCTTAAGTTTTCGATTGATAACCCGCGGGGTTTCGCTTAGACTTAAACAAAGATTTTTAACGGGTTATCGGGCTTTGCCCATAAAGTCGCGGATATCGGCCACGAATGTCACAAATAACACGAATAGGGATCTTTAATTCGTGTTATTTGTGTAATTAGTGGCTAATAGTGAATGCATGGTTTTGTCTGTTAATAAGAGAAATCAACTTTATGGGCAAAGCCAATTGAAGGTGAAAATTATGAGAAGAACTCTGGCGGTCGTAAATAAGAATTTAACGGTAATGGTGATGTTGCTGGCGGTGGTTTCAGCGCCTATAACGGCGTTTTCACAGACCAAGATCAGCATGCCGAAAAACAAATATAAGATCCAGGACGATATCAAGCTCGGCCGGGAAGCCTCGGTCGAAGCCGAAAAGCAATTTCCGGTGCTTAACGACACGCAATCGACACGTTATGTCCAGCAGGTCGGCGAGCGCCTGGTGGCAGCGATACCGCCGGAATTTCGGCATCCTGAATTCACTTATTCATTCAAGATCGTTAATGCCAGGGATATCAATGCTTTTGCGCTTCCGGGCGGCCCGATGTACGTCAACCGGGGGATGATAGAAGCTGCCAAGAATGAAGGCGAGATGGCCGGCGTGATGGCGCACGAGCTAAGCCACGTAGCACTGCGCCACGGCACCGCGCAGCAGACAAAGCTCACTAACCCGCTCAACCAGGTGCTGGCCATCGGGGCGATCATCGGCGGCGGCATTCTTGCCGGGCAGGCCGGCGCGCAGGCAGGTTCCATTTTTGCTCAAGGGTATTTTCTTCGCTATAGCCGTGAGTATGAGACCCAGGCCGATACCCTGGGCGCGCAGATAATGGCGCGCGCCGGTTACGACCCGCAAGACCTGGCCAATATGTTCCGCACCATCGAACGCGAAGGCGGCGGTGGAGGCGGCGGCGGGCCGGATTGGTTCAGCAGCCACCCGAACCCTTCGAATCGATATAAGAACATCGAAAATGAAGCCCGGATACTCAGGGTGACGGGTGATCCGATCAAGAATACGCCGGGTTTTGAACAAACAAAACGGCGATTGTCGTCCATGCCGCGCGCCAAATCGATGGCGGAGTTGGAAAAACAGGGTAAAACCGGGGGCAGCGGCAATACCGGCAATTCGCCGATATTGACCGGCACGTATAAGAATTCCATCGAACTGCCGTCGCGCAGTTATAAAACTTACAACGGCGGTAATTTCCTGCAAATGAGCGTGCCGAATAACTGGAAGGAAATGTCCGACAGCGATGAGATATTTTTCGTCCCCGAAGGGGCTTATGGCAAGGACGGTATTACCCACGGAACGCTGATTGGGCTTTATTCTCCCAGCAGCAGAGATTTAACGACCGCGAATAACGCCTATATCCAAAGCTTGCTCGAAGGCAACAGCTACCTGCGCCGGCAGGGCTCTTCGACCAGCACCAACATGGCCGGCCGGGCTGCCATAGCGACGGTGCTCCGCGGTACTTCACCGGTAACCGGAAGAGTAGAGATCGTTACGATACATACGGTAATGATCAGCGACGGGCGGCTGTTTTTCTTCGCGGGCGTGTCGCCGGAAAGCGACTCCGTTACCTACAACCGGACCTTCAGCACCATGCGCGGTTCGATCCGGATGAATGATAGATAATTACCGGGAGTGAGGAGCGCCAATTTAGCAATGAGGTCAGAACCGGGAACGGTAGTGACCGGGTAAATGAGCGCAGCGAAAAAAACAACAGCATCCAGCCGGTCGTAAAAGAACCCGGTCACTACCGTTCCCGGTTCTGACCTCATTATCAACAATGATCGTGCTACACTCTGGCGAACATAGAGCGATAAACCGGAAGTCCTCTTTCCTCGACTGACGTCTCGCGCTCGGTTTTGATGGGAAAGGGGTTTTTCTTGTTTCGCAGCAATTTAAACTCGGCGCTTTCATTAAAAAATCCGAATATTTCTTCCGCCACTTCAGCGACGTCCGATTGAATAAGAACTTTGCCTCCCGGCGCGAGATGGGCGGCGATGTCATTTATCAAACCCGACTTTACCATCCGCCTTTTAAAATGCTTTTTTTTGAACCAGGGGTCGGGAAACTGGATCGTCACCATCTGCAAAATTCCGGGTTCGAGGTTTTTTAGAACGTTCCCCAGCGAGATGGTGGCGTTACAGTATTCGTAATGAAGATTGGCCAATAACTTTTCATCTTTGATGCGGTTTGCTTCATCCACCAAAGGCTCGCGTATTTCGAGCCCGAGAAAATTCCACCCCGGTTCGATCTGCGCCATCTTCAGCAAAAATCTGCCGCGCGCGCACCCGATATCCAGGTGCAGCGGCCGCAAAGGTTCAGCAAAAATTTTTGTGAAATCGATCGCCGGTGACAGCGCCTGGAATCGCGGAGCCAACGGATTGACGTGTTGATGAACTCTGACCCTCGGCATTACAAAGCTATTTTTCCGGTAAGAAGCAGGATGGTTAATGTCGCAAAACTAATAAAGGCGATAAGCGTTGCATAGCCCATCACGGCGGTGACCACATCTATTTTCCGCGGGTCTTGGTACAGGTCTTTTGGAATTTGAATAAGCCCGTAGATCGCGCCGGCGAGAAAGCCTCCGAGATGAGCGGCATTGTCGATGATCTGATACCCGATGATCCCCATTCCCGCAACAAAAGCGAGGTTGATCAGCATACTGCGGAGAAAACCAGGGGGCAGCAAGCGCCTGCGTTTGTATCCGTAAATGGTCAGATACCCCGCCAAGCCGAGGATGCCGCCCGAAGCCCCGACGGACTTTATTTCCGGTAATAAAAGGGCGCTCATGACGCTGCCGCTAACCGCGGCGAAAAGAAAAACGATAGCGAGATGCGCCCGGTTGGAAAGAAGCTCGATCGCGCTTCCCAGGCTATAAAGGGCCATGCAATTTAAGGCGAGATGCCAGAAAAATCCGTGCATCGTGCTTCCCGTCACCAGCCGCCAATATTCCCCGTTCCTGATCATCGGGTTATTCGCGCCAGCCAGGTCGAACGAGTTTTCAAAACCGGTCGTATTTTGGAAAAGATACACCGCCGCCAGCGCCGCTATTATGACGATAGTGAAATAGGGAAAAGTATATTGAGCGACGACGGCCCCGCTGACCCGGTCAGAGGCCTCGTCAGGGGCCTGATCGGCCCCCTGCGGCTGCGAATTTTCTTCCGGATCGATTACTTTCAGCGACATATAAATACTATCCTACATCGCCAATCCGCCGTCTGCCTGGATCACCTGTCCGGTAATATAACGCGCAGAATCGGATAATATAAAGCACACGATCTCAGCTACTTCCTGCGTATTGCCGAGGCGTTTTAGCGGGATCATTTCGAGCAGTTTTTGCTGGTATTCATCGCTCAGCTGGCCGCTCATATCGGTTTCGACCAGGCCGAGGGCGAGCGCGTTGACGGTGATCTTGCGGCTGGCCACTTCTTTTGCCAGCGCTTTGGTCAGCCCGATCATTCCGGCTTTCGAAGCCGAGTAATTCGATTGCCCGAGCATGCCGACGACGCCGCTGATAGAGGTGATGTTGATGATGGCGCCGCCGTTATCGTTTTTCATCATCGGGCGCATCACGGCTTTGGAAAAATTCCACGCGCCTTTGAGATTGGTGTCGACCACCGCGTCCCAATCATCTTCCTTCATGCGCATGATGAGATTGTCGCGCGTGATACCGGCATTGTTAATAAGAAAATCTATCGTGCCCAGTTCTGCCTGCGCGGCCTTTACAAATTCGGCGGACGCCTCGGTATTTCCCACGTCACAGCTTCTGGCAAACGCTTTTACGCCCAGCGCTTCGATCTCGGCCTTAAGCTTGTCGGCCTCTTCCTGGCTCTTAGCAAAATTAAAAGCGACGTTCGCGCCGCGCTTCGCCAATTCCAACGCGATCGCCCGCCCGATGCCACGCGTAGCTCCGGTAACGATTGCCGATCTTCCACTAAATTGTTTTTCAGTCATGATGTTAAAGTTCAAAAAGATTCCGCAGGCATTTTTTTACGCCAGCCTGATTATTGTCAGACAATTCACCGAGTTCACGTTTAATAAATGTTTTATTGAATGTCATTAGACGATGCAGCCGGATCATTGAGGAGATTTTTAAGCCTGTCTGCCCAAAATCAGCGTCTTTTTCATCGATCACAAGGTCCGTCGGAGAAGGTTCCTGCGAAACCTGGCTGGTGATGAAAGTCAAAACGATATGGCCGTACGGCTGGATCTCGTCAGTTAGGCAGACAGCAGGGCGCACTTTTTGTGTTGAAAGGTCGTCAAACGGAAATGGCACCAAAACAATTTTGTTTTTCATCAGGACAAAGGTTTTCCATCCGCTAAAGAGTAAATGTCTTCGGCTTCGTCATTGAGAAAAGCAAAAGCGTCGTTTTTGGCAGCGGTTTGTAACCATTCTTTTTCAGCAAAATCCGGGTTATCACCGAAAAGGACGATAACGCGCACACGGCTAGGCGCATCAGACGGTAAATCATCGTCCAACACAAGTTGATGGCCTTCGGTCAAGGTAGCAGTTGTCTCAATTGCCGTCATCATTTTTCAGACTCCCTCTCGGTTGATTTTACTACAAAAAAAGCGGCTTAACATTTAACCCGACAGCAATTATCTATACCGAATGACACGCTCCATAACTGTCGCGTTTCCGCCCTTTATAATTTCAACGACTTCAAATATTCCCGAAAATCATCGCCCAGATCTTTGCGCTTTAAAGCAAACTCTACCGTGGCGATCAAAAATCCTAATTTGTCTCCCGCATCGTGCCTTACGCCGTCGAGTTTCACCGCGTAGAACGGACGCTCTTTTAATAAGAGACGCATGGCGTCGGTTATTTGAATTTCACCGCCGGCGCCGGGAGTTGTCTTTTCGATGGCAGCGAAAATATCCGGCGTGAAAATATAGCGCCCGATGATCGCGAGGTCCGAGGGCGCGTCCGCCAGAGCGGGTTTTTCGACCATGTCCTTGATCTTAAATACATTCGGCTCGATCTCTTCAGCGTCGATCACGCCAAAGCGGGAAATGGCTTCGCCTTCGACCTGCATGGTGGCGATCACCGGCGCGTCGTATTTTTCAAAGACCTCTATCATCTGTTTGAGCGCGGGTTTTTCCGCGTCTACCAGATCATCGGCAAGCAGCACGGCAAAGGGCTCGCTTCCGGCAAAATCTTTTGCCTGGTAGATCGCATGTCCTAAGCCGAGCGCCTGTTTCTGCCGTGTATAGCTGACCTTGGCGATATCGGAGATCGCTCGCACCTGATCAAACAGCTCGGTTTTTCCTTTTTCTTTAAGGAGCTGTTCCAGTTCAAAAGAAATATCGAAATGATTTTCGATCGGTGATTTATCGCGCCCGGTTACGATCAGGATCGATTCCACGCCGGAAGCGACCGCTTCCTCAACCACATACTGGATCAAAGGTTTATCCACCATCGGCAGCATTTCCTTGGGCGAAGATTTGGTCGCCGGTAAAAAACGCGTGCCCAAACCGGCGGCGGGGAAAACTGCTTTACGAATTTTTTGTTTCATAAAAAGATTGTTAAATTATGACCTTGCTTTCTGTTATAAACAAAGAGCAGTGCCGAATTAGAAATTTTAGGTTAAAAACGGCTGAGAGACAAACGGCACAGTTTTACCGGCCGCGAAGGAAAGAAATCAAGGTTTTATGAAAAAAGCATTCGCTGTTGTTCATGGTGCTGAGCATCCTTGTTTTGGGGCTTGCTTTGGCGGGCTGTTCCCGGTCTATCAAAGCGGTGGATACCAACGAGTATTTCACTTTGAAGAAGGGCGAAGCCGTAAGTGTAAGTAATGCCGGCATCAAGATCAAAATGCTGGAAAACGGGGCTTCGCAGCGCCCGTCCGGCGGAGACAGCGTTTTTTGTAAGCTTGAAATAACCTTTAAAAACAATACCGAAGAAAAAATACTCGAGGTCGGGGGATTTGCTTCATACAATGAATGGAATCTGCGGGTGGAAAAAGTAAATCCGGCGCCGGATACGAGCAAGTCTTCGTGCATGCTGATAGTTACCAGGACGATGGGATAAGAAAGACCAGGATAGTTTTAGTTATGTTAGACCTTAATTTTGTCAGAGAGAATTTGGATAAAGTCAGAGAGGCGCTCGGAAACCGCAATTTTCCCGCCGAGGCCCTAGACCGTTTTGTGGAATTGGATACGGAACGCCGTAAAGTTATCGGCGAATCGAACAAGTTAAATGAACTGCGAAATTCAGCAAGCAAAGAGATCGGCGCGCTGATGCAGCAAGGAAAAAAGGACGAGGCCGAAGTAAAGAAAGCTGAGGTCGCAAAAGTAAAAGAGCAGCAAGCCGAACTCGACGCAAAACGGGACGAAGCGGAAAACGCGATGTTTGAACTTCTCGGCGGCTTGCCGAACATGCCTGAGGAAAACGTCCCGGTGGGCGCGGATGAAAGCGCCAACGTTGAGGTGCGCCGCTGGGGCACGCCGCGGGAATTTGATTTTACGCCAAAGGACCACGTCGATATCGGCGAAGTGCTGGGCATACTGGACCAGGACCGCGCCGCGAAGATCGCCGGGTCGCGTTTTGCCATCTTAAATGGCGCGGGAGCGCGGCTGGAACGCGCGTTGGTTAACTTTATGCTCGACGTGCATACGCGCGAGCACGGGTACACCGAAACCCTGCCGCCTTTTTTGGTCAACCGCAAGGCGCTTTTTGGCACCAACCAGCTGCCCAAATTTGAGGAAGATCTTTTTCATATCAAAGACGAGCGCGGCTTTGCCCTGATCCCGACGGCGGAGGTTCCGGTCACGAATTACCACGCCGAGGAAATTTTGGAAGCCAAGGACCTGCCGAAATATTACACGGCCTATTCGCCCTGTTTTCGCAGCGAAGCGGGTAGCTACGGCCGCGACACGCGCGGGCTGATCCGCCAGCACCAGTTTGAAAAAGTAGAGCTGGTAAAACTTTGCCTGCCGGAAAACAGCGAAGAGGAACACGAAAAGCTGACGGCCAATGCCGAGCGCATCCTGCAGCTTTTGGGGCTGCCTTACCGCACCGTCGTGCTCTCGACCGGCGATATGGGGTTCGGTGCGAAGAAGACCTACGATATTGAAGTATGGCTGCCTTCGCAGCAGACTTACCGCGAAATTTCCAGCTGTTCGAACTGCGGCGATTTCCAGGCCCGCCGGATGGATACGCGTTTTCGCCGCGCCGGGGGCGCCAAACCGGAATTTGTGCATACATTAAACGGTTCGGGCCTGGCTGTCGGCCGTACCTGGATCGCCATCCTGGAAAACTACCAGCAGGAGGACGGCTCGGTGCTGATACCTGAGGTTTTGCAGCAGTTTACGGGATTTGAAAAGATTAGTACTACCTGATATTTAGCCGCGAAAAGGCACAGAAAGCGCAAAAAAAGAGTGATTAAATATAATTTTTTGTCATGAATTGGGCACTAAATTCACGAACCAATTTCTTTCGCAGGTTTCTTGACACAAATGCCACTTGTAATTACATTGTAATTATGAAAGCGCAAATAGTCAGCATCGGAAACTCCCAGGGCATTAGAATTCCCAAGACATTGCTCGAACAAAGCGGGCTCAGCGGCGAAGTGGATCTTGAGCTTTGCGAATCGGGCATAGTCATCAAGAAAACAAAGAAACCCCGGGAAAACTGGGCGGACGCTTTTAAGGCAATGGCCGAAAACGACGATGACGACATTTCCGGCGAAGAGCTGGACGCCCGGTCGGCTTTTGAAAAGGACAACTGGCGATGGTAAAACGCTTTGACATTTTTTTGCTCGATCTCGGCGCATCTGCTAGTGGCGGGGCGTCTGCCGGGGGCGGCGGGAAGCAAGCGCGCCCGTGCGTGGTGGTTTCGCCGGACGAGCTTAACAGCAGTATTTCCTCGGTCATTATTGCGCCCATCGATGCCGCGCGAAACAAATATCCCACCCGCGTGGAAATAGAATTTCTCAATAAAAAAAGAAGCATTGTGCTGGAACAGATCCGCGCGGTTGATAAATCGCGCCTGACCAAAAAAGTAGGCGAACTCGAAAGCGGGGAACAGGCCCAGGTGTTGTCCGTGCTGCAGGAATTGTTCGCGCCGTAAAACCCATGAAAGTTCGAAAGATAGTTTCCGGCGGGCAAACCGGCGTCGATCGGGCCGCGCTCGATCTCGCGCTGGAAAACGGCATCGAGGCCGGCGGTTACGTTCCCAAAGGCCGCGCGGCCGAAGACGGCCTTATCTCAGAAAAATACCCTAACCTGACAGAAACGGAAACGGACGATCCGGCGCAGCGTACAGAGCTGAATGTTTTGTACTCAGACGCGACGATGATAATTTTTCGAAACGCGCTCACCGGCGGGTCAAAACTGACGGCGGAATTTGCTGGAAAACACAAAAAGCCGTTGATTCAAATCGATCTTTCGCCGGGCGACCTGGAAGCGGCCTCTAAAGATGCGAAACAGCGGCTCGATACGATCAACGGCGAAATTTTAAACATTGCCGGTCCGCGCGCTTCGGAAGACGATGAGATCTATTCGAAAGCAAAACAATTTCTTAAACTGGTTTTTCCTGAGCGTTCAAAATGACGAGGCAGAGTTTTTCCGCACGGCGAGGCGGCGCAGTCACCCAGCTACGCGAAGGCCAGAGTAAACGGTTCAGAGTTCAAGCTTTAGCTTGTCCCGGTTTTAAGATCAAAGAACAAACTAAAGTTTGAACTCTGAACTGTTTTGTCCGCTTGCACGCGCCTGATAGATCCGCACATAGAAAAAAGGCTTCAATTTGAAGCCTCATTTCGTTCCCCCTTGTTCTTTGGTCTTTCTGTTTATGCCAGAAAACTTTTAATCGCCTATACCGAAGACCGAATAGACCGTGCTGGTCGGCTGTTCGACGTCGTTGTCTTCGACCGTTACGAACAAACCGAAATCATTCAGCGAAGTTTCGCTGCGAATTTCCGATTCCTGTCTCTTGCCGGAGTTGATCACCTGGCCGAGTTTGATATATTTACCATCCGGCGAGCTGGCCCACAGCACAAACTTTTTCTCTTTTGGCGCCATCTTCATATCGTCAAAGCGCATTTTGATCTGTTTTGCGCCGCTTTTGCTGTTATCGATATAAGCCTTGCCTTTTAGGCCGGCCAACGGGCCTTTGAAATTGATCCTGATCTCGGCGGTCTTGTCGCCAAAACTCGGAACGTTAAGCAGCGGAACCTCGTAAGCCGAACCCACCACTTCGGTGGTTGCTACCTGTTTCGAACCTTCAGATGAAGTTACCCTGCGCGGCACTACGGCATAACCTGCCGGCAATGCGCTCGTAAACGATACGGCCGAACTGGTATCGAACGTACTCATATTTTCCGTCGGCGACAGCACCAGCATAAATTGATTAAGCGGCGTGCTAAAGCTTTGGCTGGCCACGCCATTTACCACGTCCACGGGGCCCAGCAGGCTCGACGCGCCGCTCGGCGCTACCGCATAAACATAAACTTTGCTCATGTCGGCCGGCATCCCGCTGAGATCAAGATTGACCGCGGTGCCGTCAGCCGCGCGAATGATGTGCGCGGTTCCCGTACCTTTGAAATTCGCGGTCGGCGTCAATTGCACGACCACTTCTTTATTGACCGGATATTCGATCACCGTCCAGGTCCCGTCAGGATTCTGCACGACTTCTTTTTTTGTAGTTGTGGTTGTTTTGGTTACTGTTTCCTGCGCGATGGCAAGAGTTGAAAAGATGGAAAGAATTAATAACGACCCTAAAACTAATAAGTTTTTTTTGCTCATTTCGACACCCTCCTTGATGACTTCCTTAGATGTAGCGCGCCCTATTGCGAACTAGTAATAGGATGATAAAACGCAATGACCGTGCCACTATTGAAATTATTAAGCTTAGGCGAATGAGGGACGTGATTTGTATCGCGGTGATACAGGGATTTTGTATGGATGGGGTTCAATCAATAGGAAACGGATCTAACGGATAAAACAGATCTGCACGGATTTCGGATCAGTTCGATCCGTTTAATCCGTGCCATCCGCGTCCTATTCCGAACGCTGCGCGCTCGTGCCGAATGAATTCGGCGCTCCAGCCTATCTGATCCTCAGGTCGAAAGGCAGCAGCGTTAAGCCGTCGCCCACTTTTAGCTGGTCAAATAAATAAGCGAAACGAAACATTCGCCGCGCGTCTTCCGGCAGCGCATCGAGCATGGCTTTTTGTGTTTTTTGCGCTTCTACACTGGTTGCGGCGTCTTCTTCGGGGTTATCAAGAAAGGTTTCGAAGAACGGGCGCGGCGCGGGAAACACAACTCTGCGAACGCTCTTGTCGGCGGAGATCCCGGCCAGTTCTTTCGCTACTTCGACAGCTTTTTCAAATCCGCCGAATTCATCTATCAACCCGTTTTGTTTTGCCTGCGCGCCGGTCCAGACATGTCCCTGGCCGATCGCGTCTATTTCTTCGACCGTCTTGTTACGGCCTTTTGATACTTTCGGAACAAAGTCGTCGTAGTAAATTTTGTGCGCGCTTTCTTCGATCTTGGCACGCTCGTCGGCATTCCATTTCACGCTGGTATCGAACAAGCCCGAATTCTTACCGCGCTTTAAAGTTTCGCTGGTGATACCGGCCCAATCAAACAGGCCCTTGACCACCGGCTTGCCCATAAAGACGCCGATCGAACCGGTGATGGTCGAAGGCTCGGCAACGATCTTGTTGGCGTTGCAGGCGATGTAATAACCGCCGCTGGCGGCGACGTCACTCATTGAAACCACGACAGGTTTTTTGGCTTTCGCGTTCTCCAGCGCATGCCACATAAGGTCGGAAGCGAGGGCAGAGCCGCCCGGGCTATCGACGCGCAGAATAATGGCTTTGATCGATTTATCTTCGGCTGCGTCATTGACCGCCTTAACTATCGTGTCGGAACCGACGGTCGCTTCGCCGCCAAAACTTCCGCCGCTTGAGTGGCCGACGTTGATCGGGCCGGAGGCAAAGATAACGGCGACGTCGGCGTCTTTAGCGGAGCTGAAAGTATCCTCGATGGCCTCGCGATATTCGCGGCCGCCGATGGTGCGCAGCTTAGTGTCCTCTTTGTAGCCGAGTTTTGCCTTGAGTTCGTCATAGACCTGATCGCGATAAAGAGCGTCATCGATCAACCCTTGTTCCTTTGCCTTGGCGGCGCCATAGGGAGCATTATCAATGATCGCTTTCACGTCTTCCGGGGATTTCTTGCGGCCATCGGCGATGGCTGAAACGACGCGGTTGTAATAATCGTCCAGAATGGCGTTCATCACTTCGCGATGGCTGTCGGACATTTCTTTGCGGGTGTAGGTATCGGGCGCGTTTTTGTATTTACCGATCTGCACGACATCCATCTCTACACCGATCTTGTCCAGCGTGCCTTTATAAAACATCACATCGGCGGCCAGGCCGTTGATATAAAGATCGCCCGGGGGCGGCAGGAAAATCTTGTCGCAGGCGGCGGCGATGTAATATTCCTTGTTCGAACCGATCTCCATAAAGGCGTAGATCGGTTTGCCGGAGGTTTTAAAGTCGGCGATCGCTTCGCGTATCTCGTCGGCCTTGCCCCAGCCGATGCCGGGAAAATTTACATCAATAAGGACGGCGCCGATGCGGCTGTCGCTTTTGGAATATTTCAGGCTGGAAATAAAACCGACCAGCGATTGCTGCTGCACCACGCCAAAAAGTTCGGCGGTCGGATCTTGCGGTGAATAATCGGGCATATCACCGGAAACCTTCATCACCAGCACGCTGTTTTGGGGAATGCTGGGTTTATTCCTTAGTTGATAAAAGATCGCGATCCCGATGGCGCATACGATCACGAATACTACGAAAATTCCACCCAGGATAAGAAAAGTTTTTGCTGTGCGCGACATTGCCATTTTTAAATATTGCTCCAAAAAATTTAACTTTTACGCCAAAAGCGACTTCACCTTGATTTTACGCGAAAAGGCTGAGAAATGTTTAGTTGAATTAAGAAATAGAGGTTAACCTGAGGCAGATAGGGAGTTTAGAAGTGCCATACTTTTTCCGGGGTGATACAAAGATCCAGTCTGATGTCGAGGCCGTAAACATCCGGGATCTCTTTCACGGGCGGGAAATAAGATAAACCCACCTTTTTTGCGCCGGGCCGGCATTTGGCTAAAAACCGGTCGTAAAACCCCTTGCCGTAACCCACCCGGTGCCCGCGCAGATCAAAACATAAAAGCGGCACAACAATCAGATCGACCTTTTCAGTTTCAACGATCTCATCATGCGAAGGCTCGTTAATCTGCCAGTTACTGAGCACCAGCTCGGTCTCATGGGTGTACCTCAGATTTTCTATCTCGTTCGTGTCCAGGTTGACCCGCGGCACTACCGTTTCGATCTGCGGAAGATCCCGCCAGATCTTTTCGAGAATGATGTGCGTGTTGATCTCGTTATATCTTTCGATCGGCAAAAAACAATGCAGGAATTGAATTTCGGACAATTCCAAAGATGAGAAAAAAAGCTGCGATATATGAAAGCTATGCTCGGCCCGCGCAATAGGGGACATATCTTTTTGTTTAGCAAGATAGGTTTTGCGAAGCTCAGTTTTTGTCATTATCAACCGAAGAATTTTTCGTAGTCATCATGATTTCCGATCCAAAACCAAACTAATACATTATCTTCCAATACACCGAGTGCGCGAAATCCTCGAGTTATCCTGACCGACCAGATATTTTCTTTATGATTGACACACTTGAAGCGCAGTGAAGGATGAGCGGGGTTATTCATCCATAAAAAATAGGCTTTTTTAGCCTGTTGTTTAATTTCGTCGTCTAGATTTTTATATGCTTTCCAAAAGGAGGGGAGAGTTTTTGAATTCATAATTTTTCAAGACTAAAAGGCTCTGCTTTGCCGGTGGAAATCTCTTGACGAAGGTCAACGGCGATCTCGGAAAGTCTTTCAGACGTGGCCTTAAATTGTTCATCCCACAACAATTCGTCTTTAAGATCTTCGAAATGCTCACTTAAATACTCGGCAAACTTCTCCCTAATATCTTCAGGAAGGCTTTCAAGCTTTTGCGTTAGAATTGTAACGTTTGAAAAACTCATAATTATTATTTTCTCATAGTCAATTATCATCGACAACCTTTTACCTGATGATCTCAAAAGGAAAAAGCTGCGCCGAAACTTGTTTTGATACCGTATCCGTTACCGCTACCTGCAGCACGTAATCTCCGGCGGGCAGATCATCTTTAAGCATAATGGCTCCGCTTACCTTCAGGTGTTTGCGGTCGCTCTGGCCGGAGGCGTCAAATTTATTCAGATTTCCCTGCGTGATCACGCGGTCGTTTTGCAGGATCTTGGCTTGAATTACCAGCTGCGGCAGGGAAGCGCCGTCGGCTTTCGCATTATAAACTTCGAAGCCGTAACGCAGGACGGAGCCGGGCCGAAATTCTTTAAGGGTAGTATCGTAAAATAAACTCGACGGCACTTGGATTTGGCCGGGTTTGTTTCCGACTTTACCCTGCGAAATCTTTTGCCAGACATCCAACGTTACACTTTCAACGGCGAGGCTGGAAACGGTCAGCCGCTGTTTAGCCAGGTTAGGGATCTCAACGATCTGTGAACCCGAACCGATCTTGCCGGACGCCGTGTCGCGCAGCGCAACCCGGTATTGATACATCCCGGCAGCTTTGACCGGCATCACCAATACATAAACAAAACCGTTCTTAAGCGTAGATTCATAGGCAGGCCCGCGGGTCTTTATCGTATATTTGGATTCTATATCCTGGACCAGCGCGCCGTTATCACCCGTCATAATCGCGACCACGTCAAAAGTCGATGTTTTCCAACCGTCAGCTGTATCGGTAAAGGTCAATCCCTGCGCGTCAATGTGCAAAAACGAACGGATGAAGGGCCCGCTGGCCGGGTCATCCGCATAAAGAGCATTTATCGTAAGCGCAATATCACTTTGGGAAAAGGGCGACATCAGTACTTCGGCCATCTGACGCTGTACCGTAAACTGCGGCTTGGGACCATCGCTGGCGCTGTTGCTGAAAAAACCGCTCCTGTAACTGACCTTTAACCCGGGCCGCAAAACCTTGACTTCAAACTTATTGAATTTTCGTTTGTTCGGATCGAATGTGTCGCCGTCCGGCACATAGCCGAGCAGATAGTACCCGGCCTGTTCGTCCAGCGCGCGCTGGATGCCCGCGTTAAAATTGTCACTATTAAGCAGGGATTTTCCACCGGTCTGGGCGGCGAAATAGACCAGGCCGTCCTGGCTGCTCTTAAAATCCTGGGTGCGCCACTGTTCTTTTTGCTGGCGATGGCCGTCGATTATTTCATAAGTATTGTCAGACGCGGCGATCGACATTGACCGAAGGCCTTTGGTGTCGAATGTGTAAGACGACGACAGAGGAACGGTTGGCGGCATCGCTTAGACTTTGCAAATAACTAAAGACCGCCGAGGTGCGGGACTTATCGGCGTCAGCACCGATCGCTATTCCATCAGAGAAAAGCATCAGCGCTTTTCGTCCCGGCAGCTTGGCCATTCCGGAAACGATGTATTTGATCGCTCCGAGCGATGCCTGCGCGTAAATAGCTTCTTCGGATGAGGCCGCATTTTTAGCTGCTTTTGACGCGGAAGCCTGTACTTCATCCGAATTCGCATGCGGATGTACGAGAGTAATGGTCTTGGAATTTCCTGACGCTACCAGGGTACTTTCGTTGACGAACCTGTCGGTGATCTCGGCATCATTCTGGCTGGTCGAGGCAAGGGAATCGAAATTGCCGCCGAAAAAAGGATTCCAGCGGATCTTTTCAATGGCGGCATAAAGCAGGCGTTTATCCGAGGTGAATTGCTGTAAAGCGCCAACGCTCCCGCCGGTCCGAATGATAGCCACCAGATCGTCGGGCTGCATTTGTTTATCGACAAACTTCTTGAGCGCTTCTCTGATGTAATAAACGCTGCCAAACGACAAATTCAGATCATCTACCACGATCGCGATCGTTCGCCGCACATCACCGCGTTTAAGCTGCGTGACCGGCCCCGGTACATTTGCCGCCTGGGAAGGCCCGGCGGGATTGGCCCCGTCAATCGTTGCTCCGCCGGCCGTTCTGGTGATCAGCGAAAAGTTTGAGATCTGCTGTTTTTCACCGTTCTCATACAGCTCAAAATCATCCGGCGTAAGATCGGTCACGACCTTACCGTTTTTGTCGAGCACGGTGACGTCGATCTGGATGAGATTCGTAGTGATCTTGACGACCCCTTCGTCTTCGATCACCGGCGGCGTCGGGCTCGGCTGCTGGGCGATGGCGACGGTAGAGGCGGCCGAAAGGGCCGCGGCTAAAAACGATAAAAATAAAAGCTTTTTCATAAAACAGAATTTTCCTAAATACAACAAAAAACGAAGAGCGCAAAAACGGGTGTGCGGCTAAGCAAATACGCACGGAAACGGGGAATGTTTCGGGTTACTCTTTCCTGTACCATTAATTAGAACTGACACTGTACTTTAAGTCAATAATTTCAGCCCGATCTTCCTGGGAGGCGCCGGCGTCTTGCCTGCAAGCGCGGCTTGCCGTGCTAATCGGGTATAAACAAAAGAAATTTCGTTCGCTGCGCGACCCAAGCAGGCAAGATGCCTGCGCTCCCAGGTGTTACACATTTGCTTTCCCTGATACTTTTTCGCTCCGCACCGCGCCTTACCTATCAGCGCCGGTTTCGGCCGGCGGCTACTATAAATTTTATAAAGGAGATTTGTTACCGTGAGTAACTTTTGTTTAACCGGGACAGTGATCTTTAGGAGAAGGCTTATAAGTTTATTTCGTTAATTACGGCGCGCCCACACCCTGCCGGACCTGTCGCAAACAATCGTAAATTAAACTCTCCCTTTTTCCCACGACCTATCCTTATCAAAAAGTTGGATGCGGTAATAAAAGAAATAGCAGTATGAGATCATTTAGTAAATTTATTTTATTGATCGCGATCCTGACGGCTTTCACCATGACAGCCTCAGCCGGTTATCGCGTCGAGAACGGGCGTATCTACGACGCCAACGATCAGGAGATACAGCTGCGCGGAGTCAATTGGTTCGGCTTTCAGCAGAACGATTACACCGTGCACGGTTTGTGGGCGCGCAATTGGCGCAGCCAGATATTTCAGATGAAAAACATCGGCGTCAATGCTGTGCGGCTGCCTTTTTGTCCCGGCGCATTGCAGGAAACCAATGCACCTAAAACCGGCACGATCAATTACACTTTTAACCCCGAGCTCGAGGGCAAAAATGCGCTCCAGCTTTTGGATATGGTCGTGGGCGAGCTGAACAACGAGAACATGTACGTTTTGCTCGACCATCACACGCCGGAATGCACGGAAATTACCGGCCTCTGGTACACGGATAATTACAGCGAAGCCCAGTGGTTAAACGACCTGGAATTTGTCGCCAACCGCTACAAAAACCTGCCCTACGTTTTGGGCATGGATATCAAGAACGAACCGCACGGCGCGGCGACCTGGGGAACCGGCGGCGCGACCGATTGGAAACGCGCGGCCAAGGCGGCTTCCGACCGCATCCTGGCCGTGGCCCCGGATATGCTGATCTTTGTCGAGGGGATCGAGGACAATAACGACGCGCTGCCAAACACTGCGCCCTGCAGCACGGCCGGCCACTGGTGGGGCGGAAATTTCGAGCCGATGAATTGCTATCCGCTCGATGTTCCCGCCAACCGCCTGGTCTTAAGCCCGCACGTGTACGGCCCTGACGTTTATGTGCAGAGCTACTTTAACGATCCCAGCTTCCCGAATAATATGCCGGCCATCTGGGACCTGCATTACGGCAGCTTTGCCGGCCAGCATCCGATCGTCTTTGGCGAATTCGGCGGCCGGTTCGGCCATGACGGCATGGGGCGTATCGCAAATCCTAAAGACCCGATCCTGCAGAACGCGCTGGTCGATTACATGATCGAGAAAAATATCCAGAGCAGTTTTTACTGGTCGTGGAATCCGAACAGCACGGACACCGGCGGCATTCTTCAGGAAGATTGGACGAACGTCTGGCAGGAAAAGGTCGATCTGCTGCACAGGTTATGGAATTACACGCCGCAGACACCGATACACGGCTGTTCAGACGGTAAGGACAACGACGGCGACGGCGTGAAGGATACGGCGGATTTCGGCTGCGAAAGCGGCACGGACGACGACGAGTTTAACTATCCTCGCACCAGCCAGGGTGTGCAGTTGACCGTTCAAAACAACGATTGGGGCACCGGCTATTACAAGACGGTCACGGTTAAGAACACCAACACTTTTCCCATCTACTGGATCGCGAACCTGCCGGCGGACGGCGAGATCAATACCGATCCCGGTGAAGGTCCCTGGGGCGCAACCTACACCATCGCCGGAAGCGAGTTTGTCTGGGAAGGGGTGTCCTACAACAAAATTCTTCGCCCGAATCAAACTGCCGAGTTCGGTTTTGGCGCCAAGCGCAGCGGCCCTCCTCCGCCTCCCCCGGCGGCATGCAGCGACGGCCAGGACAACGACAGCGACGGGTTGGTCGATATGAACGATCCGGGCTGTGAAAATGCCCAGGACACCAGCGAGGTCGAAGGGCCCGCGATCGCTTACCTGCCGTCCACGGTCAGAATCGTCAATGATTGGGGCGGCGGCTACTGCGGCGAAGTGGATGTAAAAAACACCACATCAGCGCCGGTAGATTGGACGACGAGCTTTACGTTCGAAGAGGGCACCACCCTGGGAGGGCCGTGGAACGTGCTGTTCACTGTGAGCGGAAATACCGTTAACGTCGAAGGCAACTCGAACAATAACGTTATCAACCCGGGTGTCACCCTTACTTTTGGCTTTTGTGTTACCAGGCCACCGCAGCCGTAATGTGGAAGTGGGGTTGGAAAGAGAGGCGGCAAATGTCGCCTCTTTCCACTTTTAGCAAGTACGAAGGTTGTTTTTGCGGCTGTGCCGCAGTGCTGTGCGGAAAGGCTTTGCCTTTCCGTGAATCAATCCCACCAATCCCAAGGAGGCTGAGCCTCCGAAAGATAAATATTTTGCCTGTCAGTAAGCCATGGGCTTACCGCACATCACTGCGGCATAACCGCAAATACCATCATCTTATCCGCGTTTTTTATCGGGCCGCTTTTTATTTGCGCCGCTGACGTTGGTCGGGGCATATTCAGGCTGGAAATCCTGCGCTTCTTTTTTCTCGTTCAAAGCCTTGGCCGCGGCGAGAAGTTTTGATTCTTCCAATAATTTTGCGGCCAGCTTGGCTGTTTTGCTGGGTCTCTTTTTTGTTTTAGCCATATGTTATTTATTCCAGTTTTTATCGGCAGAATCGTAAGTTACCGATTCACCTAATTCCAGGCCGAACCAAACAATATACCTATCGTCAGATTCCTTTTTGTAATAGACGGGGCCTTCTTCGGTTTCACGAATGCCAACGTCATCCAGTGTCTGCGGAAGACGCCCGGTTTTTTTCCGGTACTCTTCGATCCTGGCGATGATCTTATCGCCCTCGGGCTTTAACTGCCACGTTCGCGCGGCTGAACACGATATGAAAACATGTAAAAGAGCCGCGGTTGTTAATACTAATACGAAAGCTTTACAGACGGTCATAAAACTTTATTCAACTCGTGATTAACCATCCGTACTATCCTGTCCGTATTATCCATCCGTATTATCCAGCCGCCGCCGACAACTTCTTCACCATTATAAAACATGGTCGCCTGGCCGGGGGTGATGGCGCGCTGCGGTTCGTCAAAGATAATGCGGGCGCGACTCATCCGGTAAAGCGTAAATTGTCGCCGGTGCAGGGTCGTGGCGGTAGCGTACACGGACTTCCGCGCGCACGGGTTCGGAAGGCTCATCAAAAGCCACCCAGTTCACCCCTTTCGCAGCGAATTCTTTTGTCAGCAGCTCCTCCTTTTCGCCGACGATAATTTGATTTTTCGCGCGCTCGATCTGCAGCACGTAAAGCGGTTTTTCGTGGGCTATCCCAAGGCCGCGCCGCTGCCCGATCGTATAGCGATGAATGCCGCCGTGCGTACCCATCACTTCGCCGGTGTCTTGAACGATCTCACCCCCCGGGGGCATTTCATCCAAACGCTCTTCGTGTTCGAGATAGCGGTCGATGAATTCCGCGTACTTGCCATCAGGCACAAAACAGATCTCCTGCGATTCCTGTTTTTCGGCCGTGTATAGATTTGCGTCGCGGGCGATATCGCGCACTTCGCTCTTCATCATTTCGCCCAGCGGAAAATACGCGCGCGAAAGCTGGTCCTGCGTTAATTCCCAAAGAAAATATGACTGGTCTTTCCAATGATTTTTTCCGCGAAAGAGGCGATAGCGATCTGCCGCTTCGTCGTGCTCGACCCGCGCGTAATGCCCGGTAGCGACTTTGTCGCAGTCGAGCGACTCGCGCCAGTTTATCGAGCTGCGCAAATTTCAAACGCGAATTGCAGGCGACACAGGGGATCGGCGTCTCGCCCGAAAGATAGCTTTGCACAAAAGGCTCGACCACGGACTTTTCAAATTCCTCTTCGAAATTCAAAACATAAAAAGGAAAGCCCAGGGATTCGGCCACGCGCCGCGCATCATACACATCATCGAGCGAGCAGCAGCGCGAAGGCAGCGGATCGCCATTCTCATCCACATTGATATGGCGGCGCTGGTTCCACAACTGCATCGTAAAGCCGACGAGATCGTGTCCCTGCTCCTTTAATAATGCGGCCGCCGAAGATGAATCAACCCCGCCGCTCATTGCCACGGCAATTTTCATAACGCTTAAGTATAACAGAGAGCATTTGACGGGATAAACCGTGGCGGGAACGGGTAGGGGGTGTAAAGTGCATTGTTCTGATGCGTAGAGATGGTCGGGGCGGAAGCCTGACCTTCAGGGAGGGCTTATTTCAGGCATTAAAGCCCTTGCTAACGCGCGGGGTTCTTCCTTCGCCATCCGAAAGCTCAGGCGGCATAATTGTCTCTCTCAACTAAATAGTTGACAAAAGCAATGAATATTAATATTATGGCGAAATATGAAGGACGAAAACATCGCCGCCGTCAGGAAATTTAACCGCTTTTATACTAAACAAGTTGGTGCGTTGGACAAGGGACATATGGATAGCCCGTTTTCGCTGACGGACGTGCGGGTGATGTACGAGGTGGCTCATGGGGAAAACGCCACGGCCGGCGATATCGGAAAGACCCTCGATCTGGACGCGGGATATTTGAGCCGGATCCTCGCGAGTCTTAAAAAGCAGGGCCTGCTCGCGAGCAAACGTTCGGCCGCGGACGGCAGGCAAATTCTTTTGTCTTTAACAAAAAAAGGCGAACGGACATTTTCTTCTCTAAACGACCGCACTTACAAAACCGTCGAAGCGATGCTGGAAAAACTGACGAGCGAGGAGCGCGCGGGACTGATCGCGGCGATGGAAAAAATAGAAAGGATCCTGGGCGAAGCCCCCCGGCAGGAAAATAAAGTGCCGTACATCATCAGAGACCACCAGCCGGGCGATATCGGCTGGGTCACCTACCGGCACGGTATTTTGTATTCGCAGGAATACGGCTGGGACGAGCGTTTCGAAGCCCTGGTGGCGGAGATCGCCGCGCAGTTTATCCAAAACCTTGATCCAAAGCGCGAGCGCTGCTGGATAGCGGAACGCGAAGGCGAGATCGTGGGCTCGGTATTTTTGGTAAAGAAGACTGACACTGTAGCAAAGCTGCGCCTGCTGCTGGTCGAACCTTCGGCACGTGGACTTGGCATCGGCGGACGTTTGGTCAGCGAATGCACACGATTCGCCCGCCGTGTGGGTTATAAAAAGATCATTTTATGGACGCAGAGTAATTTAAATAGCGCGCGAAAAATTTACCAGGCCGAGGGGTATAAGTTAATAAAGGAAGAAACGCATCACAGCTTTGGCCACGACCTGACGGCAGAGACGTGGGAACTCAAATTGTAGGCGTTGTTTTAGTGAAAAACTGTTTCAGATCGTTTTGAATTGCCTGGGCAATGGCCTTTGCGCCTTCCTGATCCGGATGGCCGATGCCGGCCATTTCGCACACTCGTGTGCCGAATTTTAAGTCAATCGATTTTCGCAAATCGGGAAGAGTCTCCTGGCAGAGCGCTTTTCTTTCCGCGGCCATCGGGTCCTGCGGCTTGTCATTTTTACCCAGCTCAAAAACCAGAGTTTTCGGAGCGGCGAGGCTGTTTTCTTCCTTTATCGGTGAGGCAACAAAAACCGCTCGCTGAGTGCCGAATTCGGCGTTTAACCTGGCGACGGTTTTCTTAAACTCGGTCGTGGAACCTTCCGCCCAAATCATCGAGCGCGCGATCATTTTCTTTAGGTAATATTTATACAACTGGCGGCCCAACGAATTATTTATGACCGCCTGCAGCGGATCGGGAAGATCTTCAATTTCCATTACATGGCGGACGATCTGTTTCCTCAGTGAGTATTTGGAAATGAACGGGTAGTAGCCCACAAGGACTATCAGCGCATTGGGAAACCTGCGGGCAATACGGCGAAGCAATCCGAACATATCTTCACCGCAGTGTTTTTCGATCTCGCGCCGGAGCCCCGCATTGCCGCGGAAAGGGTCTAATATCCTGGTCAGCCGCGTGTCGGTAATGCCGCCGGTAAGCATTACCAGATCGACCGACCCCGGGTCCGCGTATTCTTTGACAGCGGCATCGACCTGCGAAGTGATGCTTGGAAAAGTAAGATTTACCTCGCCGGGATAAGGTTTGTTTTCATCGATACCGGCTTGTTTCAACGCGGCGGTTTCGGTCGGGCGAAGGTTGATGCTGGCGCCGGAATGAGCTTTTACTTTCAGATCGACCTTGCGCGAGTTCGCAAAAACTTCAGTTTCCAGCCACTGCCTGACCAGGTAATAGAACCTTTGTTCTTCTTTCAAGCCCTGTCCGGAAATTATCGAATCGCCCACGACCAAAAAATTAAAAGGCTTTAAAGCACCGCAGGCGGTTGTGAAAGCGCCCGCGGGTTGATAAGAGCCGATCCGGCAAATGCCCCAAGAAGTTGAAGAAAATCACGCCGCGAATATTTGTTTTTCGAAGCCATTGGCTAACAGATCAATAATAGATTTATTTCGGTTCAGGATGAGAATTGCAACATCCGCAAAATGAGATTGGAATGTTACGGCTGGAGTTGCCTTAATATCAACTTTGCAAACTCTCTTGTCCAGCTTAAGCGAGCTTTGCGGGGTGCCTTTTTTTACCGCAGGGGCCGCAAAGAGAAGGCGCAAAGTTCGCAAAGTCACGCCTGAGTGTTAGAATTGCTTTTCATTTATGGAACAGGCAATTGAACAATACAAAGCAGCGGCCGAGCCGTTTTATCTGCCAATTCGCAGTGAGGTCGAGCTTTTCGAATCGGCGTATCACGCAAAGCTGCCGGTGATGCTCAAAGGGCCGACGGGCTGCGGCAAGACGCGTTTTGTCGAGCACATGGCGTGGCGGATGAACCGCCCGCTGATCACCGTCGCTTGTCACGAAGACCTGTCGGCGACCGATCTCGTCGGGCGTTTTCTGCTCGAGGGCGAAGAGACCGTCTGGCATGACGGGCCGCTGACCACGGCCGTGCGCACCGGCGCGATCTGTTATCTCGACGAAGTGGTCGAGGCGCGCAAGGACACGGTCGTGATCATCCACCCGCTGACCGACGACCGCCGCCGTCTGCCGATCGAAAAACGCGGCACGATCATCGAAGCGCCGCCGGAATTTATGCTGGTCGTTTCCTACAATCCCGGCTATCAATCGATTTTGAAAGATTTGAAACAATCGACCCGCCAGCGCTTTATCGCGATGGAATTCGATTACCCGTCACCCGAGCTGGAAACGCAGATCGTCGCCAAAGAAGGCGGCGTGGACGAAGCGATGGCGCGCGACCTGGTGAAGATCGGGCAAAAAGTGCGCAACCTGCGCGGGCACGGTCTGGAAGAAGGCGTCTCGACGCGTCTGCTGATCTACGCCGCGCAAATGATCGCCAAAGGCATCTCGCCCGTCGATGCCGCCGAAGTCGCGATCTGCTCGCCCATCACCGATGATCGCGAATTGCAGCGAAGTATCCGCGAGATCGTGACGACGATAATTTAGTGAAATTTCGTTTTCATTTTTGTCATAGAAATAAATACAAAACTATCTGATCTGAAAGTGTCATTTAAATAGCTTATGTAGGAAATTAGTTAAAATGTTTACATGTTGATTCAGGTGTTGTTATAGAAGATTTTTTTATTTCTATACCTCAAATTGAAAAAAGCGATATCTAAGAACCAAATTCCCATTATTCACGCATCAAGAGCAAATAATTATTTGAGGTCTTAAAACCATGCCAAACAGTATTGTGTTAGACATTGATGAATCCTTAGAGAATTGGGCAAAACTTTCTCAAACAGATACAGATGTTCCGAGTAATCTGAAAGAAAATTCGCAACAGTTAGTTTTTGACCACAAGAACTTTACTAGAAAGTTATGTACGCATTTTTTTCAAAATGCGTACAACATTTAATTTGGTGAACGAAGATGGAAAGATTGACTTTGAAGTAAGAAAAGAGTTACTTGAAAATGCTAGAAACGGGGCAAGGTATCTCGCTTCTAGGAGTTATTTTCGAAATGAGACGATACGCCCTAAATGGTTAGATTTAATTGAGTCGCAGATTTTGGAATATTCCGATTCTTCACTAATTGATGCCTGGAAGAAAACTGAAATTATTTTAACTGACACGCCGACTGTGCAGGCTTCAACTGAATTTATTAACGGACAATACAAACTATATCTCCCGATTATGACAAGATCGTTTTTCAAACAGATGAATACAGCGATTGCGAATATTAGGGATGCCTTCGAGAAAATTAAAAAAGGAGAACTTGATTCGAATGAACTTACCTCTGAGTTTGATTCTATTTCAAAAACATTCTTGGGATATTGCTGGTTCATAAGAGATGAATTCGATCCGGGTTTAATCCCGTATCCGTATTTTAATTCAGTTCACGCCATCAAATACGCCTCTCATATTGCGTTTCTTCAAACTTTAACAATAGTAGCGCATGAACTGGGCCATGTCGTACTGGGACACTTGGATGGAAGTTGGACGCGCGAAAGTATACCTGATGAAATATTGGATTTTTTACGTTCGGTAATAGACATTAATGCCATTTCCGACAGAGAGCTCAAGGAGTTGGAAGCGGATTTACATGCTTTTTCTACTTTGTTGATTTTTAAGATACACGATATAGACGATAAGATCTTTGCCGCTTTGTCGCTGATGGACTATTTGCAAATGTTTGCAGCAACTAGTTCTGTGAAAATCGGAAATTTGGAAGGCGGTGAAAATACGGTAAAATATAATGGAATAGCCTTTGACCGTTGGCATAGTGCAAACATTTTCCTGAGTCGATTTTGGTCACATGATGGTGAAAGGCTAACGAATAATCTATTTCACAATATGGTGGTTAATAAGTATTTACGAAAGTTAAGAACAATTTCGCAAACGGAAATTGAGGAAATTACCGATCGCAAGTATATGTGAATTTTATAATTCAATTCAGGAGGAAAAGTGGAGATTGCGAACTTAGGCATACTAATAGAGACGGTAAATCAGAATTCCTTGAAGGAAATATTCGACACAGGTTCCCCGGAGGTCGGTTCGCGTATCGAGGAAGCGGAGTCAGGTATTGCGCTGGAGTTGACAGAGGTCAGAAATTCCATAGGTTTTGGAGTCGGGGAAATTGCAGTAATCGGTCTGATTTTTATAGGCAATAATGCGATTGCACTGGCGAATTCCGTATTTGCTAATTGGCTTTACCAACGTCTAAGTGGACGAGTAAGAAAAATCGAATATGATGGAAAAATATATCGAGTTAAAGAAGCCGACCTTTTAGAATTTGTCGAAAAACTACTAAAAGAGAAAAAAATAGATGTTAGCGATTTGCAAAAGAAGGCTCTGAATTGAATTAATTCGGAATTTATCTAACACTCCCGAATTAGTAGAGTTTTAGAAATCACCAAAATAAGGCCCGTCAGAAAATCTGTTTAGGAAATTGATAAGCAATCTTAAAGCTCCCGATTCCGATTTTGAAACCCGCGTGCATGTGAGTTTTGCGGCGCAGAAATTGATGCGGACGCTGCGGGCGGAACTGGTGAGAGTTGCGCCGGGCGAGATCGATATCGAAATTCCTTTTAGCGATGAACTGACGCAGCAGAACGGATTTATTCACGCGGGTGTTATTACGTCGATCGCCGATTCGGCTTGCGGTTATGCCGCTTACACTTTAATGGCGGCGGACGAGAGCGTGCTTTCGGTCGAGTTCAAAGTAAATCTGCTCGCGCCGGCGATCGGCGAAAAATTTTCCGCCCGCGCTCAAGTCATCAAACCCGGCCGTACTTTAACCATCTGCCGCGCCGATGTTTTTGCGATCAATTCCGGGGAAGAAAAAATGATCGCCACCATGCTGGCGACGATGATAAGCCGGAAGCAGTAGCAGTGGGCAGAAGCAGTGACAGCGGCAGTTGGCATAATGTCCTAAGGCCGAAGTGAGTCATCCGAATACCATTCGGAATAGATGATAACTGATAGATGACAGATCAGAGATCGGATCTCTCAGCTATCAGCTATGATCTTTCATCTATTCCGAATGGCGGTCCGCAAACTGATCATATCACCGCCGCTCGCGGCCTTGGCTTAAACTTCTTTTGTGAATAGCAGAATCTATCAAATAATATTTTTTCTCATCGCGCTTAGCGTTTTGCCGGCGTGTCAAAAACAATCGCCGCAAAATAACTTGAATACGCACGATCCTCGCTACCCCGCGCACTGGTTTACGGCGATCGACGATCCGAACAAGCCTGACTGGGAAATATTGCCGCAGGAAGCGAAGTCCGGTGAAGTGATCCTTTCCAAGCGCAACGAGTTGGGGCTGCTGTCGAATTTTGCGGTGACGCCGTTCGAGCTTGACGGCAGGCGCTACGCCAGCCTGGAAGGCTTCTGGCAGATGATGCTTTACCCGGAAGGGGCGGAAGACCCGCGGGCGAAGTTTCCCGGACTGGAGTGGAAGTACACTCGCGAACAGGTTTCGCAGATGACGGCCTTCGCAGCCAAAGCGGCGGGCACACTGGCCGAGGAAAACATGAAAAAGATGGGGATCGATTGGGTGAGCTTTGAGGGAGAGAGGTTCCCATACCGCCCGGCAGTTACAGATGGTACAGATGAAACCGGCGAGCATTACCGGCTGATCGAGCGGGCGATGCGGGCAAAGATGGAGCAAAACCCGGAAGTAAAACGCGTGCTGCTTCAGACCGGCGATCTCGTCTTAAAACCCGACCATCACGCTGAACCGAACGCTCCCGCCGCCTGGCGGTATAACGAGATATGGATAAAGATCCGGGGTGAGATGCAGAAAGCGAAGTAGCTGAACCTCTTATTGGCTTTGCGTCTAAAAATCTCTTTTGCCTATTAAACAAGCCGATCTGATAGCTCATCAGAGCGGGCGCAAGCGGCCCTTCCGGACTGCAAATTTATTTAGATTTAATATTTACCTTTCAAGCCGAACACCTCTCAGGTCGGGAAGGGGTTGCTTGCACCCGCTCTTAGAATGCTATTTTGACCGGACTTTAAAGGCAAAACCGCCCTTAACCACGAATTACACGAAACACACGAAACAGGCACCGTACGGATCGGCTTCAGAAATTAGATGCGGGATAGACGCTTAACGAGCTCTTTACATGTTTCCCGCTATAAAAGTCTCCGAAAGCAAACTATAATTACTCCCAAAGCATCTTAACTTGCGTTAAAATATCTTAATACGGCTTATTAGGCAGCCATTGCTTTTTGGGAAAAAGGTAGCAAATAAAATGAAATCAAGGATTTGGCAGGCAGCAGCAGCGGTCACGGCAGTGGCCGTTTCCTCACTGATAATTTGGGCGCAAACCAATTCGACGCGCACTCCGCTCGATGTTACAGACTACAAGATCACGGCGGAAGTCCTGCCGGACACCAATAGTTTGAAGGTAACCGCCGATGTTACCGTGATCCCGCTGCAGGAAACCCGTACACTCGCTCTTGAGCTGAACGGTTCGTTAAAAGTGGACAGTGTGACCCGCACAAGAGGCATCCCGGTCGGGTCAACTGTGAACGTGGCCGCGCCGGCGCAGGCCCAATCCGCCGCGGTAAACCAGGCGGCGAAAAACGCCCCGGCAAAAACGGCTGTGCCCGCTAAGCAGGCAGCCACTACCGCCGCAACGGTGACCTTTGTACAGGATCAGGTCGGGGTGGGCGAGCTTGGCCCGAGCATCAGGATAGACCTGGGCGAATTCGTTCCCGCCAATACACCGGTGACCTTAAGATTTACCTATAGCGGAGCGCTGGTAACCGCCGAGGGCGGCCCGCTGCTTAATAAACGCCTGGCCGGGATTGCCTCGGACCACGGGTATCTTTTTTACGCCGCGCGCTGGTTCCCGTTCCATGATTACGCTTCTGACCGCGCCACTTCGGATATTACGCTGACGGTGCCCGCCGGCTGGGCGGCTGCCGGTTATAGCGATACGCCCGTCGTCGCAAACGGTAAGAATTATCATTTTGTTCAGAACAAACCGGGGCTTATCGGAAGCATCGCTTTTGGAAAATACAACACCAAATCGCTTCATTACGGCGATTACGAACTCAATTTTCTGACGCGCCCGGGCAGCGACGCGGTCGTTCCGCATTTCGGTGAGACCATCGGAAAGGCGCTGGAGTATTACACCCGCCAATTTGGACGGCCGGAAGCGGGCAACAAATTGAATATCGTCGAGATCGATGACGAAAGCCTGGAATATTATTCGGGACAGGGCATCATGTTTCTGGCCAATACCGTATTTGACCGCGGCGACCGCGCCGGGGTTGAAGACAGGATCCAGCGCGAGGTCGCTTTCCAGTGGTGGGGGCTTACGGTGGGGCTGAAATCCTTTGACGATGCCTGGATCTCGCAGGGGTTGGCCGAATGGAGCGCGATCCAATTGCGCGAAAGCACTGCTTCGCCGGCCGAGCTTTACAATCTGCAGCGCGAAACACTGGAAAAAGCTTTGACCTTCGAGCAGACAGCCTCGATCGCCCGCGCGCCGGCAAATCTTGACGACCAGTCGACCGCGTACCAGTACATAATGTATGCCAAGGGCGCTTTCGCCTACCGGCTGCTGCGGGAAACCATGGGCAAGCCTAAATTTGACCAGCTGCTGCACCGGTTCCTGGAAGATTATCGCGGCAAGAATGCGTCGATCGACGATTTCGAAAAGCTGACCTCAAAAGTCGCCGGCGATAATATGCGTTACTTTTTTGCCCGCTGGGTCGAAGGCACGGGCGTACCGGAGTTTCAGGTCGATTATCTGATCATTCGCACCAAGAGCGGCAAGTTTGTCACCCGCGGGACCGTTAAGCAAAATTACGACAATCTGCGTCTGCCGGTCGATGTAATGCTGCGCGCCGAGGGAGAGAACGAAAATAAAAAGGTAACCCTCAAGATCGAAGATTCCAGCGAGGATTTCAACATTGAAACGAACGGCAAACCGCTGGAAGTGGTGGTCGATCCCGATTATAAAGTGCTGCATATTTCCGACGATCTGCGGGTATCGGCTATTGCCCGCCGCGGAATCGAGCTTTTCAAGGACGGCAAATATGCCGAAGCGCAGCAGCAATTCGAAGCGGCGCTGAAATTAGACCGCTCTAATTCCTGGATCTATTACCACCTGGGCGTTCTTTATCTCGAGCAGCGAAATTACGATCTGGCGATCGATAATTTCAAAGCGACGCTCACCGGGACACTCCGTCCGGACTGGTTGCAGGTTTGGGCGAATATTAAGATGGGCAATGCCTATGACGGCAAGGGAGACCGCACCCGGGCCGTCGCCGCTTATAAACGAGCGCAGGATACCGATGACAACTACGATAATGCCATGGACGCGGCAAAGAAATACCTTGCCACGCCCTACGATCCAAAGGAAAAGACCGCAACCGCGGCAAGATAGAGTTTAGAACTTGATAACAGACAGGGCGCGAAGAAATTCCCGCCCTTTTATTTTATTATCCGGAGGCTGTATGAAAAGAATGTCCGCCGCTTTTGGCGTGTTTTTCCTGACCGCTCTGCTTTCTGCCAATTCTTTGGCGATCACCTGGTATCCCAAGGAATTTGAGTGCCCGATAGATAAAGAAATTAATACCTTTATGGTAGTCGGAAGTTACGGCAGCTATATTTACTCGTACCCTTCCAAATACCAGTGGCTTTTCTTTCCTGCCACCGATAGCCCGACATTTTACGTTTGTAAAAAATGCCACCTGGCCACTTATATGTGGGATTTTGACAAGCTGCCGAAGGATAAGATACCGGAATTGAAAAAGGTATTGGCGACAATAAAAGCGCCCAAAGCTTTTAAGGAATACACCGAGGTTCCGATCACCGAGCGGCTTGAGATAATGGAAAAGGTCTATACCGTTTTGGGAAAAGACCCGGAATGGTGGGAAAACTTTTACCGTATCAAAGGCTACCATTATGGTAAGGACGGGCAGGCAGAAAAAGCAGCGGAGGAGCGCAAAAGATCGCTCGAGTTCATTCAGAAAGAATTAAAAAATGAAAAGAGCACGGCCCCGAAAAAGGTTTTGTTTTATATCTCAGGGGCAATGAAACATTTTTTGAATGATGACAAGGGCGCTTTGGAAGATATGCAAAAAGCACTGGAAACCAAATTTGCCGAAGCAGGCGCAACCGCGACAGAGGTAAAAGACGCGGAAGAAGGTCTTAATGAAAGGCTCAAAGAGTATATCGAAAAGATAAAGAGCGAGAAAGATAAACCGCGCCTTTTTGATAAAGGCGGCAGCGACGAACATTAGAGATAGTTTCACGGATCAATGAAAAGACGGGAGAGGTCCCGTCTTTTCGGGTTTACTGGCATAACTATTGCAAATTCAACCCCCGATATAAAAATGTACTAGTTTGATTCACAATAGGGGGATTAATATGAACGCTATCGATCTGCTTAAAACTGACCATCGAAAAGTAGAAGAGCTTTTTCAGCAAGTAGAAGACACACCCAAAGGTAAGCATAGAAATATTTTCAAGCGAATAAAGGCCGAACTGGACGTTCATACACACATTGAAGAAAAAATATTTTACCCGAGGCTGAAGAAAGAAGCCGGGCTAAAGGATATTACCCTGGAAGGGATCGAAGAACACCACCAGGCAAAGATGTTCTTGAAAGAAATTCCCCGTCTTTCCGATAAGAATGAGAGATTCGAACCTAAGCTTAAAGTGTTAATGGAAGACATTAAACATCACGTAAAAGAAGAAGAGCGCGTAATGTTTCCCAAGGCACAGGTTATTCTCAGCATTCAGGAGATGGAGCAGTTGGGCGCGGAGATGGAAGCAGAGAAAAAAAGATTTAAAAAGACACTGAAGAAATAGGTAATAAAGGGCGGGTTGAGTGTTTAAAAAGCCTCGGGTCAGTAACATGATTCGGGGCTTTTTTAAAACTTATTACTGGCGGCGCCAAGTTTTTAATAAGTCAAAAAAGTAAAAATGGCTAAACCTGGGAGCGCAGGCATCTTGCCTGCAAGCGCGACTGTGTCGCGCTAATTGGTGTAAATCAAAGACCTTTTAGATCGCTTCGCGACCTTGCAGGCAAGATGCCTGCGCTCCCAGGTTAACGTCGATCTTTTTAACTCAGTGAACTTATAAATTTAGAGTTATGACTTTACGCTGGCACGGGTATTGCACCTGCGTAAAGAGAAGCGAAGTAAATGCATTAGTTTAGTGCAGCGTATATTTTACAAATTTTGTAAGGGGTAAAAATTATGAACGCGATCGAATTACTTAAAGCAGATCATGACAAAGTAGAAGAGCTTTTTAAACAGGTCGAAGCCGATGAAGACGGGGACCATAAGAGTATTTTCGAGCAGATAAAGGCCGAGTTGGATATGCATGCGCATATCGAGGAAGTTATTTTTTATCCCAAACTTAAAGAAGAAGGGGATAAGGAGTTAAAGGATGTCGTTCTGGAAGGCATCGAAGAACATCGCCAGGTAAAAATGTTTCTGAAAGAATTGGCGAATTTGACGGATGACAGTGAAAAATTCGATCCCAAACTGAAAGTGCTGATGGAAGACGTGAGACATCACGTAGAAGAGGAAGAAGACGAGATGTTTCCGAAGTGTGAAAAACAATTCGATAAAACGGTGCTCGAGGAACTCGGCGCAGAGATGGAAAAGGAAAAGGCAAGTTTCAAAAAGACACAGAAAGCCGCAGCCTAAAAGCAACCTAACCAGAATAAAAAGCCGCTGATATTCTTTATGTCAGCGGCTTCTGCAATGATCGTAAGTTTTCTTATTAAGAAGATATTGGCCGCTAATTACACAAATAGCACGAATAAAATTTAACTCGTTTTTAAGGTTTCAAAACCACTTTTCGCCATTCATCTTTTTCGGTATTGAATTTATCGTAGGCCATTGGTGCATCGTCCAGCTTGAGGCGGTGCGAGATAACGAACGAGGGATCGATCTTGCCTTCTTCAATATAAGAAAGCAGCTTCGGCAGATATTTTCGCACGTGCGTTTGTCCCATTTTCATCGTTAATCCTTTGCCAAAAGCAGCGCCGAAATTGAATTTATCGAGCAGCCCGCCGTACACGCCGGGAATGGAAACCGTTCCGCCTTTACGGCAGCAATGGATCGCCTGGCGCAGCGCGTGCGGGCGGTCGGTGCCGAGGTAGACGGAAGTTTTTACGTAATCGTAAATGGCATCGATCGAGGTGCCGTGCGCCTCTAAGCCCACTGCGTCGATGCAGGCATCGGGCCCAATGCCGCCGGTCAGGTCCTTCAGCTTTTCATAAACATCTTCCTTGTCAAAATTTATCGTCACTGCGCCGCTGCCGGCCGCCATCGCCAAACGGTCCTGGTAATGATCGATGGCGAAAACGGTTTCCGCGCCGAGCAGCAGGGCACTTTTAATGGCAAACTGTCCGACGGGGCCGCAGCCCCACACGGCAACCTTGTCGCCCTCTTTGATGCCGCAGTTTTCCGCCGCCATGTACCCGGTCGGGTAGATATCCGTCAGGAACAAGACCTTTTCGTCATCGAGTGAATCAGGAACTTTGAACGGGCCGACATCGGCGAAAGGGACGCGGACAAATTCAGCCTGCCCGCCGGAAAAACCGCCCATCATATGCGAATAGCCAAAAAGCCCGCCGCTGCGATAGCCGTAAAGTTTTTCCGATGTTTCCGGCTTTGGATTTGAACGGTCACATGCGGCCCATAGTTCCGCTTTACAAAAGAAACATTCGCCGCAGGAAATGGTAAAAGGAACTATTACCCGGTCGCCGATCTTCAGATTTTTAACTTCGCTGCCGAGCTCGACCACCTCGCCCATGAATTCATGGCCGAGAATATCGCCCGATTCCATCGTCGGAATAAAATTATTGTAAAGGTGAAGATCGGAACCGCAGATTGCGGTAGAAGATACTTTGATAATGGCATCGCGGCCGTCGATTATTTTCGGATCGGGAACGTCCTCGACCCGCACGTCATGCTTTCCATACCACTGTACTGCTTTCATTTTGCCCCCTTGTTCTACCGGTCATTATACGCCGGGTAATTGTATGAATCAGTATAGTTTGCGACTAATCTAAAAGAAAAAGAGCGGCCGATTGACCGCTCTTTTTTTCGTCTTACTGTTTGCCTTCCAGGAACGCCTTCAGTTTTCTTGAGCGTGAAGGATGGCGCAGTTTTCTGAGCGCCTTGGCTTCGATCTGGCGGATGCGTTCGCGGGTGACCGCGAAATGCTGTCCGACTTCTTCGAGCGTGTGCTCTGAGCCGCTGCTGCCCAGCCCGAAACGCATCTTGATGACCTTTTCTTCGCGCGGCGTGAGCGTCGCCAAAACCTCGTTGGTGATCTCGCGCAGGTTGGAAACGGTCACTGCCTCGGCCGGGTTGAGGATCGATTTGTCCTCGATAAAATCACCGAGGTGCGAATCTTCTTCCTCACCGATCGGCGTCTCGAGCGAGATCGGCTCCTGAGCAATCTTCAAGACCTTACGCACCTTCGAGACGGGAATGTCCATTTTCTTGGCAATTTCCTCGCTCGTCGGTTCGCGTCCCAGTTCCTGCACCAGCGCCCGCGAAGTGCGGATCAGCTTATTGATCGTTTCGATCATGTGCACCGGAATGCGGATGGTGCGCGCCTGGTCGGCAATAGCGCGGGTGATCGCCTGGCGGATCCACCACGTGGCGTAGGTCGAAAACTTGTAACCGCGCCGCCATTCGAATTTATCCACCGCCTTCATCAAACCGATGTTGCCTTCCTGGATCAGGTCGAGGAACTGCAGGCCGCGGTTGGTGTATTTCTTGGCGATCGAAACGACCAGTCGAAGGTTGGCTTCGACCAGTTCTTTCTTGGCCTGGTTGGTTTGCGATTCGCCCACCAGGATAGATTGCAGCGAACGCTTAATTTCCACCGGCGGAATGTGATACTTTTCTTCGATCACGGTCAGGCGGCTCTTGTAATCGTTTAACCGCTTGCGCAATTCTTTCTTCTCGGGTGCCGGCGGTTTTGCGTCGATCTTGTTTTGCGCTTTCGTGACCTCACGTTCGGCGGAGCGGATCTCATTACTGATCTTGCGGATCGATTCGATCAGCCTCTGCTTGGCGCGCTCCGTCAGATTCAGCATTTTGATCTCACTGGCGATCTCAAGTCTTAACCTGGCGACTTCGCGGCGCAGGCGGATCAAACGCTTACCGGCCTTTTTGGCGCCCTTTTGTTTTTCCTGTTCCTTGAGCAGAGCGCTAAGGGTTTTCAGCGCCCTTTTGTAATTTTCATTTATGCGCTCGATACCTTCGAGCGTCCAGCGCATGTATTCATCAGCCTTGTCCTCTTCACCGGTCAGCTCCGCCTGTTCGGAAAACATCACGGTGTCGCGGATGCTCACCTTGCCGGCGGCCAGGGCTTCGCCCAATCTGAGCAGGGCTTCGACCGCGATAGGCGAGCGTGATATCGATTTTTGAGTTTTGATCTGCCCGCGTTCGATGCGTTTCGCGATCGCTACTTCGCCCTCGCGGGTCAGCAGCGGCACGATCCCCATCTCTCGCAGGTAAAGGCGGACCGGGTCGTTCGTCTTATCGAGCGTACCGGCCGAAAGGTCGAGGTCGAATTCTTCGTCCTCGTCAGCTTCGGCATCAACGGCCAGCGCGGCAGCCTGTTCAAGCAGGCCCGATTCACCATCGTTGATGGAAATGCTTGCCCCCTCGATCTTTTGCAGAACGTCCTCGATATCCTCAGGCGAAACCATGCTGTCGGGCAATTCGCGATTGAGGTCGTCGAAGCTTAGAAATTTTTTCTCCCTGCCCAGTTCGAGCAGGCGTTCTACCATATCGTCTTGCGGTTCTTCGTCGTAATCTACCATATTAGAATTTTGATTAAATATACCTATAAAAAGTTGTCAATGTAATGTCTTATACACAGGCCTTTTAATCCTGCTTTATCATTCGATCCAGTTCGTGTTTCAGACGTGCTAAAGATATCTGTTCGGCCGACAATCTGGCCAAAGTCTCGTTATCGCCCATTTGTTCCGCGTAAGCCAATTCACGGCTAATTTCCGAAGCTCGCTGCGAGATGGCCATCGCGCGGAGCGCAAAAACGCATTTTTCCGCCTCGGCCTGTACCTCGTCGATCACTTCGCCTTCTTCGCGCGGAGCATTGCTCATAATAAGCAAGGGCAGCATATCGTGTGCTGCCGTATCGTCTTCTTCCAGCAGGGCCGACAGATTTTCCGCCGTCATTTCCAAAGATCTCTTATCCGCCTCGATCAATGCCTGAAAGATCGCTGCTGAAGCCAGGGCTTCATAGTCGGTTTCTTCCAGCATCGGCAGGACATGTTTTCTTAATTCATTGTCATGAACAAGCATTTCCAGCAGCTGCTGTTCGGCAACCGTCGGCCTGGTTTTGGCGGCGCGCGCTATCTGGCGCTTCATTCCCGAAGCATCGGGTCGTGTGCCGGCTCTGACGGTCTTCCACAGGTCGCCGCGTAACGCTTCGTCATCGACCCGCAAAAAACTCATTGCCTGGTCAAACGACTCCCGCTGTTCCGTAGGATTACGCACAGCGCAAAGCACGGGCATTACGTCCTCGATCGCGGCAACCTTGTGCCGCGGAACACCGAGACTTTTATCCCGCACAGCTTGTTCTAAAACGAATTGTAGGTGGGGGGCAGCTTGTCCTCTATGTTTGTTATATGCTTCGACGCCGTTGGAATTGATGAACTCGTCCGGATCCGATCCTTCCGGGAGAACCAAAACTTTTATTTCAAAATCTTCCGCCAACAGTGTTTCGATAGCCCTTCGCGCCGCTTTCACACCCGCACTATCTCCATCATAGTTCACTACCACCTTACGTGCAAACCGCCCCAAAAGTTTCGCCTGGGCTTCTGTAAACGCCGTGCCTGAACTGGCTACGAGGTTTTTTACCCCATTTTGAAAGGGTGTGATCAGATCAAAATAGCCTTCGACCAAAATAGCGAATTTTTTCTTGCGAATTTCTTCCCGCGCCTGAAAGAGGCCGTAAAGGTGGTTACCCTTTGTATACGCTGGGGTTTCGGGCGAATTCAGGTACTTTGGCTCGTCTTTTCCCATCGCGCGGGCGCCAAAAGCGATCGGTTTCCCGTTCACATCCAGCACCGGAAACATTATCCGTCCCCGAAAACGGTCATAAACTCTTTCTTTTTCTTCATTTACGCCGACCAAGCCGCTGATCTCGATCTGTTTGTCGCCGGCGCCTTTTTCTTTCAGGTAACTTTTTAGCGCATCCCAGCTTTCCGGGGCATAGCCGAGTTTGAAAGCGGCGATGGTTTCCTCGGTCATTTGGCGCTCTTCCAGGTATTTGCGCGCGGCCTTGGCGCTTTTCTCCTGCAGGTGGTTTTGCCAGAATTCGACCGCCCATTCGTTAAGCTGGACCACCTCGGCCGCCACGCGTTTGCGCTCATCAGCCGCCTTTTTGCTCTGCTCGTAATCGTGCCCGTCTACGGGCGCGGGCAGCTCCACCCCGGCCTTGTCGGCCACTACTTTGACCGCTTCGGGAAAACTCAGGCCTTCGAGCTCCATCACAAAGGTAAAAACATTGCCGCCCTTGCCGCAGCCAAAGCATTTATACATCCCCTTGCCCGGATTGACCGAAAACGAAGCCGTTTTCTCCTGGTGAAAAGGGCACGGCGCCCACCAGTTTTGCCCCTTTTTCTTAAGCGGCACATACCCCTCCACCACGCGCATGATGTCCGCGCGCTGCTTGAGCTCATCGATAAAGGTTTGGGGGTAGAGCATTATTTCTTTTTGACCGGAACTATCCAAAACTCAGCACCGGAAGTAAAGTCATGGTAGTTTTTTTGATAAAAAACTCTTAGCCTGTTACGTGAGATTTTGTGATCCGCAGTGAGTTTTTTAAGCCATTCTTCAGCTTCTTCGCGCCCATCTTTTTTAAATTATTATAGATCACTATATGCCCGCGTAGATCGGGGTTTTCTATCAACAACCGGGCATAATCCGGCAGCATAAATACCGTGCAATAAAGCTCCGGAAACTCGCTGCCAAACACAAATGGCCTGGTCAGATCCGGCGCGGCATCCGGCCATTTTTCTTCAGTTATAACCGGTTCTTTCACTCCAGCCGGGATCTTCCAGACATCGACCCCGATAACGCCTTCGCGCTTGACGGTCTCGACAGCAATGCGGTCCTTATCAAAGCCGCGCGAATAAATTGTGCCATCGATGTCGTGTTTATACTGACGGGCTTTATCCAGTGATCTTTCGTTAGAATAAATTAAGATAAGCCCGGTCGAACCCGGTTCCGCGTTAAGGTCCTGGATAAAAGTATCAATACGATTTAGGCGATGTCCACAAGGCAATTCTCCAAAATGATCGTACAATTCGGCCTTTAACCGGCTTTGGCCAAAGCAACAATGCGCGATCGCGGATAAGATCAAAAATATGAGGATGATTTTCGACAAAGTCATCGGAGCGCCTCGATTACTGTTCAGTTCGACTATTGTAACACCTTTGCGGCCTGGTTTTGGGGGCTGGGGATAAGCGTTATTTCTCTTTCCCGGCGGGGATCAACCAAAATTCCGTGAATGGAAGATAGTTCTTAGGCGGCTTTGCATAAAAAACTCTGAGCCGGCTGCGTTGGATATCATAGCCGGAGAGCAGCTTTAATTTTTCGGCGGCCGCTTTTCGGGCTTTTTTGGCGCTGTCATCATACACGACAATATGGCCTCTGGCCCTGGGGTTGGCGTGCAAAAAATCAGCATAGAGCTGGGGCGCGAATCCGTAACAAATACTCCTGCCGGAGTCCGAATCCACGGTAAAAACGAATGGTTTACGCGACGAGGGAAAAGTATCGGGCCATTCCGGTCCTTCGATAACGGGAGAGGCGGCTCCGGCGGGAACCTTCCAAAACTTGATCTCTATTTCGACATCCTTTTTTGCGCGAATTATTTTTATACGCGCCGGATCGAACTTTTTTGAGTAGACTACATCACTTATCGCATTCAAATAATTGAGGTCCGGACCCGAGAGATTTCCCCGCGAATAAATTACAGCATAACCGAAAGATCCTGGTTCCTCTTGCACCGTATATAAAAAATTGCCCACTATCGCGCCAAATTGGTCGCAATAAACTTTCCCCGATTCGCCAATCAGAACTGCCTGCGGCTTTTCCTGAGCAAAGCATGAGAGTGCCGCAGAGAGTAAAAATAAAATTGTGAAAATGGCCTTCATCGTTTTATTTTTTCTTTGCACTAACGAGCCAAACTTCTACGTCCGATATGTTTGCGAGCCGGCCGTTGCCGTCCTCATTTTTACCCGCATATTTGGTTATCAGCCGCTTTCTATCGATCTTCGCTCCGTTTACCCCTTCACTCAAAATAAGCTTTGCTAATCTGTCTGCGCCCTTGGCCGTTCGGTTATGGATCAAAAACCTGGCATTGAGGTTGGGATTTGCGTTAAGAAATTCGGCGAGAAAATAAAGATTGATATTTTCCACGCACTCGGGCATACCCGTGATGAACAAGAATTTCCCGTCGATCTTAACCGTTTCAAATGTGTCGCTGGCAAAATGGAAAGGTTTGCCGGCGGGATCGCGAGGCTGTATTTTTCTTCTTCTATGTCCGGTTTCTTTCCGTTTTTACTTAACCAAAATTCTAGTTTGACCTCGTTTTGCCGCTTGGCGGTAAGAATAATAAAACGGTTTTGGTCAAACTTACGGAAACGCCTGTAGTAGAATATGGCGAGCTCCCAAGCCCTGTTTTTAACCGGGTTCGGACCGCCGTAAATAACGACATAACCGACGGCGCCGGGAGTGTTATAAACTGTAACCGCATGAGAATCCAGCCGCGCCAGCAGATCTTCACATTGAAAATACGTCACCGAGTTTAACAGCTGAACATTATCATCACTTGCTTGATCACTTGATTGGGAAACCACGGTTTGTGCCGCGCTAAGAATGAACAGCAAGATAAAAATTATTCCCGGCAGTTTTATCAACATCATTTTGCGGCTTTGGTCTTAGCGGGAACAAGCCAGAATTCCACATCCGGATAACGTTTAAAGCCGCCTCCTGCTCCAAAGGATTTGGCCGGGCGGTAAAAAACCTGAAGCCGATCGCGGGGAATTTTATATTCCAACGCCATGGTCTTTAGCCAGCTAATTCCTTCTCGCCGGCGTCCTGCGGGAGTTTTATCATACACAATAATATCTCCCCGTATATTCGGATTGGCCAGCAGGAAACCGGCATAGGCCTTTGGCGTAAAAGTAAAACAGGCTTCGCTAAACAAATTCCCAAAAAGGAAGGGCTTTGAAAGGCCTGCCAGTTTATAGGTCCAGAGTTCTCCGGCCAGCGGCGGATCGTCAGCGCCCGGCGGAACTTTCCAGAATTCTAACGACGGCTTACCCTCTTTTTTAGCGCGAACAACGGTAATTCGTTCAGCGGGGAATTTTCTTAAAGGGATAAGCCCCGTTATCTGATCCATGTAAAAATTAACCAAATCGGACAGGTTTTCTTCACTGTAAAAGATCACATATGCTTTTGAACCGGATTCTTTATATACAGGCATAAGGACGTCATCCAATCTTGATCGAAATTGGTCACAAGTGCCGCCGAAAAATTTGTCGGTTAAAACAGCCTGCGGTTTTTCCTGTCCCGCGCAGAATAAAACGGAAACAAACAATATCAAAAACGTGAGAATTGATTTTGATAGTTTCATAGATTTACTTTTTCTTAGCCGGTTCCAGCCAATATTTTATGCCGTACAACTGGGGATTGCGGTTCTTATAAGAGATCCGAAAACGCTCGCGAGGAATACCGAATTCCTTGACCAGGTCTTCGATGTAAGGTTCACCCAATTTTGCGGCAGCTTTTGCGGATTTGGCGGTAACCAGCAACCGCGCCTGAATTGTGGGATTCGCTATCAGGAACTCCGCGTAGAGTGCGGCGTTAAATCCGGAACACATTTCTCCCATATTGGTTCCAAACTCAAATGCCGTGAAATTCGCGGGTAGGATACTCGTCCATAGCTCTCCATTTAATGCCGGCACTTTCGCGCCTGCGGGAATGCGCCAGAGTTCGATCTTCATCGGGCCTGCTCTTCTGACCCTGGTAGTATGAAAGAGATCGGCGGGAAATTTTCTGTATTTTATATGGTCACTTATCCAGAATTCGTACCTAAGCTCGTCCCGGAGTGAATCGGGTTCGGCATAAATAATCGTATAACCTGCCGCCCCGGGCTGCTTACGCATTTCTTCAAAAAAATTGTCAAACCTGGCCAAAAACTGATCGCACGGGATTCTGCCAAATTGATCGATCAAGACCGCTTTCGGCTTTTCCTGTCCCACGCAGAATAAAACGGAAACAAGCAGTATCAAAAATGTGAAAATTATTTTCGACGATCTCATCGGACACGCCTTTCGTTATTGTTTTAATTCGACTATTGTAGCACCTTCGCCGCCCTGGTTTTGCGGGGCAGTGGTGTATTTGGCGACATGCGGGTGGCCCTGGAGCATGCCGCGCACGGCGGAGCGCAGCGCGCCGGTGCCGATGCCGTGGATGATGCGCACCTTGGGAAATCCGGCGAGGTAAGATTCGTCGAGAAAACGGTCGAGGTCGTCTTCGGCAACGGCGACTGTTTTACCGATCAGGTTTAGCTCGGCGCCGCGGCTTTCATCATCAAAATCAAGCCGGGTTTCGCCGGATTTCCTTTGCAGATTTTCCAGCTTTTTAGAGCCGGCGTTGGCCCCGGGGGCGGACCCGGCGGCTGCCGCTTGGTCGGCGACAACCTTTAAGTCTTTCAGTTTTTCGCGCAAGCGCATTGAGCCGGACAAGATCTCCGCCGTGTTGCCGTCGATCTTTTCCACCGTGCCGATAGAACCCAGGCTGGTGAGAACTTTAGCGCCTACGACGATCGGCGCGTCTTTAACCGCGATCTGTTTACTGCTGCTTACCGCTGACGGCTCACTGCTAACCATTATTTCGCGTTTTAGCTGCGACTTCTTCACTGCCACGTCTTTCTGCAATTTTTGGCGCAGCTGTTTGTCTTCGATAGTTTCGAGCAAGGCGTTTGCCTGGCGCTCGAAATTTGCCACGACGGCGGCGAGCTCTTTTTCCGATTGCTTGCGGCGCTCCATTTCACGACGGCCGGCCTGCACTTCGAGCCCGGCGAATTTTTGCGCCACGGCTTCGCGTTCTTCCTCGAGCGCGACGCGCAGATCGCGGGCCGCATCGGCCTCGCGTTTTAAGTTAAGCAAATACTTTTCGGCTTCCTGGGCGGCCTCGTCCAGATTTTCGCGGGCCGCATCGATCACCTTGTCGGGAATGCCAAAGCGCCGCGCGATCTCGAGGCCGCTGGAAACGCCCGCCATGCCGGTCAGCAGATGATAAGTGGGCTGCAAAGTTTTTTCGTCAAATTCGACGCTGGCGTTGACAACGGATTCGTCGCTGGCAGCATAGATTTTTAGTCCGCGGTAGTGCGTGGACGCGATCAGGTGCGCGCCGCAGCGGCGAAATTCTTCGACGACCGCCACGCCCAGCGCCGAGCCTTCTTCCGGGTCGGTGCCGGTGCCGACCTCGTCCAGCAGGACAAGCGAGGGCGCACGGCATATGCGCAGCATCTCGGCAATGTTTGTCATGTGCGAGCTGAAGGTCGAAAGATTTGCCGCGAGCGATTGATGATCGCCGATGTCCGCCAGCACCGATTCGGTAGAAAGGGAACCTCGGCCGATTTGGCGGGAACCGGAAGGCCCGAGATCGCCATCAGCGAAAGCAGCCCGGCGGTTTTGAGCACAACGGTTTTGCCGCCGGCGTTGGCGCCGGAGATGATCATGGCAGAATGGTTTTGGTCTAATGAAAATGAAGACGGAATAATAGTTTTGGTTTCAGAAGTAACCACCCCGTCATCGCTTCGCGATGCCACCCCTCCTTCAAAAGGAGGGGAGCTTTTTGACCCAGATCTTCGCAGATTCTCCTCCAACAAAGGATGACGCGCGTCGATAAACTCCAGTCGTGTTGCCTATCCGAAATTTTCGGCACTACGGCTTCGAAGCTGCGGGCGAATTCCAGTTTGGCGCGGATAAAGTCGAGTTCGGCGACGGCTTCAAATGCGTTTTCGATCGCGGGAAGTTCCGTGCGGAGTTCTTCCGTTAGTTGAAAGAGGATCTCAACGATCTCGTTCTGCTCTTTGTCGCGCAGCATCTGGAGCTCGTTGTTAGCCTCGATCGATTCAAGCGGTTCGACAAAAACGGTTGCGCCCGAGGAAGAAAACCCGTGCGCCACGCCGGCGATCTTTCCGCGAAAATCGGCTTTGACGGGAATGACAAAACGGTCGTTGCGGACGGTGATAAGATCGTCCTGAACGGCATCGTCGGCCTTGCGCATCAGCGCTTCGAGCGACTTGGTCAGCCGCGCGCGCTGCGAATTTATATCGCTGCGCAGTTTTGCCAGCGCCGGGCTGGCGGAATCGTCAAGCTCGCCGTTAGGCAGGATCTTGCGCGTGATGCGAGTAAGCGTTTTTTGCAGTTCGGGCGAAAGGTTGTGAACGATCTGCCAGAGCGCCGGACAATCGTCGCGATTTTCGGAGATCACCGCCCGCGCGGCAAAAGCCTGTTCGCACAGCCGCGCCAGGGAGACGATCACCAGCGGCTCGAGGTTTGTCCCCTTGACTCGCAGCATGGCGATGGCGTTTTCCAGATCAGGCAATTCGGTAAAACGCCACGTTTTATCATTTTCCAGCAAGTAGAGAGCTTCGCGGAGGGCATCGAGCTGCATCTGCAGCTCCCGCCGGTCGGACAGCGGTGCCAGATCTTCCATCCGGGCGCGTCCCATCGGAGTTTGAGCGTAACGCGCCAGCCTCTGCCGCAGCGTGCCGTATTCCAAAGCTGAAAAAGTGCTCTCGTTCATTTGGTTTAGTGTGTTTCGTGTTTTTAGTGGTTAAGGGTTTTTTATATACAAAAGCAGTCAGAATTAGCCACGAAGCACACGAAATACACGAAAAAATTTACCTGGACACTTCTATCCCTTTCCAAAAGGCGACATAGTTCTCGATGTTCTTCGCATCGGGTTTCGTCTCGGGATAATACCAGGCGGCATCTTTGTTGGTTTCGCCGTTGACGACGACGTCGTAATAACAGGCGGTGCCTTTCCAGCCGCAAACGGTATTAGTCTCGCTCGGCTGAAAATGTTCCTTTTTAATTGAATCGGCGGGAAAGTAATGATTGCCCTCTACTACCACCGTTTCATCGCTTTCGGCTAAAGTTTCGCCGTTCCAGACTGCTTTCATAATCGCTCCTCTAAGTTAAAAATCTTTCCCGTACTTCGGGTGTCGGGATCATACATTCTTCTTTTTTGCCGAAAAGCCGGTAACGGTTCCGGGCAAAAAGTTTGTAAAAAAAATCTCTGATGGCGCGCGGTACGTAAATGAACAGATACGCCCAACCGTAAATGCCGCCCAGCTGGTTGGCAATCTTCAGCGCCGCCGTCGAATGCGTATAAGCGCGGCCGTTCTCAATTAAGATGACGGAATCGATCCCGGGTTTGTTCAGCCCGTATTCTTCCACCAGTTTTTGCCCGGCTTCAGATTGCAGCGGCGCAAATTTGAAATGCTGCTTCTCGTCGCGTTTGATGACAAAATTCACCGAGCTGTCGCAAAAATTGCAGACACCATCAAATAGAATGATCGGGAATTTTGTCGTCACGGTCATCCATACATAGTACGAGTTTTCCTATAGAAAGGCGATAGAAAGCGAATTCTAGTAGTGGGTCAGTTTAGTATTTTTTATAATCGGAAATCAGAAATGCGGTCGGTAAACCTGGGAGCGCAGGCATCTTGCCGTGCTAACCGGGTATGAATAAAAGTGTTTAGATCGCTAGCACGACCCAAGCAGGCAAGATGCCTGCGCTCCCAGGAAGAGCGGATCAATTTCTTTTTAAGATTCAAATTGACCCACTACCCGAATTCCAGTAATTCCAAAATTTCAAAGATTCCAAAGATTCAGACATGTAACCGGCTGGAATCCTGGAATACCGGAATCGCGAAGAATTTGACCGCAAAAAGCGGATAGATACCTTTTCGCGTCTTTCGTAGAATGACAATTGAGGAGATAAACTTATGTTATCTGAGTCAAACACGATGAAAATGAACAGCACCAACAAAGACGTTTTTTGGCACGCGGTCGAGACCAAGGACCGCCGGTTTAACGGCACTTTCTTTTTTGGCGTCAATACGACAGGCATTTATTGTAAGCCTTCGTGTGCCGCCCGCCCGCCTAAACGCCAGAATGTGGTGTTTTTCGAAACACCGAAAACCGCCGAAAAACAAGGTTTTCGCGCTTGCCAGAGGTGCAAGCCGGATTCCGCGACCGAAAGAGACCCGCAGGTGGAAATGGTGCTCAAGGTCTGCCAATTGATCGAGGACGGCATTGGTGGTGGGGCAGGCGGGGAAGCAAATATTTCGCTGGAATTCTTAAGCGAAGAGACCGGCATGAGCCCGCATCATCTGCAGCGGACATTCAAGAGCATTTTAGGCATCACGCCAAAACAGTACGCGACCGCGCTCAAGATCAAAAGCTTTAAGGAGCAGGTGCAGCTCGGCGAAGACGTTACCGGGGCGATGTATGAAGCGGGTTTTGGTTCGAGCCGCGCGCTCTATGAAAAAGCAGCGGAAAAATTGGGAATGACCCCGGCGGCTTATAAAAGTAAAGGAAAAGGTATGAAAATAAATTATACGGTCACAGACTCAGATCTGGGCAAAATGCTGGTGGCAAAAACGGAGCGCGGTATTTGCAGCGTCACTTTTGGCGATAAAGAAACGGAATTGGTGGAGAATCTAAAAAATGAATTTTCCGCGGCCGAGATCAGCGAAGATAAAAGCGGATTAAATACGGCGGTAAAGTCGATCTTGAATTTACTTGACGGCAAGGAAAAAAGATTCGCGCTGCCCCTCGATATACAGGCGACCGCTTTTCAACTGCAGGTTTGGGAGACGCTGAGAAAAATACCGTATGGTGAAACGCGCTCTTACAAGCAGGTTGCCGAAAGCATCGGCAAACCGAGCGCCGTGCGCGCCGTGGCCCGCGCCTGCGCGACAAACCCGACCGCGCTGATCACACCCTGTCACCGTGTCGTTCGCGAGAACGGCGATCTGAGCGGGTACCGCTGGGGCGTCGAACGCAAACGGGAAATTCTGGCCAAGGAGGCGGCCAAAAAATGAACGCAGTAAAACAACAAGTAACTTTTCAGGTGACGGCAATACCGGATGAGATCGCCCGGCAGGTAAGAGAGACAGGCGTGTCTTCGTGGGCAAAGCTTCCCGCGAGCACGAGCGTCGCGAAAGGTTACGGCCCCTGCCGCTTGTGCCTTAGGACGTTCGAGGTCGATAAAGACGAGCGGACATTTTTTACCTACAACGCGTTCGAAGGGCGCGCGGAACTGCCGCTGCCGGGACCGGTCTTTATCCACGCCGGCAGCTGTGAGAGATATTCGTCCGAAGAATTTCCACCCGATTTTCGCGAACTGCCGATGCTGTTTGAAGCCTTTGGTGAAAGCGGTGCAATGATCAAAAGGATCGCGGTAGAGAAGGAAATGATCGAGGCGCAGATCGACGAATTGTTTGCGATCGCGGCGGTCAAATATATTTACATCCGCAATGCCGAGGCCGGTTGTTTTATGGCATTTATTGACCGGCCGGGCACCTGATAAAACGCAGGACACATTCCCGACAAAGCTTACTATATTTAAAGAGAGAACCACCCCGGCGCTGAGACAGCGCCACCCCTCCTTCGTAAGGGTAATAATATACCTGACTCACCAAGCCTTGTTATTCTGTAAGCAGTTCCTTGGCCTTATCAGTGATTTTAATAAAAGATTTGCATTTTATACACATTAATTTAAGTTCAGGCGGAGGCATTCCTTCAATATAGTGTGAAGTGTAATTACTTTTCGACATTGGATTTTTACAAGCAGGACAATGTGGATTTTGATCTTTGTCCCAATAAATTCCATCTACTATTTTTAACTTATATTTTTGATTGAGATAGATTATATATGCAATTTCTACCACCACTAGTAGCAGTAGGAATACTATCACTACCAATAGGAATTCTTTGGATAGTCGCGCCAAAATTGGTTGTGTTATTTCCGGTGGTAGATACTGCCAGCCAAGTGAGAATAATCCTGCTACTAGCACTGCTAGGACAGCTATTACTAATTGTATTACTAGTGGGAATACTTTTGTACGCATATTAATTATCTTAATTCTGCATCACTTATAATAACATTGCCCATTGCGCCATCACACCGCCCAACAAGGCTAATGTATTGACCGGGATTTAACTTAGCTAACTTTGAAGTTTGAGATGATTTGAAATAAACCTGCACTTTGAAAAAAGCAGTTCCCGCATGAAGCGTAACGTAAGGAGAATCAGTAATGTCTTTACCAATTGTATCTATCTTTCCAGTAATACCTATTGTTTCTCCTTTAAATATACTCATCAGCCCGAACCTTGTTTTCTTTATACAAACTCATTATTTGGTCAGCTTGCCATTCAACTAATTTTTGGGGTGTCGGTGATATTTGTTGAGATGTAGAATTAACTTGGGGTTTGGAAAGTGACGCAAAAATAATAGGCAGCATTATCAACCAAGCAAATGCTAAAACTTTTGATTTAATACTGTATCGAGGTAGCAAGGTGAACCAAACAAATACACAAGGCATTACTAGGACTCCGAGGCATAGCCACCAATCTAAAGCCGTAGACTCTTCTTCTGGGATTAAACTATTTTCCATAGGAGTTTTAATTACTACTAATAATAGTTGTAAATAAAACTGGAATCAAGGTAAATCTACCCAAAAACTACCCATAACAAAGTTAAATATTTTGTATGGGTAAAGCGCCGCGACCAAAGCCGAAAAGGTTAGCTCAGAAGTTAAAAGATATACGCAATGCGCTAGGTCTATCTCAGGACGGGATGCTTATTCGCCTCAAGCTGGGAGATCACTATGACCGTTCTGCAATCGCCGCTTATGAGCTAGGGAATAACGAGCCGCCGTCTATCGTCTTATTGGCTTACGCGAGATCGGTAAACGTTTATTTAGATGTATTGGTTGACGATGATCTGGACTTGCCCGACGAGTTACCAAGCAAAAAGACTTCTTTGGGAAAGAAGCAAAAGGCTGTCATTTGACATTATTTTTGGTTATTATTAAAGAATGAAAAAGAAAGAAGAAGAAAGCGAAGAAGCTAAGAATTTCCGGGAACTGGCTAAGAAATTAGTCGCAGTTCCCAAGAAAGAAATAGATAAACAATTAAAGAAGAAAAAGAAGCCTACGCCTAAGACTGCGTAAGCTCCTTATAAGTCAATCTTTTTCCGATGATATTTTTGACGGTCATAGAGAATCTATCGCCGTCTTTTACTTTGCGCTCATTGTATCTAAAAGCTTGCTCTGTGACATAGCGGTTCAGATGATGCGGTTCCACTGAAACATACGTTCCTTTGATTGTCCGTTTCAGGAGCGACCAAAAGTTTTCAATGCCGTTAGTGTGAATGTGATCGCGGACATATTCAATGGCGTGGTCAATAACTTCGTGGACATACTCGTCGGACATCTTGCGATAGCCACCGTGCCCGTCAGTCATAACAACGGAGCCAGGTTCGACATTCTCATTGATCGCGTTCTGTAAGGTTTCGGTATCGGCTAGTTGGATAACTTTAGCGCGGACTTTACCTTTACGCTCGACCATACCCATCACGGCAGTTTTGCCGACCATACCGCGACCGTCGATGCGTTTGGCGCGTTTTGAATTTATGCATATTCTTTGCGGCTCCGCCAATGTAAGTCTCATCGACTTCGACCGTGCCGGAGAGCTTTTCAAAGCTTCCCGTTTCCATAGCGGCACGGATGCGGTGCATCATAAACCAAGCTGACTTTTGAGTGATGCCGATAGCTCTATGAATCTCATAAGAGCTGATGCCGTTTTTAGCGTTAGCAATTAGCCAGATCGCGGTAAGCCATTTGTCTAGCCCTATAGCAGAATCTTCAAAGATCGTGCCGACTTTGACGGAAAACTGTTTGGAACAGGATTTACACTTCCAAATCTTACGAGTGGAAAGAAAGTAAGTAGAGTTACTTTCACATTTCGGACAGATCGCTACTCCATCAGACCAGCGGAGAGAAGCGACAAAATCAATGCAAACATTCTGATCTGAAAAGTAGATAATTGCTTGCTGTAATGTTTGCGGAAAGTTTTCGTTAATCATAGACAATAATATACACTAAAATGCTTGGTGTGTCAAGTACTTATGTGAAAATAAATCGTTTATTTCCATAGTTTTATACTGTCAATTGACAGTATTATAGACATAAAATAAAAGTAAGTTTATGATTCGTGTATGAGTTCTCACGAAATAGAATCAGAACTTTCTTACGGTGATAAGTGGTTACAGCGTATTCTTACTTACGCAGGGCTACCGGCAGGGATTTTATTTTTGATTGTGAATCAAACCTATTTAGCTGTGACTTGTTTTATCTGGTTAATGGCAGCTTTAGGATATGCAATATTTAAACATTTAAGAAAAACGCCAAACCCTATAAATTTAGGATTAAACACCATCCAAAATGTCGAACCTAAATTAATTGAGAACAATATATCTGATGGAAAATTCTTACCAAATATTGTTTGTGTAGAGACATCTCTTAAAAGCACCTTATTTAATAAGGCAAGCAATAGTTGGATTGAGGACGCATTAGGATATTTCAATTTAGTAATTAAATTTGAAAATAAACTTCTAGCCGATAGAAAAATTGAGCGATTAAATCAGGTAAATGCTCAAATTGATTTTATAAATTCCAATGGAAAAATAGTGCTGTCAATTGACCGAGGAAATTGGTTATATACTCGCGGCTCTGTTTGGTTTGCTCCGGGTGATAGGCAAAGTTTAATAATTGGACGACAAACCGAAAATCTCTACTTCATAGTTATTTCAGATCAAAATAGAAATGACCACACCATCTTGTCGGAAAATTATAAAGTAATAGTAAATCTAATAGGTGATAACCAGTGGCATAAAACCTTTGAATTTGATTTGGAAAGTGACGAAACTGGTAAATTTTCTATTACTCATACTCTTTAAAAGGCTTATATACTTAGGTGTGTCTTGTATGTTATTACCTTCGTAAGGAGGGGAGTTTAGGGATCGCGCTCCAAATTCCCCTCCTTACGAAGGAGGGGTGCCCGAAGGGCGGGGTGGTTCTCTCTTTACCCCGGGCGGTAAAAACATTGACTTTAAGCCGGTTTTGATTGAAAATTCAGCTAATCTTTATGGTCAGAGGTCCGCACTGATCTCAATAGAGCGCCGCTGTTTTATAACCTGCTAAGTGTTCAGGGTTTAGGGGATATCATGAAAATTCCAAGGATCGCAGCTTTCGCGTTTATCACGATCGCGTTTTCGTCTATTTATTCATTTGCCCAAATAAGGCCGTTAATTAAGGTATTGCCTGATGTGCCGGTGAAAAGCGAACAGCCGGGCAGTAATGTTGTGTTAAGTAACATTTCCTCAACGGCGGCCGGCGGAGTGTGGAGTTCACCCTCGACCTGGGTCGGCGGCGTGGTGCCGGGCAGCGGAGATAATGTGACCATCGTGGGCGGTGCGGCGGTGCTGATCGATACCGCGGCTTCAGCCGGAACGCTGACGGTGGGCACAGGCGCAGCGCCGGCGGTGTTGACCTTTGATCCTTTCGCGGCGCGTTCGCTCAGCGTAGCGGGCGATCTGACTATTAACGGCGCGACTGATATATTGACCACCCCCGGCACGGGAACGGTGACGAATCACTCTCTGACAGTTGGCGGCAGCCTGATCAACAACGGCATCTTTGATCTAAGCACGAACAGCAACCAGGCCGGCGCCGATCTCGTTTTCACGGGAGCATCAAACAACACTTTTGGCGGCAATGGCTCGGTGACGGACATCCGGACGATCACGATGAACAAAGGAACATCGAGCGCTAATCTGCTGGACCTGACGGCATCGAACTTTACGGTGCAGGGAAGTACCACGGATAGCGCGGCTTCGGCATTTCTGACGCTAACCAATGGAACCTTTAAGATCTCCGGAACATTTACCGGAAATCATCGCACCGCAGTTTTAACTTTCGATCTGAACATCGCGGCTTTTGAGCAAATAATTGCGCCCACGTCCGGGCTTTGGCTTAATAATCCGAATTACACGCTGACGTCGCCGTCAAATTCGAGATTTTTGGTCAAGGGGGTCTTTCATGTTTCTGCCGGCATTCTTAACGCCGCCAATACCAATGGTTCGTCGATCATGCTCGATCAAACAGAGCATCCGGCTATGTTCGTTGACGGCGGAACGATAAATGTGTCCGGGACGCTCATTAGTTCAAACGGCACTAACCCCGTTACCTACAGCCAAAGCGGCGGCAAAGTTACGACCTGTATGGACGTGAACCCGGGCGGAAGTTGTTTCCATATACGAGCAGGGACCACGACATTTTCCGGGGGAGAAATAGTGATCCAAAATCCTGCTGTTCCGGCAGGTTCAAACTCTGAAGATTTTAGGGCTGTAGGGGCTGTCGGCACAGGAACCAAAGTAACTTTTGGAAATGCCTCGACGATAGCGGTGGGATCCTTCGTAAGCGGGGGCGGCCTGCCTAATATAAACCTGGATACCAGCGCGGGACCGCAAACTCTTTATGCCGGCGGAGCTCTCGGTAATGTGAATATCGAACCCGGCGGCACGCTTAATATCGGAAGCGGCGGATTCCAGGTGCTGGGCGATAGCTTTGTAAATGACGGGACGCTCATCGCCGGCGGCGGCGTGCTTAACTTTCATGGAACAGGCCTGACGGCGGACGTGACCTACTCCGGCAGCGGCACAATGACCGGAAAATTCAGCAGCCTGCGCGCAGATTGCCGCACTGTGACCTTCGGTTCGTCGGTGGGCAGCGTCAACATCACCAGTATGGAGCTTCATGAGACCGATCTCGTCAATTCGTCGAAAATCAGGTTTGTCGATAATGCCAATATCGTTATCTTCGGCGACGCCAAATTCGATTCGACACCGGTTTATGATCTGACCGGAAGCGGCGGCGTCAATCTCACTTACTGGGGCGACTATACGACCGGGCCTGAGATCCCGGCAACCCGTATAGTTAAAGATATTACCAAGTCGGGGGCCGGCCCGCTGATCCTTACGGGCGGTGATCTGACCGTTACCGGCAGCATGAGTATCGGCACCTATATCTCGCAGGGAGCGAACAAGATCACGCACCTGGGAATCAACGCAGGCGGAAGCCCGGGTTATGTTAACGGCATACTGACCCGCCGTTCTCCGGCAGCCAGGGTTATACTTATCTCGTCGGTGAGAACGCGCGTTCGCTGGTTAATGTATCCGTTACCGGTGTGCAAACGAGCCCAACCACTTTATCGATCCGGGCACTGGATGCTGCAATGGCGGGGCTGCCGGCCGGGACAACCGCGACACGTTCGTGGAAGATCGAAGCAACCGGGCCGATCTCCGGAAGCAAGGTCGAATTTGAGTATCCCCAGTCCGATGTGGCCGGTAATGAGAGTAAGTACAGGTTATGGCACAGCGTGGGCGGCGCCCCGGCGGCACTGTGCGGCGGAGCAACTCTCAGAACCGATATCAACCGAATAAACTGCACCGGTTTTTCGGATTTTGCCGGAGACTGGGGCATCGCGGAATTTGATGATCCGGGACCGGTTATTATCAGCGGCCGTGTGCTCGAAACAAACGGCAACCCGATCCGCGACGCATACGTGATCTTGTCGGCAGAAGGCCGGGCGCCGGTAACTTTCCAGACCGGTTCGCTGGGCAATTACATATTCCAGAATCTGGAAGCAGGAATCATTTACACGCTGACTGTCAGCGCCAAACGCCATCGCTTTGCGGTGATGGAACAGCAGTTGGTGCCGATGAGCAATACGACGCTTGACTTTACGGCAAATCCACCGGCATGATCGCTAATTCAGAGGCGGAAAGATCGCGGTTCTCTATCTGAGAGAGCCGCTATTTTTTTGGCCGGTTGTTTTATGGTATTTGTTACGCGAAGCGAGAAACCGAACACCTGAAGCCGTACGGTTCATTTTATTGTCTACAAATATGACGTCCCTACGTGACTAAGAAGAGAACCACCCCGTCGCGCTAAAGCGCGCCACCCCTCCTTCGTAAGGAGGGGAGCCTAAAGAGGTGCTACCAAAACTCCCCTCCTTAGAAGGAGGGGTGCCCGAAGGGCGGGGTGGTTCTCTCATAAACCATTTGTCTCACCCGAATGAAACAAAAAGTGAAACTAATATCAGCTCGTCCGGACTTTAGAAGCAAAGCTAATCATTTATCTTTTATTCTTGCCGACAGGTTAAAAGGTACAAATGAAGAAGTTATTACGCACACGGGAAAATCCATTGATTTAGCCTGGAATAATTTTATTGACAAATGAAAATAGGGTAACTTACTATCGTTAACAGTATAGTTCCCAGTTCTTTTGTAGGTCTCCCGAATCGCAAAATGTAGTTTAAGAGCAAGAGAAGTACATATTGTCTTTTTGATCAGCAAACCTGGATTATCTCCTTATAAATAGTTGTTTGTTTTCGCAGCCTCTTAGCTGAGGCTACGGTTCCGGGCGATTTATAAATGATGGCCGGTCTGCTGATGTTGGCGACTTTTTCTCTAACCCCGAAATTTTCTAAAGGAGAAAAAATGAAAAAAGCCTTGTTTAAATTAACCTTCCTGACTGTTGCTCTGCTTAGTTTAGCTTACGTTTCTCATAAAAACGCGGCTGCTGCGCCTTCTACTTGTATCAATAATTCAGGTGATTACTTCAATCACTTCGAAGAATGTGATTCGCAATATCAGACCACCGCCACTGCTTATTTCGATATGTCGACCGATTGCACCGCTGAGGCTAACAGCACCTGCGGCAGCAGCGCCAACCAGCCGTGCTGGAATAACGCTAAAAACAGCTGCGAAGCGACCAGAACATTTAACTACGATCAAAGGGGATATTCATTCTCCAACTGCGCTTACGGTGAAACCATTTGCCAGTACGAGATGTCGGATTTTTGTTCAACCGCGGCTTCCCGCGCCTACACTTGCAGTATGCTATATCAGGGATACGATTCGACGGCGTATGGGGCCTGCATGAGCGCCAGCGGATATTACACCTGCGTGTAAACTCTCGACGCTTCCAGATAGTGAAAGGCATCTCCGTTTTGCAATAACGGGGGTGCTTTTTTTGTTGAAATAACCTCCCTGTTTTTACGCGAAGTTTGAAACCCTGCCGCCGCACCTTGCGTAATCACGAATTGTTTAGTTTAATTTCCGCATAAATTCCATACGAAAAGTTATGAAAAAGAACATCTGGAACGCTTTTTTCAGTGCGGCGGTGTTTACTCTGCTCCTTTTCGCTGTTGTTTCCGGGACATTTGCGCAATACAGGACGAGCACTTATGCCGTCACCAATGCGCGGATCGTAACCGGAACCGGCGGCGTGATCGAAAAGGGCACCATCGTTGTGCGTGACGGGCTGATCGCTCAGGTCGGTGAGAATGTCACCGCGCCGGCCGACGCGAGGGTCATTGACGGCACCGGGCTGACCATTTATCCCGGATTTTTTGACGCCAATTCAAATATCGGCATCGCCGCGCAAAGGCCTGCCGGCGGCGGAGGCGCACCTGGCGGAGGCCAGGCAGCAGCCGCGGCGGCGTCGAGCCAACCGCCATCGAATTCAAATTATCCGTACGGGTTACGGCCCGAAACCGAGGCTGCGAGCCTGGTTGTCGCGACCGACGCAAGTTTTGAAACGTTTCGCAACAACGGCATCACCACGGCGCTGAGCGTTCCGCGCGACGGAATCTTTATGGGCGAATCCGCCCTGCTCAATACCGCTGGTGACAGTGTTTCGGCGATGATCGTACGGGCCCCGTTCGCTCAGCACATAACGTTCCGGACGCTCGGCGGCGGGGGCGTGGCGGCGTCTTATCCGACCTCTCTGATGGGAACTTTCTCCGCCCTGCGCCAGATGCTGCTGGACGCGCAGCGGCTGCAGGAGAGGCAAAGAATATACGCGGCCAACCCGCGCGGCCTTCGCCGGCCCGAAGCGGACAGATCGCTCGAAGCGCTGATGCCCGTGTTGAACCGCGAAGTCCCGATCGTAATGAACGCCAATTCCGAACGCGAGATCATTCGCGCGCTCGACCTGGGAAAAGAATTTAATTTGAAGCTGATCATCGCCGGTGGAATGGAATCGTGGGAAAGTGGCGGACCGTCTTAAGAAACAGGATGTGCCGGTGCTGCTCTCGCTGAATTTTCCCAAGCGAACAGCGTCGTCGTCGGCCGAGGCCGACCCGGAATCGATGGAAACCTTAAGGCTGCGCGCCGAAGCTCCAAAGAACGCGGGAATTCTCGCCAGCGCGGGAGTAAAGTTTGCCTTTCAATCCGGCGGTATGACAAATATGTCGGATTTTCTGGCCAACGCGGGAAAAACCACCGAAAACGGTTTGGCGAAAGACGCGGCCATTCGCGCGATGACCACGGCTCCGGCGGAGATCTTTGGCGTTGCCGATCGGCTGGGTTCGCTTGAAACAGGAAAGATCGCCAATTTTGTCGTGCTGCGGGGAGATGTTTTCGGCAAAGACCGCCAGCTTACACACGTTTTTGTTGACGGGGCTATGTATGAGCAGAAACCGCCTGAACGTCCCGCCGGCGGAAGGCCAGGTGCCCCAGGAGGACGCACGGGAACCGAAACAGCCGCCGCGCCGCTTAACATGGCCGGCACCTGGAGAGGGAGTATCGACGCGCCCGGCAACCAGATAGACTTTACCCTGACGCTGGTACAGCAGGGCACAACCTTGACTGGCACGGCCCAAAGCGCCTTTGGCACGTCGGAGATAAAAAATAGCGAGCTTACGGCGGACGGTTTTCGTTTTGAAATAATCGTAAGTTTCAACGGGCAGGATCAGGTCGTCAGTTTTAGCGGCAAGGTAACCGGCAATCAGATGACAGGCCAGACCGGTTCGCCGCAGGGCTCATTTCCATTTACCGGCACGCGAAATCCGTAGAGCAAAAGACGAGGGAATAATGCGAAAAATAATTTTATTTATTACCGTTACATTTTTGTTGAGTTTGCCCGTTTTTGCCCAGCAGAAACAGGATGTTCTGATAAAGAACGCAACGGTTTTGACCGCCACCAGGGGCACGTTATTAAATACCGATCTGCTTTTGCAAAACGGCAAGATCGCGAAGATCGGCAAAAATCTGACAGCCCCGGCAAATGCCGTGGTGATCGATGCTAGCGGCAAATTCGTGTCGCCCGGCATCATAGACTGCCACTCGCACACGATGCTCGATGCGATCAACGAGGGTATTTTGTTATCACCTCGATGACGCGCGTCCGCGACGTGCTAAATCCAACCGATATCGATTCTACCGCGCGCTGGCCGGCGGGGTGACGGCGCTTAATGTCCTGCACGGTTCCGCAAATTCCATCGGCGGGCAAAACTCCGTGGTGAAATTAAAGTGGGGACACCCGGTCGAAGATTTTCTTATTCCCGATGCGCCGCTGGGAATCAAGTTTGCGCTGGGCGAAAATCCGAAGCGCACGCACTTTACCCAGCCGGGCGTAACGCCGCGCTACCCGCGCACGCGGATGGGCGTGATGGAATCGATCCGCGATGCTTTTACCCGCGCGCGAAATTATAAAAAAGAATGGGACGACTTCCGCGCTAAGCTCACGCGGGGAGACAAGCTGGCGGTTCCGCCGCGCAAGGACCTCGAGCTTGAACCGATCGTGGAAATTCTCGAAGGCAAGCGTTACGTTCACTCGCACGGTTATCGCGCCGAAGAATATCTCGCGCTGCTGCGCCTGGCAGACGAATTCGGCTTTCGCATTCGCACTCTGCAGCACGGCCTGGAAGCGTATAAGATCGCGCCGGAGATCGCCAAACACGGCGCGGGCGTTTCGATCTTTACCGATAGCTGGGGCTATAAGATCGAGGCTTATGACGCGATTCCTTACAATGCCGCGATACTCTGGAAAAACGGCGTGAAGGTTTCGATCAATTCCGATTCCGACGAAAGAATGCGCCGGCTGAATCTGGACGCGGCAAAAGTAATGAAATACGGCGGCGTGCCCGAAGAAGAAGCGCTGAAAATGATCACCTGAACCCGGCGTTACAGCTAGGCATCGATAAACGTACCGGCTCGATCGAGGTCGGCAAAGACGCCGATGTCGTGATCTGGAGCGCGCATCCGTTTAGCGTATATGCGCACGCGGATGTGACCATGGTCGAAGGCGAAGTTCTTTTTGACCGGGCGAAAGATATTTCGGGGCGCGCGGCGATAGAAAAAGAGCGGCAAGACCTGGAAAAACTCGATGTGAATAAAGCGCCCGGACAGGGACAGCCTTCGACCTCGCCGCCGATCCCGCGGGAAAAGAAAAAAGCTGATCTCGATGACGCAGAAGATGGGGCGGAAGGAGACAATGACAATGAATAAATTTACCGGTTTACTCTTTCTGATCGCCATTACTTTTGTCGCTGCCGTTACCGGCGAAGCGCAGCTCAACAGCGGCGCGCAGCAAAATGTCGTCGGCAAAGCCGGCACGTTTGCCATCAAAAACGCGCGGATCGTAACGGTCTCAGGCGCGGTGATTGAAAACGGCACGGTTGTCATTCGCGACGGCAAGATCGCCGCGGTCGGAGCCGATGCCAGCATTCCATCGGGTGCGGAAATTATAGATGGCAAAGGATTAAGCGTGTTTCCCGGAATGATCGACGCCGGGACTGCGATGGGGCTCAACGAGATCTCGCTGGGTGCGCCGGGAACGGCCGAGTACGACCGAAGTAGGCGATTTTAACCCGAACGCCAAAGCCATTACCGCGGTCAATCCTTATAGCGCGCACATCAATGTCACGCGCGTCAACGGCATCACCGCGGTCCTTTCGATGCCGCGCACTACGCTGATCGCGGGCCAGGCGGCGGTGCTGGATCTGGTCGGGGCAACGCCCTATGAAATGGCGGTCGTTCCGCAGTTCGGGCTGGTGGTAAGTTTTCCGCGCATCACTCAGTCCGGCGGCGGCGGGGGATTTGGCGGGCAGCAGGTCGAGTTTAGCGAAGCCGTTAAAATAAGAGACCGCCGGTTGGATGAACTGAAAAAATATTTTCGCGACGCGATCGATTACGGCAAAGCGCAGGATGCTTACGCGAAAGATGCGACGCTGCCGCGCCCCGCGATAAATACGAAAATGGCGGACATGATCCCGTACGTCCGCGGTGAAAAACCGGTCATCTTTACCGCCGAGCGCGAGCGCGACATCCGGGCCGTGGTGAAATTCGCCGACGAGATGAAGGTCAAAGCGATCCTCTACGGCGGAGCGGACGCCGCCAAAGTTGCCGCGCTGCTGAAAGAAAAAAATATCCCGGTGATCTTTACCGATATTTATAATTTGCCCGTTTTGGATGACAGCAATTACGATTCGCTTTTCGAAGTGCCGGGGCTGCTGCAAAAAGCGGGAGTGAAGTTTTGCGTTTCGACCGGGGAAGACGGTCCGGAAGTGCGCGACCTTCCTTACCATGCCGGAATGTCATCGGCCTTTGGCCTGCCGCCGGAAGAGGCGTTAAAAGCGGTCACGCTTTATCCCGCTCAGATCCTCGGTGTGGCGGATAAAATGGGTTCGATCGAAGTAGGGAAATTGGCTAACCTGGTGGTAGCTGACGGCGATATTCTTGAGCCGCGAACAAATATCAAATATTTATTCATCAACGGGCGCAACATTCCGCTGACCAGCCGTCATACGGAACTTTATGAGCAATTTAAGGATAGAAAACTGCCGTAAGGTCGAGGAATGGCTGGAGCCTTTAAGACGGTGATCGAAGCAAGATTTGCCGCGAAGTGTGCTTTTTATTCCGGCAGTACTCGTTCGCGGGCAAGCTTTAAGAGTTCTTCGATAGAGCCGCAGACCTCGCATTGGTGTATACGTGCTGTGTTATCTTCGCTTCCCGTGGCCACAAGTTTGTTGTCCGGGCTGAGATCTATCGTTCCCACGGTTTCGGTATGGCCGCGCAGTACCGTCAGGGTTTGCCAGGTGCTTGTGCTCCAGATACGCGTCGTGTAATCCCACCCGCAGCTCGCCAGGTACTTGCCGTCCGTGCTGAACATTACTTTCAAAACACCGCTGGTGTGTCCGTGCAGCTCATTCACACTCCGTCCGGTTTCTACATCCCAGATGCGTATCGTTTTGTCTTCGCTTGGCGTCGCCAGGTATTTACCGTCGGGGCTGAATATCGCCATCCAGACTATATCCGTGTGTGCCCGCAACTCACGGACAAACTCCCAGGTTCCTGTTTTCCAGATCCGCGCCGTATTATCTCCGCTGGCGGTTGCCATGTACTTGCCGTCGGGGCTGAATTCAGCCCACAAGACGCCGTCGGTATGCCCGCTCAGCGTAGCTAAACTTTGCTCGCCGGACACGCTCCAAACTTTTGCTGTTTTGTCTCCGCTGGACGTAATAATATATCTGCCGTCCGGGCTGAAAGCGACATTAGTTATTATGCCGGTATGCTCGCGCAGGACATTTAAATTTTGCCCGCCACCCGTTTCCCAGATGCGAACGGTAGAATCTTCTCCCCCGGTCACGAGCAATTTTCCGTCGGGGCTAAAAGCCAGGCTGTCGATCGTTCCTTCATGCCCGGTCAATTCAAACAGGCTCTTGCCGCTGCTGGTCTCCCAGAAACGCGCTGCGCCATCTTCGCCGGCGGTTACGGTTTGCTTTCCGTCCGGGCTAAAGATGGCCCGCCAGACACCTTTAGTATGTCCGCTCAATTCGGCGATGGAACGGCCGGTGGCTGCCTCCCAGATGTGCGCGGTGGCATCGGCACTGGCCGTTACCAGGTATTTTCCATCCGGACTGAATTTTACATACTGGACCTCCCGGCCATGCTCCAGTTTTGTTGCATTCGTTCCGGCCGCTTCCCAAATGCGGGCCGTCCCGTCCCAACTTGACGTCACTACCAGCGTACCATCGGGGCTGAAGGATATACTCGATACTCCTTCGCGATGCCCGCGCAGCTCGCTCACGCTTTGTCCGCTTTTCACATCCCAGATCTGGGCGGTGCCGTCTTCGCTGGCCGTCGCCGCGTAGTTGCCGTCGGGACTGAATGCCGCGCCCCATAAGGTACCGGAATGGCCGCGCAGCTCCCGAACTAGTTCGCCGTTCGACGCATCCCAGAGACGCGCCGTCGTATCCTCACTGGCCGTCAGGATAAGTTTCTGATCGGGGCTAAAAATCGCTTTGGTCAAAACTCCTGTATGGCCGCGCAGCTCGACGCCACTGCGGCCGCTGCTAAGTTCCCAAACGTGCGCGGTCTTGTCCCCGCTGGTCGTTAAGACATATTTGCCGTCCGGGCTAAACGAAAGATTCCAGACGGCATCCTTGTGCCGTAAAATATGCAGGCTGTGCCCCGAGAGATCCCAGATCCGCGCCGTTTCGTCTCCACTGGCCGTTACGACATACCTGCCGTCGGGGCTAAATGCAGCAGTCCAGATCTGGTCGGCATGCCCGCGCAGCTCCGTTATTTGCTTCCCGCTTTCCGCTTCCCAGATGCGTGCTGTCGAATCATCACCGGCAGTCACTACCAATTTGCTGTCAGGGCTGAAAACCGCGTTAGAAACGCCTAATGTATGGCCGCGCAGTTCGGCGATACTCTGGCCGCTAGCGGCATCCCAGACCCGCGCTGTTTTGTCCGCGCTGGCCGTTACTATCAGTTTGCCGTCCGGGCTGAAGCTGGCGTTGCCGACCATGCCGGTATGACCTAGTAATTCGGCCGTGGCCTGTCCGTTTTCAACATTCCAGAGGCGCGCAGTATGGTCGCGGCTTGCCGTTGCGACAGACTTGCCGTCCGGGCTGAACCAGGCCCTGATAACGCCTTCCTTATGCCCGCGCAGCACCGCGCGGACGTGTGATGACCGTAATGATTGCCGCAGCGCGCTGACCGCTTCTTCAGTGGGTGAAATTTCCGCAGATCTGATCGCCAGCCGCAGGCTTTGTTCCGGGTCCGTCGATAAAAGAGATATCGCATTTGCCGCCGTTTGCTGGCTTTCCGTTGCCAGGCGCCGATTTTCCGCCTGACTCCGCAGCGTGCCGATCACGATGGCGGCGACGATAACCCCGACCGATAAAAATGCCAGTATCCCCGATATCGATACCGTCCGGCGCTTGGCGGCCTTGATGCTTTCCGCAATGTATTCTTTTTGCAGCTGCGTCGGTTTGGGGCGCGCTTTTTCCGGACGTGCAGATGCCTGCTCCAGCCATTTCCTGGCGGTCATTAAACTGGAGCCGCGCAGCAGCAAGCTCCGATTGCGTTTATCATGCGACCAATCTTCGGCGTCTATTAGAAAACGGGTGTGGCTTTGCATCAACTCGAAATCGGTGTTGAGGGCGTCCACAAGTAATTTGACCTTGGCTTCGAAGTTATCCGTTTCCCGCATCAGCGTCCACTGCGGCAATCGTAACGCCGGATGCAATTTGTCCATTACATATTCTTCGCGGTACAAGACCGGCAGCATTCGTTTTTTGTATTTGGCGGCTTTGTCCGTTTCCCAAAAGCAGGTCGGCGAGAGCACAAACTCCGGACTTATTACCGAGATAAAAGCATCTGTGGTCAGGATAAGAGTGTGAAGTTGGTCAGTGTAATCCGGGCCGGATTCAAGCAGCCAGTCGCCTTTAATATTTACGCCGGTGTCTTGCAGCGCGTCGGAAAGCTTCTTTACAAAAGAACTGTCCGCACGCGCATAAGACATAAAAACATCGATCTGAGTTCCTGTTTCTTCTGGCGGCATGATCTAAGTTTCATGATTATACGTTCACGCCCCCGGAAAGCAACAAAAAAAATACTCGCTCTGTAAAAAGGCGAGTATTTTTCTCAAAAAGCATACCCCGATCTTATATCTCAGTCTTACGATGGGCAAAAATTCTCAGCAGACCGCTTACTCCCAGATGCAGTAACGCATAAACCACGATAGCGACGACGATCGGTAAAGCCAGGGTAAAACCTTCCTCGGTGGAAAGGCTTGGCACGATGCCTTTGAACGGCGCATAGAACGGGTCGCTGATCGCTTTTAGAAATTGGACGAAATCATTACTCTGCCGCGCGGCAAATAATGCCAGCAGCAGCCGCAAGCCCAGCAGCGAATAGATCACATAAAATCCGTAATCGACAAACTGGGAAACCCGCGCCAGGCCGCGTGCGCGCTCAACCTCACGATCGGTTTCCACGATCTCGTTGATCGCCTTTCCGCGAAAATCTTCAGCCAGTGTTGTGATGCGGCCGCTCTGTTCATTTTGTACCGCGGCACGGTCCGCGACTTCCGCATTGACATCGGCTTTTACCCCGCTTTTAAATTTTCGTAATTAACTTCGCGCTGTGTTTCTTCCTGTAGTAATTTGCTATCCATTTTTCTGCCTCCTTGACGGTGTACGGCGTTTCAAAATTCTTGCTATAAATCTCGGTCATAAAGAGAAGCGGGTGGACCACAAGGATCCAATCCGCTTCTCTTCCCCCTTGTCGGCCAAACTCTAACGTAAGCCCACGTTTTGCGGAGCCGTCGCTGTAATGACGAATTCCGTTCCCTGAATTAGATTCAGATCGTCACGGCCCTGGATCAGCACCGATCCGGCACCGGCGCCCGCGCCGACCGCCGCACCGACAGCCGCACCCGAACCTCCGCCGGCTACCGCTCCGATAATGGCGCCGATCGCGGCACCGATCCCGGAACGGACGACCGTTTTCTTGGTTTGATTATCGTCACGCACTTCGCCTTCGTTGCTGACATTGACGTTCTCGCCGTTAGGCAGCCTGACCTGATCGGCAGAACCCGCGAACCGGTACGTCTGCCCGTTGCGCAGGCGAATCTCCTCAAAGTTCAAGGCCATATTCGCGCGGCCCGTAACTCTGCCGGAACGCTGCGTGTTAGACACATAACCGGTAATGACCGCGCCGCTATACTGGGCGGGAGAGATCACTCTCATGGTGAATCTATCGCCTTCATTGACGGTCTTGGTCGAAATCGCATTTTCCAGCGTGCCGACGATCCGCGTGCCATTAGGAACGATGAAATTGCCGTAGCTGTTACCGCCGGTATTGTTACCGGTATTATTGCCCGTGCCATAACCGTTACCGTTATTCGGATTGTAAGTATTCGCGGCAGACCAGTCCGGCGTCGAATTTATCTTGTCATAGACGCTGGTCACGGTAATAGTTTGATTATCATTCTCACGATAAATGCGGCGCACTACGCGCAGCTGGTCGCGGCCGGCGGAGTGAAAGACAGGTAAAAATCATTCATCCGGTCGCCTTCATAATTGATGGTCAAGCCGTTTCCCTGCAGCGTGGCGGTTGTCCGGAACCGTGCGGCCGTTCTGCGAAGTTTCAGTTCGCGCGACACCGTCAGCGGTGATCATCGCCTGCGGCGCTACGTCCGAAGCGATCGTGACATCACGATTATTTTTCTGGATGATCAGCGTGTCCGGCGGCGTTAAGCGGCGGATCAGTCCCTGCCCGCGTCCGCGCTGGTTTGTGCCGGTACCGGTATTAGTACCTGTATAGGCGCGGTCAACCGCGGTCTGAACATCGTCGCTGGCCGAACGGTTTAATTTGTAAGTTCCGGTCAGCATGGCATCGCGAAAGCCTCCGCCTCCGCCGCCGAATACCGGTCCTGTACCGGTGTTATTTCCCGGGTAACCGGTATTATTGCCGGGATAAGTCGGCGGGTTGGTCCAATTCCACGCCACACGGTAATAACTCGCCAGCGTGTTAAGGTCGGTCCGCATCGTATTCCATTGATTCTGCACCGCGGTCGTCAAGCGACGCGAGCGCATAAAACTATCGATCGTCGAAGCGCGCGACAGCACTTCCTGTACATCGGCAGTATTTACATTTCGCGCGTCAAAGTTACGCTGCAGGCGATCGGTGGCCTGTTCAAAATCAGATACATTCTGAACTATTTCATCTTCACGGCGGCTGCCGTTGATGGCGCTTGAATCAAGCGCGTTATTAAGACGATTGCGAAAAATATCGGTGTTGGATTCGATCCGTGTTAAAAGATTTCTGACTTGGGTATCGGTTACGCGATAAGGACGCAATTGTCCATGAGCCGTTTGCATAGCTGCAAATTCAATAGTGAAAAATACAGCAACCGTTAAGACGGTTATAAGAATTTTCCTCATGTTACCTCCATACTTAAACATTCTGAATAAATTTTGCATAGGGCTGAGACAAATTAATGTCCTTATGCCCAGCTAATTGGGCAAGGCGTATGCCATAGCCGGTAAATGCAGAAAGTAAAGGAATTATGAATACTAGAAAAGCGTGAGGGAAAAGAGAAAGAGAGAAATATGCAATGTTTTGATACGGAAAAAGTGCAGGAAAGATCGGCTTTGTCTTTAAGGTCGAAAGGAGTCTCGGAGTTTTATAAGCAAACAAGTTATCTGTAAAACATTCGGCTTTTACCTGGGAGCGCAGGCATCTTGCCTGCTTGGGTCGCGCAGCGATCTGAAAAGCTCTTTACTCGATAGCTATTTAGCGCGAGAATCGCGCTTGCAGGCAAGATGCCTGCGCTCCCAGTTAACGTCGATCCTTTTAAATTCAGCGAACTTACTAATTTAGAATTGGGACTTTCGAGGCAAAGCTAAAAGATCAGACTTTATTTTCGATAACGGGAAGCCTAAGAATAAAAGTGGAGCCTTTATCCAGCCCGGCGCTCTCGGCTTCTAAGGTGCCGCCGTGAAGTTTTACTATATGCCGCGAAAGGGTCATTCCCAGTCCCAATCCGCCGTGCCGCCTGACAAGGGAAGAATCACCTTGTTTAAAAAGTTCAAAAATGTGCGGCAGTATTTGCGGATGAATTCCAAAGCCGTTGTCCTTGATCTTTAACTGGACGACGTGGTCAAAACTGCTTACTTCCAGCGCGATCGAGCCGTTGGTTGAAGTAAACTTCAGCGAGTTAGACAAAATACTTTGCAGCACCTTTTCCAGTTTTGGTTCGTCGCCGGCGATAGTTTTTCCACCTGAAAGATCTTCCTTGGTAAAGGAAATGTCTTTGAGTTTTGCCTGCGGATAAAATTCATTAAAGATCTTATTTACCATCAAAGAAAAACTGAGGGGATGAAGGTGCAGATCGCCTTTGCCGGCATTGATATCGGAGAAGACGATCATATCCTCGACCAGGTTTGCCTGTGAGCGCAGATTTTTTTCTATGATGTCGAGTGCTTTCTCGCGGGTTTCAGGCGTCACGTTCCGGTTTCTCATGATAGTAACGCCGCCGGCGATCGAATTAAGCGGCGTGCGCAATTCGTGCGAGACCACGGCGATGAATTCATCTTTGACCCGTTCGGAGCGCGCCAGGTCTTTGGCGATCGCTTCCAGGCTGGTATGCGCCTTTGATTGTGAAAGCGTGATGAAAAATAAAATGAGGCTGATACCCAGGCCAAAGAAAAAGATCACCAGCGTCCAGCCCGTGGCGGAATTTGAATGAAAAGCGGGAAGGCTCTGGTATTTTACAAACCAGGTTTCATTACCCACCTTGCTTTCTGCGGTTTCTTCAAACCGCACGCTATCGTAAATCGTCTTGCTTAGCGACTGTGTCAGGGTAGAAGTTTCGCCGGTCTTATTTTCGGGCTGAGATGCACCTAACAAATGCTCCGGGTCAACCTTTTGGTCATAAATGGCAAACGAAATATCGGGAACCCCACCGGCCTTTTGTATCTCCTCAATAAATTTATAGGCGCGGAAAGGACAATAGAGCAGGCTTTCAAGTTCGTCTCTTCTTTTCTGCTCGGTTTCAGGTACCTCGCCGGAACGGTAAATGGGTACGTATAACTGAAAACCGGTGATACCCGGATCATTCGGGTTGCGGGGAAGTTGAAAAAGGTTCAATTTTTCGGAAACGGCCAGATCGCCGGTTGTCGCGGCCTTTTCGATAGCTGCCCATTTCAGCGGTTCCGTCGAAATGATGTACCCGGGGCCAAATTTATTCCGGTCTTTACTCAGAGGTTCCAGGTAAAGGATAACGTACCCTTCTTTATCGGCGGCTTCCGCGGGAAAGATCGCAAACTCCTTGTGGCCCTCGGCCTTCATTTTTTCCGTCAGCGCCGACTGCTCTTCGGGCCGCACCCGCTTGATAAAACCGATACCCTGCGTACCCTGGAAACCTTCTTCGAGCTCCAGGCTTTTGATAAAGACCGCAAAAGAATCCTTGGTTACCTCTTTGCCCGCGGATTTACTGGCTTCGACAAATCCGCGGCCGGATTTCAGCAGGGTCACATAAGCATCGAGGCGGCTTTTGATAGTGGCCTTGAGTTTTGTTATATCGTTGTTGAACCGGGCGCGGTCATTTGCTTCGGCACTCTTATAAAAAAGATAAGTGGTACCGACGGTGAGCAGGATCGCCACCGCGAAAACCAGGTACGGGACCTTTAGATACTGGCGACTACTAACGTCTCCTATATAGTTATCCCGGATTTTGTTCAGCTTTTTTCCCATTACTGCATACTGCATACTGCAAACTTCAAAAAAGACAAGAGGCACAACGAAGCAAAGTCTTTCCGGGCAATTATCATACCACGGGAATTTAGCAAGTACATTTTGTAAATACTGTGATACTTCGGCTTACAAGCCCAAATGTTTTACATAATACATATAAATTTTTGTTTCTGTATGGAAAAAATACAACGGGTCGGACTGTTTTAGTTCAAAAAGAGCTTAAATCGTGCAGGTGAAAGATGGGATTATCTGAACGAAAACCGCTAAATGTTGATTTTTAACGTTTTGCATTTGTGGAACGGTTTTTGATAAGTGTAAAAAGCGAAGGAAGGTCCAGCAACGAGGACATTCGGGAGGAAATAACATTGCATCTGCTTTGAGCTAACGCTTAAAGAGATTCATGATCGGATGTTTTAATTCATAACAGCAGGTTCATAGGAAGGGACGTTCGATCATATATGCCGCCAGCACGCGCTGGCGGCATATTTTTTGTGTCTGCTATAAATCACGGAATACCGCCACAAATAGCACGAATAGAAGGAATTTTAATTCGTGTTATTTGTGTAATTAGTGGCGAATACTTCTTTTCCAGGATCAAATCTTTTTCCCGAGGTCGTGGCGTTTGATCATGCCGTAGAGCCGGGGGCGGTAAAGCCCGAGCAGATTGGCAGCGGCCTGTTTATTACCGCCGGTACGTTTTAACGCGGCCAGCACCACTCCATATTCGATCGATTCAAAAACATCCTTGTTGGTCTCGTTTTCCTGCGGTTCCGGAAGTTTATCTACGATAACCTTTCCAATGTCCTCAAACAGATTTTCGTTCGTAATGGCCGGCTGTGCGCCGACGGCATTGGCGGTGTCAAAGCCGCCGGACCGCACCCCTTCAGTTATCGAATTGACCGGCATAACGGCGATCTTCGTATATCCTTCGCCGGTGGCGGATGCGCCGAAAGCTGAATTTGCCTCCACCGTCAGATCGAAGCCTTCGATAACATTTCCCTTGCTCAGCAAGACCGCCCTTTCGATCGAGTGCTCCAGTTCGCGCACATTTCCGCGCCAACTATAATTCAGCATCTGGTCATAGGCGGCCTGCGAGAAACCGGTGATATTTCGTTTGTATTTATCGGAGTAGATCTGGAGAAAATGCTCGGCCAGCATCGGCACGTCATCCATTCGCTCGCGGAGCGGGGGAATTCGGATCTCGATGGTGTTGATACGGTAATAAAGGTCTTCGCGCAAAGAATCGTTCTTGATGGATTCGAACGGATCGCGGTTAGTGGCGCAGATCAGCCGGAAATCGGCTTCCTGCGGGCGGTCGCTGCCGACGCGGTTATAAACTTTTTCCTGGAGCACACGCAAAAGCTTAGGCTGCAGCTCGGTCGGCATTTCCGCTATTTCATCCAGCAGCAGACTGCCGCCGTTTGAACGGCCGATGTGGCCTACTTTATCAGCGGTCGCGCCGGTAAAGGCGCCTTTTATATGGCCGAAAAGCTCTGATTCGATCAGGTCTTTGGGCAGCGCCGAGCAATTTACTTTAACAAAAGGTTTTTTGGCGCGGTGGCTTTGGAAATGAATAGCGTTGGCGATGATCTCTTTTCCGGTGCCTGATTCGCCCAGGATGAGAATATTGGCGTCTGATTCCGCCACGCTTCCGATCATTTCATAGATATCCTGCATCGATTTGCTGCCGCCGACAATTCCGGCGAAAGAGGCCGTTTTGCTAAGTTTCCCGCGAAGCTCGCGGATCTCGGCAGCCTGCTGTTTGCGCTCGATGGCCTTTTCGATCAGCAGCGCCAGTTCTTCAAACTCGACGGGCTTTTCAATATAGTGATAAGCGCCGGATTTGATGGCTTCTATGGCTTTTTCGGTCGACCCATGGCCGGTGATCATTATGATCTCCGTGTGCGGCGACAGTTCCTTTGCCCTTTTGACCATTTCGATGCCGTCGATATCCGGCAGGTTCAGATCGGTCAAAATAATATCGAAATCGTTTTCCTTGATAAGTTCAACCCCCAGCCCCCCTTTATCGGCGGTCATAACGTCGAACCCGTTGCCTGAGAGTTGGAGCTTCATCAGATCCAACATTGAGACATCGTCATCGATCACCAGCCCTTTATATGCCATTGAACCCCTTCCTTATAGTTTTTTCGAACAGTTATATCGTATCAAATTCATACAACAATACAGAAACAAAACGTTCGGTAGCAAATACCGTTCCTAACAAACCCCAATAAAATCAACGATTTGTCTTAATCATTTCTTTGGCATTTAAGTTGCAAAACACTTTGGGCAAGAACAAGGGGAGTCAATCGATATGGGAAGAGCAATAATCAAAGTCATCAAGAAAAACTCACACGATGAGGACATTCAGCCCCAACCGTCCGAGGTTAAGAATGTAAAAACCTTCTCGAAGAAAGCCATTAATAAGATCGAAAGCAATATTAAAGGCTGGATCGAAGAATTCGAAGTGAGAAAGAACGATGAGCTTATTCAAGCCCATAGTTTTTTGGGCGGATTCTAATGAGGATTTATGTTAGGGGCAGTAATTATTTTTTTATTGGTTTTATGGACGTTAGGGGTTGCTAGCGGCGAGACTTTCGGGGGCTTTATTCATCTTCTCCTGGTCTGTGTTTTTACGGTTTTTGCCATTAGACTTTTGTCAGGTAAGGAAGTTATTCAATAATATGTCTATATGGCAAGTCATGATCAGGGTTTCTATCTCAACGGCACACTCGAGCCGGGCGGTGCTATTAAAGAGCTAAATGGTCAGGGCCTCACAGAGTCTAAACTAAACAGCGAAAACTTAACCGGGAAAGAGTTTTTTTCACTGGCCGGAGATGCTGCCGAACGGCGCTCGCTTAAAGAAGCGATCGAAAACGCCGCCGGCGGTCAGGCGTCGTCCGCCGAAGCCGGGTTTCCCCTAAATTCGGAAAATGCCAAACGGCTAAAATTTACTTTTACACCTATTAACTCCGAAAACGGCGAGGTAAAAGGGATCTTTTTTACCGCGCAGGATATCAGTATCTACGACGCAAAAAAGAACGTCTACGAGAACAGGAGCGAACAGCTTCTTCTCGCCGCGGAGACTGCCGCGGTAGGGCTTTTTTTCTGGGACCTGACGAAAGACTACCTCGTCACCACACCGGCATTCAACAAACTTTACGGGATCGCCGCGGATGAGACGATGACGCGGGAAAAATTTTCGCTCGCCATTCACCCGGACGATTTAAGCCTGGTGAATGAGACCATCCAGCGGGCCCACAGCGAATTTACCGAGTGCAGCGTTGATTACAGGGTCATTATCGAAGGTAAGATCTGCTGGCTCGGAGTGCGCGCGAAAACCTTTACGGGAACTGAAAATTCCAGCGCTTTTACGCTGGGAAGTGTGACAGACCTGACCGCGACCAAGCTCTCCGCCGACGAGGCGACTCAGCTTCTGGCCGCCGAACAACAGGCGCGCGATCTTGCCAAGGACCATTTTATCGCGATGGTCTCTCATGAATTACGCGCTCCCTTAAATTCCATTCTGGGTTGGGTCCGCATCCTTTTGACCAAGGAGCTTGATGAGGAGACGAGAGCGAATGCGTTGGAAACGATAGAAAGAAGCGCGCGCGTTCAAGCCAAATTGATCGGCGACCTCGTTGATTCGTCAAAAATAATCTCAGGCAAGCTCAATCTCGAATTCCATCCGGTGAATCTGCCGGATGCGGTCGCGTACGTGGTGGAATCGCAAAAGCCCGCGGCGCAGGCAAAAGATATCGAACTCAACTATATCTTTGAAGAAGAGCTGATGGTCAATGCCGATCTGAACCGGCTGCAGCAAATATTTGTTAATTTGCTCACCAATGCTATTAAATTTACGCCCAGCGAGGGTATGGTCAATGTCTTTATCGAAAAAGAACCGGACAATGTTCGGATCAGTATTGAAGATACGGGAAAGGGGATCCGGGTCGAGGAATTGCCTCATATTTTTGAGAGCTATTACCAGGGCCGGGTAAGCGAATCCGGAGATAAGAGCGGCCTGGGCCTGGGACTCTCGATCGTTTCTTCACTGGTGCGGCAGCACGGCGGAACGGTAAAGGCGGAAAGCCGCGGCATCGGGCAAGGCGCCAAGTTCGTGGTCACTTTTCCTCTTTTAAATAAAACGTTCGAGGTACCGAAAAGAGAAGAGCATTTCGAATTTCCCGAGGAGCCGCTGGAAAAATTGCGTATTTTGCTGGTCGAGGATAATGACGATTCGCGGGAAGTGCTGCAGATATTTTTTGAACAAAGGGGCGCGCAAGTGGCGGCGACCAGTTCCGTGGCGGAGGCGATGGATAATCTTAGCGGCGGCGGGGCGCTGCCGGACGTGATCGTTTCCGACATCAGTATGCCGGACGAAGACGGGTATTCCTTTATCCACCGGGTGCGCAATTCACCGGGGATACAGAATATCCCGGCAATAGCGCTGACCGCCCTGGTTTCTGCTGAAGATGAGAGAAAATTGCTGGCGTCCGGATACCAGTATCACCACCCTAAACCGTTCGAATCGGAACGCCTGATCAAAGAGATACTCGAAGCTGTTAAGTGATCGGGAAGTAGAAAAGGCCGGTAGTGGGTTAGTTTGAAAATCTATCCTTAAAGTCCCCAACGGGGACAAAGAAAATAGCCCAGGGTAAGTGAGCGAAGCGAGCGCCACCCTGGGTTATATGATTCCTAAAACGATCCAGCCCTGAAAGGGCGGCAGGACCCAGGTAAATTCTGCCGCCCTTTTTCAAAATTATTGTTACTAATTACCCAAATAACGCGAATAAGAATTTCTAATTCGTGTTATTTGGGTAATTAGTGGCCGTATCCGTGATTTGATAGGAAAAGCCGGTTTAAGTTAGAAAGGAATACCGCCCTCGCTCGCCATCTCGGATATCTGGATCTTGAGTTGCTGCTTAGGATCTTTTATTCGCGACGTCGGCGGATCGGAAACGTGAATATCCGGCGATTCACTTTCCACGCACAGTAAACTTATGACATCTTCCACCCCGTCCACTTTAACCACAGCCCTTTCGGCTGCTTCTACCAGCTCCGGTTCGGTAACAGATCCTGCAAGTGTAACGTGGCCGTCTTCCACGTTCACCCAAATATTTCTTTCATCGATTTTCGGGTCGTTCACCAATTTACGGGTGACTTCTTCCAAGATATTGTTATTAGCCATAATTACCGCTCCTTATTAATTAACGAATGACTTGCCAGGCTGTAAGCGCAATCACTGTGCCAAGGGATCTGCTTGCTCTGACGAGCGTTTTTGCTGGGTAGATCCCGAACTAAAAAATTCCTTGTAACGAATCAATACATTTTCTCTGAAGCTGTTGAAGTAAAACTTTACGTTCCTTGTATCGTTTCAAGGGAAATTCCCCTAGTGTATAAAATAATTCCCTTTGTAATATCCATAAACATCATAGATACAATCATTTACATTTTGGGCACGAAATTCGCATCATCAACGGCGAAGTAAGTTATTGCAGAAAACCACAAGGGGGAAATAAAAAATGCTTTGGACGATATTTATAATTTTGCTGATCATGTGGGCCTTAGGAATGGTTTCAGGAAACATGCTGGGAGGCTTCTTACATATTCTGTTAGTGCTTGCATTGGCAGTTGTTCTTATTCGTGTGATACAGGGGCGGAGACCCGTAGTGTAATTTGATAGGAGGTAAAATTTAGTGATCAATAACTACGAACAGAAACAAAGTGGAATGGCCGGCGTCGGCAGCAATCTTTTATATTTACTGGTGGGCAGCGGAATAGGCGCGGCAGTTGCTTTGCTCTTCGCGCCAAAACCGGGAAGAGAGTTGCGTCAGGATGCTTCTGATGCGATGAAGCAGGGAATGGAAACGGCGAATAAAACCGTTGCCCAGTTAAAAGAAACTGCCGATGGCTACTACCAAAAGGCCCAGGAAAAGGCCTCGCAAATATACCAGGTAGCGTTTAAGGCCGTGAGCGACGGAACGGAAGAAGCGAAGGATCTCGTCGGTCAGGCGGAAAATGCGGCGCAGGACCTGCTGGGTGAAGAAACTTCGGCAAACACGGACCAATCATCGACGATGTTCGAATCAGGAAAAAGGCCCTTTGACCAAAGGGACATCAAAACAGGAATTCTATGATCCGCGCTTTTAGTCTGGATCAAACCCAAGGGCGAACGCGCTGGTCACGAAAGTCACAGTGTGATTCGCCCTGAAGAAACGTGAAAAATATTTGAAAAAGTGGCTTGTTATTGGAGACTTGTTTTTTACCAACCACCGCGAAGTTTTGCGGCCTAGAGCAAACGAGCCCAAAAATCGATCGCGGTTTTATTTGTATTTTGCGAGTTATTAATATTTCGATAGGAGCCCAATTATGAATACTGCGATAAATCCTTCTACTAATGGAAATCAAATGCTGGCATCTCTGCCTACTATTAAATTCAAAGAGATCCAACCATATCTTGAACGGGTAAAAATGAAGCGCGGCGAAACCGTCTATAAAGCGGGCGAGCCGATGCCTTATGTCTATTTCCCGGAAACGTGCATTATTTCGATGGTAACGGTTTTTGAAGACGGCGCGAGTATTGAATGCGGTATTGTCGGCCGCGAAGGAATGACCGGAACCGCGCTGGCCTTGTCCTATGATACGGCTAGCCGCGAAGCGTATGTGCAGATAACGGGCACGGCGCTGCGTATAAAAGCCAAAAGATTCTGTGAAGCGATGGAAAGGGGCGGGCCGTTTCAGCGAGCGGTGTTAAATTATACCTCGACCTTTTTTGAACAGGTGATACAAACCGGCGCTTGCAGCAGCCATCACTCGCTTAACGAACGCCTGGCCCGGCTGCTCTTGATGTGTAACGACCGCTCGGAAGGAAACAAGGTTTTTATCACTCACGAATTTATCGCGCAGCTCCTCGGCACTTACCGGCCGAATGTAACCAACGCCGCGGTGCTCTTAAAAGAGCAGGAGCTGATCGCTTACCGGCGCGGGCTGATCACCATCCTGGATAAAAAGGGATTGGAAACCGCTTCGTGCGAGTGCTACAAGATCATTAAAAAGGGTTACCGCAAATATATGACTTCGCTGCAGCAGCGTGAGATAAAACCGCATATTGAATGCGTCAATTCGCTGGCAGCCTAAAAATGAGACTGCTCGGTATTGATGATTACTGAAGTGCGGCAGGATGATTTGATAAATTATTAATATGGTCAAAGACGCGCGGAGGTGCCGTGAGCAAAAGACGCTCGGGGAGCATGTGGATTTCGCGGGTTTTTGACCGGTAAAGAACGAACAAGGGAGGGTAAGTCAAAATGGCTAACGATAGAGATCAGAATCAACCGTCACAACAATCACCGGGCGCCGGCCAGCAAGGCCAACAGGGATCGCAAGGTAGCCAGCAAGGCCAACAGGCCGGCAGCAGCCAGCAGGGTTCCCAGGGCGGCCAGCAAGGCAAAGGCGCCGGAGAACAGGGCAGCCAAAAGAGCGGCATGTCCGACCGGGAAGAAGACGAAAGTTCAGGAAGGAATTCCTGATATTTCCTTTCTCAATAATTGTATAAAAAGAAAAGCCGGCTTCATTTATTGGGCCGGCTTTCTTTTTTAGGTCAAGGAAACGAGTTGACGAGCGAATTAAACCTGCCGTCGAAATTTAAATAATCAGCGCGGGCGCAAGCAACCCTTTCCGACCTTAGAGGTGGTTAGCTCGCGTGATAAATAATAAAAATTAAGAAAATAAATTTGCAGTCCGGAAGCGCCGTTTGCGCCCGCTCTTTTCTTTATTCCACCGTCACCGATTTTGCCAGGTTTCGCGGCTGATCGACATCGCAGCCGCGGCGGACGGCGATGTGATAGGAAAGCAGCTGCAGCGGCACGACCGAGAGGATCGGCGCGAGCAGGTCGGCTGTCTCGGCGGGATCCTCGATGACGTGGTTCGAAACCTTGCGAGCTCATCTCGTCGCCCTCGGTCAGGACGGAAACGATCATGCCGTCGCGCGCCTTAACCTCGACGATATTCGAATGCGTTTTTTCGTAACGCAGCTCGCTGATTGCGTTGCCTTCCTCGCGGGTGTTGACGATCACGACGGGGAGTTTTTCATCGATCAGCGCATTCGGCCCGTGCTTCATCTCGCCCGCCGGGTAGCCCTCGGCGTGAATGTAGCTGATCTCTTTCAATTTCAGCGCGCCTTCCAGAGCGACCGGAAAATTGATGCCGCGTCCGAGATATAGGAAATCCTGCACGACGGAAAAACTCTTTCGAAAGCTCCTCGATCGCTGTCCGCGTCGTTCAGAAGCTGCTCGATCTTGAGCGGCAGCTCGGCTAGATCCTGCGCAAGCTTCTTCGCCTGCGCTTCATCCAGATCTGTCCGCGCACCTGCCCGAGATAAAGCGCGAACAGATAGAGCGCGATCATCTGCGCCGTAAACGCCTTGGTCGAAGCCACGCCGATCTCCGGCCCGGCGTGCGTCAGGATCGTGCCCGTCGGCCTCGCGCGTGATCATCGAACCCTGCACGTTGCAGATCGCCAGCACTTTGCAGCCCGGCTTGTTTCGCCTCGCGCATGCGCGGCGATCGTGTCGGCCGTCTCGCCGGATTGCGAGATCACGATCAGCAGGTCGTTTTCGATGCAGAACCGGATCGCGATAGCGAAATTCCGACGCGTAATCGACTTCGACCGGCACGCGCGCAAGCTGCTCGATCATATATTTCCCGGCGAGCCCGGCGTGCCAGGACGTGCCGCAGGCGGCGATCTTGATAGACGTGAAGCCCTTGAAATCGTCCTCGGAGATATCCATCGGGTCGAGATAGACCTTGCCGGTATCGAGCGAGACGCGCCCCTGCACGGTGTCGCGGACGGCACGCGGCTGCTCGTATATCTCCTTGAGCATAAAGTGTTTGAAGCCGCCCTTCTCCGCCATGATCGGGTCCCAGGTGATCCGCTGCTGCTTCGGCTCGACGACATTGCCCTCGAAATCGGTCACGCGGACCGAGTCCTTTGTCAGGATCGGCGATCTCCTTGTCGCCAAGGAAAAAAACGTCGCGCGTGTGCTGCGAGAATCGGCGGGATGTCGGACGCGACAAAGAACTCGCCGTCGCCCAAACCGATCACGACCGGCGGGCCTTCGCGAACGGCGATGATCGTGTCCGGCTCGTCGACCGAAATGATCGACATCGCAAAAATACCGCGCAGCTCCTGCACCGCCTTTCGTACCGCCAGCTCCAGCGAGAGGCCTTCGCGTTTCCACGTAATGCCCGATCAGGTGCGCGACGACTTCGGTATCGGTCTCGGTCTTAAATTCGCTGCCCGTGCGCTGCCAGCCGCTCTTTAAGCGTGCAGATAATTTTCGATAATGCCGTTGTGAACGACGACGACCTTGCCCGATTGGTCGCGGTGCGGGTGCGCGTTTTCCTCGGTCGGACGCCCGTGCGTCGCCCAGCGCGTGTGCCCGATGCCGTAAGTTCCGTCCAGCGGGTTCAGGCGAATCGCCTCTTCCAGATTGCGAAGCTTTCCCTCGGCCCGGCGGATCGAAAGATGCTTTGCTTCGTCCACCACGGCGATTCCCGCCGAGTCGTATCCGCGATATTCCAGCTTCCGCAGCCCGTCGATAATGAGCGGCACAACCTGTTTATTTCCAACGTATCCGACAATTCCACACATAAATATTATTTAATGACTAGCTTATAAAGATCGGTCCTGCCAAAAGGATCGGTATTGATAATATGCTGATCGGCCCCGAAGAAATGTTGCGTCTTGGAAGACGCGATAAAAATCCTCAGTTCCTTACCATTCTTTAATAGTTTCCAGTTCGTTTGAGCGCTTTCTTTATATTTTGAATCTGCTATGCGTTTACCTATCAGCTCGGTACGCATCTCATCTCCATCCCATTTGGAGACTGAAGAATAAGAAACATTATCTTTGTCAATATTAGTTTCGCCTCTTCCGTCTGTATAAAAAGTTTGCACCGGAAAGGATTTTTCACTTTTAGTTACCTCTTTCGTTCCCGGGTTTGTTGTCTCAGTTATCCGAATCTGTGTAACCTTAATAACAGGATCACTGTGTTGAATAACAAATTTCCAAATGATCTTTTTATCTCTGTCTTCCGCCGTCTTTTCCGGCTCATAACCAAAGAGAGGCGAAGCAATCTTACTTTCGAACAGTTCCCAGGTACCGCTAAAGTCAGGATTTCCCACGCCCATTTTTTGCGCCAAAACCGGCACGGCTAAAAAACCCGCGAGTAAAAATAAACTGAAAAGAAATTGTTTTCTCATTACCCCGCTGATGCCGTTTTCCAGGGCACCCCCAACAATCCACAAATAAAATATTATTCAACTGCTTTGGTAAAAACGATCTCAGATCCACTAGCCATTTTTATCGGTAATATCTTCCCCGGCATATCGATCTTAGCCACTTTTTTGATCGTCATAGAACTCACGATGAGCTTTGCGCCGTTTTCCGAGAGAGAAAAAGTGATCACAGTAGTCAGGTTTTTTTCTTTGTCCTGCTTTGATATCCACAATGATCCCTTTGGTCTTTTTGTCACGCTCTCACAGGTGCGGCCGTCTTCATAGACGTTGCTTTCACCGCGAGAATCCGTGTAATAGACCTTTACTAACGGCTGGCCTTCTTTTTTCCCGGCCGGTTTGCCGTTGGCGTCAAGGTCTTCAACCAACTCCAGCTCGGTTATTTTTATCAACGGATCATTATCTTCGATCACCAGCTTTAATGTGATCTTTTTCTTAATACCGTCGATCTTTTTGGTCTTTGGATTTTTTAGTATCCACGCTCCGCTGAGATCTCTCTTAGCAGGTTCTTTCTGGGCCGTCACCGGCAGAGCGAAGAATGATAGAAGTAATCCAAAAACGACAAGTATTTTCTTATTCATCCTGGTTTTACTTTCCTGATATTTCTCGCCGGCTGGCCTACCGCCAGAGTGTTTTCCGGGATGTCTTTTCGCACCACGGTCCCGGCGCCGGTCATGGCGCCGTCGCCGACCGTCACAGGCGCGACCAGCATCGTGTCCGAACCGATCTTTACGTTATTGCCGATGATAGTTTTGTTTTTATTTTTTCCATCGTAATTACAGGTGATGGTGCCCGCGCCGATGTTGGTATTTTCGCCGATGGTCGCGTCGCCTAAGTAAGTAAGGTGGCTGGCTTTTGAGCCTTTGCCCAGCACAGTCTTTTTCATCTCCACGAAATTGCCGATCTTGGCGCCTTCTTCCATTTTTGCCTGCCCGCGCAGGTGCGCCATCGGCCCCACCGTGCAATCGTTTTCAATTTCGGAATCGGTGATCAGGCAGTTGTCCTGAATAATGACGCCGCTGCCGATCTTTGAATCTTTGATCCGCGTGCCTGAGCGAATTTCGCATTCATCGCCGATGACGGTTTCGCCTTCCAGATAGACGTTGGGATAAATTACGGTGTCGCGTCCGATCCGAACATCGGCGCCGATGCAAACGCTTTTCGGATCGATAAACGAAACACCCGATTCGAGCATTAGATTCTTTATCGTCCGGCGATGGACCAGCCTTTCCAGATCGGCCAGCTCCGCCCGGTTGTTAATACCGGAAACTTCGCGCGCGTCATTGTGAAGGTAGAGCGAGACCATTTCACCATTCTCACGCAAAAGCGCGGGAACATCCGTCAGATAATATTCGCCGGTCACCGGGCTGGGCGTGATCTGTTTCAGCATCTGGTAAAGAAAGCGCGTATTAAAACAATAGATGCCGGAATTTATTTCTCTTACCTTTAATTCTTCTTTAGCGCCGTCCTTTTGTTCGGCGATATGGCTAAACCCCTTATTTTCATCCCTAATGATCCGGCCATAGCCGGTCGGATCTTTTAGCTCGACGGTCAGGATGGTGCAGGCGGCCTTTTGACTGCGATGCTGCTGTATCAGGGACGCGAGCGTTTCCGCGCGGATGATCGGCACATCGCCCGAAAGTATCACCAGCATTGAATCTTTGTCCTGTAAAAATTCGCGGGCGGCGTTTACCGCGTCACCGGTTCCAAGCTGTTCTTTTTGCAGAACGAAGCGGGTTTGTTCTTCGCCCAGTTCGCGCCCGACCGCTTGTTTTACTTCATCAGCCTGATGCCCCACGACCACATAGATCTTTTCCGGCGCCAGCGCCGCGGCGGTACGGCACACATGCGCGATCAGCGGTTTTCCATCCAGCTCGTGCAGGACCTTGGCCTTGCTTGAACGCATACGGGTCCCTAACCCGGCGGCTAAGATGAGAATGTCGATGGAAAGGTTATCGGTTGAAGAGGAATTTGGTGACTGCTCCATACTCTAGTGATTTTACACTAAAACCTGCGAAAACTTCTGTGCCGCGCACGCCAGCAGAACCTGGGCCAGTTTTTCCGGATGATGGCGCACCTGTTCGCCTTCGTCCAGCAGATCGGCCTGGACAATTTCAACACCGTAAATCACCTCCGGCGAGATAGAGCCATGCAGGCCGAGCTGAAAAGCTCCTTCTTCGGCATAGCGCGAGGCCTGTTCATCGCTGATCGCCCGGTCGTTCATGACGATAAAATCAAAGTCGATCCCCGGGGCGTATTTTTTTACGGTTTCCAGGTGCTGCCGCGAAGTATAACCGTCGGTTTCGCCCGGCTGGGTCATCAGATTACAGATAAATATTTTTATTGCCGTCGATTCGCCGATCGCTTCGGCTACGCCTCTCACCAGCAGCGGCGGCAAAACGCTGGTATAAAGCGAACCCGGCCCCATCGTGATGATATCGGCCTCCTGTATGGCGGCCAGCGCCTCCGGCAGGGGGTCGCAATTTTCCGGCTCCAGTTTTAATCGGCGGATCGGTTTTGTGGAACGCGAAATATTGGTTTCGCCTTTTACGATAGTGCCGTCTTCGAGCTCAGCCGAGAGATGCACATCGGCGTTGGTGGCGGGGTAAATATGCCCCTTGCTGGCGAGGATCTCAGAAGAAAGCCTGACCGCCTCCGCAAAATCGCCGGTGATCTCTGTTAAAGCCGCCAGGAAAAGGTTTCCAAAACTGTGCCCGCTGAGTTCGCCGTCGCCGCTAAACCTATGTCTGAAAAGTTTGGAAAGTAGGTGAGAATCCTCGGAAAGCGCGACCATGCAATTGCGGATGTCGCCCGGCGGGGGCATCTGCATTTCGCTGCGCAGCCGGCCCGAGCTTCCGCCGTCATCGGAAACGGCCACGATAGCCGAAAGTTTTTCCAGGTAGAAAGCTTCGGTTTCGCTCGCGCCCACAAACCTTTTCAGGCCCGAAAGCACGGTCGAGAGCCCGGTCCCGCCCCCCAGGGCGACCGCTTTAAAACCTTGGTTTTTTGTCAGAAAATCGCTCATATTTCAAGAACCGCATAAAATTCGGGCTCATTTAACAGAAATAACTAATATTAAACAATGTTTCAGGAATTAATTCCTGTAATACGAGAATTTAACAAACAATAGGGAAGAGAGTACCATTAAATATAGGTAAGAGCAATACGAAACTCTTATGGAGCCGGAAAAGAAATCTTATAGCAACTTGGCAATAAATTGTTTAATGAAGATAAACATAAAAAATACTTGAAAAACAAAAAGTGAATGTGTTAGATTAAATATGAGGCCGTGGTCTGATATAGGCTCACCCTTTGACCTCCAGCCGCCTCTCTCATTTAATCTACTGAAAGAAAAAACTCATGGCAGAAACGCCCATCATAATACACGAACACCAGTTCCAAAGGCTTAAAACTGTGCTGGTCAGACTTTGTATCGAGTCTGCTGCGCGGGTCGTGTTTCTCATCGACCGTGACGGGCAGCCGATCGCGGTGCATGGGGATCTGGGTGATATGGATACCACGAGCTTTGCTTCGCTGGCGGCCGGCAATGTGGCGGCGACCAGCAGTATGGCAAAACTTATCGGCGAAGAGTCTTTCCCGACGCTGGCGCATGAGGGAGAGAGTGAAAGTATTTTCATCTCTATCATCGGCAGAAGTTTGTTAGTAGTGGTATTTGACGGAAATTCCACGCTTGGCCTGGTAAAATTGCGGACCAAAAAGGCCAGCTATGACGTGGCCGAAATATTGGACGACATCGTCAGTTCTTCAGAAAAACAAGTTCTGGAGCAAAACTCCTTTTTCAATGAGATCTCAGACGACGAGATCGACAGCCTCTTCAGTTAATTTTTTGGACTACACAAAGCTATGACTTTTATCAATTACGCATCACGCGAGATCAACTGCAAAATAGTTTATTACGGGCCGGGTCTGTGCGGTAAGACGACCAACCTGCAATACATCTACGATTCAACCGCGCCCCAGGCCAAGGGCAAGCTCATCAGCCTGGCGACGGAAACCGACCGTACCTTGTTCTTCGACTTTATGCCGCTCGAACTGGGAACGGTGCGCGGATTTAAAACGCGCTTTCACCTCTACACGGTGCCGGGCCAGGTCTATTACGACGCGAGCCGCCGGCTGATCCTCAAGGGTGTGGACGGTGTGGTGTTCGTGGCCGATTCGCAGGAAGAGCGCATGGATGCCAATATCGAATCGCTTTATAACCTGGAAGAAAATCTCAGGACCCAGGGCTACGACCTTTCCAAGATCCCTTACGTGCTGCAGCTTAATAAACGCGATCTGCCGAACGTGGCCTCTTCGGAAGAGCTGGTCGGCGAATTGATGCGCAAGAACGAACCCGTCTATGAAGCGGTCGCCGCCAAAGGCGTCGGCGTCTTTGACACCCTCAAAGCAGTCGCCAAACAGGTGCTGACGGAATTGCGAAAAGGCTAGTTCTTTATTCATAAGTTTGAAGGGCGGCACTTGTGGCCGCCCTTTTTATTTTGGGGCGTTGTTATGAGGTCAGTACCGGGAACGCAGTGACCGGCTCTGAGCGAAAAGAATTTTCAAAAAGCACCCCTCCTTACCAAGGAGGGGTGGCATCGCCGCAGGCGATGACGGGGTGGTTCTTTCTTCTTACATGGCCCTGCGCCCACCATTAACCTCGGCCAACCGGCCACGCTATCGCTCGCCGCCCGGCCCGGTAATGGTAGGCGCGAAGGTTAGGGCTTGGCTTTAGTAGAGTCCGCGTAGCGGACGGTTGAACATAGCCCCGGGTTTTAACCCGGGGTCAGCAGAGATATTTAAACAGGCGCGCGGCGAAAATATAAATATTTTCGCCGCGCGTATTGGGTAGAGGAAGATAAATTATTCTATAAATATGATGTCCCTACAGGACTAAGAAAGTGATTTACTTATATTTCGCCGGCAGGTTTAACTCGTCGTAAATAAGTTGCTCTACAGACACTCCAGCTATTTTGGCGTAAGCCCCGATAGTCAGAAGCCCGGGAACTCTATGCTCTAATTCATAACGCGCGATGTAGCTGCGATCTGCCCTTACTCCCTGTCTTTCCAGTGCTTCAGCCATACCTGTCTGCGACAATCCCAATTTTCGCGCGGATCTTGATTAGTTTTTCTGCGAGGCGTGCTGGACGTTCTGGTTTACCGTGTGCACCCATCAAGAATTTTTCTCCTTGACAGGTATTCTAATCCACGTCCCTAAAAACCTTTAGGCAAGTCCTTTTCGTCGTCAATAATTTGCTCTACTGATACTCGGCCTATCTTGGCATAAGCAAGTAATGTAAGTGGGCCAGGAACGCGCCCTGCTTCATATTGGGCAATATAACCTCTGTAAATTGTGATCTTACTATTTTGATTCTGAATAGCGGCATACATCTGCGTTTGTGAAAAACCGAGTTTCTCACGTATTCGCAATAATTTTTCTGCCAAGTGATCTGGCTTCTCCGTCTTTCCGAGTCCCATCAGGAATTTTTCTCCTTGACAGGAATTCGGATTTCGCCTAAACTGCCTAAGTATTTAGGCAGAAGTTTTACTTGAAACTGACACGCCATATTCAAAAGAATCTGGCCGTGCAAATAGATCAAATGAGGTCACCCTTATGTGGTTTCATGTATTGCTCTCATTTTCAAAAATCGTGGGTGATTACAACGTTGAAAGATTAACAGAATTTCGGCAAGTGATAAAGAAGTAATTGTCTTTGGACGCGTAGCGTCTTGTTGATAGTAGCCGTGGGTTTTTAACCCACGGTCGTTGGAATGAGACGTCACACGTCGCGTCAGCGACGATTGGATGGTTTCACTCCACCGTGGATTAAAATCCACGGCTACATTCAACCCACCGCTAACGCGGTGAGGAATATAACACTCTTAGAACTCCTACAACTATGAGAAAACAAAAAACGTCGGCGCGGGGGACGCGAGCCTGACGGTGAAGGTCGAAACCGAAGCCGGCTATGTGGAATTAGGGCCGCATATGCTGGCCGGGCAGGTATTTTATATTCTGAATCGAGATCTCTCGGAAATATTAAGAGAAAACAAAAATGCGATCTGGGGGAATCTGTTAAAAAAGAAGAACTCAGACATCTCGCGAGGGGCAGTATCAGAGAGATACAAAAAAGAAAAGCGGTGTCTGGAACGTCCGGATAGACTTAAAGCCGGGCAAAAATAATTTGCGGCTCGACAGTCAGAACATGACCGGAAGACGAATTTAATGAGCTTTCAAAGGAGCGTGGAGCACGCCTGCACAATGGGAGTTGGGCACGCTGATGCGTGTTAAGCAGGACAGGTGCCCACGTTCTTGACACGCCCACCATTACCTCGGCCGACCGGCCTCGCTATCGCTCGCCGCCGGCCCGGTAATGGTGGGCGAGAAGATTAGAGCTCCGTTCTTATCTTAGTGGAGTCCGCGTAGCGGACGAGTGAGAATAGCCCCGGGTTTCAACCCGGGGTCACAGGCGTCTCAAAAAAACCTCGCGCGGCGAAAATATTTATATTTTCGCCGCGCGTACTTAAATAAGAAAAGATAATTATGCGAAGGCTATAAAATTCTCGCAAAAAATTCTAAAGGCTAACTATTCCAGTTCTTCAGAAGAAATTTGGCAAAATGTGTAAGTTCATAGATAAGGAACAGCGCAAAGCCAATCCCGAATATAAGATACTTGGCCTGCCATAAAACTTCTTCTGATCGCTTGATGACATATAACCACCAATCGAAAAAAGTACGAGTTTTAGGGAAGTCCCCCGAAACGGGAACGAGATTCGGGGTTGATTTATGAAGATTTTGAGACATTCATATCCTCCAAGTGAATCCTAGGATATGAGTCTCGTAAGGCTCGATAAACACCAAAGTCAATCATTTTTACATAACCTGCCAATATTTGGACGGAGGGCGATATCCATCACCAATCACCCAAATCTTTAAAATCGTCTCTTCTCTTTTTCGCTCCAAATAAGATAATAATTACGTGAGCAATCCCAAGATGCGCTTGAGGTTCCCGAGCGCGAAATACAAAACTGGAACAATCTTTTCAATCTAAAGCCGGTGAACGCGTGGCTGGAAGACGCCGGGAAAAAGCCGCAGCCGAAAGCGCTCTTTGGCGACTTCTGGCTGGAAGGCGAGCTTTCCATTCTTTTTTCCGACTCAGGCCGCGGCAAGAGCACGCTGGCCATGCAGATCGCCGAAGCGTTAGCGGGCGGGAAACCGATCGCGCCGTTTGAAATAGTGCCGCCCGCGCAGAAAGTTCTATATTTTGATTTTGAGTTGAGCGAAGAACAATTCGAAGCTCGTTACTCTGCCCTGAAAAAAGACGGAACGCGCCGTCCCCACCGCTTTTCCGACAATTTACTGCGCGCGCAGACCGCGCCGCACGGCGAGCTGCCGCCGGGTTATAAAAATCTGGCCGAATTTATCCAGCATTCCTTCATCGAATTGTTAAAACAGACAGCTGCTCGCGTAGTGATCGTCGATAACATTACTTTTCTTAAAGGCGCGAACGAAAACGCCTCGGCGGCCGCGCAGCTGATGAAGGCGCTAAAATATTTTAAGCAATTCCACGGACTCTCGATACTCGTGCTGGCCCACACGCCCAAGCTTCCCTATACATCGCCTCTTTCACTAAACGATATGCAAGGGTCGAAAATGCTCAGCAATTTTGCCGACAATGTCTTTGCGTTAGGCACCAGCAATAAGGCAAAAGACCTGCGCTACTTAAAACACCTCAAACCGCGCGGCACCGAGCTTCGCTTTGACACATCGAATGTCATAATTTACCGGCTAAAAAAGTCGCGGGCGCTTTTGCATTTTGAGTTCGTCGGCAACGCGAAAGAGCGCGACCACCTGGTATGGCGCTGGGAGTACGCTGACGGTGAACGGGCTAAGTCGATAATTGTCGCCAAAAAGTTATACGCCGCTGGAAATAGCCAGCGCCGGGTTGGGATGATCATGGGCATCCCGACCACGACAATAAATCGCTATCTGCGGGCTGCGGCGACGGATGACGAAGGTATCTTGGGAGAAAATGATATTCGCCGGATGCAAGAAGAAAATGTTTGATCTTGGGAAATGCGCGAAATTTATAATATTTGTGTTCCATTTTTGTTCCGGTGTTCCATTCGCGCGCACCCGGAACAGTGGAACAGAAAGACGTGAGAACAGTAAAACTCACGCCTTTCTTTATCGAACGCAAGCGTTCGTTTGCGGACAAGGATGTCCGCGCTCCCGGTTTTACTTGGGCATCAGCACGGTATCGACTACGTGGATGACGCCGTTGGACTGCATCACGTCGGCGATGGTGACCTTTGATTTGCCGCCTTTTTCATCGGTCAGGACGACGCTGGTGCCGTCCATCGCGGCGGTCAAAGTCCCGCCGGCGACGGTCTTAAATTCCGCCTTGCCTTTGCCGGCCTCGATGGCTTTGGCGATCGCCGCGGCATCTTGCTTACCGGCCACCACGTGGTAGGTCAGGATCTTGGCCAGGGTAGCTTTGCTTTCCGGTTTTAAGAGGCCGTCGACGGTACCTTTCGGCAGTTTGTCAAAGGCTTCATTGGTCGGGGCGAAGACGGTGAACGGACCCGCGCCCTTTAAGGTGTCGACCAAACCGGCCGCTTTGACGGCGGCGACCAGCGTGGTGTGATCGGCGGAATTAGCGGCGTTATCGATAATGTCCTTGGTGCGAAGCATCGCCGCGCCGCCGACGGTCGGGTTGTCGCTGTTGGTGTTCGCAGCCGGTGCGGTGTTCGGCGCGGTATTGGCAGCCTTTTGCATGCTGCCTGAATTTGAACGAGCAGGGTTATTGCCCGAATTCGCCGTCGAATCCATGCAAGCTCCCAAGCCGATAACGGCCAGCGCTATGAATAAAGCTAACGTAATTGATTTTTTCATCTGATTCTCCCAGGGAATTTTAAAAAATTGCGCACCGGCATAAAAGCAAACAACTTATCAGGACCAGCTTTTAGGGCGATACCTTCTATTATTCGCGCGAAGAGGGAAAACAGATTTAGCAGGATGAAGGTTTTTATGAAGAAAAAAGTTAGATATAAATCAAAAACCGCCGGCTCACGGGTGAACCAGGCGGTTTTTATTTTAATGGCGGAGCCGACGGGGCTCGAACCCGCGACCTCCAACGTGACAGGCTGGCGTTCTAACCAACTGAACTACGACTCCGCAAAGATTTCAAATTCCAAAAATTTCAAAATTCCAGATCATTGACTTGGAATATTGAAATGTTGGAATTTCTGAAATATTCAATTTTCAAGCAATGGTGGGCACGAAGGGACTCGAACCCCTAACTTCTTCCTTGTAAGGGAAGCTGTCTACCATTGACGTACGTGCCCGAAATTTTCAAACAAACCTTAGAAATGGCACGTAAAAAGTCTGCCTGATAAGCTTGCCGCCAAATCAGGCGACAAACCTAAATCCTAAAAAACTTACGATTTTCTGTCAAGCAACCCAAAGTGATTTTACCACACAAACAGAAACCGGGCAGTTATGGGTCGTGTTTCAATATGCAAGATTCCAAGATTCCCTAAATTCATTGATGCTCATGAAATATTAGAATTACCGGAATATATGGAATAAATTACGCGCTCCATATTTTAAGCTAGTGCGTACCGGAACTAGCCGTCGGGTAGTCGCCCTGCGCGCCCCAGGCGAAGGTCTCGATACCGCCGGTGCTCTTGTTGACGAAAAAAGTGCTTCCCCCGGGCGTGGCGCTCGGGCGCCATAACGCGATATCCGTTTTGCCGTCGCCGTCATAGTCTCCCGGCGTCGGGTAGTCTGTGGCTGAGAATCCCCAGAAGGTAGCGGTATCGGGGCCGCCGCTGCTCGGATGTATCCACCAGATCATTTGACCGTTAAGGCCTTTGACAACAGCGATATCGGTCTTGCCGTCACCGTCGTAATCGCCGGGCGCGATCAGGTCCGCCGGAGAGCCGAAAACAAAGGAGGTACTGCTGCCGGTCGCGAACAGTATCCAGAAACGGGCCTGGCCGCCGCCTGCGTTGCGCTGGATGACAAAATCGTCTTTGCCGTCGCCGTCGTAATCGCCGCTGGCCGAAAAATCGCCCATTTGGCCCCAGGGCACGGCAAAGACGGGGCCGTTCTGCACAGTCCGGTAATACCAGACGCTGGGATCGGTCGTCGGGGAATTACTGGGACGATAGACGGCGATGTCATCTTTGCCGTCGCCGTTATAATCGCCCTGCACGTTGGCAAAATCGCCGGATTGCCCGAAAGCCTCTACCCGCGCGGTTCCCGTCGAACTCAGCAGCGTGTACCACACGGCGGCGCCCGCCGGCCCCGGACGCCAGAGGGAAATATCGGCTTTGCCGTCGCCGTCGTAATCACCCGGAGCGATGGTATCGGTCTGCAGCCCCCACGCCGCGGTCTGTCCGCCGCCAATGCCGTTAAACTGGGTATACCAGGTCAACTGTCCGCTCGGGCCGCCGCCGGTGTTTCGAATCACCGACCAGTCGGTTTTCCCGTCACCGTTCATATCCAGATAGTGGTTCATGGGCTGCTCAAACTGAAGGCTCAAGCTCGCCGCGGTAACCGTTCCCGTGTCGCCTGACCCGCGGTCGCGGAAACGCAAGGTCCAGATCCCGTTAGGAGATGTTGAGAAGAAGGTGGTGTTCATAGTCGTGGTCGCGGGCGGGTTGGCCACTCCCCCGATTCCGGTCACTACCGTGCGGTTAAAGCCCGTAGGAACCGGGTTGGCGGCGGCGGTTGTCCACCAGTTTGCACTGGCAATGTCGGTAAAAGTATATGTATTGGCGGTCGAAAGGTCGTTTGAGCTGCCGGCGCAGGTGTTGGCCACGGTCGATGTAGTACCGGTCGCGGAAAAGAGCAGATGAGACGGCGAGCCGCCCGGCGCGCGCAGCGAAACCTCCAGGTCCTGCAAAAAGGTGTGCGAAGCATTAAAAGATACCGCTGAGACAACCACTAATCCGCCCGCACCCCCCACGGTAAAAGTGACGTCTCTAAAGGTCGTCGAATTATTTTGACAAACGGGTGAGCCGATGTCCGAATCGGGGATCGCGCCTAGTGACGCGGGGTTAGCTTGAAATGTGCTCCCGAATGATGAGGTCGCAAAAACGCAGATCACAACAAAAGCCAGCCAGGCAGATCTTTTAAATACAGACGTGGAAGTGGGATCGATAAAAAAGTGTTTCATACTCTCTCCTCACGGGGCGTTTTTGTATCTATATGATAGTACAAAAAAGACCGGATCAACCGGCCTTTTTTATACGCATTTTGAGATCGCTTTAGTGGGTGTTGTAATTTGCCACGGGATAGTCGCCGTTTCTGGCCCCACTCGAATGTTAGTAATCCGCCTCCGCCGGATTGGTTTACGTAAAAGTAGGTTTGCGTCGGGTCAAGGTTTGGCCGCCAGACTGCCTGGTCGGTCCGGCCGTCACCGTCATAATCTCCCTGGACGGGGAAATCAGTCGCCGCCAAGCCGAATGCGGTCTGCACAAAACTATTGAGATTGTTGCTCGGCCGGTAAAACCAGACCAACTGCCCGGCGACGTTTCTGACCACAGCGATGTCCGTTTTATTATCGCCGTCATAGTCGCCCGGCACGACACTGTCCGTCGGCGTGCCGAAGGCGGCAGTGCTGGCCGTCATGGTGGAACTAAACAGGCTCCAGAAATGGGCCTGCCCGCTGCCGCCATTACGCTGCACGACGAAGTCGGCCTTAAGATCGCCGTCATAATCGCCCGGCGCCGGAACGTCCCCGTTCTGTCCCCATTGCATGCCAAAGAAATTGTTACCCGTATCCCAGAACCAAAAGCTCGGGTCGCCCGGATTGTTGCCGCTGCGATAGAGCGCGATGTCGTCCTTGCCGTCTCCGTTGTAATCGCCGATGACGCTCGGATCGTCCGTCATCAAACCGAAGTGCTGGATCCGCACGGTGCCGGTGGCGCTGTTCAGAATATAGAAAGTCGAATCCTTGTCCGGCAGCGGCCGCCAGACGGCGATGTCCGATTTACCGTCACCGTCATAATCGCCGGGAGTGTAATAGTCCCCGGCCTGGCCCCAATCCTGGGTCACGGTTCCGGCCGCGCCATTGTGCTGGATAAGCCACCTGACCTGCCCGTTCGGGCCGCCGCCGATGTTTCTCACGACCACCCAATCGGTTTTTCCGTCGCCGTTCATATCGACGACCGTTCCTATCGGAGCGACGCCCGTTATCGTCAGGCTGGCTGCCGTGACCGTGCCGGTGTCGCCCGCGCCGCGATCGCGAAACCGCAATGTCCACGTCCCATTTGGCGAGACTTCGGCAAAGGCGGCGCTCAAATTTGTGACCGCCGGCGGATTGCTTGTCGGGCCTGCTACTACCGTGCGGTTAGTGCTGGTGGGAACGGGGTTGGTTGCGGCCGTCGTCCACCAATTCGCGCCCGCGTCGCTAAAGGTATAAGTGTTGGCGGTCGATAGATCGTTCGCGCTTCCCGCGCAGGTGTTGGCCACCGTCGAGGTAGTTCCCGTAGAGGCAAATAGTAAGTGTGACGGAACCATACCCGGGCCGCGCAGCGACACTTCGAGGTCCTGCAAAAATGTATGCGACGCGCTGAAAGATACCACGGCCGATGTAACCGTTCCGCCGATACCCGTTACGGTAAAAGTTACATCTCTAAACGTCGTCGAATTATTTTGACAAACGGGTGAGCCGATGTCGGAATCCGGAATCGGCCCTAAAGATGGAACGTCAGCTGGAAAGGTCGCTGCAAAAGACCAGCTAACGGCTAAACACGCGGCGATAAAAGCCAATAAACATCTGGACGGTTTCCTGCCGTATTTTTTTACTTCTTCGAATAAGGGTGAATGCCGGGGATCCGGAGAGGTCCGGATGCGTAAGAAAGTTTTCATAGTCTCCTCCTTTCAAAGGGACAAAGCAAATGTAGGGATCAGTGTCCGACTTAAAAAGTCTGACACCAGATAAGTACTGCTATTTTTAACGGAACGTGGAAGTCCGGAAATTTAGCTCATCATATTCCTAACCACGCAGGGAGTCAATATTTTGCCAGGCGGTGTAAATGTTTATTGCTGCAATAAAATCGTGCGATTAGGAAGCCCGACCGTTAGGGAGGGCTAGTTTTCCCGCGATAAGACCCGAGCCCTTGCTAACACGCGGGCTTCTGTCTTCGCCGATTCGCGTAGGTCCGGCTTCCAAAAAACTAATGGTATAAATTCGCGAATAAAAAAGGCCGGGGGTTCCGGCCTTTTCGTCTGACTAAACAGGTATCTGATTAGTGTGCATTGTAGTTAGCAACCGGATAATCTCCGTTCTGGCCCCATTCGAAGGTCAGCAATCCGCTGCCGTTCGAACGATCGACAAAGAAGAGATTCTGCGTCGGGTCGGCATTCGGTCTCCAGATCGCTCTGTCCGTTTTGCCGTCGCCGTCATAGTCTCCCTGTGTCGGGAAGTCAGTGGCTGAGTTACCCCAGAAGTTGGCCGTGTCGGCACCGCCGCTGCTCGGGTGTGTCCACCAGAGGATCTGGCCGCTGACGCCCCTGATAACAGTGAGGTCGGTTTTGCCGTCGCCGTCATAGTCGCCCGGAAGGACAACGTCTGTCGGAGTTCCGAAGACGAGTGAATCACTCGAACCGGTGGCAAACAATCTCCAGAAGCGGGCCTGGCCGCCGCCGGCGTTGCGCTGGATGACAAAGTCATTTTTGCCGTCGCCGTCATAGTCGCCAGGTGACAGGAAGTCGCCATTCTGTCCCCATTGAACCGCAAACACGGGGCCGGCATTCGCTTGACGCCAATACCAGAAGCTCGGATCGCCCGAAGCTGCGCCGGCGCGATAGACCGCGATGTCATCTAAGCCATCGCCGTTATAGTCGCCGAGCACGGTCGGATCGTCGCCCGATTGTCCGAAGGTTTCCGTTCTCAGAGTAGCAGTCGCACTCTGCAGAATGAACCAGAAAGATGAACCCGGAGCGCCTGGTCTCCAAACCGCTACGTCCGTCTTGGTGTCGGCGTCATAGTTGCCCGGCACGAAGAAATCGGTCGCGATTCCCCAGGGATCCGTCTGGCCGGTGGCCAAGCCGTTATAGTTGGTGAACCAGGTGACCTGGCCCGTCGGGCCGCCGCCGGTGTTGCGAACAACTACCCAGTCGGTTTTGCCGTCACCGTTCATGTCCAAATAGTTAATGAAGGGATCTACGATGGCGGCCGTCAGAGTCAAACTCGCCGCCGTGACGGTTCCGGTGTCGCCTGCGCCGCGATCGCGGAAGCGAAGCGTCCAGGTTCCGTTACCGGGCGTTGAAGCAAAAGTAGTATTAAGGCTGGTCGTCGCGGGAGGATTGCTCGTCGGGCCCGCTACTACCGTACGGTTGGTGCTGGTCGGTACCGGGTTAGTAGCCGCTGTCGTCCACCAGTTGGCGGCCGCAGTATCGGCAAACGTGTAAGTATTTGCGCTCGAAAGGTCGTTAGCACTTCCCGCGCAAGTATTGGCAACGGTCGAAGTGGTGCCCGTGGCAGAAAACAGCAGGTGCGACGGCGAACCGCCCGGCCCCCGCAGCGAAACTTCAAGGTCCTGCAGGAACGTGTGCGAAGCGCTAAAAGATACGACAGCGCTGGTAACGTTTCCACTCAGGCCGGTCACGGTAAAGGTGACGTCCTTGAAAGTGGTTGATAGATTTTGACAAACGGGCGAGCCGATATCCGAATCGGGGATCGCGCCGAGAGACGGTGCATTGGCGGGAAACGTTGCCCCCAACACGGAAGTCGCCGCGAAACAAACCGCGGTAAGAACCCAAATCCAAGCTGCTTGTTTCGAGCAGAATTTTTTAACAGATAAATACGTGGAAGTGGGATCGATAAAAAAAGTTTTCATACTTCTCCTCCCTGACGTTTTTAGACTGAACATTATGATATTACCGTTATCGGGGAAAACCTGAAAGTCCTTTCCCGGGAATTTGTAAGTGGCTTTGCCTTTAAGCCCGGACCAGAGGATATTTTGTTTCATTCCGGGAAGAGAGAGTGAAGCCACTGAAACGTTTTTGCAACGCGGTTTTGGGACTTTTAAATTCAAGGAACGGCAGCCGGAGCGGCGGCTGGCAGAGAATATCTGAAGAAGCATTAAAGATGAAGAGCGGTTTTTGTCAGAGCGGGAATTCTTGTGTTATTTGCGGCAAAAAAGACTCGAAACCACCGGCGTCACATTAAACCTATGAAAGGAAATTTTCTCCCAAAGGCACTGCGGAACACAAATCAATCACCCGTACACAAAATTTCAAATGTTTCACATTATCAAGAATGAGCATGTGAACCTGGGAGTTCCGGCAGGTTCTGTCAGTAGCGTCTGCGTTAGCAGATGCGTAAAAGCCGCGAGCAACGCACTTGCTGACACAAGCGCTACTGACATGAGTGCGCCCAGGCCGTGCTTTGCCGGCAAGAATACGGGCGTTCCCAGGTTTGCCGCATCGTTTAATTTTTTATCTGCTTTTATAAATGAGGGCTTACAGGCAAACACGACTTTAGAGGCAAAACATTTATAACAAAAAAGAAGGCCGGATCATTCCGGCCTTCTTTTTTCTATCCTAAATGAACATCAATGCGCATTGACATTCGCCACCGGGTAATCCCCGTTTTGTCCCCATTCGAAGGCCAGCAGCCCGCTGCCGTTCGAACGGTTCACAAAGAAGTAAGTATTAGTCGGGTCGATATCAGGCCTCCAGACCGCGAGGTCTGATTTGCCGTCACCGTCATAATCGCCCATCGCCGGGAAGTCGGTAGCGGAGTTGCCCCAGAAAGTGGCGGTATCCGCACCGCCGGCGCTCGGGTGTATCCACCAGAGCCACTGGCCGCTGACGCCTCTGATCACCGCGATATCGGTCTTGCCGTCGGCGTCATAATCGCCGGGCACGATCACGTCCGTCGGGGTGCCGAACACCAGCGAATCGCTCGAACCCGTGGCAAACAATCTCCAGAAACGGGCCTGGCCGCCGCCGGCATTGCGCTGCACGGCAAAGTCGTTCTTGCCGTCGCCGTCATAATCGCCGGGTGCGGGGAAGTCGCCGTTCTGGCCCCACTGAACCGCGAACACAGGGCCGTTCTGCGCCGTGCGCCAGTACCAGAAGCTCGGATCTCCTGAAGTTGCACCCGGACGATATACCGCGATGTCATCTTTGCCGTCGCCGTCATAATCACCCGTCACATCCGATTGGTCACCCGTTTGCCCGAAGAGCTCAACGCGGGCTGTTCCGGTAGAGCTTAAAAGCGTATACCAGGCAGCGCTGCCGGACGGGCCCGGACGCCAGATCGAAACGTCGGTTTTGTTGTCGCCGTCATAATCCGCGGGTGTGAACTGGTCAGAGGCCGTGCCCCAGGCGTCACCTTGCCCGCCCGCGACGCCGTTATATTGGGTGAACCATGTGATCTGCCCGCTCGGGCCGCCGCCGGTGTTTCTCACCAGGGACCAATCGGTCTTGCCGTCGCCGTTAAAATCGACCACGTGCTGGGTGTTGACCACGACCGGTGTTCCGGTGACGCTGATATCATCGACGCCGACCCACTCATCGCTGCCGATGGCGTTCGTCGTAATGACTCTGATCTCCACCAGCGGTTGATTGTTAGCCGCTGCGGGAAGAGTTAAATTCAATGGAGTGACCATCGTGGTGCTCGGCCCCGAGGAAGCATCAGCGATATAGCCTCCGGTAACGGAAGCGTAGTTTCCGGCACCGCCGACGCGGTATTGAACGTCTACTTGCTGGGTAGCATTATCTATCGAATCGTCGACATCGCGAATATTACAGGTGAAATTGATACTGCTAAATCCGGTGGTGTTGAGAAAGATCACGATACTCGGAGCATCAGCCGTTCCCGATCCCTGTAAGGCAACCACCGGGTTGGCGATGCCGTCAAATTCCGCCACGCCGCCGTTGGTTAAAGCAACACTGGCCTGATTTGCGATGACATCAATATTATTTGTTGCGAAAGGGGTTAATAAAGTGCGGGGGTCTACGGCAGTTACGGCACCGGGGTCAAAGTCTCCCAAAAATCCCGTGATCCCCGGCACGCCCGACCAATCGTCATTAGCCGTGATCAGCCCGACGTTTGTCCAGTTCTGGCTAAACGGCAAAGTCTGGGGTGTGGTAGTTTCCGGAATTACCCTGCTGCCTTTTTGCGCTTTGGCCGGGCTAATGGTGCTGCCGGCAAGCTGAAATATTCCGATCAAAAAAAGAACGACGAGACACCAAAGCATCCTCGTCCTGTTGTTTAAAATCCTTTTCATATCAATCTCCCTCTCAAATAAAAGCTTTAATAGCAAAAATACGCAGGATAACTTTCGTTTCAATGAGTAAAACAAGAAAACGAGGCTGGTATTTATGAGACAATTTTCCCCGAAGCATATCACAAAACAGTTACAAGAGGTAGATATTCACGGGAGATTTAAGAAAATTTTTCCGTCGCCAGGATTTTTGTTAAAATCGGTAAATAACAGGTGACTTTGAAATGAAAGCAGCCGGGATTTTTTTATTGGTGGTCTTCGCGCTTGGCGGGGTGTGGACGTCGTCTGCGCAAACGGACAAGAAAGAAGACGACGAGGTCATTCGGGTGGAGACCCAGTTGATCGACGTACCGGTGGTTGTAACGGATAAGGCGGGCCGCCCGCTGTTAAATTTGAAGCCGGTAAATTTCATTCTCTATGAAGACGGAAAGAAGCAGGACATTTCAGATTTTGCTACCACGTCCGCGCCGTTTGAAGTAGCTCTTTTGCTCGACACGTCGGGTTCGACCCGCGCGGATCTGCAATTAATTCAAAGCGCCGCGCAAAGTTTTATCTCCTCGCTGCGGCCGGGCGACCGGGTTTCGATAATTGCCTATCGAACGGATGGGCCGGAAGGGCAGGAGCGTGCCGCCAGCGAGGTCTTGCTTGGCCTGACCGATCGGAGAGACGAGATGAAAGCCGCTCTTGATGGAATGAAAACCAGCAACGGCACTCCTTATTACGACAGCCTGGCCCAGGTGGTGGAAAAAGTCTTTGACAAAAAACCTGAAGATCAATTTCGCGGCCGGCGCGCTCTGGTGGCGCTGACCGACGGCGTGGATTCGAACAGCATCGCGCAGTTCGAAGCGGTGAAAAGCCAGCTGGCAAAAGCCGGCTTGATCTGTTATTTCATCCAGGTCGATACCCGGGATTATTTTGAAAGTAAAGTGCTGGGCGATTGCCATAGCTCGCTGTGGTTTTCACGGGCGCAAATTCAACGCTACTACAACAAATTTTATCCCCAGGCCGGCTTTGAAAGGATCTACGATTTTTGCAAGATCGGGGAATTTGAGCGCCTGGACATCAGCAAAAAACTTTACCAGGTCGCCGATGTTGAGATGAAAGATCTGGCGCACTCTTCAGGCGGGCAGGTTTTTCCGATCGCCGATCTGCGCAGCGCAAAAGCCGCTTTTGATAAAGTGGCGCAGGAGATCGGAACGAAATACAGCCTCGGTTATTATTCGGACAACGAAGCCAGAAACGGCGCCTTTCGCAAGATCAGCGTGCAGCTCAAAGGCCTGCCCGCCGGAACCGTGGTGCGCGCGCGTGAAGGTTATTTAGCGCCGAAGAATTAAGAAGATCCGGAACGTGTCCGTAGCCCGCGCGTCAGCAAGGGCGCCCTTCCTTACGGTCGGGCTACTGATACACAATTAATTTACCACGGGCCCCAGATCGCAAATGTCAGGCCCGGTGTTTGGATGTTGACGAACAGCACCGATCTGCCGGGGTTAAAACAACACCCGGTGAATTCGTTAGCCGTGAAATCGGGCATGATGTTTTGCGCCAGGTCCGAGACGGTCCCATTCGGGCTTAGGATGCGGATATGAATGTCCGCTCCGTTATCCTCGGTCATGAAAATATTTCCTTTAGGCCCGAAACACACATTATCCGGAACATTCAGAGCTGCCGCGGAAGGTGATTCGTACAACATTTTCAGCCGTCCCGAATTTCCTTTACGGTCGTGATATTCCCACACTTGCCCGATCCCGGCATTTCCGCCGGTCGTAGAAATAAAAATAATGCGGTCAAATTCGCCGTAGCACCCTTCAAGCCGGGCAAAGGCCGCAGCGCCCGCGTTCCAGCCCTGATCGAAGACCGCCGCCGGATTTGTTTCCGCGCTCGCCGGATCAGAATCGGGAATGTCTACCCAGTCAACTAATAAGATGTTTCCCACGGTTTGACCGGTCCTGGTGTCGTAATTCGGATTTCCGCGTATTTTTAGTATCTGCAATTTTCCGCCTTGAGCGAGCCTGCCGTAATTGGTCGGAATGTAGCGGTAAAAGCCTGAGTTTGCCGCCGGATTATCCTCCGTCAAATAAACGATCCCGGTCTTTCTATCGACAGCAGCGCCTTCATGCCGAAAGCGGCCCATTTGTTTTAGCGGCATTGGCGACATTGGCAGCGGCGAAGAAATAACATTTACACCGACTTCAAAACTATAGCCGTGAGGTTTGGAAAAACCGGCAAGTTTTCCCGCGGTTGTTTCTTCGCACGTTATCCACGTTCCCCACGGGGTCATGCCGCCGCTGCAATTTCTAACGGTGCCGCTTAACGTGACAAAGTCGTTAACCGGCAGACGGGTAGCTTTATTAATCACCATGTTTGTCGTCCCGCCGCCGGCCAGCGGGTCGTAGGGCCGGGAGTCGCTGACAGTACCGGCGGTCCCGGCAAAATCCTGGACCTCATGATTGCGTACGATCGTCCAATGGTTAGGAAGGCCGTCGAAAACGCCCATGCCGTCGTGCGCTTTTGGGGTGGGACGCGAATCGGACATTTGCCCGCCCGTCTTGCCAAAAACGTTATACTGAAAACCGCTTGGCAGCGACAATAAAACCTCGCCGGTGTTTGCCGCCGCCACCGGGCTCAGGGGACCGTAGAGGCTTTCCGGCACGGCCAGGGTCTTTTCAGTTTGAGATAATCCAAGTTGAGAAAATGCGAGGCGTGAAAGCGTTTGCTGAAACAAAAAATACCCGCCGCCTAAAGCTAACGTATCTCTTAAAAATTTTCGCCTGTTAAATTTGGGGCTAAATTCAGACATTGCAGGAATTCCTTTTAACGGAAATGGCGGTAGAATAGTGTCTAGCTGAAATATTATAGGCGACTGCGCCGGTAAAGCAATAATTTTAACGTAAAGTTTATGACGGAAAAATTCACCCCAAAATTTAAACGTATCGTTTTGATGGTTTTAGACAGCGCCGGGATCGGCGAGATGCCCGATGCCGCCGCGTGGGGCGACGCGGGTGCGGATACACTAGGCAATATCCTGAAGTCGCGCAAAGTAAATCTGCCGAATCTGCAAAAGCTAGGCTTGGGGAACATTCGCCCGCTGGCAGACTTGCCGGCGATCGATTCGCCCATCGGCTCTTATGGGAAATGCACGCTAAAATCAAACGGCAAAGACACCACCACCGGCCACTGGGAAATGGCGGGCATAATTTTGGAAAAAGCCTTTCCCACTTTTCCCGACGGCTTTCCGCCGCGAATTCTGGACCAGTTCACGGCGCTCGCTGGTGTGCCGGGTGTGCTGGGAAACATTCCTGCCAGCGGGACTGAGATCATCAAAACCTTAGGCGAAGAACATATCAAAACCGGCAAGCCGATCGTCTATACTTCCGCCGATTCCGTTTTCCAGATCGCCGCGCATGAAGAAATTATCCCCATCGACCGGCTCTATGAAATGTGCGAGATCGCGCGGAAAATTCTCGACGGGCCGGACCGCGTCGGGCGGGTGATCGCGCGGCCTTTCTTAGGCACCGCGGCCGACAATTTCAAACGCACCGAAAACCGTCACGATTACGCCGTGCCGCCTCCGAAAGAAAATCTGCTGCAAATTTTGCAGGAGAACGGCCGGGACGTTGTGTGTATCGGCAAGATCGCTTCGATCTACGATTCGATGGGCGTGACCGAAGACCTGACCGCCAAGAATAACGACCAGTCCATCGATCAAACCATTAACGCCTTAAACGCCGAATCGACGGGCATGATCTTTTCTAACCTGGTCGATTTCGACATGCTCTACGGCCACCGCCGCGACACCGAGGGCTACGCCAAGGCGCTCGAACATTTTGACACGCGCCTGCCGGAAATAATGGACGCGATGCGCGAGGACGATCTGATCATCATCACCGCCGACCACGGCAACGACCCTACCAAGGAAGGTTCCGACCACACCCGCGAATACGCGCCCCTGCTCGTCTACGGAAAATCCGCCGCGCCAGGAGTCGATCTCGGCACCCGCCAATCTCTCTCTGACATCGGGCAGACGATAGCTAAGAATTTCGGCGTCGAATTGCCTGACGGCCGGAGTTTTTTGGGTGACATCTAGCCTCGCCGGCAAGGCCGAGCCAACATGGTGCGCCAACTGTTCCAGTGTGTTACAGTGTTCCACCTGTTCCACCCCACCGCTGTAACTTCCCTATTGACAACAGGTTAAGAAATTTGGGATGTTCCAGGGAAAGCATGGTCTTTGCGCAAGGCGCGATGGTTTTGAGGCCGCTTTTGCGGCAATGTTGGTTTTTTGAAATCGATCTTATGTTCCATTTAAAAACGGCTTTCAGACCACGCCTGTGACAGAAATTGATCTCGATTGAAACCATCCTGCAACGGCCAAGGCGGAGTTTGCCACGGGCATTATAGTTTCAAAGATCGCGGGCCAAGAAGAAGTGATTTGTAACAAAAGAGATGATCACGATTTTTTCGGCAAGAGCAAAGAAGTCGAATAAAATTTTTTTAATCCTACTTAAAATAATTATGCGATTTCATCCTGTTTACTGTTTTTAGGAATAAGATATTTTCTCATGTAACTTTCAAGTTCAGTAAAAGCTTTACTGTATACCTTTTTTCTTATTTCAAAATCATAAGGTATAACTACCTTTTTCCCGAAAAATTTCTTTAATAACTTCTTTGTAATCGTTTCTGATTTTAGAAACCGAAGAGACATAAGATTTATTTCTTGTATAGATTGAACCGCCTCGAAATTTTCCGCCAATAGCTTTGTGAACATTTTTGATTGTGGCGTGTCTAAATTTATCGTATATACGACAATATTACTGTCACGGCTCTCAATTTTATGTGAATTTTTTAGAGCCATGGAAACCCTTTTCTTACCGGGATCGAAGAAGATATCGTATTTGCCTCTCGGCAACATTACTCTTCCACCGCCGGGTCGAGGGTGTATATCCTGTTCTGCATATGAAATCTTAATCTGGCTTCGTGTTTCAGGGATTAGCACACAATCGTTTTCCAGAAAAGTAGGATTAAATGGGAGTTCTCCAAATGCGGTAATAAACTTAATTGCACGATATTTTTGTTTCTGTAAAATGTCAAAAAAGTAATCTATTTCAAAGGTAAATCCATCTTTAAGAAAAATAACTTTGGTTGAGTTAGGCGAGCCGTTCTCTGTTTGTTTTATATGTTTATTCGGATCAATCTTTAAGCATAGTAAACTTGCGATGAAATCTTTTGCTAAATCTTGAGTTAATTCTTTAAGAAACGGCAAGGCTCCATCCAGGTGATTTCTGTCTAATGTCAGCGGAAGAACCCCTTCACTATCAAATATTATCAGCGTAGGATTGTTCTTAATGACTCCAGCCTGATAAGGGTAACGGTCAAAAGCTTCATAACCATGCGAAACCAATATGCCATTGCATATTAATTCACCTTCTTTAACTTTTTTATTCCAGTATCTTTCTTCATAATCATATCTCCAATATACTCCCTTAAAATTAGGAGGATTAATGGTGTGCCAAGTCTTGTCGCTTAAGCTAATGGGGCTTACGGGAATTTGACGCTCTGACGAATGGTAAGATGCGTGAGGCATGTCAAGGACATACCATTTTGTCCAGTCAGTGTTTTTTTCTAAAAGTTTTGCAATTTCTTCACTCAGTTTTATTTTTATTTCGGTTCCAAAGTTGTCTATGGAGTTATCAATTCTTAGTTCAATTTGTTCAGTTTCTACTGTTGTCTCAAACGAGAATCCAAATGTTTCTTTGAAATGCTTCGTTTTAACTTTAATCGTATCTCCTAAAAGAAATGCCGCAAGAATCCCTATCCCAAATCTTCCACTTCTATTTATCAAAGAGTTGCCTTTTTCGTCTGTATATTGTTTTTTCCAGTTCAAACTTTTCCTAAAAGAGGCTCCTACTCTTAAGAAATAGTTTTTTATTTCATAGAGCGACATTCCTTTCCCATTATCAGTTATGATGAATTCATACCTATCATTATCACTACTAGAACGAGTTATTTCGATTTTGACTTCAGGTATGTAATTGGAGCCACGGCTTTTTTCCTCGAAATCTCTTTCTAAACAGGCATCCACAGCATTTTGAATTAGCTCCCTTATGCCAAAAGTGGGGTTATTGCCATACAGAGGTGCTATAAGTAATTTAGGTAGTTCGACATCCGTCTGAAATGAAATTTTTGCGGGAACGTAGGGCAGAGTATTCAAGAACGATTCTTCACTAAGATTTGAGGTTATTCTCCTGTGCTTTATTTTTGGCTGATTATTTAAGGGATCTTTACCGTATATCTCTCCCAGCACTGCCCAGGATACATCTAATTCATACTGAATATCTGTAAAAAGATCCTTAAGCTTAACAAAGAGATCACTATCTTTTGGTTGAAGCGTAAACATACAAATTTTCAGGATCACTCGTGTCAGGTTGGGCAATCTTTATAGATAGATGTTTGTCATGCTCGGTTTGAGAAAAGGGACTATTGAAAGTCTTTAATTTTAAGAGGGCTGAATTTACTCTGTTTCTATCGAACTGGAAATAATCGGCTATTCTTAAAACGACCATTATAAATGTAATGTGAATCTTATCAGGATACTTCCATGCCTTTCCTACTAAAGATTCCAGATAATCAAAAGTATCTCGTATGCTCATCCCGTGGCTTCGAGCAGTAACGCCTGCTAAATGCTTGTATAAACTATCTAATCTATCACCCCCAAAATCTATCAAAGCGCTATCTTTGCCAATGAGTCCTTTTAAGGCAACCTCATGAGCAAATCTAGTATGGAAACGTCTCAAGAATTCGCCAATTAGCTTTTTATCCGCCCCATCAAGATTGTCTTTATTTCCTAGATTAGGTTCTTTAAAAGATTGGTATTCATTTCCGAAATATCTGACACGCTCTTTACCACTGAATCTTTTTGCTTCGCTAAGATATTCTTCCCATAGCTGCTTCCATGTCTTTTTGATCTAGAATTTCAACTCTGACATCATCATATTCCCCATTAATAAGCGACAGAAAAGTAGAGTACTCGATATGCATTCCAAAATCGTGAAGAAGAATCGACATTATCAATACGGCGATGTCTTTCGGGGATAATAAATTATATGTGTCTTCAGTGATTATTTCCGACGCAACAAACAAAACACTTTCGATGTGGTCAATTCCATGGTCTGTATATTCTTCGAAAAAATAAAGCTTGTTGTCTTTGAGTATGGGTTGAAAATCAGAAATTATTTGAAGAACATCGCCATATAGTTGCTGATCCTTATCTAAAAGCTCTTTGAACTGTTGAGGTATATTCATATTGGGAAAAGACATACCCATTTATATGTGAATTTTTATTAAATTTCAATGAGGATGACGAGCGCTTATTAAAAATACGTCCCGAAATAGCTTGCCGCAAACATTGTGACGTGGGTCAGAATGTGAGCGATGATCGCTGACTCCAGTCCTTTCTTCCAATAAAGAAAACCCGCGATTATTCCGAAAACCGAGTTGGCAATGATGACGAATAAAACAAAAGCAACGGTAGGTTCGGGCACGATCATAAGCGCGATGGGCAGGTGGCCGATGCCGAAGATAAAAGCGGAAATAAAGATCGCGGCGAGAAAATACACGGCCTTTGGTTTCGCGTTGGTTTTCGCATTGGGTTTCTCTTGGCCTTTTTGAAACAGCCGCGATGCCGCTCCCCATATTAGCCACACCAGCAAAGTCATCACTCCCCAGCGCAGCAATATTTCTTCGAGGATGCCGCCATAGAGAAAGCGCGTCGCAAGCGGCAGAAGTTTGCCCAGCTCAGAGATACGGGTGGTGGTTTCAGCAGAAAAAAAGGACCTGGCCCAGAGTGAAAGCAGAACGATGGCGATGCCGGCAAAGATGCCGCCAAACAGCCCTGGAACGATCTGCGGTTGCAGCTTTTTCAGGGCGGGCCAAAACTTTTCGCCGTTTTTATCAACGCCTGAAATGGCTTCGGCCGCAGGCGCGTGCAAACCTACTTTTTCCGCGAGCACGACTCCGATGAGGACCGCGCAGAGACATGATGATCGTCGGCTGGATCATGCTCAGCACTTTCATCAACGGGGTGAAGAATGGGACTTCAACTCCGGCAGGCAAAGGCAAATTAGCCAACAGCGCGTTAATATCGACCAGCAAAAATGAAAGCACGCCGCTTAGTCCCGCCAGCCAGAGAATGAGGAAAAGCTTTGTTTTAGGGTTCATAAAAGAGAAGGCTCAGGTCTTTATTTCTGACAATGTTATCCTAATCGTCGCCGATGTCTAGAATATTTTTAGCTACAGAAAGGCCTTGCCCGTCAAGTCGATTTATTAAAAGGTAAACCGCGCGTTCATTATATTAGCCACTAATGACACAAATAACACGAATTAAGATTCTTCCGCTTTTTATTTCCATACATTAATAAGGCGGCGTCACGGCACCGCCTTAAACGAGCAACTTCTTAGCGGCATTTTTATTGCTTTGGAACGTTTATTGCGGTAAGTTCTTCAGTAGATAAGGAGAAACTATGGCAAGGACGATTTCGACCGACCACAACCTGCCCGATATACATGACGAAGGCAAGATCAAGCGTTACGGATTATCAATAGCCATTGCCGCATTGGTTTTATTGCTGCTTGGATTTGTTGTCTGGGCCGCCGACATTTCATCGTATATAAACTTCGGCAGCCACTAGCAGCTGAAAGTTACATCCGCCTGCAAAATTTAATTAACGCCCCCGGCGCTCGTGTTGAAGAGCGCTTTTATTTTTGCGCGGCAAATGATACTTTAGCTGCGAAAAGAAGTAAAAGAAAGGTCAACTATGCGGCGTTTTAAAACGAAGGCGTTCTTGTGCTCATTGATACTTATCTGCGGCATTTCCGTTGCTCCCAGCCAAAGCAGCAGCCAAAACAATGATGCGTTAAATAGCTATGGCGAACCGCCCAGCCGGATGCGCGGTGTGATCGATAATTTTGACGAAGATTACGGCGCATTGAACCGTTTTTATAGCGCGCAAACCTCGCCGAATCGACTTGCGCGGTTTCGGCAATTGTACGCCGACTATCTCTCGATCCTGAGCAGGACGGATTTCGATACGCTCAGTCACGATGAGCAGATCGATCATCTGCTGTTTAAAAATTATCTTGATCATGAGCAGAAAGAGCTCGCGCGATTTGAAGCGCAGCTAAGGGAAATGGATGCGCTGATACCGTTTGCATTGACGATCAGTAATTTGGAAGATTCACGCCGCAGGCTGGAAACCCTCGACCCGGCAAAGACCGCCGACACTCTGAACACGCTGGCAAAGCTGATAACCGATAGGCAGAAAAATTTTGAGAACGCCAAATCGTCGTGGCCGAAACCCACCGTGGCCAACCGCGCGGCGCGCACCGTCGCCGGCCTGCGCGGCACGCTGCGAAACTGGAACACTTTCTATACGGGCTACGACCCGGAATATACTTGGTGGAACGCGGAACCATACAAGGCGGTCGATACGGCGCTTGAGAAGTATCAGGCATTTTTGCTCGACAAAATGGTCGGGATAAAAGCGGACGACAAAACAACTATCATCGGCGATCCGATCGGACGCCAGGGGTTGATGGAAGAACTTGAATTTGAGCGCATTCCTTACACCCCCGAAGAATTGATCGAACTTGCCAACAAGGAATTTGCCTGGTGCGAAGCGGAGATGAAAAAGGCTTCCCGCGCGATGGGCTACGGCGACGACTGGAAAAAAGCGCTCGAGAGCGTAAAGCAAAAATACGTCGAGCCGGGCAAACAGGCGGCGCTGATCCGCGACCTGGCGCGCGAAGCGACGGATTTCGTGAAGAAAAACGACTTGGTCACCGTGCCTAAACTTGCCGAAGAATCGTGGCGGATGGAGATGATGACGCCGGAACGCCAGCTCGTCGCGCCTTTTTTCCTGGGCGGCGAAACCGTGCTGGTTTCCTATCCTACAAGCGGGATGACGCACGAACAAAAGATGATGTCGATGCGCGGAAACAACCCGCATTTTTCGCATGCCACCGTCTTTCACGAACTCATTCCCGGGCATCACCTGCAGCAATACATGACTCGCCGCTACCACTCGTACCGCGGCATTTTCCGAACGCCTTTCTGGGGTGAAGGCTGGGCGCTCTACTGGGAATTTTTGCTCTGGGATATGGGTTTTGATAAAACGCCGGAAGATAAAGTAGGGGCGCTCTTCTGGAGGATGCACCGCTGTGCGCGAATAATTTTCTCGCTTAGTTTTCACCTGGAAAAAATGACGCCGCAGGAAGCAGTCGATTTTCTGGTGGAACGCGTCGGCCACGAACGTGATAACGCGGCGGCCGAGGTGCGCCGTTCATTCGCCGGCGATTACGGGCCGCTTTACCAGATCGCTTATATGATGGGCGGGCTGCAGTTTTACTCACTGCATCATGACCTGGTGGATTCAAAGAAAATGACCAACCGCGAATTTCATGACGCGATCCTGCGCGAAGGCTCGATACCCGTCGAGATGGTCCGCGCTATTTTGACCAAACAAAAACTCGTGCGTGATCAAAAGCCGGCGTGGCGGTTTTATAATAAATAGGCTGTAAACCGGGAGCGCAGGCGTCCCGCCCGCAAAGATCGCACAGCGATCTACGATATTTTCTTTGATGACTACTTAGCGCGATTTAGCGCGTTTGCAGGCAAGATACCTGCGCTCCCAGGTTTACGGGCAATTTTAAAATTAGTGAAATAAGTGCGTTATTTTTGCTAAAATTGCATTTATGACGTTTCCGTTACCTGCAAACGAAGAATCCCGGCTGGCCGCCTTGCGCGAGCACCAGATCCTGGACACACCCGGCGAGCAGGAATATGACGACATTACATTTCTGGCGGCGCAGATCTGCGGCACGCCGATAGCTTCTATTGCCTTAATAGACGAAGACCGTTCGTGGCCTAAATCGATCATCGGTTTTGAAGTGGGGAACACCCCGCGTAAAGATGCTTTTTGTGCGCACACTATCATGTATTCTTCGCCGATGGTCGTGCCCGATGCCTTGCTGGACGAACGGTTCGCCAACAATCCTTTTGTTACTTCGGATCCTTTTATCCGTTTCTATGCCGGCGCTCCGCTGCTTACGCGAGAAAATTTCGCGATGGGAACCTTGTGCGTGATCGACCGCAAGCCTCGTGAGCTTACCCCGCAGCAATTAGACGGCCTGCAGGCGCTGGCGCGCCAGGTGTCGCTGCGGCTGGAACTCCGCCGCGCGTCGCTGATGCTGCAGAAGGCCAATGCCGAACTCGAAGACCTTTCGCTGCACGACGACCTGACCGGCCTTTACAATCGCCGCGGATTTTTTCTGCACGCCGAGCAGCAGCTTAAACTCTTTCGCGAACGCAAGTTGGGAAAAGGTTTGTGGCTGATGGTGGCCGATATGGACGGGCTAAAAAATATCAACGACGTGCATGGCCACCTGGAAGGCTCCGCCGGGATCAAAAAGATCGGCGGCATCCTGCGAAGAACTTTTCGCGATTCCGATATTCTTTCGCGCCCGGCCGGCGATGAATTCCTTGCGCTGGCGATCAACGCTCAGGATGACATCGCTGAAATTCTTCCCGCCCGCCTTAAAGCGAAGATCGACGAATACAACGCGGCCAGCGGAAAGCCCTACCGGTTGGACGTGAGCTGGGGAATGATAAGCGTCGATCCCGAATCTGATGACTCACTCGCCGACCTGATCAAGCTGGCCGATGCCGCAATGTACGAAAATAAACGCGCCAAAAAATCTGCGGCTGGCTGATGGCAGCTGAAAAAGGTGAATTTTTTCTTCAAATAACGTAAATTAGTCGGGATCTATGAAAAGGTTCACGCTCCTTTACGTCCCGCTCACGCTGTTCTTTCTTCTGACGGCGACGGTTTTTACGCTGCATTCCAACCGGGTGTTCAAGGGGTTGGGGCGGCTCGTGTTTCAGTCTTCGTCGGTGCGCGTTCCGTTCGAGTTTTCCAAGCACAGGGTGGGTGAGCCGATGCCCGAAGCGGTCGAGGGCGGCATGAAACCCGGCGACGGGCTGGTGGCGATCAATGGCCGCCGGATAACTGACGACGCTTCCTGGCAGGATGCGCTGGCGTCGGCAAAGGTCGGAGAAGTATCGGTATTTACGGTCGAGCGCGCCGGTGAGAATGGCGCTGTCTCTACCATCGACCTTCGGATCGTCGGACAGCCGCTGCAAATGTCGCTCGGACAGACGCTGCGGGACGGGGCGATAACGCTGCTTTTCCTGCTCCTTTTACCGGCGGTTTCATTTTTGCTCGGTTTCTATGTGGCCTTTGTGCGGCCGCGCGATCCGCTGGCGTGGGTGCTGCTGCTGCTTTTGCTCAGCGTCGGTTCGATCGCGATGGAAGGCGGCCAAACCGGCACGCTGATCTATTTTTTTCAACAAACGCTGATCAACTCATGGGGTATCTGGATGCTTCTTTTCGGAATTTATTTTCCCGAGAGATGGATACTGGACAAAAAATTTCCCTGGGCAAAATGGCTTCTGATCTTACCGCTGTCAGCGGGTGCGATCCTGAATTTCTTCGAACAACTCGGGCGGCTTTTCGCCTGGCCGTCACTTTGGGAGCCGATCGATGATCTCACCGAGCCTTACGATACTATCTTTACAATTCTGGCGATGACCGCCACGGGATTATTTTTTGCCATCCTGGCCTATAAGAGCGGCACGCTGGAGAACAAGGATTCACGCCGGCGTCTGCGTATCCTTTATGTCGGCACGTCCGTGGCAATGCTGCCGTCACTGGGAATAGTGGTCCTGCGGCTGGTTTCCCGGGGCAGCGGACCGAGTTCGTTCTTTGATCTGGTCCCGGCCTGGTTTGCGATCTTTGCGCTGAGCGCGCTCTTGCTGTTTCCGCTGACGATGGCATATGTGATCGTCGTTCACCGGGCAATGGATGTGAGTGTGGTGGTCCGCCAGGGATTGCAGTACGCGCTGGCGCAAAGAGGCGTGCAAATATTGCAAGTCATTTTATTGATCGCCGTAATATTCGGCACGTTTTTGATCATTCGCAATTTCGGACAGGAGACGGCGGCGCAGATCGGCTTTGTAGCGGCGGGAGTGGCACTGATCCCGCTCATCGACTTTGCCGCTAAACGGCTGCGTGTCTGGATCGACCGCCGGTTTTTCCGCGAAGCGTATAACAGCGAACAGATCCTGACCGAGCTTAGCGAAAATGTGCGCACGATGATCGAAACCGCGCCGCTGCTCGAAACCGTATCAAACAAGATAAGTGAATCTTTACACGTACCGCAGGTAGCGCTGCTGTTAAAAAACGGCGCCACTTTCCAGCCCGCCTACGCCCTGGGGTACGACTTTGCTCCAAGCGCCGCGCTGTCCGAAAACGGAAAATCAATCGAAAAGCTGAGAAAGAACGAACCCGTGGTCATCTACCAGGACGATGAGGAAAGCTGGGTCAACAGGGAAGCCGGCGAAAACGAGCGGGAAGAATTGCGCGAGCTTAATTCACAGCTTTTGCTGCCGCTGGGCGCCAAAAACGATCTTTCCGGCGTGATCAGCCTGTCGCCGAAACGCTCGGAAGAACCTTATTCGCCGAACGATCTTCGCCTGCTAAAACTCGTGGCCGCGCAAACCGGAATGGCGCTGGAAAATTCCCGCCTGACCGAAGCTATTGTCAGCGAAGCGGCGCAGAAAGAGCGGCTTAATCGCGAGCTCGAGATCGCGCGCGAAGTACAGGAACGATTATTCCCGCAGGAACATCCGTCCATCGAAGGGCTGGATTATTATGGCGCGTGCCGTCCGGCGCTGGGCGTGGGCGGCGACTATTATGATTTTATCGAATTGCCTGATGATAAATTCGGCATTGCCATCGGCGATGTTTCCGGTAAAGGGATCGGGGCTTCGCTGATGATGGCGAGCTTGCAGGCCAGCTTGCGCGGACAGGCGCAGCATTACAAGAACGATCTCGCCGAATTGATGAAGCAGGTAAATGCGCTGGTCTATGAAGCCTCTACCTCGAACCGTTACGCCACATTTTTCTATGGCCGCTACGCGCCGGAAAGCCGGGTATTCACCTATGTCAATGCCGGCCACAACCCGCCGTTTTTGCTGCGCAGGAGCGCAGAAAACTCCCCTCCTTACGCCGATACCGGGGGAGGTGTGGCCGAAGGCCGGGGTGGTTCTCCCGACTTCGAGATCATCCGTCTGGAAGAAGGCGGCGCGGTGGTCGGGATGCTGCCGCCGATAATGATCAATTACGTCTATGGCGAGATCGAGTTAAAACCCGGTGATCTATTGGTCGGCTATACCGACGGCATCAGCGAGGCGATGAACCCGGCAGAAGAAGAATGGGGCGAAGACTGTATGCTTGAGCAGTTAAAAGTGTGCTACGAACGCAGCGCCAAAGACATTCTTGAATATATCGTCGCGCAAGCGGATGAATTCGCCTCCGGCGCAAAACAGCATGATGATATGACCATGGTCGTAGTCAAGGTGGTTTGATCTGGAGCGCGGGCATCCTGCCCGCAAAGGCTGCTTTGCAGCCTAATGTCCGCTTAAAAATAGATTTTCGAATGCTACGCATTCGTTGCAGGCAGGATGCCTGCGCTCCATACTTTCCGCAAGTTTCCCCCTCAACGCGCGTTCCATATAGCATGAAGACGCTTCTTTTCATCCTGCTCCTGTCCACGCTCACGCTCGCGCAGCATAAGGAAAATTCCGTTTGCAGCGAGCCCGCTAAAAGAACCCCGCTCACCAGGCCGCAGCCCGTGCTTACCATCTGCAATCAAGGCCGGGGGATGACCGCGCTGCCCGCGCTGCGGCTTTACCTGCGTGTCTTTGCCGACGGCACCGCCGAATACGAAGAAAATCCTTCCTGGAAGGAAAACGTCGCCGGGATGGACAATTTCCGGCTGGTCAAACGCGCGTTTAAAACCAGCGCCGCGCAGGTCGAAGAAATAAAACGGCTCGGCGCCGAAGACGACTTTCTGAGCGCCAAAGGCGACTACCCCGTATTTCGCATCTGGACCGATTCCGGGCTTGAGACCACCGTCATCTTTAACTGGGAAAGTATTCATAAGCGAACGATGCTAAAGAATTTTCAGCTCGGAGATAAAGACAACGAGAAAAATTACCCGGCATCGCTCGTGGCGCTGCTGCGCGTAGCCGATGAGGTGCGCAATTCCAAAGGGCCGAAACCGGTGACGCCTGTGCCGCTCGAATACAAAGGTTTTCTGCAGGTGGGCAAAGCTTATCGCGGCAGAGTGAATTTCGGCGACGCCTATGGAATGCGGCTTACGCCCGCGCCCAAACTCCCTTTTCATCACTCGGTTTTATACACCTGGACAAACGTCAAAGATTTTCCCGAGCTCGATCCCGACAAAGATTTTGGCGTGCGCACCATAGTTTTCCGCGTGATGGATAAAAAGATCGAACCGCTAAGAAAAAACCAATGGACCACGGCCTTTACCATCGAGATCGTGCGGGTGGAGTAGCGCGTGTTTCGTTTCACCGCCGGGTGCAACAAATGAAACACTTGAAACACTTTGAAAAATTGCATCGCTGTAAATTCAACATAGACAAGATTTGTAAGCGATCTGCGATTCATGGTGATGAAACACGGTTTTGGCTTCAAGTGGCATATTTTAAGTGATATTGACGGTAATTTTGACCTTTGATAATGATTTGATGTTTCATCTTGAAACGCCTTCCACGGGTAAAAATTTGTTCCGCAGGGCCTTCGACTCGATCGCGGCAAACTTCCGCCGTCCGCATTATAGTTTTAAGACTGTGTGTAAAGAAGAAGAGATTTGTACGGGAATGGCGGAATTGCGATTTTTATATTGAGATAGTCAGGGTGGAAAGTTAGCAGCATCTTACCCGGGATTGTTACCCCGGGCTACCATCCTTCGGCCGTCTGGCGCTCTATAAGAAATTGCGCATCGGCTGACGCCCACGCTACTGACAAGAACGCGCCGTTGGCGCGAAAGCATAACCACCCCGTCACGGCTGCGCCGTGCCACCCCTCCTTGAAAAGGCGGGGAGTTTAAGAACCCACCCGCTACCGCAGATGGTACTGACCTTGTCAGGCTGCGCTCGGGTCGATGACGGCTGCGATGAAGGGCAGATTGCGATAGCGCCCGGCGGCGTCGAGGCCATAGCCGACCACGAATTTGTTTGGGATCTGAAAGCCGGTGTAATCGATACGCAAATCTTTTTTGATGCGCGGTTCGGGTTTGTCGAGCAGGGTGGCGAGCCGGAGCGACGCCGCGCCGCGCGTGCCGAGGAGGTCGAGCAGGTGCGAAAGCGTCAGCCCGGTGTCCACGATGTCTTCCACGATGATGACGTGGCGATCGCGGATCGGCTTCATCAGGTCCTTGATGATCTCGACGTCGCCGGTTGATTTCAGCGCGTCCTTGTAACTGGACACGGCCATAAAATCGATCTCCATCGGCAGGTCGATATGGCGGATCAGGTCGGCCAAAAAAATGCACGAGCCTTTGAGCACGCCGACGATATAAAGGTCTTTGCCCGCGTATTCGGCGGTGATCTGCGCGCCGAGCTCGGCCACGCGCGCCTGGATCTGCCCGGCGGTGTAGAGCGTTTCAAGGTTAGGATTGCTGAATTCAGTGGTTTGCTGCACGGTCGATGTGGACATATCGCGTTTTTCCTCGGTGTTTTTGCCTAGTTTGCTTTGAAAGATTTCTGAACATATTATAAGAAATTCAAACAGGGATAAAGGGGATGGATGGGATTTGAGAAAAAATTCGGTTTGTTGGTGTGTTTTTGTGGTTAAGCAATAAGACTGGAACCACGAAAACACACGAAACAACACGAAAAAAGCGAGAAACTAAGAAGATCTTATCCCTTTCATCCTCTCCATCCCCGTAAAATGTTTTTATGGCAGAAGAAAAATCTCAACGCGACCGCGTGCGCGCACTGGTCAAGGAAGTGCTGGCAAATACGCCTGTCGAAGGCGAAGACGAGCCGGCCCCGCAAAGTTTCCCGCAGCATGTGAAGGTCAATTCGCTAAAGGACCAACCGACGGCGGATTACGACCGCGATGAATCGGCGAAAAATCTGATTACCGAAGATGAACTGCGCGGGCTCGAGCCCGGGATGCGTTTGCGCGTGGCGGATGGAGTGAAGTTCACTCCGCTGGCCAGCGACCTGGTCCGTGAAAAAGGGATCGTGCTGGTTAAAAAGGAATCGAAACGCGCGTCGTCAAAGGCCCGTTCGGTGGCGATCGGTGCCGATCACGGCGGGTTTCAGATGAAAGAAGACTTGAAAGATTTTCTCGCGGGTTTGGGTGTGCAGGTGCGCGATTTTGGCACCAATTCCACGGATGCGGTCGATTATCCGGATTACGCACACGCCGTGGCAAAGGCCGTGGCGGATAAAGTGGCCGACGTCGGGATCATCATCGACGGCGCCGGGATCGGCAGCGCCATGACCGCAAATAAAGTTCCGGGCGTGCGCGCGGCGGCTTGTTACTCCACGGCGCTGGCGAAAAATTCACGCGAACACAACGGCGCCAACGTGCTGACGCTTGGCAGCGGACAAAATAATCTCGCCGAAGTCAAAGAAATAATCACTGCTTTTTTAGGAACCGAACTCACCGAAGACCGCCACAAAAAACGCGTCGCCAAGATCGATAATATCGAGCAGCAATATAAGCGATAGTGAATAGTGAATAGTGAATAGTGATTAGTGATAGGACACGGGTATTACGGATTGAACGGATCAACACGGTTTTTTTATCTGCGCTTACCTGTGTAATCCGTAAGATCCGTGTCCTATTTCTTTAGGCTAGAACCGGAAACCGATTCCCGCGCTGAAACTAAAATTATGTTTCACTGACGAAGGCAAAGCTACCGGTATGATAGTGCCGTTAAAGAAATCGTAGAACGCCGAACCCCGGCTGCCGAATCTCACGATCGTGTCCCCTGCATCAAAACGCGCAGTGATACGTTTGGTAGGATAAAATTCAAAGACGCCGCCGGCGTCAAAGGCCGCATTGGTTTCGCGTTCCGAGGTGAAAAAAGGATTTGCGTTCGTTCCTGTCACTCCCTTGTCTGCCGCGGGTGTATTGGACAAAACCGGGACGCGCTTTGGCAAAGATGCCGAATTTTTCCCATTTGCGGCCGATCTTCAAACCGGAAAATCCCTGGACCACGCGGCCATTCGAGCGCGGCGTGAAAACAAACCGATCGCCGGGCAGAAAGCTGACCTCCGAATCCCACCCTGCAACATATTTACCGCTTCCGAAGGTCGCGAAATCGTAAGTAAAACGACCGCCGAGTCCGACGCGGTCGCCGTCGCCGCTGCGCAAAAGGGAAGTAAAGAAAACCCCGGCCTCGAATTTACGGCGGGTGTCGGTGGACCCGCTATCTTTTTTGCCGAACAGATCTTTGGAAGATTCTTTTGGCGCGTCGGTTTTGTCGGCAAACGTCTGGCCTAAAACCACGCCGCTTCGTAAAAATAAACACACTAAGCCCATGAAGAGCACTAAAGACGCTCTTTTTAACATATGATACCTCTCTAATTTTTATGGATGTTTTTTAAGAAAACTGCAGTTTTCAGTATTTGTAAATTAGCTCGTAAAAAACCTCTTCAGAGAAATTAATACCAGCGGCTTCGTTGAATAGATACGCAAAACGGGTGATAAGGTTGCATGGCAGGCAAGTTATTTTTTGCAAAGTCCAGTGGCAAAGGTTTTCATATCAGCAACATAACATGGATAAAATTTGTCGCTGCCGGGCAACCTTTTAAACAGGATGATGGGGCCGGTTAATATTCCGTGACGAGACGTTTTTTTCGGAAGTTAACCTGGGAGCGCAGGCATCTTGCCTGCAAGATCGCGAAGCGATCTAAATAAGTCTTTGTTTATGCTAGTCAGCGCGAGCAAGTCGCGCTTGCAGGCAAGATGCCTGCGCTCCCAGGGTTACTCCATTTTAATTTTTTGACTTGTCAAAAGAGTTAACGCTGCCAATAAAATTAAGCTTTTTCCGGCTTTATGGGCAACGCCGGATAGACCTTTAAACTGATCTATTCAAATTTTTGCAAATTTCGCCAACAAAAGGTTTAATATATTACTGCTAATTTCTATGAGTCAGAACAGCAATTACAATCAGCTGGTCGAACAGATCACAGACATGGTGCTGGCGCGTCTGGGCGGCGATGATTATTGCCCGACGTTTTGCCACGCCGATGTACAGCGTATCGTCGATGCCGGGGCGGAACGCATCGGGATCGTGCTGGGTTCGACCGCCACGGCGCACGATTGGGCCAGCCTGATCGACCACACCCTGCTAAAAGCGGACGCGGCGGAAAAAGATATTAAAAAATTATGCGACGAGGCCGTGCAATTCGGATTTGCCTCGGTGTGCGTCAACCCGACCTGGGTAAAAAAATCGAGCGAATTTTTGCAGGGAAGCGGCGTGCCGGTTTGCACCGTGATAGGTTTCCCGCTGGGCGCGACACTGGCGGATGTGAAAGCTTACGAGGCGCGGCGCGCGATCTTTAACGGCGCGCGCGAAGTGGATATGGTGATCAACGTCGGCGCACTCAAATCAGGCGACGACTGTACGGTCGAAGACGATATCCGCGCTGTGACGGATGCCGCGCATGAAAATCACGTGCTGTGCAAAGTGATCATCGAAACCGCGCTGCTCACAGATGAAGAAAAAGTGCGCGCCTGTCTGGCGGCAAAAAATGCCGGAGCGGATTTTGTAAAAACCTCGACCGGATTTTCAACCGGCGGCGCTACGGTCGACGATATCGCTTTGATGCGGCGGACTGTCGGATCTGCGCTGGGCGTTAAAGCCAGTCGGCGGCGTAAAGGGAATCGACGACGCCCGGGCGATGTTCGAAGCCGGCGCGACACGCATCGGCGCTTCGGTCGGCGTCAAGATCGCGCAGGAAGCCGAAGGCGTTAAATCCACGATAGTCGCGGGAAGCTATTAATAAATTTTTTGCTACGAATTACACTAATCTCACGAATTCGAGCCTAAACAGATATGAATAAAAACCGTATCATCCTGCCCACCGTCGAAGTCGTTGACGAGTGGACGGAAAAGATGGGCGGCTATACCTTTGTCTTTGAGATCAAGATGATCTCCGGCTGCGGCCAGCCTGATTGGTACCCGACAACCTGCCGGGATAAAGACAACGGCCGATCAAATGTGAGAAAGAAATTATACGAGCGGCCCTCCCGAAAACAGGTAAAGGGCCGTTTCGCGGATGACTTAAAAAGACATGTTAAAACCGGAAAGTTTTAACCAGCGCTCCAGCCGCACAGTTCTTTTTTGCCACGAATGTCACAAATAACACGAATTAAAAAATTCTCTATTGAACAACAAAATTGTAATTGATAAATCCGCTGGATTTTATCGGCCTGCCTTCTAAAAGGGCGGGCTTGAATTTTGTCCGGCGGGCGGCATCTTCGGCCGCGGCGCGCAGGGTTTTCGGGCCGGTAGACGCTTTGGCTTCGATAACATCGCCTTTTTCATCAAGGCTTATCTCAACCGTAACTACTCCCTGCAGATTTCTTTGTTTGTCCAGCACGCTATAGACGGGCATGATCAATTTTACCGCCTGGGCTCTCATCGCCGCGCCGATATTTAAAGCCTGGATCGGTTTAGGCGCCTCGGCGACGGTAGAGGCCGGAGCGGTTACCGTCTCTTTGGGTTTTGTATCGGCAGCCACGGTCTGGGGCGGGGCCTGGAGAGACGGAACCGGGGGGGCGTTTAATTTCGCCAGCTCGGATTGCATGCGCTGCGCGCTGGCCTTGGCCGCGTCATTATTCGGATCGAGGTCGGCGGCTTTTTGAAAGTCCGTCAGCGCCTTCTGGACCTCGCCTTTTTTCTCAAAAGTATTTCCCCGGTTCAAATATGCCACCGATCGGGCCGGGTCAAGTTCGATAACTTTGCTGAAATCCAGGATGGCAAGGTCATAACTCTTTTTACCCAGGTAAGCCACGCCGCGATTGAGGTACACGGAAGTCTCCATCGGCCTTAGTTCGATCGCTTTGCTGTAATCCGCGATGGCGGAATCGGGATCGCCTTTGGCGAGAGAGCCGTCGCCGCGTTTTTGGTAAAAACTAAAATCCGGCGGAGCGGGCGCCGATACCGGCGCTGCGACAGGGTCGGTCAACGATCTCAGAGATGTGTTCTGCGCTATTTTTTCCCCGGGAATTTTGGTCCGGATGGCACCGATAAGAACGGGATCGGCCCCGGTGGTCTGGAGTTCTTTTTCGATCTCCGGGGTGAGCGCAAAGGTTATTCCACGGGTCTTGACCGCATCGCCGATAAGTTTGTTTCGTTCCGGCAGCGTGACTTTCTTTGAGCGCAGCGCGATCAAAATATCAGCAAGGCTAAGCTGCGCCGGCTGCTGTGCCGCAACGCTGCCAAAAAGCATCGCAAACATAAGCGTCAGCAAAACGAATGAAAACAGCATACGACCGGCTCGGCCGTTAGATCTTTTTTGAGACGGGCAAAAGAATTCCATAGCAGTGATCCTTGAAAGTTTTTTATTGAGGTTAGTTAATTATCATTTATCAGGTCATCGACGGTTAAAGCTTTTTTCTGTTTAGCGGGGGTTTTGGCCGCTATTGCCGGTTTCGCGGGCGGCGGAGTGTTGCGCGGCCTGATCCCCGGCTGGCCGGCAGAAGACGGAGAGGCGGCAGTTTCCTGTCCCGCGTCAACGGCGCCAGGCTGTGAAGCTGTTTCAGGCGTAGTCGCGGCCGTGTTTTCAGCGCCCGGTTCGGACTTGGGCAGCTCGGGCTTGGCCGGCTCGCTAAGCGACATGACCGGGGTGGGAATGCCCTGTTCGGACTTCGCGGCTCCGGATGACATAAAGCTCCAGATACCCAGGCCGGCACCGCCGGCAACCACCAACACGGCGGCGGCCGCCAGCATCGGAAGACGCGATCTTTTCTCTACGGACGTCTGGCCGAGAGAGAATTCAAAATTATTCGAAGTGGGCCGGGCGGCGACCGACGGACGAGATGCGGGCGGGCGAGATACGGGCGCGGGCCTTTCCGGCATTTCAAGCACCGGCGCGGTGTCACTGGGCACTGCCTTGAGCCCCGTGACATTTGCTGCGGCGTTTGCCGGAGCATTTACGGGGGCATCCGGGATGTCGAGGACTATCGAGTCTTCCGGGGCTTGGGAGATCGAGATCTCTTTTTCGTGAAGGCGTCTTTCCGCGTCATCGGCGCGCTGTTCTGCCAGCAAACGTTTGTTTTCGGCTTCCTGCAAGCGGGCCTTGATCATCTCCAATTGTTTTTGCGGATCTGCTTCAACTTCCATTTGCATGGAAGGCGCCCCGTCGGCCTTTATCAGTTTCGGCTCCGGCAGCCTGATCTCAGGCGACGGAATGACCTGCTGTTTCTTTACGTCCTGCGCTTCGCGCTCTTTTGCGCGTAGGAAGGCGGTCTTTAAAACCTGGCGCATCAGCAGGACCGATTCAAATCTTTTCTCGCGTTTGATCTCCAGCGCTTTCATCAAAACGTAGGAAATTTCCGGCGGGACATTTGCGTTTAATTTGGTCGGCGTCGGCAGCGGATCGGCTTTTCCTTCGAGAAGGTCGATCGAGCGTTCAAGCGCGTCGATCGGACGCTGTCCGGTCAACAGGTGATAGAGCGTTGCGCCGAAAGCATAAATATCGCTGCGCGCACAGGGGGGCTGCATCAAAAGCTCTTCCGCGGCCTCGTCATAACTATTTGAGATCACCTTTTGCGACGCCAGATCCAGGTTTCCCCAGATCTGTTCGAGCGGAAGGTAATGCAAAGCGGTCGCGTCAAAGGCCTGCTCGGTTATGCTCGATCCTTTTTGCGGGTTGCGTGCCACTCCCAGCGCGAGCAGTTTAACGCTGCCATCGCCGGAGAGCCTGATATTTTGCGGCTTGATATCACCGTGCACGAGCGGCGGCGCCTGCGTATGCAGGTAGTTTAGCCCGTCCAGTATATGATCGGCCCAACCGGCCACTTCAGATACCGAAAAGGCACCGCCTCTTTCTTCCAGAGACCGGCTCAGGTAATTGCCCTCGACCGCTTCCATCACCAGGTAATGACGGTCGACCTCCGAAAAATAATCACGGATGCGGATAAACAATTCATGCGTGATACCGCCCAGGATCTCAGCCTCATCGGTGAAGGCTGATCTCATGGATTCCATTTGCGCCGGCGTGGTCACTTTATTAAGCTTTATCGGGATCTCTCTGAGGACAACATCGGTTTTAAGAGTTTCATCGAATGCTTTATAGACGGGACCGGTGCCGTTTTGTCCCATTGGAGAGACAATGCGATAGCGACCTTGTAAGATTTCGTTTGTTGACGGCATATTGTTTTGTAGAGGTGTTAGATTGTTTAACAATGCCAATCAATGTTTGGCACTGATATTATAACAATTTCAGCAGACAATGGAAGTATTTTTTAGAGAATTTAGGATTTTTTTTGTTTTGAGAAGTTCGGCAGGGAGTAAACCCCGTGTATTCTTAAATTTAGCTACGGAGTCAGAAACCGGGAACGAAAGTGACCGGCTTCTTTATCTGACGGGTTAAGGCGCGGTTAGTTTTTTGCTGGGCTCCATTAGCCGGTCACTGCGTTCCCGGTTCTGACCCGTTGCCAGGCCAGTTGAAGGAAAATGAGCGTAAAGAAGCCCGAAAATATCAGATCAAGCGAGATCACGGATGAAAAAACCTATGTAAATCGTAGGAATTTTCTTCGGACCGGCATTTTAGCGGGCACGGCGCTGGCGACCGGCGGGCTTTACCGCTATCTGAATCCACCGCCTTTGCCCGACGCGGAAACCGCGCAGATAGCTGCTGTGCGGCAAAATACCGAGTTTGCAATACCGGACGCGCCGACGTCATTTCGCGACATCACGAATTACAACAACTTCTACGAATTTTCCACCAACAAGGAGCTCGTTGCCATACGCGCTAAAGACTTTGTCACCCGGCCCTGGACAATAGAAGTAAACGGGATGGTCCAAAAACCCCAGGTGTTTGACATCGAAGAATTGCTAAAGCTCGATCAGGAAGAAAGAATCTATCGCCACCGGTGCGTGGAAGGCTGGTCGATGGTCATTCCCTGGGTGGGATTTCCCTTAAAGAGTTTGCTGGACAAGGTAGAACCGCTCGGCTCCGCAAAATACGTCGCGTTTCAAACCTTCTATGACGGGGTGAGGTCTGACAACCCGGAAGTGAAATTGCCGGCCGGCGAAAAACAGATGCCGTACGGATCTTTTGCCGGGATCAAGCTGCCGTATGTCGAAGGCCTGCGCCTGGATGAAGCGCTGCATCCGCTGACGATACTTTCGACCGGGCTCTATGGAAAAGTTTTGCCGAATCAAAACGGCGCCCCCATCCGCCTGGTCGTGCCATGGAAATACGGTTTTAAAAGCATCAAGTCGGTGGTGAAAATAACTTTGACCGATCTTGAACCGCCGACAACCTGGAACATTGCCGCGCCCGGCGAATACGGTTTTTATTCAAATGTAAATCCGGGCGTGGCCCACCCGCGCTGGAGCCAGGCAAGTGAACGCCGCATCGGAGAATTAGAACTGCGTCCGACGATGCTCTTTAACAGTTACGAGAAAGAAGTTGCTTCGATGTATGCAGGGATGGATCTGAAGAAGGATTTTTAGGTGGTCATTAGTAGTTGTTATTAGTAATTAGTATTTTTCGTGTTGTTTCGTGTGATTTTGTGGTTACAGATTTTATAAGAATAAGAAATGGAACCACGAAATCACACGAAATCACACGAAACAACACGAAACAACACGAAAACAGCAAAAACCAATAACCAATTACCAACAACCGATGAACGACATCAAATTCAATAAGATCCTGATCCTGGTCAATGGCGCGGTTCCGCTGGCGCTGCTGAGTTGGGACGGGTTTCGCGGGCAGCTCGGTGCAAATCCGATCGAGTTTTTTCTGCGCACGACGGGTGTGCTGACTTTGATATTTTTGCTGATCACGCTTTCGGTCACGCCGCTGCGAAAATTATCCGGCTGGAATTCTCTCATCAAATACCGCCGGCTGCTGGGGCTTTACGCCTTCTTTTATGTGTGCCTGCATTTTTCGACCTACATAATTTTTGACCGGGGCGGAAATATATTGAGCACCGCCGGTGACATCGTCCAGCGCCCGTTCATCGCGATCGGTATGGCGAGTTTTTTTATGATGATCCCGCTCGCGATCACCTCAACGAACGGCTGGATAAAACAGCTGGGCGGAAAGCGCTGGGCAAAGCTGCACCGGCTCATCTATTACATCGGCATCGGCGGCGTGGTGCATTACTGGATGATCGTAAAATCGGATATCTTTTACCCGGCGATGTTTGGGTTGGTGCTGGCTATCTTGTTAGGATACAGAGTTTACGTGAATAATGGCAGCAAGAAAATTCAAACGATCAAATCGAAATAACTATCAGCTATTCACCGTGAACCAGCTTTCCTGTTAGCCACGAATGTCACAAATAACACGAATAAAGAATGTTTTCATTCGTGTTATTCTTCGCCGGAGCTTTTCTTTTTTATGATTGTAGTTTTATCGAAATTTTTGCGGAAATCGTCACCGACGATCGTTACGGTGCGGCACATTTCAAAAAGGCGGGAGCGCATTCTTACGCCGATCCGTTCATCCAAAGTGTCGTCATTCCCCTGGCGCTTATCCAGATAATTGGTGGTAAAGACCGTGAGTTTTTTATCGTTGTACCGGGTATTGACTATGTGGGCGAGCGTGTCACGAACCCAGTCGGTCGGTTTCGAAGCGCCCAGCTCATCCAAAACCAGGATGTCGGATTCGAAGACGGGGGCCAGCAGCTGCAATTCCGATTTTTGCGAGACGGGGTTATAAGAATCCTGAATTTCTTTAAGCAGCACGCCAAACTCGCAGAAGTAACAGGAAAAACCTTTTTCCGACAAAGCTTTTAAAATAGAAATAGCGAGATGTGTTTTTCCGACCCCGACCGGGCCCATCAATAACAAGCCGCGATCGACCGCGGGATATTTTAGCGACAGCTGCGATGCCAACTCGTAAGCTTTCTTTTGAGATGAATGGGTGGCTTCGTAGTTATGAAAATGACACTCGGCATAGCGCTTGGGGATATTTAGCCTGCTTAGGTAATTTTCCTTTGACCGTGCGATGCGGCATTTGCAAAGCCGCGCTCCCTCGCCCGGAACGATCTCCAGTCCTGAGCCGAAACAGATCGGGCAGGGATCGGAAGTTTTCCCGGCTTTGGCCCCGCCTTTGGGTACGACCGAGAACTTTCTGATGTTAGATTCTTCCGGCGACATATTCTCTGAAGGACATTTTGGTGTATCAGTGAATCAAGATTATAGCTTGCGCGGGGTATATTTCAAGTCGAAGAAATTGATAACGATAAATCCTGTATTGGCAGTGCGCACCTCGCGCCGCCGCAAGTGTCTTCCTTCGTTTCCTATGCTATATTAAACCGAATTTGGCTTTTTGCGATTGTTGATTTATGGGAATTTGGCGAAGTTTATCTATTAAACTGGGATTTGCGGACTTAAAGACCGGGCGTGCCCCGATCAATGTGTTTCTTCTGGATGACGACACGCGGCGGCATAGATGGTTCAGGAAAAAATTCGCGAATGATGAGATCGACATTACCGATCAGATCGAGGAAGCAAAAGATTATTTGTCGAAGTATAAATATGACGCGATCTTTCTCGACCATGACCTGATCCCTGAACATTACGAAGCGCAGACCGAGCATGACGACGAACGCACCGGTATAGCGATCGCTTTCTGGCTGGCGGAAAATGCCAAGATCCAACCTTCGGCTTTGATCATTGTCCACACGCGCAATGCCGACGGCGCGCTCCGCATGGTGCAAGCGCTGCGTGACGCCGGCCGCCAGGTCGAATACGTGCCTTTTCCGATGCTAGGGGAAAGAATAAGAAATTATTGGAAAGATTAATTATGGAGCGCGGGCATCCTGCCCGCAACGAACGCTGAAACGTTCGAAAAGCCGCTTGAAGGCGGGACTCAGAATTAGAAGTAAAGGAATTATTTTTTATGTACAAGACATTTTCAGTTATTTTGACCTGTTTGCTGGCGATGGTCGCTTTTGCGTGCGCCGGCGGCGGAACGGGAAATTCCGCTAATTCGGCGAATACGGTAATGATCACCAATTTGGACGCGAATCATATGCCGGCGGGGCTTTCTACCAGTCCGCTGCCGATAAACGGGACCACGCCGGGAATTCCCGCGGCCAACGCGGTCAACATTAACCTCAACCGGCCCGGCGCCACGCCGATCCCGGGCATCGATCCCGGCAATATAAAAATAGCTCCGAATCCGAAAGGAACCCCGACCCCGGGTATTCCCAGCCCTGCCGAGATCAAGAAAATGATGCAGCAGCAGAGTGGAAATTCAGCGGCCAGTATGGAGGCAAACACTCCTTCACAAGGAAATGTCCGGCGAGGGATTCGATGAAGCAAATGCAGATGAGAAAGAAACCGCAGATAGGAAGAGAAGGCAGGAAAGAAGGGAAGAGCAAGTAGAAAGGAAATTGAGGGAAATTAGGAAGAACGAAATTAAAGGAAACTCTTTCCCTAATTTCCTTTTTCCTTTCTTACCGTTTCTTTTCCGAAGTTACGCTTCGCCGCCTGCCGCCGCGGCGGCAACTTTGATCAAGCCCAGTTTGATCTTGGTCTCGGTCTCGATGTCCTGCTGCAAAGCTTGGTTGCCTTTTAGCGTAGTCTTTGAATTTTCGCGCCCTTGTCCCAGCCGCTCCCCTTTGTAGGAAAACCACGCGCCGCTTTTTTCCACCACACCCTGATTAACGGCCGCATCGAGCAGGTCGCCTTCGCGCGAGATGCCTTCGCCGTACATAATGTCGAATTCGGTTTCGCGGAACGGCGGCGCCACTTTATTTTTCACGACCTTGACGCGGGTGCGGTTGCCGACCACTTTGTCGCCTTCCTTGATGGAAGCGATGCGGCGAATGTCGCAGCGGACGGTCGCATAGAATTTCAACGCCTTGCCGCCGGTGGTGGTTTCCGGCGAGCCGAACATCACACCGATCTTTTCGCGAAGCTGGTTGATAAAGATAAAGCAGGTGTTTGACTGGGCCACGATGGCGGTCAGCTTGCGCAGCGCCTGCGACATCAGCCGGGCCTGCAAACCGGGAAGGGAATCGCCCATCTCGCCGTCGAGCTCGGCACGGGGCACCAGCGCCGCCACCGAATCGATCACCACTACATCGACACTATTCGAGCGCACCAGTGTTTCCGCGATCTCGAGCGCCTGCTCACCGGAATCCGGCTGAGAGATCAGCAGGTCATCGATACTTACGCCCAGATTGCCCGCATAAGTCGGGGTCCATCGCGTGCTCGGCGTCGATATAGGCACAGATGCCGCCGAGTTTTTGCGCCTCGGCAACGACGTGCAGCGCCAGGGTTGTTTTACCCGAGCTTTCCGGCCCGTAGATCTCGATGATACGGCCGCGCGGCATGCCGCCGACGCCGATCGCCGCATCCAGGCTGATGCTGCCGGTCGAAATAGCGCTGACCAGTTCTACCGGGCGCTCGCCCAGGCGCATGATCGAACCCTTGCCGAATTTTTTCTCGATGTTTGCCAATGCCGCTTCGATAGCCTGGCCTTTGTCTATATTTGCCATTATTTGCTCCAAAGAAATGTTTTTCGATTAATTAGCCAAAAACAACAGTAACACAGAGTGTTTCATGTATGCAACATAAAATCACAAAAAAGACGAAAATATTTAATGAACGTGGAAGGTTCTTTGTTTGGTGAGGATTTTATAGCATGGTTTCAGGTGCGAGGTAAAGAATGTCTTACTTTTAATAGCGATAAGTGTTGCGAAAAACGTTGATGTCAAAAAGCAACGGGTCAGAACCGGGAACGAAGTGACCGGGTTCATATTCGACGGGTTAGATATCCGTTAGTTTTTCGCTGCGCTCATTTACCCGGTCACTACCGTTCCCGGTTCTGACCTCATCCCGATAGTCATGAATCTTATTTAATGGCCAAGACAAACTAAAGTTTGAACTCTGAACCGTTTTGCCAAACTTACCCGGTTGTTGCCCTAATGGTGTTACCGGTTCTGACAATATTCAAAATTCCGCCATCATCCGCCCGGTCTTTTGTTCCAGTTGTTCGTGCAAGGAAGGAATATCGCCATCGGCTTCATCGAGGATGACTTTTTCGATCCGCCACATCGGGAAAAAATGTTCGCCGACGCCGTAGAAGATCTCATCCGCCGCGGCGGCGCGCATGAACTCATCAAATGCGTTTAAGTCCAGCCCGCGCACATACACACCGGCGGAATTTATCTCGCGCAGGACGCCCCAAATTTTTTCGCGCGGCGTGTGGAGCACCAGGATCACGTGGTTATCGGGTTCAATTTTTGACATAAATTAATATTTTAATCAGATCTGCTTCCAAAGTTGTAAATAAAGGTTATCTCAATGAGCGATAAATTTCGTGTGTTTAGTGTGATTCATGGTAAAACTCCGTAATTAACCACGAAACGCACGAAATCTTAATTGCCCATGTTTTTCCGGAAGTTCCCGAAACAGTTAACAATGAATAATGAACGATTAATAATTATGCACCTGACAGGGCGAAAATCTCACATTTCATAGGCAGATACTGCTAACGCAGGTAAGGCGCTACATTTTTGGCAACGGTGTTTTTCTCTTTTTCCGTCAGGTCCAGGCGGCAGAACGCCTCCCAGCTTTCGCGCGGGCGAAGGTTTCCACCCAGTGCCGCGTCCGTGCCGTAAAGTATTTTCTTCACGCCGATCTGGCGGATGCGACCCACGAGCAAGGCCGAGAGTTCAGCCGAATTCTCGGGAACGGCCACGGTCGTTATATCGAACCACAGGTTTTTAGTGCGCCGGTCACGGTTTGCCATGGCGCCGGCAAAAACTTCGAGCGCCTCCTGGGCTTTCGGATCGTTGTAGCCCGGCCCGGAAGCGGCGAGGTGAGCGATCTGTACCGTGATATCGGGCGCGAGCGGAAGCAATTGCTCGAGAAAAATGCGGGCTTGCTCCGCGCCGTACGGCCGGTTTTTCGAAATGGAAGCGCGCATATGCACTACGATCGCCATCCGGTGGGAATTTGCCGCGCGAAAGATCTCTTTCATTTTTTCCAGCTGCTCGGGAACTTCCAACTGCACATCGGAATTGCCGAAGTGCATTTTGATCCCGCGGCGAAGATTAGGTATCTTTTGAGCAGCGGTCCATTTCTGCGAGCGCATAGGCCTTGAGCGGGTTGAAGCTGCAAAAAGCAACCAGGCGCTTGGGGAACAGCGCAGCTTGCGCACCGTTCCAGTCGTTTTCGGCGCGGACTTTTGCATACTCGTCCTGCGGTTCGCGTCCCGGCCTTCCGTAAGAATACGCCGTGGACAAAAGCACTCCGCGCTGGATTCCGGCGGCGTCCAGCAGCGTGATCACGTCCTGCGCGGTGATCGGTTGTATCTTCTGAAACACTGCCATTTCCGGGCTGAAAAGATGCTGGTGATGGTCGGCCGCGGGCTTGATCTGCGCCTGAGCACTTGCGGCGACAAACACCATCAAAAGCGATAAAAATATTAGCGGTCGTTTTATCATCAGGGATACTCCAAATAAATGGTTACTATTTATGATGGGTCATAAAAGAATCAGTCCGCTCTTCCCGGGAGCGCAGGCATCTTGCCTGCAAGATCGCGCAGCGATCTAAGACCCCTTTTTCATTTTATACCTCAATTAGCACGGCAGGATGCCTGCGCTCCCAGGTTTACCGCCGCGTTTCTGATTTACGGTCATAAAATATCAACTAACCATTCGTTACTATTTATAAACACTGCCGAAGCGCGTTTTATGACGATATGCGAGTGACGCGTTCTATTGTTTCGCGGAATCGAGCGAGACCAGTAAAAATTCCTTGTTGCCGGCCAGCAGCGTGGCATTGAACCAGGGATTATCCGTCAGTTCGTTTAGATGGGCGGGCGGTACCAGTACCAGCGCGGGCAGCTCGACTTTATGATTAACGTCGATTGAAAGCGGGTCCTGATAGGCACGGAAAATATCGCCCACACCTTCGAACTTTTTCTGTTTGCCGTCTTTCAAATTTCTGATCAGCCGGCCGGCGGCGTAAAATTCGGCGCTGTGAAAAGTGTCGTGCAGGTTGATGACCTGGGCGTGGCCATAGCCGAGTTCGTCGGCGCGGATAAGCACATATTTTACCGTATCGTTTTTTACCAGGCCCGGGACCAGGAACGCCAGCGCGATGATCACACAGGCAAACGTCGCCAGCGCCGTGCCTTTGATAAGCCAGGCGCGAGCCCGGCTGGCGCCGACAAATCGCACCACCACGTCGGTTATCAGTAAACAGCAGGCGGGCAGCGCGGGCAGAATGTAACCCGGAAGCTTGGAGCCCGAAGCCGAGAAAAACAGCAGCGAAAACAGTATCCAGGCCACGGCAAACAAACGCATTTTGTCGATCGGAGAATCAGGTTTGCGCAGGTTCCATTTCCAGCTGCGCCCGAGCGCGGAAAAAAGGAACGGCAGCCAGGGAAACGTCAGCGCCGGCAGCACCAGCCAGAAAAAATAAAAAGGCTGCGGGTGTGCGTGCACCGTCGAAAGATACCGCGCGAAATGATGATTGATGATAAATTCCCGCACGAAGGGCTGCCCGTTCCTTAAGTATACGGGGCCGTACCAGACGGCGGCGACCATCAGCGTGACGACGATCCCCCAGGAAAGGCTGGTCAGAAATTTTACCGGGAAAAACCGGCGGGTCAGCAAAAGATAAAAAGCGATCACGCCAAAAGGCAGCACTACTCCTATCAGGCCTTTGGCCAGCAGCGCCAACCCGACAAAAATATAGAAACCGGCAAAGAAACCGAAATCATCTTCTTCGTCCTTAGGGGGTGATTCATTGGCGATAAAAAAACAGACCAGCGCGCCGGTAACCGTGAAGGTAAGAACGATGTCAAAACTCGCGCCGCGCGAAAAAACCAGCAGGCCGATGGTCGAAGCCGAAATGATCGCGAGATAATTTGCGAAGCGTTCGTCAAAGAGCCTGCGGCCAAACAGGTAAAGGCCAAGAACGGTCAACAGGCCGCAAAGCGCGGGGCCGAGCCGCGCGGAAAACTCCGAAACTCCGAAAATGTAGTAGGAAATTATCTGCAGCCAGTAGAGCAGCGCCGGTTTTTCAAACCAGTTATAGCCGCCCAGCGTCGGCGTGACCCAATCACCGCGCTCGAACATTTCGCGCGCCACCTGCGCATAGCGCGGTTCGTCCGGCCCGATCAGCGGGATCGTTCCGATCGCAAAAAAATAGACAGCGCAGATCACCAGCGCAAATAATATCCACCGGATATTGCCGGGCTCGAAAAAGCTTTTGATGTCGGGCTTTGCCATTTACAGATCGAAGGGACAAGTATTTCAAGTTGAAATGAAAATGTAAAATTTCAAATCAGCAAGTTGACCGTAAATTCGTTTTATCTGCAATTCGAATTAAAAAGCGACGCACGGATCACCTTCGTGTGTTTAGTTGTGTTTCTTGGTTAATTCCGGCATTTTTACCACGAAACACACTAAACACACGAAAGTATCGCTCCACCCGACGCGGACTTAGCTTTGCGCTCTATGATTCTTGCGAGTTGTATTCAAGTGCTTTACCATTATGCGCATGCCGGAAAACAAAAAATTAAGGACCGCCGTCATTGGCGTGGGCAGCCTTGGGCAGCATCATGCGCGCAACCACGCGGCGCTCGCCGCAGAGGGCAAAACGGAATTTGCCGGCGTTTGCGACAGCGATGAAGCAACCGCGAGGCAAATAGCAGAGGCAAACGGCTGCGGGTTTTTCACGGACTGGCGCGAGCTTTTGGATAAGGCGGACGTCGTTTCCATCGTTACGCCGACCGAAAACCATGCCGGGATCGCCTGTGAATTTTTGGAACGCGGTGTTCACGCGCTGGTGGAAAAGCCGATCGCACGCACATTGGACGAAGCGGACCAGATGATCGCGGCGGCGGAAAAAGGCGGCGCGAAACTGATGATCGGGCACTTGGAAAGATACAATCCGGCGATCGTGGCGCTTAAGCCCTTTGTTAAGTCGCCGCTCTATTTTGAGATACATCGCGTTTCGCCGTTTCCGATGCGCTCGCTGGATGTGGATGTGGTGCTGGACGTGATGATCCACGATCTGGATATGGTGCAGTGGCTGGTTGGCGAAGACGTCGAGATTGCGGATGTGCGGGCGGTCGGCATCCCGATTCTGACCAATAAGGTGGATGCCGCCAATGCACGGTTGGAATTTGCCAACGGCGCGGTGGCGAACATCACTTCCTCGCGAATCGGGACGGAAAAGATTCGCAAGATGCGTTTCTTTCAGATCCGCGATTATGTGGCGGTCGATTACGTGACCAAATATGTGGCGCTGACCAGTATGAATCCCGACGCCGAGCACCCGCTTGCGGGGATCAAAATAAACCGGCTGGAAATAAACGACGTCGAACCCCTGCGTGCCGAGATCGAGGCATTTATCGATTCAATAATCAAAGATGAAACACCGCCGGTGACGGCAGGCGACGGCCGCCGCGCGCTGAACCTGGCCTTGAAAGTTTTGGATAGTATCAAAAAACATACGGAGAAAGTTTTTTGAGATGGAGCGCAGACTTTAGTCTGCAAATGCGAAGAATGCCCAATGAATTGAAAATAGATATTTCTTCATGGCACTCCAAATTTAAACCTTATCCGGCATAAAAGCGGCTTCTTCGGGACGCGCTTTTACCATCATTCGTCGCAGCAGGTCGGGCGCGAATTTTAGCATCAGCAGCACGCCCGACAGTTTCAGTTTATGCTTGAAGGAGAGCCCCAGTTCGTCCGCCATTTGTTTTGCTTCGGAAAAATGAACGGCCGCCTCTTTCCAGTTCTTATTCAATATCTCAACTCGCCCTTTTGTGCGCAGCAGCGAAGCTTCCTCGGCTTTTATGTGTTTTTCGATCGCCTCGTTTTCTTCGCCGGTAAAAGGCAGCCGGTCTTGTAAAAGCCGCCAGATAAAGATATTACGGTTAAACCGGTGCATCATGTCGGCAGACTCGCTGGCCGGCCACACGCGATAGCGGAATAAACACTTGCGCTGGTAGCCGATCTTCGCCCCGGCAAAGATCATCCTCATAAAAAGATCAAAATCCTCGGCCGTGGGAACGGTTTCGTCAAACATTCCTACCGAAACCAGCGATGCTTTTTTCACCACGGTGCCGCTCGGCAGGATATGACATTTTCCCGCGATCAGAAGTTTCCTGGTGATCATGCCTTCGGCGGGGTTGTTGACCCTCATATCAAAACCGGGACGCGGCGTCTGCCCAAAGAGAGTGCAATCGGTGTAGACCATGTCCAGGCCGTTCTTATCCAAAAAATCTATCTGCGCCGTAAGGTATCCGGGCAGCCAGACGTCGTCCGCATCGACAAAGGCGATCAGTTCTCCGCGCGCTTCGGTGATGCCGGCATTTCTGGCCGACGCCGCGCCGCGGTTTTCGGGGTAATCGATAAAGATCAATTTCTCCAGATAGGGAGTAAGAATTTTTTTAAGTAGTTCGGTATCGGGCGAGCCGTCATTGATCACTAAAACTTCCGTATCGGAATAAGTTTGCGCGAAGACCGCGTCAAGAGTTTCGGCGATATGAAGGGCGGCTTTATAGTTGGGAATGATGATGCTGACGCGCGGAGGATCAGCAGGAGTTTGAGGGCCTGTCAGCTTGGAATATCCGGGAGATGTCCCACCGTGATCCTGCATCATAATCTTATTACGGAGTTTGTTAGCCACTAATTACACTAATCACACGAATAAAGAATTTTTAATCCGTGTTATTAGTGGCATTCGCGGGCAAAGTTTCTTTTATTACGATACAAAAGGTTTGTTATTTAACAAAATAACCGGGCCTCGTGCGCACGATCAATTCCGATTCGCTGACGTCAAGCTTTATCGCGCGCCACTGGCCTTTTTTCGATTTTTCATTCGAAGATTGATAAACAACCGTGTAGAGGGCGCGCAAATCAGCGGCTACCTGCGCGTAAAATCTGCCGAGGTCTTCCAGCCGGTTTATGGCGTTCAAACGGCCGCCGGTCCGGTCCGCCATGATCTGCAGGCGCGAGCGCGCCGCTTCATACATCGCGATCTGGGCCGCCGTCGGATCGGCGAGGCGCTTCGGGTCACCGGTCGGCAGCGCCAGCGGAAAGATGGTAACGCCCTGCTGGTCGGCGTTGTTAAGTACCTGGTTTAAGATATCGGCGTTTTCGGGTTTGATCGCGGTCAGCTTGTTTGCCTCGCTGATGGCGGAAAGAGCGTTGCGGTCCTTGTCCTGTAATTGGGTATCGACCCCGTCCGTTAAAACGACGATCGCTTTGCGGCGCTGCGGCCCTTCTTTTTCCAATTTGTCCAGGGCGAATCTCAGACCCTTATAGAGGTTGGTCGTTCCCTTGCCGTTGGCCACCGAAACCGAATACAGCGCTTTCTTTTTGTCGGCGGTAAATTCATTCAGCAGATTAACCTTGTCATTAAACTCGATCACCGCGACCCGGTCGTCAGGCCCCAGGGAAGCGATAAAACGAGAGGCCGCCATGCTGATATTTTGTCTAAAGCTCGTCGTCGAGCCGGACATGTCCAGCATCATCACCACACTGAACGGCGCCACGGTCGGCTCAAAAAAAGCGATGTCCTGCTTTACGCCGTCCTCATAGACCGTGAAGTTTTCTTTTTGGAGATTTAATATCGGGCGCCCCTGCCGGTCGGCCACACCCACGTTAAGCCTGACAACATCGGCGTCCACACGGATGGGATCATCCTGGGCCGAAATATCGCAGACGAAGAGAAATAACCCGAAGGCAATGGACAAAATGAGGAGAGATAACTTTTTCGAATTACTAAAAACCACCATATTTGCCGCACTGCCTGATACGCATTACGAAGCTGTATAGTTTAACGCTGCGCTTTTTTCCAGTGAAAGTATAGCATCAGAGCCGTAATTCCGCTGAGCCAATGCCAGACCCCGTGATACTGAAAAGCGCTGGAACAGCTTATGCACAAAGGCCCCCCGGTGTCGGACGCCCCGCGAATAACGATCGCGATCATAAACGTGGTAAATCCAATTATCCAGTATCTCGAATACACCCAAAAAGATACTTTAGTGTTCTTGTTGAACACCCAGTCCTGGAAAAAAATAATAAATTCCAGAACCGCATACGGGCCTAACAACGCAAGAAGAATTATGATCACGCTCGAAACGTGGAGCAGCGCCAAAACAAAAAACAGGAACACGAGCAGCGGGTAGCAAATATAAAAATATCGATCGACGTTTCTCAACCTTACCAGCGAGTAAGCAATGAGAAAACTGACCAGCGTATACATCGACATCTGGTCAAAGATACCGCCCCAGTTAACTATCGAGGCATGAAAAAACATGCTTCCCAAACCGAGAAAGAGCGCGACCTGAATGTAAAAGATCGGATAAAAATTCCCGATCCGGAAGCGATTTTTATCTTTGGTCGGATTTCTGACCTCCGGGTCATTGGAATCTTCGCGTTTGCGGCGCTGTTTCCACACAGTAAACACAAGAAAGGCACCCGTGCCTAATGCGTACAGATTCGAGAAAGTGTTAAAAGGTTGCCGGACCCCCGGAAGGTGATTCTTGACATCTTTAATATCAAATGGCTCGCAGTAACAAGTATTATCGGTAACGGAAGGTTTCTTCGCATCGTTATCCGAGATGCATGAGTCCATGTCTCCGGGCCAGCCGTTGGCAACGAAAACAAAAAAGAGCAGCAAAACCGCCAAAGCAAATCCGCCGGTCCATAAACTTTCTTTCATCCTATTTTCTCTCCTTGAAACCTCGCGCACCAAAGCGCGGATAAATTTATGCTGGCAAGCAGCGCAAGGCGCGTGCGCCCCCGGAACGCCCTCAAAACGTATTAGTTAAACCCGGGCTTTTTTCCAGTAAAAATATAAAAGCATCGCCATCGCTCCGCTGAACCAATGCCAGACGCCGTGATACTGAAAATTATGAGCGGGAACACAGAGCGCGCCTCCGGTATCGGAAAACGCCCAGAAAAGGACCGCCACCGCGAACGAGCCGATCGCCGCGAACCAGAGCCACATGAATCTTTTCTCGATCCTCACCGCGGGCCTAAAGATCGTGACCAGCAGCTCCAGCACGGCATAGGTCGTGACCGAGAATAAAAGAATGATCAGGCTCGAAAGGTGCGCGGCCAAGACCGCCGGAATAAGGCACAGCAGCGTCGCCACGGGAAAACCGATGTAAAAGATCATGTCTTTGCCGGTCAGCCTGACGATGGTGTAAAAGATCAGAAAATTAGTCAGCGGATACATCGACATATTGTCGAACGTCCCGCCAAAGTGGGTAATGGAAGCATGAAAGAACATGCTCCCCAGCCCCAGAAAGATAAGCACCAGGCAGTAAGTGATCGGATAAAAATTCCCGATCCGGAAGCGGTTTTTATCTTTGGTCGGGTTTCTGACCTCCGGGTCATTGGAATCTTCGCGTTTGCGGCGCTGTCTCCAAAGCAGGAACGTCAGCACGCCGCCCGTACCCAGGACGTAGAAATTTGAAAAGGTGTTAAAGGGCTGCCGTACGCCGCCGTCATTTTTCACCACTTCCTGCACATTGAACGGCTCGCAGTAACAGCTGTTTTTGGCCGAGACCTGTTTTTTCAGGTCTTCTTTCGGAATACAGCTATCGGGCTCCGTGGGCCAGCCTCCCAGGACAAATCCAAAAAATATTCCCAGGACCAAAAGCGTAAATAGCCCACACCATAAAAGCTCTCTCATATCGATCTCTTTTCGTTGTTGAACTCAGACGGTCGCCGGCGGAACACAAATTTCCCCAAGCAGGCGGTTTTGTAAAATCATTTGTAACAATAGAACTTCGGATCCGGCCGGAGAAACAGCGCAGGAATCCGGCCTTTCGCCGGTCTTTATCCTGAGCCTTTCCTGGGCCTTTCCGGGGACGAGAGGACACGGAGTCTTCTTAATTTTTATGAAATGCCTTAACAACCGTGGAAATCTCTTCTATAATGACGTTAAAGTAATTAAGTTTTTGCTTCGCCTGATTATGCGTTTATCTTAGTAAACGTTACGGATCGGCTAAAAAGATGGAAACTTCCACGTTTCTTTACAAACCCAATTTTTGCGCTGAGTGCGGCGAAAAGATCGACCGTGAGAACTGGCACTTTTGGTCCAGCCGGCGATTTTGTGAAAACTGCGAGCCCGTCTACCGGCTGAACCGCATTTTTCCGCCGGCGCTGGTGGCGATCATGGTGTTTTTTGGCGGGATCTTTTTTGGCCAGTTGGGGCTAAAGTATGAAAAAAACTCCCCTGTCCTGACCACGCCGGCGGCTTTAGCGGCGGAAAGAGAGGAAAAACCGGCCCCCGCCCCTATAAGGCAGGCTTTCGCCGCCAATACGGATCCGAACCAAAATTCCGCTGTTGTTCAGGCGCCCCCTATAAATTCGAACACACCGAAACAAATAACGGCTGATCCAGCCACGCCGCAATTGTCCGCCACGGTCCATATCTGCGGCGCACGCACCCAAAAAGGCACGCCTTGTTCCCGCCGGGTAAAAACAACGGGAGTCAGATGCTGGCAGCACCCCGGCAAACCGTCGATGCTGGAAAAAGGTTATTAGTAAAAATGTGCCCGTAAACCTGGGAGCGCAGGCATCTTGCCTGCAAGATCGCGCCAGCGATCTGAAGGTTCTTTATTTCACGTCAGGTTAGCACGGCAAACCGTGCTTGCAGGCAAGATGCCTGCGCTCCCAGGAAGAGCGCCCTCGATCTCTTTCAGACTTTAAATTAACCTACTACAAAGAATAGGTGCACCAGCCTATTAAATTATGATAAAATTTGTTAGACACGTGTGTATTAGTGTCTTCTTCCTGGTTTGAGAAGCAAAAGCAGTAAATGAAACCTCTAGCAGCAAATTCATTACTACAAAACCGCTATCTGATAATTCACCATATCGGTAAGGGCGGGATGGGCGAAGTTTACCTGGCGGTAGACCAGCGGCTGGGAAATCCGGTGGCGTTAAAGCGCACCGTGTTTCGCGACGATGCCATGATGTGGGACGCCTTCGAACGCGAAGCCCGCATTTTAGCGCGGCTGCGCCACTCAGTGCTGCCCAAGGTCAGCGACCACTTTAGCGAAAGGGAAGAGCAGTACCTGGTGATGGAATACATCTCCGGCGACGACCTTTCCAAACGCCTGGAAGCCGCGAAAAAACCGTTTCCGCTGCAGTGGGTCCTGTATTGGGCCGATGAATTGCTGGATGCGCTCAGCTACCTGCATACACACGAGCCGCCGATCGTCCACCGCGATATCAAACCGCAAAATCTCAAGCTGACAAATGATAACCATGTGATCCTGCTGGATTTCGGACTGGCGAAAAACTCGGTCGCAAAAAAAGCGCAGGTTTCTTCCTCAGGCGGAAGCCTGGTGGGTTACACGCCGAACTATGCGCCGATCGAACAGATCCGCGGCGCCGGCACCAACCCGCGAAGCGATATCTATTCTTTGTCCGCGACACTTTACCAGCTGATGACGGGAACGATCCCGATGGATGCTTTGTCGCGCGCTGAAAGCGTGATCGGCGGTAACGGCGATCCTATTCCTTCACCGCGCGAATTGGTGCCCGAGATATCAGCAGAAATATCCGCGGTCATTCTGCGCGGGATAGCCCTTAATTCGGAACAGCGTTATCCCGACGCGCGCGAGATGCAGCGAGCTTTGCGCGAAGCTTATGCGCAGCTGCAGCATCCGGAGGTTGTTACTTCGGAATCTTTTGACGGCGAGCAGACGGTAGTACCCGAGGTTAAACGCGATGCCCCGGTGGCGGGGCTGGGCGATCATCCGGCGTCCTATGTATCCGGCAACGGTGATTCAGACGCAGTACGGGCGCAGGCACAAGAGCCGCCGGAGACGCTGACTGCCGGGGCGCTGCCGCCGGAGTTTTCCGCCACGATCCCGTCAGAGCAGTGGATGCAGGGTGAGACCCAGGGCTTCTCGCAAGACGAGATACGGCGCTCCACGATCGACGAGGATGCTTTTAAAAATCACGGATTTGACTTGGAAGCCACCATGCCGATGCTCGGGTTTGATGCCGGTAATGGTGGGTCTTCATTCGGTTCTTTTAATATGGAACCCGATGAGATAGAAGAAGAGCCCGAAGGGGAAACCGCGGTAGAGCGCGAGCGGATGACGGAACGGCCCACGCCGATCAGGCCTGTCAGCAAGCCGCTTGACCCCGGGGCAAAAGTAAAAAAAGCCTCTTCCGGCTGGGGAATAAAATTGGTCGGTATCGCGGCGGTGCTGTGTTTGCTCGTAGCCGTGGCCGGCGGTGCGGCCTGGTATGCCGTTACCACTAAGATGATAAACATTCCCGGACTGGAAGGCGGCAGCAAACAGACCGTGACCCAGGAACCGGCGACTGCCGTACCTGCGGTATCTTCGGGGGAAACTCAGAGTTCGAGTGCCACGGAAAATACGGCCGCTGAAACTTCAACACAGCTTGACCAACCTGCCGCCGAAACGGGCGAAAGATCCCAAACCGACCTGGGAGTGATCGAGGGAAGCGAAGAGCAGCCGGCCGAGATTCGCGCCAACACAGGTGAAAAGAAACCGAAAGCCGCGTCAAACCCGCAAAAGGCTGACAAATCGAAGTCTGCCAAAACCAAGAAACCGGAAAGCAGGATCGATATTCTGCAGTAAGAAGCAACGCGCGGCCGTAAAGAATTTACTTTGATATGAAAATCCTTACCAAATATCTTTCCGTCAAAAACTCAGCCCTTTCCACGGGCTCGTTTTTATTAGTGAGCATGGTTTTTTTATTATTCGCGTCAACGGCCTTTGCGCAGATGCAGCCGAATAAGCGAGCGGAAAAACTTTCTCAGACGGCCCGCACCGAATTTTTTAACGGCAATTTTAAGAAGGCGCTTGAAAGCAGCGACAAGGCGATCAAGGCCGAGCCCAAGTTTGCTTACGCGTATTACCTCAAAGGCTGGTCGCAATTTCGCCTGAATCAATTTGAACCCGCACTGGCATCTTTAAATAAAGCTCTCGAGCTCGGCCATGATAAGACGGAAGTTTTTGAACCGCGCGGCGAAGTTAACTATTTTTTGAAACATTACGCTGACGCGGAAAAAGACCTGCTCGAATTTACCGCCTCACCCAAAGGCAACGGGGAAGCGAACTTCATTCTCGCCAGAACATTTTTTGATCAGCAAAAATACCGTGAGGCGCTGCCTTATTTTCAAAAGGCCGTTGAACTAAATTACAAAAACAACGACATTCAATATTTCATCTCGGTTTGTCAGGGAGTGATGCAGGACAGCGCGGCGCAGGAAAAAGCCGCCATGCAGGCCGTGCAGAGCGAATCACAGTTCAAGGCAGAAGCCTATTACCAGGCAGGAAACGCGCTCTTAAACCAAAAGAAATATACCGAGGCCATTGATCATTATTTAAAGGCGATAGAATTAAAGCCCTCTCTTAAGGATGCTTATTACGATCTCTACCGGATCTACCGCATTCTCAACCGCGAAGTCGACGCCGTCGCGATAATGAAAAAACATGTCAGACAGGACCCGACCGACCACCAGGGCTTTTTGCATCTCAGCTGGATCAGCAGCTTGTCAGACCAGCCGAAAGAAGCGGTCGAGGCGGCCCGGCAAGCCACCAAGCTCAAACCGGATGAAAGCACGGGTTTTACGAATATGTGCCGCGCCTATAACGATCTGAAGCTTTATGATTCCGCCGTTCAGGCCTGTAACGACGCGCTCCGGCTCAGGCCCGGTGACGGGGAAACGTTTTTCTATTTGGGCCGCGCGAAAGAAGCGCTGAAAAAACCCGACGAAGCTACTTTATATTTCGATAAAGCGGTACTGGGGCTGATCGAATATACGCGCCAAAATCCGGAAAACCCTGACGGGTATTATCTGCTCGGAAATGCTTACTACACGACGGCCCAGCGCAATAAAGCGATCACCGCATATCTTAAAGCGCTGGAGATACTGCCGCGCTACGTCAAGGCCCGTTTTAATCTGGGTTATATCTACGCGCAGCTGGGCGACAGTAAGTCTGCGCGGGAGCAGTACGAAGCATTGAAATTATTAAACTCCGGCCTGGCGGAAAGGCTTCTGACGAGTATCGATAAACCTAAATAAGCCGCAATAAACCGCCAAACTTTAATGAGCCAAAACCTATCTCTGCCGCTTCCGAAAAATTTTAGTTTTAGACAGACCGTGTATAGCCATGGCTGGTGCAACCTGCGCCCGTTTGAATTGGACGAAGAAAAGTTTGTTCTCGAGCGCGTTTTTCTGGTTGATAACCTGGCTGTTGGAGCCTCTCTTGGTTACGACAAAGAAAACATCAAAATTCACACCCACGGAAAACTCGATAAAAAAGCGCGCGAAAAAATTCTCAAAGACACGCGGCATATATTGCGGCTGGATGACGACCTAAGCGAATTTTACAGCCTCGCGAAAAGCGATAAGGAACTGGCGTGGATCGCCGCGCGCAAAGCCGGGCGAATAATGCGCTCGCCGACCGTTTTTGAAGACCTGGTCAAAACGATCTGCACCACCAACTGCAATTGGTCAATGACCAAGCTGATGACAAGAAACCTGGTGGAAAAATTAGGCGCGAAAACTGCTGATAAAACCGGCGCTAGATACGCTTTCCCGACACCGGAAGCGATGGCGAAAAAACCGGTCGATTTTTATAACAAGGAAATAAAGGCCGGTTATCGCTCCGCGTACTTAAAAGAGCTGGCGGAAAAAGTTTGCGAGGGAACACTCGATCCGGAAAGCTGGCTCGTCACCGACCTGCCCGCCGCCGAACTAAAAAAAGAAATGAAAAAGGTGAAAGGTGTCGGCGATTATGCCGCTGATAATCTGCTAAAACTTGTCGGCCACTACGACGGGTTGGCGCTCGATTCATTTTTGCGTTCGCAGTTTTATAAGACACACCGCAATGCCAAAAAATGCTCCGATAAGATCATCGAAAAACATTACAAGCGTTTTGGAAAATGGCGCGGCCTGGTGATGTGGTGCGACATGACCAAAGAACATATATTTAGTTTGTAGAGCCTCTCACGATGCTTCTGTTAGCCACTAATTACACAAATAACACGAATTAAAAAAATTCTTTTTCGTGTTATTTGTGTAATTAGTGGCCGTATTTTTCGGCTTTTTTTATTTCCCGTCCGTCTAAACCATGAACACTGAAGAGTCAGCCCCTGCTGGTGTTTGAAAAACTAAATACTAACGGAGGAAATGTAATGAGACGTAATTTTTTTGGTTTATTCGTAATTTTAGCTGCAACGATAGTAATACTGGGCACGTCCAATATTAGCAATGCTCAAGGGACTCAAAGGCGCGAAACGCGCGGCCGCTTCCTGACCAAAGGACAGGTAAAAGCGGTCATCAATAGAGTTGAAGACCGGGTTGATAATTTTGTACGGCGGTTCGATGCTTCGCTCGATCGCAGCAGGCTTAACGGCAGCAGCCGCGAAGATTGGCTGATGAAAAGGGCGAGAGACCTGGAATCCGCCACGGACGAGTTAAGCCGTGAGTTTGACCGCCGCGATGCCTGGGCTGAGAACAAGGAAGAAGTTCGCCGATGCTTAAATATCGCCACCGACATAAACCGTAATATGAATAATTATCGTTACGGCGCGCCGGCTGAGAGTAACTGGGCCAATGTGCGGTTTGAACTCAATACTTTAGCGGATATTTACAATCTGCCGAAGGTCGGTGCAGGTGTATATAAATAGTACGTTCTCTTAAGGCAGAAACGCGACAGTTATGGAGCGTGTCGAAGTTTTATTTTGAATTTTTAGTTTTGAGTTTGTGCTTGCGCAGTTAATTACTGTCCTTCAGGGACAAGTTTTGACTCAAAATTTAGAATTCAAATTAAAATTGGAAGACACGCTCCATAACTGTCGCGTTTCCGCCTGCAAAATGTCCTGGTTTCTGCTTTGGCGGTGTTTTATTATCAGGTTTAGAACAAATATAATGGAATGAGCGTAAAAACAGTGTTAGGCTTTTAAACGAATGATCGAAACCGGGACAATTTTGCAGGATCGCTACCTGATCGACAAACAGATCGGCGCCGGAGGTATGGGCGCGGTCTATGTCGCTACCGATCAGCGTTTTGGCAGTACGGTCGCGATCAAGGAAACGTTTTTTACCGACGAAAATCTGCGCAGGGCTTTTGAGCGCGAGGCCCGGCTGTTAAACAGCCTGCGGCACCCGGCGCTGGTGCGCGTCAGCGACCACTTTGACGACGGCAACGGCCAATTCCTGGTGATGGAATATATTCCGGGCGAAGATCTTTCGGAATTGATGATCAGCCGCGGCACCGCCTTTTCAGTATCGGAAGTAATGACCTGGGCCGATCAATTGCTCGACGCGCTCGATTACCTGCATACCCAGGAAATGCCGATCGTCCATCGCGACATCAAACCGCAAAATTTAAAACTCACTTTGCGCGGGCAGATCATGCTGCTCGATTTCGGGCTGGCCAAAGGTAACCCGGCTAACTCCGATCACCAGACGAATACCAAAAGTGTTTTTGGATTTTCGCGGATCTATGCGCCGCTCGAACAGATCCAGGGAACCGGGACCGATCCGCGCAGCGATTTTTATTCGCTGGCCGCGACGATGTATCACTTGCTGACGGGAGCGCCGCCGGAAGACGCGCTGACGCGGGCTACCGCCGTGCTCAACGGCAACCCGGACCCGCTCAAACCGCCGCACACGCTGCGCCCGGAAATTTCGACCGCGATCTCGGACGTTATCATGAAGGCGATGGCGTTGAATGCGAATTACCGCCCGTCTTCGGCCGCCGCTATGCGGGTGCTGCTTGGCGATGCCAAGAACGATATCTCGCCTTTTGCCGAAGCGGAAACTTTAGTCGCCTTCCCTGCGGCTGGGATATTCGATCAGAAAACCCAGGTGATCGGCGGTGAAAATACCGTTACCGCTTCGGGCGACGCGATGGCGACGGAGCAAAACCGCCCAGCTATATCCGGAGGTATTTCCGGCGGGACCCCGCCAATAGAAATACCTTTGACCCCTGCGACCGAGGTAACGCGAGTTAGCGCATCTTCCGGCGGCGCGCCCTTCGTTTCGGAAAGAAAAAGATCGCGCGCCTGGTTGGGAATGGGCGCGGCCGCAATTGCGGTACTGTTGGCCGGGGTGTGCGGCGCGGCGCTCTACGCTTATAAACCCGAACTTTTCGGTCAGGGCACTGCGCCGGTAAATACCATCACGAGCGAAAACGCGGTCCCGACCGAAACATCGACAGAGGAAAGCGCGGCCCAGCAAGCGACAGAAGGCAGCGGCGCAGCAAAAGAATCTGCCGCTAAAACCTCAGAGCCGAAAGAAAGCAGACCGGCCGGCGAAAGACCGGCAGCCAGGGCGGAAAATCCTGCGGAAGCACCTTCGCAAGTAAAAGGCGCCAATGAGGACGGAGTCGATCCGGAAGAGGCGGAAGTAAACGTCAAGCAGAAAGAGTTTGAAAAAGCGGTCAAGGCGATGGTCAATAAGAAGATGAAACAGGCCAATGCCCGAGGTCGCGTGCCGGAACTCGATGAGGATGATAATGATCCGGATGATACGCCGCCTAATCCCAACGTGCGCATTTACCGCCCGGGCCAGGCTAATCTGCCGCCGCCGCGCAAGCCTTACGTCTTCAGGCGAAAGCATCCGTAAACCTGGGAGCTGCAGGCATCCGTGCCGATCTGCAACGGGTCAGTATCGGGAACGCAGCGATGGCTAAGAAGATTATTTCAATAATCTATCTAGCGTGAATACGATGGTAGACTTCGCAGGCAAGCCGGTCCTGCGTTCCCAGGTATTGACGTCGATCACATATCATTTAGAGTTTCAACTTTATGAGTTAAGCTCTTCGGGGTCGATAATCTTTCCTAATTTTTCAGTCAATTCAGCAGCATAGGCGCGGGCGTCCGTGCCCTCGGGGCGGTTTATTTCCAGCAGCGGGTGATAGGTGATGTGTACCTTGCTAAAGCGGGGAAGAGTTTGCTGTTGGGGCCAGACGCGGTTTCCGCCGCGGATCGTGACCGGCAGGATAGATACGCCGGCTTCGAGCGCTATCCGCACTGTTCCTTGTTTTACCGGTAGCAATTTGCCTTCAGCGGTCTCGCGCGAGCCTTCGGGAAAGATAACCAGAGTATGGCCTTCCTTTAAAACCCTGATCGCCGTTTTGTAAGAATCTTTGCCGCCCCGGTCGAGATTAACCGGAAACGCGCCCAATTTTCTGATCAATGGGCCGATAATGAACCATTTGCAGGCTTTGTCCCACGCCAGGAAACGCAGCGGCCGGTTGATGGGCACGCCGATCCAAAAAGGGTCGATGTAGGTCTGATGATTGGAAGCGACCACCAATCCGCCCGGCCGGTCCTGCGGGATATTCTCGAGATTGTGATACTCCAACCGCCACAATATTTTAAACAACGGGCGCAGCCAGAACTTGCAAAATTTTATCAGGCCCGTGCTTGGCGCATCGTTGGTTAATTTTTGTTTGGGGGCGGTTTCGGCCGTGGATGAACTCATCACGGGGTTGATTTTAACTGAAATTCCATCAAGACGCGTAATTTATTCCAAATATTCCAGTAATCCCAATCTTCCATGCACCAATGGATTTTGGAATTACTGGAATAAATACGCGCTCCATAATTATTTCTCGATACCCTGGAGCGGAAACTGCTGATCGACAAATTCCAGATGCAGGCGGGTGAAGCCGTCGGTACCCGTTTGGCGCAGGCGGACGATGGAGAGGAGTGAAATGTTGTATTCCGGGCAGACCATCCGGACATAAGCTCCCGCTTTTACATTCAAGCTGGTAAAGACGGATGCGCCGCTTAAGCTGACGTTCTCAGTCACGGAAGATTCGCTGAGCATCACCGAGCCCTCTTCATTGAGAATTTCGATCACGACATTGAGCGGGATCATGAACCGTCCGTCATTGCGGCCGTTATTGGCGTCGCCGGCATCATAGGCGTCACTGGCCGGCGAGGGCAGGGAAACATCGGGTTTGCCTTCCACTATCTGCCACAGCCCCAGCTGATTAAAACCGCTGATCTCGTAGGTAGTGGCCGGGTCTTTTTGAAAGCTGTCCGGAGGGTGTTTGCCGACAAAGGCGATGCCGATCTCATAGAGCGAAGCTTCGCCCTGGAGATTATAGGAAACCTTTTCCCAGTTGATATACCGCACCAGCCCCCAAACCTTGTATTGAGGCTCGTTAAAGTCGAAAGTACGCAATTCCGGCAGCAGGGGCATGGTCAGCAGTACCAGCCGCCCGCACTCGACAAAGTGTTTCAGGCGGATCCCGGCGCCTAAAGGCGAGACCTGCAGCAGACGGCTGACCTCGTCCCAACCGCCCATTCTATCGGTTTGATACTGCACGCGAACGGGCATCGACGTATCTATCCGGGTAGCCTTTCGCTGAGTTCTGTCGAAGGTGGTAGTGGTATCCATAGATGCTATGCTAAACCTTGTGCTTATAAGTATTTACTGCTGATCCAAAACAGTGCCGGGGTGGGAAAACGGCCGATCAGAAAGGTCTCTTTAGAGGCTATCGGAAAGTTGATAAAAAACTGCCTTTCCAATATAATAGAATATAACTTCCGATGCCGATATTTCAAGAGTTAAATTGGAATTTCCTATAAATAAATAGATAAATTTTTGTCTAAGATCAGGCGGAAATAGGGGCCGTCGGAGCTAAGACCGTTTGATGGAAGTGTTTAACATATAAAAGGATAATTAATTGGCAGAACTGTCAGGGAGGGCTCATTTAGCCCTCGCTAATGCTCAGGCTTCTGCCGCGATCGAATAAATTGGCCGAATAAAAACATCAAGATGGATTCACTTTTAGAACGTAATCAAATAAATATCGAAGACGAGATGCGGCGTTCGTATCTCGATTACGCGATGTCCGTGATCATCGGGCGCGCCTTGCCGGACGTTCGCGACGGGCTCAAGCCGGTCCACCGCCGCGTGCTCTGGGCGATGCACGAGCTCGGCAACTACCTACAACAAGCCTTACAAAAAATCGGCTCGCGTCGTCGGCGACTGTATCGGTAAATATCACCCGCACGGCGACACTGCCGTTTACGACACGATCGTCCGGCTGGCGCAGGAATTTTCGATGCGCTATCCGCTGGTCGACGGGCAGGGAAATTTTGGCTCGATCGACGGCGACAACGCCGCGGCAATGCGGTACACCGAAGTCCGCCTGGCAGAAGCTGACCAACGAGGTCCTGGCCGATATCGAAAAGGAAACCGTCGATTTTCAGCCGAACTACGACGAATCGCTTTCGGAGCCGAAGGTGCTGCCGACGCGCGTTCCGAATCTGCTGGTAAACGGTTCGGAAGGTATCGCGGTCGGGATGGCAACGAAGATCCCGCCGCACAACCTGACGGAGATCGTCGACGCCACGATCGCGCTTATTAAAAGATCCGGCCATCACGATCGACGAACTGATCAAGATCGTTCCCGGCCCGGATTTTCCGACCGCCGGATTTATCTACGGCCGCGAAGAGATCTACCGAGCGTATCGCGAAGGCCGCGGCATTATTGCAGATGCGCGCCCGCGCCGTTATCGACCGCATCGGCCGCGGCGACACGCGAGCGTGACGCGATCGTCATCACCGAGATCCCGTTCCAGGTTAACAAGGCGCGGCTGATCGAAAAGATCGCCGAGCTGGTCAACGAGAAAAAGCTCGACGGCATTTCCGAACTGCGCGACGAATCGAACCGCGAAGGCATGCGCATCGTCATCGAGCTCAAGCGCGACGCCGTCCCGCAGGTCGTGCTCAACAAGCTCTACAAGCTGACGCCGATGCAGTCGTCGTTCGGCATCATCAACATCTGCGATCGTCGACGGCCAGCCGCAGCTTCTGAACCTCAAGCAGATGCTCGAATGCTTCGTCGAATTTCGCCGCGAAGTGGTGCGCCGCCGAACCGAGTTCGACCTGCGAAAGGCCCAGGCGCGCGCGCATATTTTGGAAGGCTTGAACAAGGCGATCGACGCGCTCGATTACATCATCCCGCTGATCCGCAATTCGCGTTCGGTGGATGAAGCGCGAAGCGTGGCTGACCGGCAAATTTCGACGCCGTTGACGAGAGTCAAGACAGTGGCGTGGCGTCACCGGCGGACAAGCCGCAGGACGCGATTTCGTCAAAGACCTGCAAAAGGTCATGGCAGCGCTCGGCTTTTCCGAAATTCAGGCGCAGGCGATTCTCGATCTGCAGCTTCGCCGGCTGTCGGCCCTCGAGCGCCAGAAGATCCTCGACGAGTACGAGGCGATCATCAAGCACATCGCCGAGCTGGAAAATATCCTGCAGAATGAAAGCGTGCTGCGCCAGGTGATCGTCGACGAGCTGGAAGAGGTCAAGAAAGATTTCGGCGACGCGCGCCGGACGGAGATCGTCGATGCCGGTGTCGAGCTTCAGATCGAAGATCTGATCGCCGACGAGGACGTCGCGATCACGGTGACCAAGGCCGGCTACATCAAGCGCACGCCGGTCTCGACCTACTCAGCGACAGGGACGCGGCGGCAAGGGCCGGCTTGGGGCGACGGCGAAGAACGAAGATTTTGTCGAACATCTCTTCATCGCCTCGACCCACGCGTACCTGATGATCTTCACGGACGACGGGCAGGTGTACAAGATGAAGGTGCACGAGATTCCCGAGGCCGCCGCGGCCGCGCGCGGCAAGGCGGTGGTCAATCTTGGTCAAGCTTTCGTCGGAGCGAAAACTGGTCGCGCGTAATGCCGGTGCGGGATTTTGCCGAGGAGACGTTATCTGACGATGGTCACGCAAGCACGGGCGTGATCAAGAAAACGTCGCTGGCCGATTTCCAGAACATTCGCGCCAACGGCATCAACGCGATCAACATCGACGAAGGCGACGAACTGCTCGACGTCATCCGCACCGACGGCAAGCAGCAGATCTTCATCGCGACGCACGACGGCATGGCGGTTCGGTTCAACGAGACGGACGTTCGCCCGATGGGCCGCGCGGCACGCGGTGTTCGCGGCGTGAATCTGCGAAAAGGCGATTATGTCGTTTCGGTCTGCGCCGTCTCGCCGGAAGGGAACGAAAAGATCCTTTCGGTTTCGGAAAAAGGCTTCGGCAAACAGACGCACGGTCAGCAGTTATCGCCTGACCAAGCGCGGCGGCAACGGCGTGATCAATATGAAAACGACCGACAAGACCGGCAAGGTCGTTGCGGCGTTCCCGGTCGAAGAGGACAGCGAGATCATGATCATCACGCAGCAGGCGAAACTGATCCGGCTCGGATGTCGACAAGATCCGCGAAACGGGCCGCAGCGCCCAGGGCGTGACGCTGATCAAAACCGGCGACGATGACCTCGTGACCAGCGCTTCGCTGCTGGCAGAAGCTGAAGAAGACGCTGCCTAAAGGAAGAGTAAAAAAGAGGCTGCCCCAAACAAACAGGTTTCGGGCAGCCTTTTTATTTTTATTACGATCCTGCTATTTACGGCGTCATGTCGATCTGCAGAAACAGAGAGTAATCACCTCCCATAAACGCAGTATCCACATAACGCACCTCGATTATTCCATTGCCTCTTCCCGTTATATTTCTGCGTGAAAGAGTGGAAGCTACCTGAGAATTAAAAACCAACATTTGCGGTGTGAAACCGAACTGGTTAAATCCGCCCAGCGCAGTTGTTCCTATCGGCCGGGTTTTCGGTATTCCCCCGGCAAATGTCATCGTATTGGGAATTCCCGTGTTGGGAGGCGTCCGTATAAATGATGTCGACGACCGGACAGCGACCAATCCCCCGGCTATTTGCGCGAAAGCTCTCTGCGAGCGCCCGAGGGCCCCGGTAAAATCGTTCAACAGGTCCCAGGAAATCTCATTACCATCCGTTTCCCAGATCGTCGGAATTATCAAGATCCCCTGATCTATGGGAAGGCTGCCTTCAAAGAGAGAAAGCGGAAGAGAGTCAGTGTGAGAGAGGGCAGAAATCAGCCGTCCCGGAGGACAGGGAACAGCCGGACGGCAGTCGCGTTCTCGCAACCCGCCTTCCATGAACACAGGAAGACGCCGCAAAGGGTTAACAAACACCGCTGAAGAATTAACCGTGCCCACAAATATCTGCAAAGTTATCTCATCACCGTCAGAATCCAGCACGCCTTCATTCGATAGGTGATTGGCGACGACGCTATTTAACGTCACCCGAAAATTTTGGGCGTTCGCCGGTACAAAAGTACCAAGCAAACTGCAAAATAATATAAATAATGAGAATCGCTGTAATTTTTTGGCAGTCATTATTTTCTCCTGAGATAAATAGACTTTGCCCGGAAAGCCCTATTTACGTTTGTTCCGCCTCAAGAAACTACAGGGAAGTGAAGAGAAGGCGATGTTAAGTGAGTTGAGAGTTCAGGTATATGCCTGGGGCAGGTTTTCCTGACAAGCGGCTTCTATAGATGCTTTCTCACTTCTTACCTTAATATGAAAAAGTGCGGGAAAGCGTTACTTGTTCTTACTGTGATCCGTGGTTTTTCTCCCGCCATTCTTGGTTTTGAGCAGCGAAATTACCACGGATCACACTAAATACACGAAATGTATCGCTCATTAAGACAACCTTTTCTTCATGGCACGCCCATTTTAACCTGAAAATTAGATACAGTTGGTCTTATAAAAAACACCGCTAAGTGGGGAATTATGAGAGTAAAGTGATCGGAACGGGAACGCTATAAACTCGATAACGTCGATCTAAGATAAAAAAATAGCGGCTCTTGTTTCGTATATTTAGTGTGCTTCGTGGTTAAGTTTTTAGTTCATTATGATCAGACATGTAAGAGTCTAACCACGAGACACACCAAACACACGAAAATAGCCACTAATGGTTCGATAATCTATGGGCAAGCCCATTAAACTCGGCCGATTTTTTAATGGACGCTTCCGGTTCCGACAAGAGTTTACCTCTTTTTCTTGGCGTCTATTTTTTTCCGCGCCTGGTCCGCCATTTTTAGATAATCCGACCTTATCCGCTCCAGATCTTCTTCATCGAGTTCTTCCAGATCGAGCAGCAAATTTTTCGCTCCGCTGGTTGCGCGGATAAGTTCGTCCAGTTTTACCTGCAGGGCTTCGGTATCGCGGTTCTGGGTGTTCTGGATCAGGAAAACCATTAAGAAAGTAATAATGGTCGTGCCGGTATTTATCACCAGCTGCCAGGTATCGCTAAAACCGAAAAACGGGCCGGCGATGGCCCATAAAATTATGATGAGTATAGCGGTAGCAAAAGTTACCGGCCGTCCGGTAAAGCGCGAAGTCCATTTGGCAAAGCGTGTGAACCATGAGATAGAACCCGGCATAAAAATACCCCCTGCGGCCAGAATATGAGCAGATCGATTCTACAGTAGTATGAGGAAAAAATGCGGTATAAAAAAATACACCGGCCTGCGTGTGTGCAGGCCGGGTTTCTAGCAGCAGCCGAAAGGAATAAAGGCCGCTGCTATTTTTGGGCAATAAGTTTGAAGGAATTCAGGAAACGCTCGGTCTTGTCGCAGCGGCTGACAAAGTTTTTCACTTCTACCGCCAGCTGGTAGAAATAATCGCCGACAAAATAAAACCGGTGAATTTTTACGCTGCCGTCCGCGTGGTCGATCATCACCTCCCGGCCGGGATTACCGTCCAGGGTGAGGGCGATCTTACTTCGGACCGTTCCTTTTTCGGCCAGCAGGATGCCTTTTTGGATATTGTCAAAAACTTTGTCGTAATCGAGCTCGCGATCTTTTGCTTCCCGGTACCTGGAATAGGCGACCAGATAGTCGGTCATTTCTTCATCGGAATAAGAAAAGGAGTGTGATTCCTTCCGGCCTTTGGAGGTCTCGACGCCATGAGTGCCCGGCGTAGGTTTTTCGGGCATCAGGACGGAAAAACCGCCCTCAGGCGAAGTGAATTCCTGCCAGGTTTCGTCCCCGGATTTTTCGCGGGCATTCTGGGCATTAATAAAAGCTGGGACAAAAGAAAAAGTCAGAAGTAGAAATAAGGCTGTCGCTAGCGTTTTCATTATCTTTCTCCTTTATTTTTGCGGATAAAGCTCGGCTTATAAAGGAAAACACCGCGCGGCAGCCTTTTGTGACAGAAATTTTTAGCCCTGGAGCGCCGAATTTATTCGGCAACGAACGCACCAGTGTTCGAGGGTCGATAGCCGGGGGCAGCGGACGGTAATCGTAAACGCATCAGCCGATACGCAGCAGAAACGGACGCATAGCGTCTGTTGCCGATGAATTCGGCGCTCCATTTATAAACAGCTCCACTGGTTATTGACTACCATGGCCGGAGCGCCGCTGCCGCCCGCCTGGCAGGGAGTGGAATTACGCCGGCAATCGGTGCAATAGAGCAGCGAGCCGTTAGTGCTATTGGCCGGCAGCGCGCTCTGCATTACTTTGGGCATTTGCGGGGGGACGCCGAATTGCACGTCGGTGCCGAAAAATGTCGGATAACCGCGCACGTTTCCTTCGGCGGGCTGGCCGGTGCGAAAGACCACCGTCGCTTTATCAAAGCTGTTTTCGCCGGTGCCGCGGCAGCCGGCAATGATGCCGTCAAAACAAAACCTGTCGCCGGTAGAATAGACCCGCAGCCATTCGTTGGCTTTAAAAGTATTGCCGCCGTAATAATTTCCGGTGGACACCAGTGTGCGCCGCGCTTTGAATTCGATCGCTTCGCCGAACATATTGTTTATCAAGGTGATGGGCGAGCTGAAATCGCCCGCGCCGGGATGGTCGATGGCGTTATAGCGCAGGGTGTATTCCAGATTTTCCGCCTCGCAATTCATGATGGTGGTGTGCTGGCTGTCCAGAATGTTGACGAACGTCCCGCCGCGATTGCCGCCGACGCCGCCGCCGAAAGAATTTTGTATCAGGACGAGCATTACTCTTTCCAGGTGAATACCGTCGCTATTCCAACCCGGCTGTTTTTTCGGATTTTGAAAAAGGGAATCGTTGATGGTCCAGTCCGAGTTTCGCGAATTGACATAGATGCCCGCGTCGCGGTTATAGACAAAACGGCAATGATCGATGCGCACGTAATCGAATTGCCAGCCGAGGTCGGTTTGCGGCAGCCCGTGGGCATAGATGCCGCGGAAAAAATTGTGAAACGTCACGCGCGAAAAATAAAAATCCTGCGCCGAATAATAAGCGCCGACGCCTTCTATGCCGTAAGTGTTTTCATTGCTTTCGGCAAAAAGCTCGATGTCTTTAACAACTATTTTCTCCGTACATTCGCCGATGCGAAACATCGCCAAATTCGCGCCGCGCAGTTTTATCCGGGTGGCGTTTCGCTGGGTGTAATTGCCGGTCGGCGCATTTGATTCCGCGCCGGAAACCCCGGAGATAGTGATGTTTGAGGGGATAGTAATGGTCGAGGTGATGACATAATCCCCTTCGGGAAAATGCAAAATTCCGCCGTTGCGAAAAGCGATAAACGCAAACGCGCTTTTGATGGCGATCGTGTCGTCGCTGGTGCCGTCGCCTTTGGCGCCGAAATCGCGAATATTGTAAGTGCCGCGTTCGCGCGCGTCAGGCGTCGCGATCCAGTTGTAGGTGACCGGGCCGGTCCAGTTGTCACCTTGAAACGAGAGCCGGTAGGTTTTGTCCTCGCCCTGAAAACACCACTTGTAATCGGAGATGCTGGCTTTAAGCGTGGCGGTCGAAGCATTGCTCTGCACAATGCTTGATCCCGCGGCAAATTCCGCCGCCCCGCACGAGGTGACCTTCATCGGCGTCGACGGGTTAAGATCGGTGACGGTGATCGCGGTCGTCGGCGGAACGTACCTTACCGCACAGGCGACGGTTTTTTGATCGGTCGGCGCGTTGATGAGGATGTTCATGCCCTCGAATTTATTTTGGGCGAAAGAGTTAAAAGCTAAACACAATATCAGCGAAAAAAAGAATGCAGCTTTATTCATAATGATCCTTAAAACGACAATTGTTATTTTGAAAGTTTATCAGAAAAATGCGGGATTGATTGAATGAGGCTGTAAACCTGGGAGCGCAGGCATCTTGCCTGCATGAACGCAAAGCGTTCAAAGAGAAGCCGCCTGAAAGCAGGACCCAAAACATTAGCGCGACAAATCGCGCTTGCAGGCAAGATGCCTGCGCTCCCAGGTTGGCGCGATTTATTGGTTTTCGAAAAGCCCCTGGCTCGCGTCTTTTTTCATCAGCGAATCCAGGCCGAAGTGCTGGTAGGCGAGGCGGGTGGCCATGCGTCCGCGCGGGGTGCGGTTGAGGAAACCGATCTGGATCAGATAGGGTTCGATGATTTCTTCGATGGAATCTTTTTCTTCGTGGATACCGGCGGAGATTGTACCCAGGCCCACAGGGCCGCCGTCGAATTTTTCGATGATCGTCAGCAGCAGTTTGCGGTCTATTTCGTCCAGTCCGTAAGTATCTACTTCCATGCGGTTTAGTGCGGCGGTTGAGACTTCTTCGGTGATCTTTCCGTCGTAATCGACCTCGGCGTAATCACGCACGCGGCGCAGCAAACGGTTGGCGATACGCGGCGTGCCGCGGGCGCGTTTGGCAATTTCGCGGGCCCCGGCGCTTTCGATCTCGACGCCCAAAATTCCGGCGGAGCGGATGATGATGCTTTGCAGGTCTTCGACCGTGTAAAAATCCAGATGAAAGATAATGCCGAAACGCCCGCGCAGCGGAGCGGTCAGCAAACCGGGCCGCGTGGTCGCACCGACCAGAGTAAATTTTGGCAGCTCGAGTTTGATGGAGCGCGCGGCAGTGCCCTGGCCGATCATCAGATCGAGATTGTAATCTTCCATCGCCGGGTAAAGAATTTCTTCGATCGCGGGCGAGAGCCGGTGGATCTCGTCGATAAAAAGCACGTCGCCTTCCTGCAGATTGGTGAGCAGCGCGGCCAGGTCGCCGGATTTTTCGATCACCGGGCCGGCGGTCGATTTGAATTCCGCGCCCATCTCGTTGGCGATGATCGCGCTGAGCGTCGTCTTGCCCAATCCCGGCGGTGCCGTCAGCAGCACGTGGTCGAGAGCTTCACGCCGCCGCAGCGCGGCTTTGATATAAATGCGCAGATTCTCTTTAGCCTTGGCCTGGCCGACATAATCTTCCAAGCGGGTAGGGCGAAGCGAAACTTCGAATTGCTTGTCATCTTCAAGTATTACTCCTGTTCGGGTATCATTATTGATTCCAAAATTCCGTCAGATGAATTTTATTCCCTTAAGATCATTTTGTCTTAAATATGTTCTCAATTTTGATATTTGTACACTTAGAGAAATGAGTTTACTTAGCATCAAGTCAAATTCTTCCTGCGTAATATATTTTCGATCCAGTGCAAATCTAAATTGCGCTCTCAACTCACCACATGAACCTTTTGAGATCAAAGAAACTGAATGAATTCCTTGTTGCCATCTCTTTCAAAGCCCTCGGCGATATTTGAAACAATCAATATGGCTGCTCGTCTGACCTGATCGCGCAGCACGTAGTCGTGGCTAAATTTTCCCGCGAGCGTGATGTCGTAAATCAAGTTTGCTATTTCTTTAGCCAAATGCCAAACGTCTAAATCTTCAAATCGTTCTGATTTTGCCATAATCGTGAGAGAGAATATGGAATCTCTGGAATCCTGAAATTTTGGAATAGTTACTTTGCCAAGAGCTGCAGGCTTCTTCGCAATAATTTCTGTACGGTGACTTCGGTGCCTTCGTTTACGGCCGACTTCAGAGATTTTTCGGCGGCCTGCCGCTGGTAGCCGAGATTTAGCAGGGCGGACAAGCGCATCGTCAAAGACCAAGTCGACTTCCTGTTTCTCTTTAGCATCGGAAAGCGCGGCTGATTCAGTCTCGGGGGCCAGCATTTTCATTACTTTATCGCGGAGCTCGATCACCAGGCGTTCGGCGGTTTTGCGTCCGACGCCGGGGATCGCGGTCAGTTTGGCGAGATTTTCAGTGCGGAGCGCCAGAATTATCTCATCCGTGCTCATCGCCGAAAGCATCGCGATCGCCATTTTAGCTCCCACGCCCGGAAACAGAGATCAATTGCATAAAAAGCTCGCGCTCGCGGCGGGTGCGAAAACCAAACAATTGCAACGCGTCTTCGCGGACGTGCGTGTAAATATGCAGCTGGACATTGGATTCGACCTCACCTACCTCATAAAAGGTCGAAAGTGGGATGCTGACCTCGTATCCCACACCCTGCACGTCCAGTATTAACGTGCCGGGGTGTTTTGCCAGTAATTTGCCTGAAAGAAAAGCGATCATAAAGTCATAAAGGGCAGGGAAAGTTTAGCGGATAAACAATGTGAGGGCAACGCATGCAGTTCAAACCGGTTCAAAAGAAGGAACCACCTGCCCTTAAGGGCAGCCATCCTTCAGTGAAGGTAAGTTAGGTAAGAGATTTTAGTGGTTCAGCGGACGAGAGACCATAGCCCGGGCGTAAGCCGGGGCGGAGCGCGTTTAATTGTTTTCAGCCCGTTTAACGGGCGACAGAGCCTCCTTCGCCGTTAAAGAGGGCGATTTTATATATAGGCAACGTAGATAGAATCCGCTGCGCTCACCTGGGGTAGAACTCTTTCGTCAGCTTCGCTGACTGAATCAAACTTTGTACGAATAAACAATTACTTTCGTAAGGAGGGGAGTTTAGAGTTTATGATTGTTCAATTTTTCACTTACTTAAATTTACAGTTATAATATGACCGTGAAGATCCAAAAAGCCGAAAAAATATCCGAACTCACGACCAGCCGCTTGAGCGTGTACCTGCGCTGTCTTGGCGAATTGGCGGCTGAGGGCCAAAAATCCGTCTCATCGGAAGACCTGGCCAGGCGTTTTCACTTAAATTCGGCACAGATCCGCAAGGACCTGGCTTATTTTGGGGAATTCGGCGTGCGCGGGGTCGGTTATTACACCGAAAGCCTGCGCGATCATCTGATCAAGATCCTGGGGCTTGATGAAGAGCGCCGGGTCGGAATAATCGGTGCTGGGCGCCTCGGCGCGGCCCTGGCGGACTACTACGGCTTTGCCCGGTCGAATTTTCACGTAGCCGCTTTGTTCGATACCGACCCGAATAAGATCGGAAAAAGTATCGGAGAAACAAAAATCACGGTTTACGACCTGAATACATTGCCTCAAGTGGTGAAAAAAGAGAAAATAGACGTTGCCGTAATAGCCGTGCCGGCAGCTTTTGCTCAGCCGGTATTAGAAGCCGTGGTCCAGGCTGGAATTAAAGCCGTTTTGAATTTTGCCCCGACGCCTTTAAAGACGCCGGCGAATATTAAACTCAAAACGGTCGATCTGACCATCTCGCTCGAGGGGTTGGCGTTCTTCCTGGCAAAGCCCGCGGAGCAGCAGCGCAATAATAAACAGAAAGCGGTCAAAACGGCCAAAACGGCCGGTACGGTAGGCAAAGAAAAAGAATAAGCGGCAGTAAGAGGTAGTAATATGCAGTATCCGAACTTATTTAAGAGAATCGTTCCATTTGCTCTGGCGTTAGCCCTGGGTTTGTTTGTGGCAGGTTTCTTTGTGAATCTGACGCCGTCGTTTCGGGAAGGCAAAGGGCGTGGTTTTCATCACAAGAAAGCCGATTTCTGCGACCTGAAACTTGAGAACGAACGTTTGAAAGCCGAGATCAACGAGTTGAAACAGCACGAACTCAACTGTAAAGAATGGGATTTTAAGAAATTCGATCTCGAAAAAGAAGACTGGGGCGATGCCTTCGAGGTTCCGCCGCCCATGCCGAAACATCTGGAAAAAAAGTTAAAGGAAAAGCTGGAACGCCTCGAAAAAAATCGATAGCACACTAATAGTGGACGAAGCCCAAGCACGAAAATTGATCTGCCGGATCGGCGGCCTTCTGTATGACCGGAGTTACGTTGTATCTTCGGACGGAAACGTCAGCATCCGCCTGGACGAAAACCGCGTGCTGGCGACGCCGACGATGATGTGCAAGGGGCGAATGACCGAAGCCGACCTGGCGGTGACCGACATGGAAGGCAAACCGCTTTCCGATAAACGGGCGTCGAGCGAGCTGGCCATGCACCTGTTGATATATAACGAGCGGCCGGACATCAGGGCCGTTTGCCACGCGCACCCGCCGCACGGGACGGCTTTTGCGGTAGCTGGGCTGGCGATCGACCAGCCGATTTTATCTGAAGTGATCTTAACGCTGGGCTGTGTTCCGCTGACGGATTACGGAACGCCTTCGACCGACGAGTTGACCGAAGCGATGCGGCCGTTCGTAAAAAACCACAATGCGCTGCTGATGGCCAATCACGGCGCGGTCGCCTATGGCGAAGACCTGTGGCAGGCTTTTGACCGGTTGGAAACTCTGGAACACACGGCCAGGATAGCGATCCTTTCGCGCGCTTTAGGCGGGGCAAATAATCTGCCCGCCGATGCGATCGAAAAACTTGTCCAGATCCGCGAGAAGGCCGGGTATCTGACCGAATCGGCCCGCTGCCAGGCGTGCGGCTATTTGCATGAAACAAGCGTATCGTGCACCACCGGCGAGCAAATTCCGAAAAGCGCCGGCAGTAGTAACGGGGGAGCGAAAATATCACTGACCCGGGAAGAATTGATAGAGCTTTTGAATCAGGCTGTTAATTTACAGAACTAACGTTCAGCCATCGGATATTTGCCACGAATTACACTAATCACACGAATTGGACTGATCTATTCGTGTGATTAGTGTAATTCGTGGCTGAAAATCGCCTTAACTATGGATAATTTTGAATCACTAATTAAGGACAGGGACCTCGAAACTTTTCGAAAAAGTTGAAAGCCTGCTGACAAACAACGACAAGGGGTCGTTACTGGCCTGCCAAAAAGGCGTCAGGGAACTGCTGCCGGAATACACGTACCTGGAGATCGGTTCTTATATGGGCGGAAGCTTGCAGCCGCATGTGCAGGACGAGCGCTGCCGTAAAATATATTCGATCGACAAACGCCCGCCCGTCGCGCCGGACGTCAGCGGGTTTGACCGCAATTATAAAAACAATACCACCGAGACGATGCTGGGAAATTTGAGAGAAGTTTCGGAAGAAGGCACCGCCAAGATCGTCTGCCTGGAAGGCGATGTCAGCGAGATCGATCCCGGCGAGGTAAAAGAAAAACCGCAGCTTTGTTTTATCGACGGCGAACATACCGACGAAGCGGCGATGCGCGATTTCAAGTTCTGCTTTGAGGTGATGGCGGAAAACGGCGCCATCCTGTTTCATGATTCCGCGATCATCTATAATTCCCTTTGGGAGATCATCAAGATGGTCGAGGAAAAAGGCTTGAAATTCCGGGCCTACAATATCGCGGATTTTGTCTTTGTCTTGGAACTCGGCGACTTTCCGCTGCACGATACGGAAGATATTCGCAATATGCTTTTGAATAATTATGTAGGCTATCTGAATTCGATGCAGTTCACCGAGCCTTACCGTAAGTTCACGATGAAGCCGATCTTTCGATTCGTCCGGGCGATAAAACATAAATTCATCAAACCGAAATACGTCTAAAAACAGTGAATAGCTGTTAGTGAATAGTGAATAGTGCGTGTTTGCTTTTTCCGGGAATTAAGGATTAAATCATTGTATTCACGACAATTTTTTGCAGAGATACAGAGGAGAAACTAAATGCAGGAAGCATTAGGAATGGTTGAAACTAAAGGACTTGTGGCGATGATCGAAGCGGCGGACGCGATGGTCAAAGCCGCCAACGTGCAGCTTATCGGCTATGAAAAGATCGGCGCCGGATTTGTGACCGCGATCGTCCGCGGCGATGTGGCGGCGGTAAAGGCCGCGACCGATGCCGGGGCAGCCGCGGCGCGCCGCGTCGGCGAACTGGTGAGCGTACATGTTATTCCGCGCCCGCACGCGAGCGTTGATGAAACTCTGCCGATCGGCGCCAAATAGGTATCAGTGATCAAATGTCAGGGGCTGGAATATTTTTGCATACTAACATCTAACCTCCGGCATTTGGCATCTTATTATGATAATTGCACGCATTTTGGGCTCGGTCGTCTCGACTCAGAAAGACCCGCGGCTTTCAGGTAAGAAACTTCTTATCGTAAAGCCGATAAATCTGGACGGCAGCGATCAGAGCGGTTACCTGGTCGCAGTCGATACGGTCGGAGCGGGGTTTCACGAAAGGGTTTTGATCGTCGGCGGATCTTCGGCACGGTTGGCTGAAGGAAACAAGGATTGTCCCGTCGACTCGGCGATAATCGGGGTCATTGACACGATAGATTTTAATTAGAAGAGGTAGCAGTATGAAAAAGAACTCTTATATTGTGTTCACTTTAGTATGCGCGGCTTTTTTACTTTTTGTAAGCGGAGCCGGCGCGCAGGGGATAGGCGATCGAAACACAGCAAGCAACGGCCCGGACAGCGGCAGGTATGCGATCGCGGGCAAGGTAGTAAGGCCGGATGGATTGCCGGCCAAGAATGTAAAAGTGTCATATAACAGTACGTCGGGCGCCAGCGGTTCGATCCAGTCCGACGATCAGGGAGCTTTCAGGATCAGTAATATCCCGAGCGGAAATTACACCGTCACCGTTAAGGTCGAAGGAGTGCCGACCGCTACCGAATCGCTGACCATATCCCGTGAAGGGACTTTGGGACAGGCTGAGATCGTCGTTATCTATCTACGAAACGAGGGGCAGAAGAAGGGAGATTTTTCTGCGAATCCGATGTTTAAGGACGTCCCCAAGGAAGCGATGGCCAAGTATCAGAAAGCCGGTGAGAAAAGCGGCAGCGATCCCAAGGCCGCACTGGTCTTGCTGGACGAAGCGATAGCCATCCACCCGCAGTTCGCGATGGCGCATTATGAAAAAGGCCTGCTGTATCAGCAGCAAAGCGATCTTGATAATGCGATGGTCTCTTTCCAAAAAGCGATCGCGGCCAAGCCGGATTTTATCGACGCCAAAATGAGCTACGGAATGACGCTGGTCGGGATGAAAAATTATGAGCTGGCGGCCTCTGTCTTTCAGGATGTAATGAAGCAAAAGAATGATATTCCGGCTTCATATTACAACTTTGGCATCGCGATGATGGGAATGAACAGAGTAGATATCGCGGAAAAAGCTTTCAAATATGCGCTTTCCTTAAAAGGCGGTGAGAGCTTGGCCGGCGCGCATAAATACCTCGGCAGCATTTATATGCAGAAGAAACAGAACGCCGAGGCGATCGCCGAGCTGCAAAAATATCTTGAGCTGATGCCCAAAGCCGGCGATGCCGATAAGATCAAGGCCGCCATCGAAGGCCTTAAGAAACAAAGTTGACCTTATCTAAGTATGCAGCTTGCGCGCGTTATCGGAAACGTAGTTTCCACGGTCAAGAATGAATCGCTTAACGGGCGCAAGATACTTATCGTACAAACACTTCACGCCGATCTCTCGCCGAAAGGCAAACCGATGCTCGCGCTCGACGCGGTCGGTGCAGGGGTCGGCGAAATTGTTTTTTGGTGCCGCGGCAAGGAAGCGTCGTTTCCTTTCAAGCGCGACAATACCCCGACCGATTGCACGATCGTCGGGATCGTGGATTCGGAAAAACACATAAATACTAAGGAAAATAAGGAAGTTGAGGGAAAGGAAGGGGTAGGAAGGGAAAGGAAGGAAATTAAGGGAAATTGATGGAAAGTAATTACTTCCCTTTCCTTATTTCCACTAATTTCCCATAATTTCCCAGGTTCCCTCCTTTCCGTTCTTAAAATGTTACTAGCCCGCGTCATCGGAAATGTGGTCGCAACGCAGAAGAATCAGCGTTATGAACAGGCGCGGATAATGCTTTGCCGCCAGATCACACCTGAAGGCGAGGATACCGACACGACGATGCTGGCGCTTGATTCGGTTGATGCCGGCGAAGGCGATATCGTCATCGTTGTCCAGGAGGGCTGGAGCGCTTCGACAGCTGCGACCGGTAAAGCGGGCGCGGCGATCGATTCGGCGATCGTGGGCGTGGTTGATAGAATAGATTTACTGAAAGCAGAATAATGACAGGCGAAGATAAAGCAAAAAAAATGGCCGACCGGATAGCCGAGCGTTTGCAGATCCAGCGAAAGCGCCAACAACTGCATGAAGTGCAACTGGGAGGATCTGCAATCGCGGCTCGACCGTATGTACCAGGACATTCGGGCCGGCAACCCGGCGCCTGAAAATGCCCGCGCCGAAAATAGACGCGCAAACGCAGAATATTTTTACACCGAAGGCAAAGCCGCTGGTCCAAATTACCGCTTCACATCCCAGCCAGGAAAGATTCAATATCAACGAAGCCATCGTCGATGAGCTGGTGGAATTTTTCGAAAAAGAAAAGGCCTGCTCGTTCGAACCGAACGGCAAGCCTTGTGATCATTGCGCGATGTGCAGCTCGCGCGGATTTTAATTATTTATTAGCCGGGGCGGGATTTCTCCTGATCGAATTCGGATCACCGAGGTCCGGCGCCACATTTGTTCCTTCCGCGGCTTTGAAATTCGGTTCTTCCTTAAATCCAAACAAGCTGGCCGTAAGTACTCCCGGAAATTGCTTGATGCCGATATTGTATTCGTTCACCTTGGTATTGTAATCCTCGCGCCGCGTGGCGATGCGATTTTCCGTTCCCGCCAGTTCATCCTGCACCTTCATAAAAGCCTCGTTCGACTTTAAGACCGGGTAGCTTTCCTGCAATGAAAGCAGCCTGCCGATGGTGCCGCCAAAACTGTTCGACGCGTCGATCACTGCCTGGCGCTGTTCCGCGGTTTTACTTTCCGCCGGCGCGGCGCTCGAAGCGCTCAGCAATCTGCTGCGGGCATCGGCGATCTGTCCGAAAACTTCCTGTTCCTGGATGCCGGCCATCTGCGCGGTCTTGACCATATTCGGGATCAGGTCCGCGCGCCGCTGCAACTGTGTCTCAATATCCGCCCAGGCTTTTTTCACATTCTGCTGCTTGGCGGTCAGGTCGTTATAGTTACATCCGCTGGCGGCAAAGGCCAGCACTATTATTGCTATTAAAAATAAAGCTTTTTTCATTTTTTTGATTCTCCTTAATTCGTTAAAGGTCAATTGTCACGGCCTTATCGTCAATTTGTCGATTTAATAACGCTCGACGCTCGAGAATTAACGATCTAAGTTTTGTTCAATTTATCGACCGCGTTTATCACACGCTCGATCTGTTCCATATATTCGGTAAAAAGTTCGTTCGCTTTTACGTCGGTTGGCATTTTGGCGTCCTTATCGCGCAAGGCGGTGATGCGTTCAAAAACGGCAACGTTAAGCCCAAGGTGTTTTTCGGTCGCGGATATCACTTCCGGTTTTGACATTGGGGGCTCGATCTCGTGCAGCAGCAAAACGGCGCGGAAAAGCGCGACAAAACTGCCCAGGCTGTCATTCATCAGCGCCGCGAGTTTTTCCGCCGACGTTGACACCGGAATATAGTGCCGCCGAAGCTGGACAAGCTTGCTGCGCAGTTCATATTCCGTTTGGTGGCGAAGGTTCGCATCGGTAAAAGTAACGCCCGCCAACACGTCTTCGCCATGGAGCACCACGCGCGCTTTTTCCATCTGGTGAAATTCGATAGGGAAGACATCCGCACCGTCTTTGACCTCGGCCACCGTGAAATAGACCGGCAGGGGATGCCCCATCCGCTGCCACTCGCGCATCGGCGCCTGCGCCGCGCGCAGATCGGCGGGCGTTATCTTTTTTAAGGCGATCAGAAGATTGTAATCCGAACGCTGCGCGATAAAATCTCCTGAGGCCGCCGAGCCGTAAAGAATAACCGAGGCAAGATTAGCGCCGTGTGTATTCTTAAGGTCGTCAATAAAAGCTCTGAATTGGTCTTGTATCATTTGTCTTATTTTCGGTGTTACCAATCTCCGCCGGCGCCCCCGCCGCCGAAATCTCCGCCGCCGCCAAAACCGCCCCAGTCTCCGCCCCCGCCGCCGGAAGAGTCACCCCAATCGCTTCCGCCGCCCGAACTGCCGCCGGAGCCGCCGCCGGAGAGCAGCGAACCGATGATGCCGCCGATTATCCAGGGCATGACCGAATCGCCCCCGTCACCCTTGCGCTTGCCCGATCCGCCAAAGCCTCCACCGTTCCAACTGGAGCGGCGATTTTTGCCGGCCCGTGAAACCGCGGACATAACAAAAATAAAAATAATGAACGCGATGATACCGCCGCAGATAACGCAGCCAAACACACTCGAACCTTTTTTTGTCGTGCCGGTAATGGGTGGCGCGGTAGTTGTGCCGTCGGTCTTTTGCAGCGTGACCGGATCGAAACCGCGTGCTACGCCAAAGCGGCGGATGTAGGCCTCGACCGTGTCACCTATCCCTTTTGCGTATTGCCCCTGCTTGAAGGCCGGGACGAGATTTTGCCGCTGGATCTGTCCGGCCAGCCCGTCCGGGATATCGCCTTCGGCGTCACGGCTTACCTGGGAGAAATACTTACGGTCGTCAATGGCGACCACCAGCAGTAGCGCAGGGTTGTCCTGTTCTTTCGAGCCGATCTTCCAACCGCGCGCCACCGCCAGCGAGTAATCAAAAATATCTTTTCCACCGGTAGTTTTAACGGTCAGCACGGCGATCTCGATCCTGGCGGGCGTGCCGTCACGCAAATCTTTCAGCCTCTTTTCCAGAGCGCTTTTCGTATTTGCGTCGATCACATTTGCGTAATCATTAATAAAACCGGTGTTAGCGGGAATGTCCGAAGAGCCGTCCTGCGGAAAAACAACCGAGGCAAAAGCCAGCAACACCATTGCTGCCAACAAATAAGCCTTGAATTTAAGACTCGTAAAGTTAATTACTTTCATCGTCTCCACAGAATTACGAAAAGCGTTCCTTAATGTTCTCAGATTCCGAGCAGAATATGCAAAAGGTAATGGATAAGAAAAAACAGCGCGACTCCGGCAAAAACAAAGAGAGAGACCAGGGGGTTCTTGCCGCCGTGATGATTTACTTCCGGTATCAGGTCGCTGGCGGCTACGTAAAGCGTCACGCCGGTGGCCACCGGCAGCGCGTAAGCGACGGAGACTCCCAGAAGATTGCCGAATAAAAAATAACCCAGAACGCCGATCAGCGTGGTCAGCCCGACCACGTTCGTCGCGATAAAGGCTTTTTTCCAACTCTTACCCGCCGCTAAAACCAGCGAAGTGGTAGTAAAGCCTTCGGGAAATTTGTGCAGGAAGACGGCAATGAAAACCAGCAGGCCCGTTTCGGAATTTATTTGCGAAGCCGCCGCGATCGCCACGCCATCGAAAAACGTGTGGATCATAAAGCCGCCCAGCGCCGTGTAGGTCGAGGCGGTGGAGATAAGGTGTTCACTGTGCTCATGGCTGCTCGCGTCGCCGCCTATACCGTGGCCCATTTCGTGGGCGATATCTTCGCCCAGATGGAAATGCGGTGCGATTGTGTGCTCAAAAAACTGGGTGAGCAGGTATCCGCCCAGCAGCAGCAGCATCGGAATGGCATAGGATTCGATCGAAGGTCCGGCGGCAGAAGAATTTTTCCAGAGCTTAAAGATCTCCGGCATCAGCTCGATAAAAGTGACCGAAAGCATAAAGCCCGCGCCGAGCGCCACCAAAAACCTCAAAAGCTTGCGGTACCGCGAGTGGATGTTTGAAGGCAGTAGTATCAGGCCGCCCAAACCGTTGGCCGAAGCGGCTATTAGTCCCAATACCAGAATTTGTAAAAAGGAGATATCCAAGTTTTATCTAATAAAATTTTCCCGCGCTCAAGAATTTTAGAGAATAGCATAAATCAGTGAGCATCTTCTATGGAGCGCGGGCATCTTGCCCGCAACGAACGCTTTAGCATCCGAATCCGGTTTCTATTGACGCGAGAATATTTTTTAGGGACTAGCTTTGTCTGATGACAAGCCAGCGGGCCAGATGCCCGCGCTCCATAAAATCAGCAAAAATAAGGGTAAATTTTAAGCATTTGAATTAAGCAATATTTTTTGAAGATTCTGCTTGACACAGGTAAGGGAAAGGCTTATATTTGCGTGTAGCTGGCGTATTTACAACGCAACGCAACCGATTTCAGATCTGGCCGTCTGATATTTTTTTGTCAAAAAAATGATTTTGCTTAAGAAAATCTTAAGAATGCTTAAACACTTGGCAATCAGGCCGAAAAGGCGTCTGCAAGATCAAAATAAGCGAAAATCTAGGTTTCACGCGGCGCTTACTCCGAGCTTTAACTAGGCAGCCGTTCTCAACGTCACAACTTAATTAACCGTTCTTTGAACTAATCGTGTGAATACTGTGCAAAAAAACGAGGCTGAAGAACTTCACTCTCCCGTTTTACTAACGGAAGTGGTGCAATTTCTGGCCCCGGAGCGGGGCGGGCTGTTCATAGACGCCACTCTGGGCCTGGGCGGCCACGCCGAGGCGCTGCTGGAAAAAAGCACCCAAGGGCGGGTGACGCGGGTGATAGGGATCGACCAGGACACTGAGGCAATTGCCTTTGCTGCAGAACGCCTTGAGAAATTCGGGGACCGTATTCAGATCTTTCACAGTAATTTTTCGCAAATAAAAGATATCTGGCAGCGATCGGGCCCCGAAAGGCCGGCAGAAAAGCCGAACGGTATTTTGGCCGATCTGGGCGTCTCCTCGCTGCAGTTTGACAGCGCCGAGCGCGGTTTTAGTTTTCGCTACGATGCGCCGCTCGATATGCGGATGAATGCCGCCGCCCCCGTTGATGATGATGAGGCTGAGGAGACGGAAACCGCCGCCGAACTTTTACAGCGCCTTTCCGAAGAAGAGATCGCCAATGTCATCTATCAATACGGCGAAGAAAGATTTTCCCGCCGCATCGCAAAGTGGATAGTCGAACGAAGGGAACAAGGGCAACCGATAGAGACGACAAAAGAATTAGCCGACCTGGTTAGCCGCGCGGTTAAAAAAAGTAAGCACGATCAGATCCATCCCGCGACCAGAACGTTTCAGGCACTACGCATCGCGGTCAACAAAGAGTTAGATATCCTGGCTGATTTTATCAGCGACGCAATTGATATTTTAGAGACGACGGGCAGGCTGGCCATTATCAGCTTTCATTCCCTGGAAGACCGTATCGTCAAACAAACTTTTCAGAAACTGGCGGGAAAATGTTCCTGTCCTCCGCGGATCCCCCTATGCATTTGCGGCGCGGAGAAAAAAGTTGAAATTTTAACCAAACGCCCGGTTGTGCCGGGCGCCGAGGAAATGGCGGAAAATCCGCGTGCGCGCAGCGCTAAGCTGCGTGTTTGCAGTAAGTTGTAAGATTCCAAGAAAGTCCCCTGTCACAGTTAAATATATGGCTAACCGAAAACAGATCAAAGAACGAACCGGCGAAAAAATTAAACGCGAACAGGCTCCTATTCCCTTGCAATATTTTGTGATGGGACTCTTTTGCGCGGGGATCATGGGCGTGGGATTTTTCTTTGCCGCAAAGCAGCATTTTTCTTCGGTGGAACTGAGCATGAAGAACAGCGACATGCGCAAGATCAAACAGAACCTGGAAGCTGAACAGAGAAAACTGCGCGTCGAGCGCGAGGAAGTTTCCGTGCCGGCAACTATCGAGAAAGCCGGGTTAAAGATCGGACTGCGAAAATTTACTTCTGACGATTTTCAATTTATCGATGCGATGAGGAATGCGTCGCAGCCTGACAGTGCCAAAACGATGGCCGATAACAAGAGCAAGTCTGCTATGGAAAAAAACGACACGGCAAAGATCGTTAAAACCGTCAGTGTAAGGCCGGTCGATAGCGAAAAGAAAGACCAGAGCGCTAGAAATGCTAAAGCCGATATTGCCAAAGCGTTAGCCGCCAAAGGATTGGGCAAAGAAACGGGCCGAACCTTGATCGCCAAAAAATAATTTTCGACAAAAATACTTTCAGGGAGTAAATCAAATGCGCCGCAGCAGAACACAGCGAACAAAACAGGCACAAATGGTCTTTGCCAGGTTTTTACTCATCGTCGGCGTCTGGGTGATCTGGATGGGTGTGATCGGCGTGCGGCTGGTCCATCTGCAGGTGAACCAGCATGATTGGCTGCTGCAGAAAGCGCAAAATCAACGGCGTGAAAAGATCCGCGAAAAACAACTCCGCGGAACGATCTATGACCGTAATGGTACGCAACTGGCGGTGAGCCTCAATGTCGGCTCGCTTTTTATCGAACCTGACAAGATCGAAAACGCCGAGGCGACTGGGAACCAAGCTGGCTGCCGTGCTCAAGGAAAAATCGCAGGAAGTGATCAACCGCATAAAAAAAGCCAAGGAAAGCGGGAAAAAGTACGTTCGCTTTGCGCCGGAGCTGGGGGATGAAAAAGTCGAAAAGATAAAAGCCCTGGAACTTCCCGGGGTCAAATGGGAAAAAGACCAGAAGCGCAGCTATCCCCACCAGATGACCGCTGCGCAGGTAGTAGGGTTCAGCAATATAGATGATGAAGGCCAGTCAGGCATTGAACGCTCGCAGGAAATAAATCTGCACGGCGATGTGATCGGCGGCTACCAGGAGCACGACCGGATCGGCCGGGTGTATGAACTTTCGGAAAATGCCGTCGCCGCCCCCAAAGACGTTTATCTCACGATCGATTCGACCATTCAGTACGAAGCGGAAAGAGCGCTGAAGCGGGGGCTTGACGCGGTTGGCGCCAAGAGCGGAACGGCCGTGGTTTTAGATCCGAAGAGCGGTGAAGTTTTAGCGATGGTCAGCCTGCCGAGCTTTGACCTGAACAACTATAATAATTTTGCCTCGGCTTCGTGGCGCAATAAAGCGATCGAAGATTACTACTCGCCGGGTTCGGTCTTTAAGCTGATCACTTACGGGGCTGCGCTCGATGCCGGCTTGATCAAACCCGATGAGCAGATCGATTGCAACAACGGCTCGATCACTATTGCCGAGCATAAATTTACGGACGGGCACCCGCTTGGCGTCGTGCCTTTTACCAAAGCATTGGCGGTTTCTAATAATGTAGCCGCGATCAAGGTCGGACAGCGGCTGGACAGAGACAGGTTCTATGAATATGCCCGCCGCTTCGGCCTTGGCGCCCCGACCGGTGTCGAACTTCCTTCGGAAACGTCGGGAATTTTACGCTCGACAAAGAACTGGGCGGCCGATTCGCTGGCCTCGATGTCGATAGGTTATGAAGTAGGTGTTACCTCGCTGCAAATGGCTTCGGCGTACGCGACCATTGCTAATGACGGCCTGCGGGTTCAGCCGCACGTGGTCAGACAGATCGGTGAAGAGGGAAAAGATCCGAGCTATGTAGCGCAGCCGCAGAAAACCCAGGTGGTAAGCGCCGAAGCCGCGCGGACGCTGAGAAATATGATGCGCGAAGTTGTCAAAAGCGGGACCGGCCGCCGCGCCCAGCTCGAAGGCTACACGGTTTCGGGAAAGACGGGAACGGCCTGGAAATACGATCAGAAGAAAGGCTACGCCGAAGGAAAAAGGATCTCGTCTTTTATCGGAATGGCCCCGGCGGATAACCCGGTAGTGGTGATCGCCGTGATGGTCGATGAACCGTCCATCGGCGGGCGGGATGGCGGAACCGTGGCGGCGCCGATCTTTAAGGCGATCGCCGAGCAAGTATTGCCGCGGTTGAACGTTCTGCCAAACAGGGAAATTCATCCGGAGTTTTTACAAACCGCTGAAGCCGTTAAGGAAGAGAAAGAAGGCATCGAATTGCCGCCGGCGGCGTTAAAGAAAGCCGAGGCTGACAAAGACACCAAAACGGGTAAAGATAATAAGGAAGAGAAAAATAAAAAGGCCCCCGATAAAGGAGGCGATAAAAAAGTTGCGGTAGAGACAAAGAAAACAACGGAAGAGAAAGCGAAACAAAGGAATAAAACTTGAAACTTAGCAGCGCAGCCAAATACATCACAGCCGATATGCGGAAATTTTCTCCCGCTTTGCTCGACGCTGAAGTCAGGAATTTTTCAATAGACTCGCGCGAAGTTAAAGCGGGCGAAATCTTTTTTGCGCTGTCGCAGCCCGATTATAAAAACAACGGTTTCAACGGCGATTTTGCCGATAGTCATCAATTTATCAAAAGCGCTTTTGAAAGCGGCGCGATAGCCTGTGTCGCGCGGCCCGACAAAGTTTTCGGTAATCCCGAACTCGAACAGTTTCTCGACCGGCTGCTCCTGGTCGATGACGCCATTGTCGCGCTGCAGGCGCTGGCCGCCGGGATCTACCGCGATTGGGGAAAACCGGTCGTCGCTGTCACCGGCAGCGCGGGAAAGACCACGGCGAAAGAATTAACGGCGCACGTGCTTTCGGAAAACGGTTTTCGCGTTCTGAAAAATGTAAAAAATTATAATAACGGGCTGGGGCACCCGCTGACGGTTTTGCGTCTGTCTTCGGAAGGGGATTATGATGTAGCCGTGCTGGAAATGGGAATGTCCACCCCGATGCATGAGATCAAACGCCTGTGCGAGATAACCCCGCCTGACTTTGCCGTCGAATTAAATGTACTGCCCGTTCATTTAGAACACCTCGGCTCTATCGAAGCCATCGCCGCCGCCAAAGCCGAACTTGTAGAAGGAATGAAGCCCGGCGGCACCGCTGTCTTAAATGCGGACGACCCGCGTGTGCTGGCGATGAAAAATAAGCACGTTGGTAAAAATGTAACTTACGGAATTTCCCAACCGCGCGGACGTTACCGCTTCAGAAATTCTTTCAGAAAAGTTTGGACACACCCGTTTTAAATTGCACACTCCGGCCGGACACGCTACAGTTAGTATGAAACTGGCCGGGCGGCACAATATATCGAACGCGCTGGCAGCCGCCGCAGTCGGTTTAGGATTCAAAATTTCGCCGGAAAATATTGCTCGCGCTCTCTCGACGGTTGCGCCGCCGCCACAGCGCGGGGAAGTACTGCGTTTTGCCGCGGGATTTGAAGTGGTCAACGATTCGTACAACTCCAATCCCGACGCGCTTGATGAGTATGGTCGAAACTCTGGTGGAAAATGGCGGCCATGCAAAACGAAAAATAGTTGTCGCGGGTGAAATGCTGGAGCTGGGCATCGATGCCGAATCGATCCATCACGAAACCGGGAAAAAGATCGCGGCCAGCGGCGTCGATGCTTTATTCGGCGTCAGGGGTTTGGCCAGCTGTCTGGTCGAAGGCGCGCAGGAGGCGGGACTGGGAGAAACAAAGTTCTTTGTCGATTCGGATCAGGCCGCCGAGGAAATTGTAAATGAAGTGCGCGCAGGCGACCTGGTGCTGGTCAAAGGTTCGCGCGGTGTGCGCACGGAAAAGATAGTGAGCTAAAATTAACGGGAAAAGTTTGCGTTGGCAGAGTAAATAAAACGGATGCTCTATCATCTTTTATACGAGTGGATATTTTTGAACGCGTCAAGGGACACCGCGTCTTATTTCGTCAGGGTGCTCAACGTTATCCAGTACGTCACTTTCCGCACCGCGATGGCGACGATCACCTCGCTGCTGGTCTCGCTGCTGCTCGGCAAATTCGTGATCAAAAAACTTGCCGAGCTCAAATTCGGCCAGGAGATCCGCGAAGAAGGCCCGGAATCGCACCAGGCGAAAAAAGGCACCCCGACCATGGGCGGTGTTTTGATCATCGGCGCGGTAATAATTTCCACATTGTTATGGGCGCGGCTGACTGCTCCCTATCTGTGGATCGCGCTGATCGCCACCACGCTTTTTGCCGCGATCGGTTTTGCCGATGACTTTATCAAGATCACGAAGAAGCGCAGCCTCGGCCTGACCGGCAAACAGAAATTAATCGGCCAACTGCTGATCGCCGGCGGCATCTTTCTGACGCTTTACCTGATCGGAAATTATCCCTGGAATCTGAGCATTCCTTTCTTTAAGGAGACGGCTGAGGCCAACGGCATCACGACGATATATCCGTGGGTGTATGCGTTCTTTATCGCCTTTATCCTGCTCGGCTCGTCAAACGCCGTAAATCTGACCGACGGTTTGGACGGCCTGGCGACCAGCATAACTTTTATCGCGATGTCGGCGCTGACGGCGCTGACCTATATCGCGAGCGACGCGCGCTGGGCGGAAAGGCTGGATCATCACGCACAAACCCGAAGCCGCCGAGCTGACGGTTTTTTGCGGCGCGATGGTCGGTGCGAGCCTGGGATTTTTGTGGTACAACGCCCCGCCGGCGGAAGTTTTTATGGGTGACGTGGGCAGCCTGGCGATCGGCGGCGCGCTCGGCACGGTTGCCATCCTGACCAAGCAGGAATTTTTACTGCCTTTTATCGGCGGCGTGTTCATTCTCGAAGCGCTTTCGGTGATGATCCAGGTGGCTTCGTTTAAGACGAACCGGCCGGCGCATTTTCAAGATGTCGCCGATACATCATCATTTCGAATTGAGCGGCTGGAAAGAATCAAAGGTCGTTTTTCGTTTTGTGATCGTGGCTGTGCTGTTTGCGCTGCTTAGTTTGGCAACGCTCAAGTTGCGCTAAGTCGAGGAGTTTTGTTTAGTGCATTTCGTGTGTTTAGTGGTTATTAGTTTTTTAGATGAGTTTATTTTCAGATTTTTAAGATAACCACGAAACACACGAAATGCGCGAAAATTGCGAATGGAATTACAGGGCAAAAAAACTTTAGTGCTCGGTGCGGGCAAAAGCGGCGTGGGGTCGGCGAAATTTTTGGCGGCGCGCGGCGCGGTGGTCGCGCTGCACGACAAAAAACCGGTGGCCGAATGGAGCGAAGAAGCGCGTGGTTTGAAAGAGCAAGGCATAGGGTTGATGGACGGGATGCTGCCGTCGTGGCTGCTCGACCAGATCGAACTCGTTGTCATCTCACCCGGCGTTCCGACATCGAGCGTTCCGGCGCGTTATGTTGATCGGGCCGATGGCGAGGTTATCGGAGAGATCGAGCTTGCCTATCGTTTTATGAAGGGCCGCATCGTCGGTATCACCGGTTCGAACGGCAAAACGACCACGACTACTTTGATCGGGCAGATGTTAAAAGATGCGGGATTAAAAACACAGGTTGGCGGAAACATCGGCACGGCGCTGATTTCATTAGTGGATGCTTCGCGGGCGGAAACTTCGGACGATGACATGTGGACAGTGGTCGAGCTTTCCAGTTTTCAACTGGAAACCATTGTCGATTTTCGCCCCAATGTTGCGGTGGCTTTAAATGTCACGCCAAACCACATGGACCGTTACGATCTTTTTACCGGTTACGCCGCGGCGAAACATCGCCTGTTTATGAACCAGACGGCGGATGACGTGGCGATCCTTAATGCGGACGACAAGATCACCGCTTCGTGGGCCAGCGGACTTAAAGCGCACGTTTCGTTTTTTAGCACCAGCCGCGAGCTGGACGAAGGCTTATTCATGCGCGGCCGCGAGCTGGTTTGCCGCGCGAATGGAAGCGAAAAAGTTTTGACAACGCGCGATGAAATGAACTTGCGCGGCGTTCACAACGTGCAAAACGTATTGGCGGGTTTTGCTGCCGGACTGGCATGCGGCGCCGATCCCGCGTCGATGCGTGAGACGGTGCGTAATTTTAAGCCGGTCGAACATAGGTTGGAATTAGTTGCACCTACTGAAGGGGTCGAAGGCGTGAAATTTTATAACGACTCAAAGGCGACCAGCGTCGATGCCACTTTGAAGGCACTGGAAGCGCTGGCCGGTGACGAAGAAGGGCAGATAGTTTTGATACTCGGCGGGCGCGGAAAAAATGCGCCGTATGAACCGCTGGCCGAACTGGTAAAAACACGCGTTCGCGCGCTGGTTCTGATTGGCGAAGACGCTGGCAACATCGACAGCCAGTTGAAAAATTACGCGGAGATAATCCGTGCCGGAGACATGAAGGACGCGGTGGAAAAGTCCTTTGCCGCAGCACAAGAGAACGATGTGGTTTTGCTCGCCCCGGCATGCGCAAGTTTTGATATGTTCAAGAGCTTTGAGCAGCGCGGTGAAATTTTTAAGAGTGAAGTAAGAGCTCTTGGTTCAAAGTCAGTAGCCCAAGCGTAAGCGCGGGCTCTGTGACGGAATTAATAGCCCTTCCTGATGGTCGGGCTTCTGCAAAGTAGTAGATGGCGAAGAAATTAAGAATGGATTGGTGGCTTTTTGCGGTGTCGGTCGCGCTGGCGCTTTTTGGCGTGATGATGGTCTATAGCGCTTCGGCGATGATCGCGCTGCGTGAAAACAATCAGTACAGTTATTTTACCAAGCAGCTTGTTTTCACGATGGTCGGTATCGTGCTGATGCTGGGAATTTCGCAGATACATTATAAGAGGCTGGAAAATGAGTGGCTGATCATCGGCTGTTTGACAATTACGATAATCTTGCTCGCCGCCGTCTTTTTCTTTCCACCGACGAACGGTGCGCGGCGCTGGTTAAAACTGGCCGGTTTTACGTTTCAACCGTCGGAAATAGCCAAGCCTGTTCTTTCTTTGTTTCTCGCTTATTTTTTGACAAAGAATGAAAAGACCGTCGGTGAATTTAAAAAGACGATCCTGCCGTGCCTGATGGTGTTGGGAATTTTGTCGGCGATGATCCTGGTCGAACCGGACCTGGGAACGGTCATCGTGATGGCGGCGATCTTTACCGTCGTTTATTTTACGGCCGGCGCGCGGCTTTTTCACATCGCCGCGGTAGGCGCGGGGATATTCGTTATTTTTGTCGGCGCTTTGATCTTTCAACCGTATCGCATGGCGCGGTTGGGCGCATATCTCGACCCGTGGCAGGAAGCGAGCGGCGTCGGTTACCAGGTGACGCAGTCGCTGATGGCAGTCGGTTCCGGCGGCATCTTTGGTGAAGGTTTTGCTCGCGGCCAGCAGAAGCTTTTTTACCTTCCGTTTCCGTATTCGGATTTTATTTTTGCGGTGGTGGCGGAAGAATTCGGTTTGGTCGGCGCGCTGATGGTCGTACTGGCTTTCGGTGTTTTACTCTGGCGCGGTACGCGCGCGGCTTTAATGGCGCCGGACAGGTTCGGCAAATTGCTCGGCATCGGGCTGATCACCGGGATCATCGTGCAGGCGTTCTTTAATATCAGTGTAGTGCTGGGAATTTTACCGACCAAAGGGATACCGCTGCCGTTCATTTCTTACGGCGGTTCGTCGATATTGATGACGCTGATATCGGTGGGGATCCTGCTCAACATTTCGCAGCACGCCGGGTTTGTCGAGCTGGAAAATTCTAAGGATGATTCGGAGCCGACGCTGCCAAACGGGCCGCGCAATCGCCAGCGCAGGGTGGCGCGGGCCAGAACGAGAGAGGCTTAAGATATGCGAGTGATGATCGCCGCGGGCGGTACAGGCGGGCATATCTATCCGGGTATCGCCGTCGCCAATGAAATAAAACAGCGCGATCCGGATTCTATCGTGCGGTTTGTCGGGACGACTAAAGGACTGGAAAAAAAACTCGTACCCGAAGCCGGTTTTGAACTCTCTTTGATAAAAAGCACGGGGCTGAAAAATGTCGGCGTTGCGGGAAAGATAAAAGGCGCGCTGCTTTTACCGCGCGGTTTTTTTGAAGCGTGGAAATTGATAAAAGATTTTCGCCCGGATGTGGTGGTTGGCGCGGGCGGTTATGTTTCGGGGCCGGTTTTGCTGATGGCATATTTTATGGGCGTGCCGACCATGGCGATGGAATCAAACGCACTGCCCGGTTTTACCAACCGCAAACTGGCGCGGTTCATCGATAAAGCGGCGCTGACTTTTGAAGAAGCGCAGAAGTTTTTTCCAGGCAAGGGCGTGATCACGGGAAATCCCGTTCGCAGCGAGTTTTTTGACATCAAGCCGAAACAAAGAGAGCAGAATGATTTTCATCTTCTTATCTTCGGCGGTTCGCAGGGCGCGCGCGCGATCAACAATGCGATGATCGAGGCGCTCGGGTTTCTCGATAGTTATCTGGAAAAATTGCACATCACGCATCAGACCGGCGAGGCCGATCTGGAAAATGTGCGCAAGGGTTATGCGGATGCCGGATGGTCGGGCGCAGATGTGCGGCCGTATATTTCGGATATGGTTTCGGTCTTTGCCGATACTGACCTGATAATTTGCCGCGCCGGGGCGACCACCTGCGCAGAGCTGGCGGCGGCGGGAAAAGCGGCGGTGATGGTGCCGCTGCCGACCGCGGCGGACGACCACCAGCGCAAGAACGCCGAGGCGCTCGAAAACGCCGGGGCGGCGGTAATGGTCTTACAAGCCGAACTGGGCGGCGAGCGGTTGGCAAATGAAATAAAGGTTTTGATCGATGCGCCGGAGAAGTTGACCGCGATGGAAGACGCCGCGCGCAAGCTGGCAAAAGCGGACGCCGCAAAGATCGCGGTTGATATGATCGAGGAACTGGCTGTTAAAAACAGGAAATAGGAAATCAGGAAATTAGGAAATTTAGGAATCAGTCATTAAGGAATTAGAGCGAATGTTTCTTCACGTTAAATACGTTCATTTTATCGGCATCGGCGGCATCGGAATGTCCGGCATCGCGGAAGTGCTGGCCAACCTCGGGTTTGAGGTATCGGGTTCGGACCTGAAAAAATCCAAAGTCACCGACCGGCTGGAAAAAATGGGCATCCGCGTTCATGAAGGCCACGCGGCGGAAAACGTCGGCGAGGCGCAGGTCGTCGTTTATTCGTCGGCGGTGCGCGATGATAACCCGGAAGTGGTCATTGCCAAACACAAAAATATCCCGGTCATACCACGGGCGGAAATGCTGGCGGAACTGATGACCCTGAAACCTTACTCTGTCGCCGTCGCCGGTTCGCATGGTAAGACGAGCACTACTTCGATGGTCGCGACAGTTTTGGGCAATGCGGGAATAGATCCGACCACGATCGTTGGCGGTGTGGTCGATACGCTCGGTTCGAACGCGCGGCTGGGCAGCAGCGATTGGATGGTGGCGGAAGCCGACGAAAGCGACCGCTCTTTTCTGATGCTCTACCCGACGATCGCCATCGTGACCAACATCGACCGCGAACACATGGACAGCTACGCGGACATGATCGACGTTTTGTCCTGCTTTCGCGATTTCGTCAACAAAGTTCCTTTTTACGGCGCGGCTATTCTTTGTCTCGATGATCCGAATGTGCAGGCGATCATCCCGTTCGTCAAACGCCGTCGCGTAACCTATGGTTTTACCGCGCAGGCGGATATTTCCGCTTCCGAGGTCCGCTATGACGACCAGTTCGGATCGACCTTTCTCGTTACCGAAGGCGACCAGATGCTTGGCGAAGTACATCTGCCGGTCCCGGGTAAGCATAACGTCTACAATGCGTTGGCGGCGATCGCCGTCGGTTTGGAACTGGAAATACCCTTTGAAAAGATCAGCGAAGGAATGGGCATGTTCAAGAATGCCAACCGCCGTTTTCAATTCAAGGGCGAGGCACAGGGCATCACGATCGTCGACGATTACGGGCATCATCCGACCGAAATTACCGCGACACTTTCCGCCGCCAAAAACGGATCGGGCGGAAAACGCACGGTGGTTATTTTTCAGCCGCACCGCTATACGCGAACGCAGGACCTGATGGAAGATTTTGCGCGCTCTTTTAATAACGCCGACGTGCTTTTTGTCTGCGAGATATATGCCGCCAGCGAAGACCCGATCGACGGCGTCACTGCTGAGATCCTAACGGAAAAGATCAGGCAGTTCGGACATAAGAATGTTCATTACATCGGCGATATCGAAACGGCCGTGGAAAAGGTCCGCGAATATTTAAAGGACGGGGACCTCTTGATAACTTTAGGCGCGGGAAGCGTTTCCAAACTTTCCGAGCAGATGCTGGAAACGTTGAGTCAGTAACATCACTCTTTTTGCGAGGTAAATGGAAGAAAATGGTGACATTAAAAAAACCTGTCAGGCCGAGAAGCAGCCGCGGAAATAAAACGACAGCACGCAAAAGCCGCGCGAAAAATTCGGCTTTGCTCAATTATTATGTCCCGGCAGTTTTTATGCTGGCGATGGCGGCCTGCATTTTGTGGCTGGTGGCGTCCGCCTATCAGAAAGTGACAGCGTCTTCTTTTTTCGGGGTTAAAGCTGTAGAGATCTATGGCATCGGCCGTTCTTCGGAAGATGACATTCGCCGGACGGTCCAGATGACGGCGGTCAAAGCCGGTGTTTGGAATGCAGACATTGCCGAGATCCGCGCGCAGATCGAAAAACTTCCGTGGGTAAAGTCCGCGGTGGTTTCGCGCGTGCTGCCTGATGGACTGCGCGTGCGGATCAGGGAAAGCATACCCGCCGTCGCCGTCAAACCGGAGCAGGGCGAATTGCAGTGGGCGGACAGCGAGGCGAATTTCCTGGGGCCGGTCTTTAAAGAAGAAGCGCGTTCGCAGGTCTTGCTAAAGGGTTGGGATGAAAAGAAAACAGAAAATTCGCAAAAGCAGAATCAGCAGCGTGTAAAGATATATCAGAAAATGATGGACGAGTTGCGCATTTCACAGTTGGATAAACGCATCAGTTCGGTGAACATTTCGGATATGGAAGACGTGCAGGTTTTTACTGATAAAGACGGAGCGGTAATTCCTATCTCACTGGGCCGCGAAGATTTTGCCAAACATCTGCAGGACGCTTTAAAGACCCTGGAAATGAGGGACACGGGCCAGGTAGCGTCACTGATCTCGCGCGGCAAAAACGTGGTGGTCGTTTCGCGCTAGTTAAAATAAAAAAATGAGTCGAAACATACATTCGGTTGGATTAGACATCGGCACCAGTAAGGTGCGCTGCGTGATCGGCGAAGTAAACGAAGCCGGGATCGTCGAAGTGGTCGGCATCGGGCAGGCTGAATCGCGCGGTATCAAACGCGGCATCGTCGCTAAAAGCGAACAGGTGACGGAGTCGATCAAGAAAGCCGTCGAAGACGCCGAGCGCATCAGCGGGCTCGAAGTACAGCTGGTCAGCATCAATCTTTCCGGCGAACACCTGCGCGGCGAAAACAAACACGGCGTGGTGGCGGTGACCGGTGTCGGCCGTGAGATCAGCAACGAAGACGTAAATCGCGTCATCGAATCGGCCAGCGCGATGCAGCTTCCCGTCGGTTGGGAGATCGTCGAGCGCCTGCCGCAGGAATTTATCGTTGACGGGCAGGACGGAATTGTCGAACCGGTGGGAATGCGCGGCGCGCGGCTGGAAAGCAAAGTTCATGTGATCATTTCCCCCGGCGTGGGGCGGCAAAATGCCGTGAAGGCCGTTCACCGCGCGGGTTTAGAGATCGAATGCATGTTTTTAGAGCCGCTGGCGGCGGGCGAGGCGGTTTTGACTGACGATGACAAGGAATACGGCTCCGCGCTGGTAAATATCGGCGCCGATCTGACGGGCGTGGTCATTTTTCAGGGCGGCACCGTCAAGCACACGGCTATTTTTCCGTTTGGCGGCATGCATTTTACCAAAGACGTGGCGGTGGGATTGCGCGTTTCGATCTCCGATGCGGAAAAGATTAAGCGCGACTTCGGCGTGGTGTCGATGCCGTGGTTGAGCGAGGAAGAAAAGCGCGAAGTCATTGAGGTAATGCCGGTCGGAAAAAGTCAGGCTCGGCAGCTTACGCGTGAAATACTTTGCGATATGCTGCAGCCGCGGGCGGTCGAGATCTTGCAGCACATCTCGGCGGAGGTCAGGCGCGCCACCGGCGAACGTCAGCTTTCGAGTGGGATCATTTTAACCGGCGGCGGCGCAAACCTTCACGGCCTGGTGGATGTGGCGGAACAGATCTTTGACGCGCCGACGAGAATAGGCGTTCCGGAGCGTGATCATTTTGGCGGATTGGTTGATGGATTGCAGAACCCGGAGTGGGCGGTGGCCGCCGGGTTGGTGCTCAGTTCGGTACGCGAACAGCTAAGCGATCACAAGGATCGCGCCGGTTCACGCAGCGCGGCGCAGAAGATGGGCGAATGGTTTTCTTCGCTGCGAGAAAAATTTCGTTAAAAGCTTTGTTAAGGCTGTGTTTTGATTAGGTGTTTTATGCAAATTGTTGTATGATTTTTCGCCAGTAACACAACATATTGAGTATAAAGTTGCCACCTAGCTTATCACGGCAATATTAAATAAAAGTTAAATTATTTGGGTTGGTTAAAGGTTTTTTTATTTTAGAAGGAAAGGTAATTATGCAAGTAGAAACCCAACAGGCCGGTAGTAAAATAAATATTTTTATAGATGAACCGCCCGTGACCGGAGCAAGAATTAAATTGATCGGCGTCGGCGGCGGCGGCGGCAATGCCGTCAACCGCATGATCGAGGCCGGCATCAAGGGTGTCGAGTTCATTGTTGCGAATACCGACCTGCAGGCGCTGAACCTTTCCAAGGCCCCGACAAAAATTCAATTGGGCAGCCAGCTGACCAGAGGTTTGGGCGCCGGTTCGGACCCGGAAGTGGGACGCAAGGCCGCGCTCGAAGATACTGAAAAGATCATAGAAGTGATCGAAGGCGCCGATATGGTTTTTGTTACCGCGGGCCTGGGCGGCGGTACGGGTACAGGTGCGGTGCCGGTGATTGCGGCGCTTGCCATGGAACTGGGCGCGCTGACCGTGGCGGTCGTGACCAAGCCGTTTTCGGTCGAAGGTAAAAAGAGAATGGACCACGCTAACCGCGGGTTGGCGGAATTGCGTGACTGTGTCGATACGATCATCTCTATTCCTAACTCCCGTTTGAAAGAATTGGAAGGCAAGATCGGTATTACCGACGCTTTTCGCCGCGCGGACGAGGTTTTACTGCAGGCTGTACAGGGTATTAGCGACCTGATCACGGTTCCGGGTATGATCAACCTGGATTTTGCCGATGTTAAAGCAGTAATGAAGAATAAAGGTATCGCTCTGATGGGTGTCGGACACGCCAAGGGCGAACACGCGGCTGTGACGGCGATGAAAGCCGCCATCGATTCCAAACTGCTCGAAGAAAATTCCATCAAGGGCGCAAAGGGCGCGCTGATCAACATTACCTGTGCCGATAACATGCCGCTCGATGAGATCGAGGCCGCCATTTCTCTCATCCACGAAGAGGCCGATGAAGATGCCGACATCATTTTCGGCACGGTGATCGATCCAAACATGAAAGATGAGGTCAAGATCACGGTCATCGCTACCGGCTTTACCCAGGCGCTGCAGCAGCAAAAGATCCCTGAGGCTTTTAATCAACAGCAGCCTATCGCGGTCGGACAAACTGCGGGACCAATTTCGCCTTCAGCGCCGGCCCAGCAGCCGCCGCCGTCATCGTCGTCGTCAAATTCGGGCGGTCCGTTGCGTATCGAGGACATGGAAATACCTACTTTCATACGCAAGAAAATGGACTAATCGATTTTAGATTTCTGATTTTGGATTTTAGATTAAGCTTAGAAATGAAGCGGAATCCAAAATCGCGAATCTAAAATCCCAAATCATTTTAGTTGCCGGCGGGACTTCCCGAAATCGACTTGAAATAAGCAGAGGTATCGTGTAGCATTTGTCCACTTGGGACAGTGTTTTACTTATGGCTTTTTGCGGCTTTCCCTGTCCGTATAAAGTTATACTGTTCTGAAGCAGGAGGACATAAATTGAACCGTAAGTTAATCAGACCAAAACTCACCGAAGTCACTATCAGGCCGGCTGAAGAACCCCGCTCCGGAGGGCCCGCCACCCAAACCCATCGTGAAAAGCGGAATGAATAATGACCGCGAGAAATAATCCGGGCCACGGCAAACCGTCTTCGCAGCACGCACAACAACAAGCGCAAAAAAAAGCGCCCCCGCAAGATACTAACGCCGAGATCTTTTATTATAAGAAGCAGATCGAGGGCCACGTGCCGATGGTCATTATTTTGCAGGACGGCGAGAAAATTTCCGGCACCATCGAATGGTACGACCGGCACGCTCTGAAAGTGAATCGCGAGAACGAACCGAACATCGTGCTCTTAAAACACAACATCAAATATATGTACAAAGATCCCGAATAGCCCCGGCGCGAAAGATCCTTATAAGCATTAACCTTCAGTGAAAAACAAGCCTCAACCTTCTCAAAACAGACCCCGCAAGAAAAATCTACCGCGAATAGGAATAACAATGGGTGACCCGGCAGGGATCGGCCCGGAGATAATTCTGAAAGCTCTGGCGGACAAAAAGATATTAAAAAAATGTGTTCCGGTAGTGATCGGCGATGCGGTGTTTCTGGCGGAAGCCGCCGAGCAGCTAAAGCTGCCGTTTGATTTTAACGTCGTTCGAAAAAGTGAAGAGTTTGTCTTTCCCGCCGGCAAGGCAGGTATTTATGACCTGGGGAATCTGAAAAGAGATCTTCGCGCCGGCGTGGAATCCAAAACCGCCGGTAAAGCCGCGGCGCAGTTCATCGAGGCGGCCACCGAACTCGCCCTCTTAAAAAAAATCGACGCGATCGCTACCGCTCCGATAAATAAGCAGGCGCTCTCGCTGGCAGGGGTACCGTTTCCCGGCCACACCGAGTATTTTGCGCACCTGACAAATACCAAAGAATTTGCCATGGCATTTTTTGGCGGCAAGTTGTGCGTGGTGCTGCTTTCTATCCACGTGTCATTAAAACAAGCTATCTCTTTGGTAAAAAAGAAAAGGCTCGTCCAACTGATCCGCCTGACCGAACGCGAGCTCAAATTGCTGCAAAACCGGGGAGTAAAACTGGCCATGGCGGGATTAAATCCGCACGCGTCGGAAAACGGGCTTTTCGGCAGTGAAGAGGCGCGCGAAATTATCCCGGCATTAGACGAATGTCGCAGGAAATATGGTATAAATGTGCAGGGGCCTTTCTCGCCGGACACAATCTTTATAAGAGCTGCTCAAGGGGAGTTTGATGGGGTCATTTCGTGTTATCACGACCAGGCGACCATCGCGGTAAAGTGCCTGGCATTCGGAGAGGCGGTCAATGTAACTTTGGGTCTGCCGATCATCAGAACATCGGTTGATCACGGCACGGCTTTTGAGATCGCGGGCCAGGGAAAAGCCGATCCGTCCAGCATGAAAGCAGCGATAAACTTAGCCGCGGAGTTTTCCTTAAACAGGATAAAGAGTTAGGATTTTAATAGAATATTAGAACTGATGGCTGAACAAACTGCTTCAAATCAATTACAGGTACTAGTAGCCGACGACGATCTGGCGATCCTGCGGCTGGTCAAAGCGATCGCGGAAAAAGAAGGCTATAGTGTGGTCACCGCGCGCGACGGCCGTGAAGCTTATAAGATACTGCAGGAAGACGATAGTTTTGCCGTGGCCGTAATTGATGTGGTAATGCCTTACATCCAGGGAACCGAGCTCGCCCGCTATATGCAGACCGAGAACCGGCTTAAAAAGATCCCGATCATCATGATGACCGCTGAGCAGAATCCTCGCCTTTCTTCCGACAGTTTTTCGGCGGGAGCCGTGGTGTTTTTACCCAAACCATTTACGACCAGCCAACTGCAGGTAATGCTGCGAATGCTGACCCAGGGCGCGGCGGCAGGGGAATAACTGGATCCGAGGAGATTGAATTGAAAAAGACATTATTACTCGCCGACAACTCTCCTACCATCCAAAAAGTCATCAATTTGACCTTTGCCGATGAAGGCATAGATGTGATCGCTGTCAGCGACGGTAATGCCGCCATTCAACAACTGCGGGAAATGAAGCCTGACCTGGTGATGGCCGATGTTCACATGCCCGGCTTAAACGGTTATCAGATCTGCGAACGCCTGCGCCAAAATGCTGAGCTAAAGAACGTGCCGGTCATTTTGCTGGTCGGTTCATTCGAGCCCTTTGACGAGGAAGAAGCAAAACGGGTCGGCGCCGACGATTTTTTGATGAAGCCATTTCAGTCGATCCGCCAGCTGGTCAGCCGTGTAGGCGCACTGCTCGAACCCCCACAGCAGGAAACCGCGCAGCCCGAGACAGCCGAAGCTGTAATTGAACCCGTAACTGAAACTGAGAGCGCAGCGAGCGAACCGGAAATCACGGAAAGTTTGGAAGCCGCACCGCCAGAAACCGCGGAAACCGCGCCGGAAGCGCCGGTCGTGGGGGAGTATTCCGATTCTGATCCGGACGATGAATTGCTGGCCGAAACTGCTCCCGGGGAAACCGTTGCTGCCGGCCTTTCGTCTCAAGAGGTGTTTGATGAAGAAGATGACGATCTGCTGAATTTCGACAGGGAATTTGATAAAAAGTTTCCCGATGCGGCGTCGCTTTCATCTGAGCAAATAGATTCCGTCGGTTTTGCCACGCCTGAGCAAGGCTATGCACCCGAACAAAATTATTCCGGCGATGAAACCGCGGCGGAACCGGTACAACATGAAGAGGTAGCCCCGTTCGCCGAAGAAAACTACGTAGTCCCCCTCGCTCAACCAGCGGAACCAGCGCAGCATGAGGAAGAGCTCGCGTTCGCCGAAGAAAGCCTGAACGAAGAAAGCCGCGCTGAAGAAAGCTACGCGGAAACTCCTGCGCAAACGGCGCAGCTTGACGACGGAAGTTTCCCTTTCCGAAGAAAACACGGAAACCCAACCCTTTCCTGAAGATGACCTGAACAGGATCGTGGCGCTTCAGCAGCCGGAACGCATTTCCGACGAGGTCGAAGAAAAATCTATCGAACTGGTTGTTCCGGAAACAAACGAAAGTTCTTCTATTCTTGATTTGGGAAATCTGGGCCGGTTTTTCGGAGTCCGCGGAGCCACTGAAGAACACAGGGAACCCGATGCTTTGCTCGATATAGATACGGGCGAGGCCGAAGAAGAAAGATATGTTACGCCGATCACCGAAGCGGTCGATGAGATCGTCGCCGAAAAAACGGTAGAGGTTTCCGATGAAACGACATGCGGCGAAACAACATTGGATGAACCAAGATACGATTTTCGCAGCCCGGACGCCTTTGATGAAGATGCCGATATAGAAGAGACTTTTCACGGTCTTGCCGGAGTTGAAGAAGAACCCGCGCCCGTGTTTCAGGCACCACAGGAGCCGCTAGAGCGGGTAGTGGATGAAGATGTAAAACCCGGAAGTGTATCGGAGGACCAGGCGGATGGATTTTCTGGATTAACCGTGCCTCCGGCCGCAGCGGAAGTTCCGCAGGAAGCCATTGATGCCGCGGCCCAAAAGGTTTTCGAACAAATTTCTGAAAAAGTAGTGACGGAAATGGTGCGCGGCCTGATGCCGCAGATACGGGATCTGGTCGCCCGCGAGATCGCGAAAGAAAACGAATAAATTAACGATTAATAAATCAGAGTTAGTTTTCTCGGTAGGTCAATTTGAAAACAATATGTCCGCATAGCGGACTGTAGAAAATAGCCCAGGGCTTCAGCCCTTGGGTAACGAAGGATTTGAATTGTTAGCCCTGAATGGGCGGCAGAATTGACTGAAATTCTGCCGCCCATTCAGGGCTGGAACGTTTTTGGAATCCGTGCCCAGGGTCGCGCTCGCTTCGCTCCTTACCCTGGGCTATTTTCTTTAGTCCCCGTTGGGGACTTTAAGGATAATTTTTCAAACTACTACTTTCAGATGAAAACTAACCTTTTTTGTTTTAGAATGAGAGTTTTGAAATATGGAACTAGCAAAAGCCTATAACCCGAAGGAAGCGGAATCGACCCATTACCAGCGTTGGGAAAGCGCGGGGTTTTTCGCGCCCGAAATAAATGAGGACCCGGACGCCAAGCCCTTTTCGATCGTCATCCCACCGCCGAACGTGACCGGCAGCCTGCACATGGGGCACGCGCTGCAGCACACACTGATGGACGTGCTGACCCGTTGGAAGCGGATGCAGGGCTACCGCGCGCTGTTTTTGCCGGGCACCGACCACGCCGGAATTTCCACCCAGCTGATGGTCACCCGCCAACTTAAAAAAGATGAAGGCAAAACTCCGCAGCAGATCGGGCGCGAGGCTTTTACCGCCAAGGTTTGGGAATGGAAAGAGCAATTCGGCGGAACGATCACCAACCAGATGCGCCGCGAAGGATTGTCGGTCGATTGGTCGCGCGAACGTTTCACGATGGACCCTAGCCTCTCGCGTGCCGTGCGCGAAGTTTTTGTCAGGCTTTATGAAGAAGGATTTATCTATCGCGGTAAGCGCATCGTCAACTGGTGTCCGAATGACAAAACGGTGCTTTCCGATCTGGAAGTTCAGGACGACAAAAAACAAGGCAAGCTGGTTTATTTGCAATACCCGGTGAAAGATTCCGACCGCAAAATTACCGTAGCCACTACCCGGCCTGAGACGATGCTGGGCGATACCGCGGTCGCGGTGAACCCGGAAGACGAGCGTTACCAGGACTTGATAGGCAAAACGATCCTGCTGCCGTTAACTGATCGCGAAATTCCGATCGTCGCCGATGAATACGTCGATGCGGAATTCGGCACGGGCGCCGTCAAGATCACGCCGGCGCACGACCCGAACGATTACGAGGTCGGCCAGCGTCATAACCTGCCGCAGATCGAGGTGATGAATCTCGATGCGACGATGAATGAAAATGCCGGCGCGGAATTTAAAGGCTTGGACCGGTTTGCCGCGCGCCAACTCGTGATCGAAAAATTTGCCGAACTCGAGCTGCTGGAAAAAGAAGACGATTATGAAGTCTCTCTTCCGCTTTGCGAAAGATGCAAGACGATCATCGAGCCGATGCTTTCCACCCAGTGGTTTGTGCGGATGGATGAGATGCGCGACATGGCGCTGGGATTAATGCGCGATGAGAGCTCGCCGCACTTTGTGCCGGAGGTTCCGCACGAAAAAATTTATACCAACTGGCTGGAAAATCTGAAGGACTGGACCATCTCGCGGCAGCTCTGGTGGGGGCATCAAATACCGGCGTGGTATGACAGCGAAGGAAAGTTTTTCGTCGCGCGCTCTGCGGCCGATGCGGCTGAACTCGCCGGAACATCCGACCTGGTGCAGGACGAAGATGTGCTCGACACCTGGTTCTCCTCCGCGCTGTGGGCTTTTTCCACGCTCGGTTGGACGGGCGAAGTTACTGAAACTGAAGATCTTAAGACCTTTTATCCGACATCGGTCCTGGTCACCGGCCGCGATATTATTTTTCTCTGGGTCTCGCGAATGGTAATGACCGGGATGAAATTTATCGGCGAGCGTCCGTTCGAAGATGTCTATGTCACTGGCACCGTGCTGGATAAAAACGGCCAGCGAATGTCCAAGACAAAAGGCAACGGCGTCGACCCGCTGGATGTTTTTGAAAAATATGGGGTCGATGCGACACGGATGTACCTGTCGGGCGCGGCGTCCGGCATCGACATTCGCTGGAACGACGCGCAGATCGAAAACTACCGCAATTTTTCCAACAAGATCTGGAACGCCTCGCGTTTTTGCCTGATGAACAGCGAGGGCGCGAAAGTCGATCCGGCTTCGCTCGTGCTAAGTGATACTGATTCGATCGCCGATAAATGGATCGTTTCGCGGTTGAACAAAACCGCGCAGGGCGTGAACAAAGCGCTGGAAGAATACCAGTTTCACACAGCCGTTCGCTTGCTCTACCACTTTTTCTGGGATGATTTTTGCGATTGGTATATCGAGCTTGTTAAAGATGAGATCACCGGCGGAAGACCGAGCGTTGTCGCTGAAGGGGAAGAACCTGCGCCGCCCATCGCACCTACCGCGGAACAAGCAGCGGCGCGTACCCGGATCATTACCGTTCTGGAACAGGCGCTCCGTTTGCTCCACCCGTTCATGCCGTATCTGACCGAAGAGTTGTGGCAGAAACTGCCCGGCGTAAATACGGAATTGCATAACAGCGCTTACGCCAAGGCAGACAGTTCCGTAATGCTCACGGATTTTCCGCATAACACCTGGACCGACGAAAAAGCTGAAGGTGAAATGCAATCGGTGATCGAACTGATCTCGCGCGTGCGTAACATCCGTTCGGAACTCAATATCAAGCCGGGCGAAAGGGTTTCGGTTCACGTGGCAGCCGATGCGGCGATACAAAATGTCTTTCGCGCCAACGAAGCGCAGATATTAAAGCTTGCCCGCGCGGCGGAATTGAATTTGAGTGAAAGCCTGAATGTCCCGAAGGCTTCCGCGCGCGCTGTCATCGGCGGGGCCGAAGTTGCTATTCCGCTCGAAGGCCTGATCGATTTTGAAAAAGAAGCGGAGCGCCTGAGTAAAGAAACGGAAAAACTTCTGGCGGAAAAACAAAAACTCGACGGGCAATTGTCTAATGCCAACTTTGTCGACCGCGCTCCAGCGGAAAAAGTGCAGGAACTCCGCGACCGCATCGTCGATATCGAACAGCGAACGGGTTCATTAAGACAAACATTGGAGGCGATGAAATAAATGACTATTAGTACCCGGCTTTTGTTGGTGGTTTTTTGCCTCGTGTTCACCGTCAATATTTTCGGTCAAACGCAGCAGATCACCGGCGATCAGTTTTATGCTTCGCTGCGCGCAGCGTCCGATAAAGGCAAGGATAAGACCCAGCGCAATATCATACAAGAAGATTATTTCCGCGATGGGAAGGTGTTCAGCACGGAAACTTACGTTTATGAATATCAGACATCCGATAGATTTCGTTATATTCATACGTCGAAAGACGGGAAAACCGTTAAAAAAGAAGAGGTGATACAGATCGGGAAGGCCTACTATTGTAGAAAGAATGACGGCAAATGGACGAAGGCCAAAAATTGGTGCGCCCAGATGAGCATTTCGGGGCTTCCCGATACCGTCGAATCCGGGGTCACGGTCGAAAAAACAATGCTCGGTAAACAGGAAGCGACGCTTTACCAGCGGCAGGTCACCTGGAAGAATGTTCACTCTCCCGATGCGGATAAAGAGGGTTTATCATATCTTCAGACAAAATTTTGGCTTAACAGCGATGGGTTTCTTATCAGGGAGGAAAGAATTATGGGGCTGCTCGAGCCTGAAAAAGTACACTCAAAAAACGTATCTACGTATGAATACGATGTTAAAATCAAAATTGCAGCACCGGTAAAGTAACTTATGTCCTGGCTCGATAACACAGAGATCCTAAACACCATCGGCGATTTTCTTAATGAAGACCTCGGCCGCGGTGATATCACTACACAGGCGACGGTGCCGGACACGGTTCGCGGCGCCGGCCGTTTTCTGGCCAAAGAACCGCTGGTCGTTTGCGGGCTGGCGATCGCTGAGGCTGTTTTCCTGCATCTCGACCCGGATTGCCCGGAGCTTGAACCGCTGGCGGCGGAAGGCGACCTGATCGAAGAAGGCACGGTCTTTGCCAATATGAAAGGCTATGCTTCGGTGCTGCTGGCTGGCGAGCGGGTGGCGCTCAATCTGCTGCAGCGGATGTCGGGCATCGCGACGCTGACGCGCGAATACGTCAAAGCCGTCGAGGAAACAAAGGCGCAGATCGTCGATACCCGCAAGACCACCCCGGGTTTGCGGATGCTGGAAAAATACGCGGTCACGGTGGGCGGCGGCAAAAATCACCGCTTCGGACTGGATGACGGCGTGCTGATCAAAGACAATCATATTGCGCTGGCGGGCGGAGTGAAAGAAGCCGTCGCGATGGCCAAACAGCGGGTCGGGCATCTGCACAAGATCGAAGTAGAAGTAAGTAATTGGGCCGAGCTTCGCGAGGCGATCGAAGCAGGCGCGGATATTTTGCTGCTTGATAATCAATCGCCGGACGAAGCGGCGAAACTGGTCGAGATGGCCCGGGGAATAAACCCCGGCGTACTGCTTGAGGCTTCCGGCGGGATAAATCTGGATACCGTGCGCTCATTCGCCCAGGCCGGCGTCGACCTGATCAGCGTCGGGAAAATTACCCATTCTGTCAGGGCAGTAGATATTAGTTTTAAGATCCAAACACTCTAGTGAATAGTGAATAATGAATAGTGATTAATTGTCAGATCAACTGCCTTGAAAATTAATCACTAGTCATTTTCATTATTCGTTAATTCCAACATTTCTTCATCAGCCTTAATGAAAGGCAAAAACCACAGCAGCGTAGTCGATACGATTATCGCGATGGTGCAGGCGACGCCGCCTTCGATGCCGTAACTTCCGCCGGTCAGCCAGGCAGGGCCGGAATCGACCTGCTGCAGCAGAGGCGCGGGGGTGATGCGCGTTATGCCGCTCACGGGAATGCCAAGGATGGCGCCCTGAAACCAGTTCCAGGCAAAATGCGATGTGAAGGGCAGCCACAGGCTGCGGGTCTTTAAATAGGCGACCGAAAACCATACTCCCGCCAGCACCGTATTGATCAGCGCGAGGATAGAAGTATTGGGATTTGCCAAATGCGCCGCGGCAAAAAACAGCGAGGTGATGACGATCGCCACCCAGGCAAGTTTTGCCCGGGCAAAGGTCTGCATCAGGTAGCCGCGAAACAGGGATTCTTCCGAGGCCGCGCCAACAACGAACATCGCAAATGAGCTCAGCAGCGTGTTAGTGATCGCCGAAGAGCCGGCCTCGTTATTCCACTGAAAACTCATTCCGCCAAACAAAACACAGATCAAACAGGCCAGCGACAATTCGCCGGCGCCCCACACCAATCCCACGATCAAATGGACAAACCAGCCGCGATAAAATGTCCAGCCCAGGGCTTTTAACGGCAGGCCCTCCAATTTTTTTCCCACGATCCATCCCAGAACGATGGCCAGGATCAATGAGACAAAAATATCCGTTCCCCAAAGGAGCAAGCTGCCGCGTTCGTCGTCGTCAACGTTTATCGACGTCGAGATGGCGACCAGAAACACCCAGCAGAGTTCCAGAAAAATAAATGCGGAAAGAAAAACAGCGGCTCGCCATCCGCTGCGCAAATGCCCATGTTCATTGAAAAATGCAGTATTCATTGATGATAACGGCAGGCGCGCTCCCGGGTCCGGCCATTGCTTTTGTATGCTAAACTAAGTGAAACTGCAAACGTGGAAGAGCGAGAAAAAAAGAAACCATTAAAACGTCCCCGCCGGTTAGCGCCGCTTTTGGTGATCGGCGGCCTGGTAGTTTTTTTGCTGCTGACGCTGATAATTCTTCAGTCTTCTAACATCTGGAAAAATTTTTCCGTCCAGACGGCCAGCGACACGCTTCTTTTCTACGGCCTTTCTTCGCTAAATTTCATTGCGTTCATAATTTTCGCGTTTATTTTTATTCGCAGCCTTTTAAAACTGAGCCGCGAACGAAAGGCTTTGCAGCTGGGCGCCAAAATAAAGACCCGGTTACTGCTTTATTTCATCGCTGTGAGTTTGCTGCCGATCCTGGCGATGGCTGGATTTTCCTATCTCTATTTGAACCGCGCCCTGGAGCGATGGTTTAGCCAATTTCCGATAGAGGTTATGCGTGAGGCACGCCAGATACAAACGACCGCGCTGGAAAATCAAACCCGTGAACTGGACGAGACGGCGCGGATGCTCGCTTTTACCCTGGACAGCCGCAGGTCGGATATTACCGAAGACGATCTCAGGCAGCTCAACGAACGGGGCGACCTGGCGCGAATAGAGATCGCTCTGCCATCCGGCAAAAGCATAAAAGTAGAAGACGATCTGCCTGACGATGTGAGATCCGATCTGGGCGCCGCGATAGAAGAATTTAAAGCCGGTACGTACGACCGGACGGCCGGGAAATTCCAGATAACCGGTGCGGACCTGGGTGACGGGTCAAAACTGATAATGGTTTCCAGCGTCAGGGAAGAGGCCGATTATAGTAAGAAGGTGGCGAGTTCGCTGGCGGAGTTTGACCGCTTGAAGCAAAACCAGCAAGACGTCCGCCAGATCGGTATCTCAACACTCGGGCTGCTGACGTTTTTGCTGCTTTTTGCTTCTTCGTGGGCGGCGTTTTATATCGCGCGTGGAATTGCCCAGCCTATCAAAGCCCTGGCGGAAGGAGCTAATGAGATCACCAAAGGAAATCTGACTCACCGGGTCGACGTGCTGGCCGAAGACGAGCTCGACCTGCTGGTCAATGCGTTTAATCAGATGGCGGAGCAGCTTGAAGAAAATCGCGCCAACCTGGAATTAGGCGCGGCGGAACTTCACCGCCGGCAAAAATATATCGAAACCGTACTGCAGTCGCTCTCGACCGGCGTCATCTCTTTTGACAGCGAAAACCGCGTGAACACGATCAACGACGCGGCGAAAAATATGCTGAGGCTGGGCGACAAACCGTGTATACAGTGCAGGTTAGAGGAATTAGTCGCCCCGGAAAACCTGCCCGTGCTGGAAAGGCTGCTGGGTCGCGCGCAACGCATCGGTCAGGCGGCGGAACAGACCGCGCTTACCCTGGAAAGCGGCGGCGGCCACGAATCTTTACCGGTGGCATTAATGGCGGCGGCGCTGCGCGGTGAAGAGCGGAAAGAGCACAGCGGCGTCGTGCTGGTGCTCGAAGATCTTTCGGAGCTATTGTCGGCGCAGCGCTCCGCTGCCTGGGCCGAGGTCGCCCGGCGAATGGCGCATGAGATCAAAAACCCGCTTACACCTATTCAACTTTCCGCGGAAAGAATTGCCAAGCGATTCGCAGAACAGAATGGCGATGCTCAGGCGGCTGCTGCTACGGCACGGGTGGTAAAAGACGGCACGGAAACGATCCTGCGGGAAGTGCATTCGCTCAAGGCAATGGTCGACGAATTTTCACGGTTTGCCCGCCTGCCAAAAGTAAGTTTGGAACAGGGCAACATCAATGATGTTCTGCGGCAGACACTGGCGCTTTATGAAGATCGTCTGGATAATGTAAGAACCGAAATGCACCTGACCGAAAATCTGCCCGATTCGATGGTCGATCGGGAACAGTTGAAAAGAGTGTTTGTTAATTTGATCGAAAACGCGCTGGAGGCTTTTGACGGCGCGGCGTCTGCCAAAGTCATCTCGGTAAAAACATTTTATAATGCCGAGAAAGATCTGATCACGATAGATTTTGGCGATAATGGCGGCGGGATCGCTCCACAAGATTTTACCAGGATATTTCAGCCGTATTTTTCTACCAAAGGGCGGGGCACCGGTTTGGGATTGGCGATCGTTCAGCGGATAATAATCGATCACGGCGGAAAGATCCGCGCTTCCGCAAACTTGCCTAAAGGCGCAAAATTTATTATCGAGTTACCGGTAAATACCTAACGATATGCGATTTGTCACGAACTTGAAAAAATATTATCTGGGGATCACCGGCAGAACAAGATTACTTTCTCAAATCGCGGTTTTTCTGGTTTTTATGGTTGCATTCCTGACGCTGGGCGATTTTCTCTACCGCTTGTTTGTTAATGCGCCCGCTGATTTCTGGAGAAATAACTCAACCGACATAACCATCGCGGTCATATTTCAACTTCTGATCGCCATCATTTTTCTTGGCCGTTTCGGGTTATTGTTTTTTAGAGGCGGCAGGGCGCTATGGTTTTCGCAGCTATTATGGTTATCGGGTATCCTTAGTATTTACTTTTACATGATCGCTACCCGCGGTTACTTTTTAAGTGAAACGGATCATTGGTGTATGGATTGTATTTTGTTTCGTTATACATCAGAGTCGTTTAATGTCATTGTTTTTTCTTATTACACGCTAAGTATTCTGAAAGAAATTTTGTACGGTTTTATCTCGGCAATAGCGGCTATTCGCAGCAATAATTTAGATGTCTAATCTGGTCTTAGTAGTAGATGACGAGCGCGGTATACGGGAAACTCTGCGCGGCGTTTTAGAAGACGAAGGTTTCACGGTCGAAACCGCCGCCTCGGGCGAGGACTGTTTAAAAGCGGCCGGTGAAAAACATTTTTCCTGTATCTTGCTCGACATCTGGCTGCCGGGTATCGACGGCCTTGAAACGCTGAAAAATTTAAAGGACGCCGGAAACGATATGCCGGTGATAATGATCTCGGGCCACGGCAATATCGAAACAGCGGTCAAAGCGACTAAGCTCGGTGCGTTCGATTTTATTGAAAAGCCGCTCTCGCTGGAACGCGTAGTGGTCACCGTTCGCAACGCTTTGCGGCAGCACAACCTGGAACGGGTGAACGAGCAGCTCAGCGAGGAACTGTGGCGCGAATATGAAATGGTAGGCGAATCCGTCGCGATGCGCGCGCTGAGAAAACAGATCGCCGTCGTGGCCCCGACCGAAGGGCGCGTCTTGATCTCCGGCGAAAGCGGGACCGGGAAAGAACTGGTGGCGCGGGCGATCCATCTCCAATCACGCCGTGCAAATGCTCCATTTATTGAAGTTAATTCGGCCGCTATTCCTGAAGAGCTGGTCGAATCGGAACTTTTCGGGCACGTAAAAGGCGCCTTTACCGGAGCGACCGGCGCGAAAAAAGGGAAGTTTGAACTGGCGGACAACGCCACGCTCTTCCTGGATGAGATCGGCGACATGAGCGCCAAGGTGCAGGCAAAGGTACTGCGCGTGCTGGAAGAGCAGCGCTTTGAACCGGTCGGAAGCAACACGCCGGTGCAGGTGGACATTCGTATCCTGGCGGCGACAAATCAGATCCTCGATGACCTGATCGAAAAAGGAGATTTTCGCGCCGATCTTTTTTACCGTCTTAACGTGATCCCGTTTCAAGTGCCGCCGCTGCGCCAGCGCCTCGAAGACATACCGCTTCTCGTCCAGCACTTTAACAAACGTTTTTCCACCGATTATGGCAAGCGGTTAAAAAATTTCACACCCGATGCGATCGAAGCGCTGCAAAATTATGCCTGGCTCGGCAATGTGCGCGAACTCAAAAATACTATCGAGCGCATCGTAATAATGAAATCCAAACAGAAGATCGCTGCGGACGACCTACCGCTGATGAACGACGAGATCCCGCCCGCATCGTCTTTCCGGTTTCCTTCATTTAAGGAAGCCACAGAGGCCTACCAGCGCGAATTTATTCAGAAGAAATTGGCGGAAGCCGAGGGTAATGTTTCGCGCGCGGCCGAGCTGATGGGAGTTGACCGCAGCCACCTGCACCGGCGCATCAGAAATTTAGGTATCCAGGTAAAAAGTGAGCAGGCTAAAGGTGAGATAAAAGGAAACGGCCAGGGAGAAAGTAAAAATGACAAATAGCAATGCGTGGCTGCAATACGTCTCACCAAAACTTGCCGCTAATAGTTTTGTTCCGCTTGCCCCGGAAATTTACCAGCCGCAGAGTTATAAATACGCGGTGCGCCGCTCGCGGTTCGAGCTCTCGAAATTCGGAATGGCGGAAACATTTTTTATCTTTGCGGAGATCCCCAACCTGACGCCTTCCGTGCTGCAGCAATTTTCCGCGGCCGCGTTTGCATTTGCGAATCGCAACAAGACGGTACCGCTTCCCAACGGGTTTTTCGTTGCCTTGTTTTGCTACGCGGTGGCGATAACTGAAAACTTACCTGCGGAGACGTTAGCATTTATTAAAGACACGGTGCCCATAAAACACTGGTCAGCTTTTGAAATGCCGGCGGCCATCGATCTGGCAAACGGGAATCTGGCGTATTTTGAAAAAACTCCGGTCTGGGGCGCGGCCTACTATGCCGGGTTCCGCCGCGAGATAGAAAAAAATTTGAAATAAAGACCGGGCATCGTCCATTAAAATCCGATCTACCTGGTCGGCTTTGCCTATAAAGTCGTGATTCTCGAGTTTATAGGCAAAACACTCCGACTTTATACAAATGTAAGAGCTAACCGCGAAACACACCAAACACACTAAATTACCCGAAGCTGCTTGAACTACACTTCTCCACGCCTTCGATAGATCATAAGATTCCCCTACATTCTATAGGCAAAATTGCTCTGTCCGCAAAAAGTGTTGCAACATGCTTTACAATGTTAAACAAATAGATTACCGTTAAAGCTCCAATATCAAATTCGCCTTCGCTTAATTCCCACAAGTTGAGGCCTACCAAGAGTTTACAAACCGAAGTATTTCTCCGGAAGTATTTCCCAATAAAGGAGAGAAAATGAAGTATTTAGTTCTAGCAAGTGCGATGTTATTTTGTGTTTTGGTCTTTGGCTCGCCCGCTTACGGGGCATGCTCGGGAGGCAAGATAGACGGCATCTATCATACCAGCTGCTTCCCGTGGGACAACGGTTCCCCTAATTTCGACGGATATATCACCGGTACCTTTACCCAGAACGATACCGGGCGGCTGCAGAGGGCCATCAACGCCTCCTTTGGTAAATTGATCTTCGATGAAGGGGATTATTTTATCGATAACGAGTTAACGGTTTATAGTTACCGGATACTGGAAGGAACCGGCCGGGGCGTATATTTTGCGAAGCCGACGCCAAACCCGATGCCTTCGCCTACTCCGACCCCGCAAGTTGCCTCCGATCTTACGTCCAAAATAATTCAAACGGCCAACAACAAGGCGATCTTCAAGATCGGTGAAGGTATTTACTCGGTTTCGATCCGGGACATGGCGCTGACCAGCGGCTTGAACGCGACCGGGACCATCGGGATACTTTTCCGGGGAGGCGATGTTAACAACTATTCATCCCTTAACTTTGAGATGACCAACCTGACCTTTGATCACCTGGACAAAGGTATTTATGTAAATGCCGTGGACAATCCGGCCGTCGGCGGCGACCAGACCGGGCTGTGGCAGTGCGATGGTGTGAGGCTGGAGCACGCCGCTTTCCAATACTGCAATATCGGCGTTCATCTCAACTCGAACAATTCGGGGTGGAATATTTCGAGTATAGAAACTATCGTTCCGGCGGGCAACGCGCTCAGCACCGGCACGCCGCTCGACGGAAATCACACCTACGCTTTTTTTCTGGAGCGGAGCACCTATACGAGCATAAATCTGGTGATCGGAAACGGCACGGAATCACCGGCCACTGCCCTGATCTACGTCAAAGACCACGCTAATTTGAGCATCAGCAATGTCGTGGATGAGGGTTTTAGAAACTCGATCTATATTCAGGGCGGTGACCGTTCGAACCCGATCTATTTGAGTAATAACTTTTACATGAGCCCGTTGACGGTCAACGCCAGCACAGTGGTTTCGACGGCAAATCAGTTTTACTCTACCGGGGGCACTTATGTGCCGGCCTATGCGACCGGCTATGCCCAGATCTATTCCTACGGAGACAAATTCTGTTTTGAAGGAGGTGGATGTACCAGCTCCACTTATGCCACGTCCGGCGGGGCCGCGGTGATCAGCAGCGTGAATCAATTTAACGCCGCCAGCACCGTCCCGCACAGCATCAACTACGATACCAGTACCGGAATACCGGCGATGGCTCTGGTCGCACCGACTTCGGCTTCCGGGCCGCTGCTGCGGTTAGGGCGGGGAAGTTTCTGGTTTGATATCACCCGCAGCGAGGCCGACGGCTCGCTTTGGTTCAAAGGCAATCAGAACGACTATAGCCAGTACGTCTTTGATACCAACAACGGCGGAAAGGTAACGCTCAATAATGACGGCTCTGTTACCTATGGCACCGTTGCTTACTCCGCTCTGGGAGCGGCGGTGGGTTCTGCGGTCAACGGCACGGTGGTCTATTGTTCGAATTGCACCAAGGCCACTCCGTGTAATTCGGGAGGAAACGGTGCGATCGCCAAGCGGATCAACAGCGCCTGGGATTGCAATTGATCTGACATAAATGCAGATTCGAAGACGGCCTCCTTTAGACATCTACGGTCTGAAGGAGGCCGAAATATTTGTAAAAAGAGGCATTTCTACATCGATAAAAACACCTACCGGGCAACAAACCTTGCAATTCTTTACATCCTTTACCGGATAATATAGGTTTAAATTCTCTCAAACCAAACGAGACTTCCAATTCCCCTGAAGCTGGAAGTTTAAATCAAAGCACACAATCGAAAAGTATTTTATTTCGAAAGTATTTCTTTTAAAGGAGAAAAAATGAAATATATAGGTCTGACGATTATGTTGACGATTTGCATTCTGTTTTCCGGACAAGCTGTCTACGCCCAATGCGACGGAGTCGGTAGGATAAACGGCATTTTCCATACGAGTTGCTTCACGTGGAATGGCGGCTCGCCTGATTTTGACGGTTACATTACGGGAACAAGCAGAAAAAGCGATACGGGCAGGCTCCGGCGGGCCATTGCCAAGGCCTTCGGCAAACTGGTTTTTGACGAAAGAGATTATTTTATCGACGACGAATTGACCGTCTATAGTTACCGAATACTTGAGGGAACGGGCAGGAGCGTTTATGAGCCGATACCGCTGCCCTCGCCGGTGCCGACGCCCAGCCCTACGCCGGGGCCCGAAGATTACACCTCGAGGATAATTCAGACGGCTGAAGACAAAGCAATTTTCCGGATCGGTGAAGGCGCCCGCGCCATTTCCATTCGTGATATGACGCTGATGGGCCAAACAGGAAAAACCGGGACGATCGGCATTCTGATGGAGGGAGGTAATAAAGCCGATCCGCTAGCCGCACTTTATTTTCAGTTCAGCAATCTGAATTTTAATAATTTGAAAAAAGGAATATATGTAAATGCCCTCGATGATGCGGGCAACAAGGACGACACTGAGGGCTACTGGCAGGCCGACAATATCCGGCTCGATCATGCCGCTTTCGAAGGCTGTCAGATCGGCATTCATATCAATTCGAATAATTCCGGGTGGAATATGACGAGCCTTGAGTTTATTGTGCCGCCAGGTGACGAGATCGATGCGGGAAAAGAAGGTCCGGAGGCGGATGGTAAAACCTACGCCGTTTTTCTGGAGAGAAGTGCTTACACGAATATGGATCTGCTGATCGGAAACGGCACGGAACCGCCTCCGAAAACGCCGCCGGTCCCGGCAACGGCTATGATCTATGTGGGGCAGCACGGCAATCTGAGCATCAGGAACATTATCGATGAAGGTTTTCGAAATTCCGTTTATATTCAGGGAGGCGACAGGACCAGTCCGATACACCTGATGAATAACTATTTCCAAAGCCCGGTGACGATCAATAACAGCACGGTAGTTTCTACCGCTAACCAGTTTCACATGGTCGCCGAGGAGGTACAGGGAAGAGTAACGGGCGGGTCACAGGTTTATTCCTACGGAGATAAGTTTTGCTTTGAAGGATATGAGTGCGATTATTACCATTACGTTACCTACGGTTCCGATGCCCAGATAGTTACCCGCGATGACCAGTACGAGAGTGTCAGTACGGTCCCAAATTTCATCAACTTTGGTACTGAAAGCGAAAAGCTCGGACTCTCTATCTTTTCGCCCGCTAACCCTCTGGCCGGAGCATATTTTCTTCGCCTGCAGCAGGGAGAGTTCATGTATGACATTTCCCGCAATTATTTGTCGGGCGCTCTTACCTTTAAAGGCAGTCAGGACGACCATTCCGGCTACTCTTTCGAGACCAATAACGGTGGAAAGGTGGTGATAAACAACGACGGATCGGTCACTTACGGAACCGTTACCTATGCCAACCTTTGGTCGGCGGCGGCGAACGGAACGGTTGTCTATTGTTCTAATTGTACCAGGACCACTTCGTGTGCCTCCGGCGGCGGCGGCGCGCTCGCCCAGCGCATAAATTCAGCCTGGTATTGCGATTGATATTTAAAATGATCGATATAAAAAAGGCCTCTTCAGGGGGCCTTTTTTGTTTGAGACAGCTTTTAGACGCACGCGCGATACTTTTCGTGTGTTTAGTGTGATTCGTGGCCAGCCTCATTGCTGTTTTAAATAAACAGAGCCGGAAATTAACCACGAAGCACACGAAATACACTAAGTAAAATCGATCGCCGATTCTAGACTTTTTGCGGGATTTCCTCACCTGCCGGGAAAAATTCCAGCGAAGCGGAATTCAGGCAATAGCGCTGCCCGGTCGGCGCCGGGCCATCGTCGAACACGTGGCCGAGATGCCCATCGCAGCGCGCGCAGCGGATCTCCGTCCGGCTCATCCCGTATTTTGTATCGGTCAGATAACGAATGTGATCGGTATCAAACGGCGCGTAAAATGAAGCCCAGCCCGAACGCGAATGAAATTTATTGTCCGAACGAAACAGCGGCAGCCCGCACAGGCGGCAGGCATAAGTACCGTCGTCTTCGGTGTCGGTCAGATTTCCGCAAAACGGGGCTTCGGTTCCCTGGTTCAATAATATTTCGCGCTGCTCTTCGGTCAGATCGGCGGCGAGGTTTTGGCGCACGTCGTCGCTGATAGGCGTAATGTCATAGCCCGATTCGGAAACGTCGCCGCTCGTCGTCTGTGTTTCTGTGGTCATAATTTATGAGTTTAGATCGCCGCCGTTTTAAACGCAACGAAACTAGGGCGACGGGCGTGTCTTATAACACCTGGTTGTTGTCCTGAAGTTGTGGCGCGTAAGAAGGGAATGTCGTTCGGAATAGATGATAACTGATAGATGATAGTTGATAGAGGATAGATCGAATCTCTATGATGCGAACACCACGGCTTTAGAACACTACCAACACTTTGGAAAACTTTGACATCGCCGCATTGGTAATATATAAATGACTCCGGCGCGGTCTGTAACTTATTCAAATTGGCAAAAAGGAATTCTCATGAAACTTACACGATCAATATTTTTTGTGCTCGCATTTTCACTCCTTACGTTTTCTGTATTTGCGCAGACGGGCGCACAAGCTGAGGCACAAGCGGAAAAGACCGCCAAGGACTATTTTGACAGTTGGAGGGCGAAAGATCCGGCGGGAATGGATAAACGCAATTGGTGGGCAATGGCCGCTGTCGTCGGAAGGGCCGACGGGGGAGCGCAGGTCAGTTTTTACATAACGGCCGCCAGTGACGCCGGCAAATTTGGAGCAATGGAAATAATAGTTCAGCCGGTTCTCTCCGATCACGACGAGAGTGGAGTGCCGCGAACGTCCAATCTCGGACAGGCCGCCAGTCTGCGCATTCCGGCCATGGTCATTGGCAAAGGCCAGGCTGACGAACGCGCCGCCACGCCGCGGATAACCGTGGCTCTGCCGCCAACGGCGAACGCGGTCAAACTCATCGCCAAAAAAGTTGTGAATAAAGAAACCGTTGCGGAGATGGTGCTGGGTGTGGACGGCGACGGATTCGCGGGTGTGCTTGCGGCCTTATATTAAGGCCTTTTATATTAAGACGAAAAGTTTTCCTGCCGAGGCGATGTTTAACGAGCATCGCCTCTTTTCTATTTTGTGGTTTGCTTGGGGGCTTTGCCTAGATTGGCAAAGATTTCTGGGTTTTTTGTGTTTTTCGTGTGGTTTCGTGGTTGTCTCTTAAAGTCTCTGATAATGACGCATTAAGACTGGAACCACGAAATCACACGAAACAACACGAAAACGCAATGCATTAAATTTTATGGGTGAAGCTGTTTGCCTTAATGGAAAACGGCACGCCAAAGCTCATTCCTCTTCATATTTCGACAGGCGTTTTTCTAACTCCCGAATCCTCTGCACCATCTCTCCCAATCGTCTGAATGCGGCGGTCGAGCGAAGCCAATCACGATTGTCGAATGCCGGAACGCCGGAAATCACCTTGCCCGGCTCCACGTCATGACTGGTGGCGCTTTTTGCGGTTACCACAACATCGTCGCCTACTTTCAAATGCCCGGCGATGCCTACCTGGCCCGCGAGGATGACGCGTTTGCCGATGTGCGAGCTGCCGGCCAGGCCGGTCTGCGCGCAGATCAGAGCGTCTTCATCAATGAAACAGGAATGGCCGATCTGCACCAGGTTGTCGATCTTCGCGCCGCGGCAGATGCGCGTCTCGCCGACCGAAGCGCAGTCGATCGTCGTGCCCGCCCCGATCTCCACATCGTCTTCGATCACCACGCGCCCGACCTGGGGAATTTTCAGCCAGTGCTTATCCTCGTCCTTGGCAAAGCCGAACCCGTCGCAGCCGACCGTGACATTGTTATGAATTATCACTCGCTCGCCGATCACACAGTTTTCGCGAACGGCGGTGCCGGAGTGGATGACCGTGTCGCTGCCGATGAAGACCCCCTCATAAATTACCACACCGGGAAAAAGTTTGACGCCGCTTGCGATCACGCAATCTGCGCCGATGGAAACAAAAGCGTCGATCGAAACACCCGGCGCAACCTTGGCGGTTTCGTGCACCGAAGCCGAAGAGTGTACCTTCGCCGCATACTTCGGTTCGGGATGAAACAAACGCAGCGCGCGCGTATAGGCAACATAAGCATCCCTGGCGCGCAGCACGGCAATGTCCGCGCGTTCGATCGCGGCGCCTTCATTAAGGAAAATCGCGCCTGCTTTGGTATCGGCGATCTGCGGCGTGTATTTAAGATTAGCGAGGAAAGTAACCTGCGTGCTTTTGGCGATATCCAATCCGGCGGCCCCGCTGATCTCCGTGTCGGGATCGCCGTTTTCAATGGTGGAAAAAGTTTTTTCCGCTAACTCTGAAAGTTTCATACAATTTCTGTCTCAAATAAAGCTGGTAAAAATAACCGGCTCTACATTTTTACATTAAATTCATCGGGTCGATCTCGACTTTAACGATCCGCATATCACCGTGCCTTTCCTGCACCTCGGCCAGCGCGCGATCCAGCACTTCGCGCAAACGCTTGCGGTTGGGTGATTTTAACAGAATCTGGACGCGAAATTCGCCTTTTAATCTTGCTAAGGGCGCCGGCGCCGGGCCCAGAACGATCACTTTTTTCTCCTGGTTTACCAGCTGCAGGCAATTGCGCACGAGCTGCGCCGTCTGCCAGGCGTATTCATAATTCGAATGATGTATCAGCACCGACGCCAGGGAGACGAACGGCGGAAAGCCAAAGCGCTGGCGGAAAGCAAGCTCTTCTTTGTAAAACCCGCCGTAATCCTGGTTCTGCGCATACTGCAGCGCGTAATGTTCCGGGTAAAAGGTTTGTATCAACACCCGGCCGGGCTTGTCGCCGCGGCCCGCGCGCCCGGCAACCTGCGTTAATAATTGAAAGGTCCGCTCGGCGGAACGAAAATCAGGCAGGCCCAACCCGGCGTCAACGGACACCACGCCCACCAGCGTCACGTTAGGAAAATCATGCCCCTTGGCCAGCATCTGCGTACCGACGAGCATATCTATTTCGCCCGCGGCAAAATCCAAAATAGTGTCTTCGAAAAGATGGCGGCGTGAAATGGTATCGCGGTCGATGCGGGCCGAACGTATCTGCGGAAATTTGTCGCGCAAAATATCTGCCAATTGCTCGGTGCCTTCGCCGACGTAAAAAAGGTACTCGCCCTCGCAATTCGGACATTTCTCCGGCATCCGCCGCCGGAAATTACAGTAATGGCAAACCAGGCTGTTGACGCGTTTGTGATAGGTGAGCGTGATATCGCAATTCGGGCATTTGATGGATTCGCCGCATGAACGGCACAGGATAAAGCTCGAGTAACCGCGGCGATTTAAGAGGATGATCGATTGCTCGCCCAGCGCGTGCGTTTCTTCGATCGTGGCCAGCAGCTGATCGGAAAAAATTTCGTCTTTACCTTTTTCCGTAAACACATCGCGCATATCCACCAGCTCAGCCTGCGCCAGGGGGCGGTTCCCGATGCGGTCCGGCAGGTGGAGGTATTCGTATTTACCTTTTTGCGCGTTGTAAAAAGATTCCAGCGCCGGCGTGGCAGAGCCGAGTATCACCACGGCGTTCGACATATTTGCCCGCATGATCGCGACATCGCGCCCGTGATAAAACGGCATTTCGTGCTGGCGGTAAGACGTGTCGTGTTCTTCATCAACGACGACCACACCCAGATCTTCCAGCGGCGCAAAAACCGCCGAGCGGGTTCCGATCGCGATCCGCGCTTCACCGCTTTTCAAGCGCCGCCATTCGTCAAAGCGCTCGCCGACGGAAAGTGAAGAATGCAGGATGGCTACTTCATCGCCAAAAATGGCGCGCAGGCGGCGGGAAAAAATAGGCGTGAGCGCGATCTCGGGCACCAGCATCATGGCGGTTCTGCCTTGCTCGAGCGCCGCTCGCATCGCGCGAATGTAGATCTCCGTCTTGCCGCTTCCGGTAATGCCGTGGAGTAAAAATGTGTGATATTTCTCAGCCGCGATGGCGGCTTCGATCTTTTGCAGCGCCCCGCTTTGGGCTGCGGTCAAAACGATGTCGGTAATTTCCGGCAGTGTGGCATGAGACAGCGGGTCACGAAAAACTTCTTCCTCGGTGATCGCAAGAAAACCTCTTTTTTCCAGCGTCTTTAAGACCGATGCGCTTACCTCCGCCGTTTTTATCAATTCGGCGGTCCGGCATTTCGCCGTTATGTTCCGTCAGAGAATGAATTAACTTTTCCTGCGCCGGCCCGAGCTTTTTTCCGCCGTCTTTGGCGTCTTCAGTTTTCAGAAGCCGGACAACGCGCTGGAGTTTGGGCCTGGCTTTTTCTTCTTTTTCTTCGAGCGTGATCTCAACCAATCCGTTCCTGGCCAGTTTTGGGATCTCGCGCCGGGCGCCCGTGCCGAACTTTTTTGCCAATTCGCTCAGCGGCGCTGTCTCGTTCTCCGAAAGATAGGCGAGCACTTTCGCGGCGATCGTTTTGCCGGGTGCTTCCGCGGCGCTCTGTTTTTTCCCTGCCTCAGTGATCGACACTTTTTTCTCGACCGACACATTGATGCCTGCCGGAAGCGATGCTTTCAGGATCTCTCCCCACGAAGCGGCGTAGTAATCCGCCGTCCACTGTGTGAGTTTTAGTATCTCGCCGCTGATCAAGGGTTCCGTATCGGTAAGCTCGGCAATATCCTTGATCTCTTCCACCGGGATGCCGGCGTCAGGCTCGGCATGAAAAACCACCGCATAACCAGTCAAAAGCTGTTTGCCGAAAGGGACCAGTACGCGGGCTCCGATCTTGATGTCATCACGATATTCTTCCGGGACGCGATAAGTGAACGTGCGCCGCAGCGGCACCGGCACGGCTATCTCGGCAAAGTTTTTCTGCTGATCTTTGTTCACTGGTGTGTTCATCAAAAGAAAGTAAGAACAGAACTTAACAGCAAGTTTCTCAAAGGTTGTTAAATCAAACAAGCGGGGGTAGAATTAAAAAAACTTGCAGCCGGTTAAATCGTCTTAATACTCGAAAATATCGCGAAAGGGTGCGAAATGAAGAATTTTTTACAAAAAATTCGGGTACTGTTGATCCTTGTCATAGGCCTTGTCGGCAGCGGACAGATATACGCGCAGACGGCAAAACCCAAACCTACTCCAAAACCAAAAGTCGCCCCTGTTAAAACAACCGCGAAAACACCGGCGTCTCAGAAATCGGCCACCGGCCTGTCACCGCTGGAAGCCGAGATATTCAGCGAGATCAACACGCTCCGGGCAAACCCCGGCGAATACATTAAATATTTGGAACAGCTCAGGCCTAATTTTTCCGGCACGGTGCTGACATATTCAGACGGCACCAGGATGATGACGAATGAAGGTGTAGCCGGAATAAATGATGCTATAGCCACCTTAAAAAAGACAAAAACTCTGCCGGCATTTAAACTTTCAACGGGATTGACCAGGGCCGCCGGCGATCATCTGGCCGACCTGATAAAAAATAATTACACCGGGCATAAAGGCACCGACGGAAGCTGGCCGCCGAACCGCGTAGACCGCTACGGTTTTTGGAGCCTGGAAGTGAAAGAAAATATCAGTTACTACGCCCAATCGGTTCGCGACATCATAGTAAATATGCTGATCGATGACGGTAATCCGAAACGCGACCACAGAAAAAATCTGCTGAGTACAAATCTGAGGTTTGCCGGTTTAAACGCGGGAGAAAGCAAGATGTTCGGTAGGCTTTGCGTCGTTGTCTTTGCCGGAGAATTCAGCGAAAGATCCGGGAAATAAATTTAAGCAGAAAAAGTAAACGGCTTAGAGTTCAAACTTTAGTTTGTCTTGTTGCTCCGAAAATAAGACAAGCTGAAGCTTGAACTCTAAACCGTTTTACAAATGGCACGCGAAAGTTTCCGCCCATAGGTCATAAGCTATCTAAAACCGCTTTTACTTTTTTCATATCTTCCCACACCTCGCGTTTTTTATGCGGGTCACGCAAGAGGTACGCCGGGTGAAAAGTGGGCATTACCTTGATGCCGAAATAATCCTGAAAATTTCCGCGCAGTTTTCCGATGGGAGCCTTTGTTTCCAGCAGATTCTGCATTGCGGTCGCGCCTAAGACCACGATCACTTTCGGACGCACAACCGCTATCTCACGCAATAAGAACGGCTTACAAGTAGCTGCTTCGTCCGCCATCGGGGCGCGGTTTCCCGGCGGGCGGCAGCGGTTGATATTTCCGATAAAGACCTCGTCGCGGTTCATTCCGATCGCTTCGATGATCTTGGTCAAAAGCTGGCCGGCGCGGCCGACAAACGGTTTTCCCTGCGCGTCCTCGTCGGCGCCGGGCGCTTCGCCGATAAACATCAGCTGCGCTTTTGGATTTCCGGAGCTGTTGACGATCTGCGTGCGGCCTTCCCACAAGCGGCAAAGCTTACAGCCCGCGATCGATCCGTGAATATTTTCAAGCGTTTCTTCGGTGGGTGCCAGTTCGTTCGTCGGGGAGATGTCGCCGAATAGCGAATCTTCCGGTGCGGGTTCTATTTTCATCAAATTTTCTTCGGAATTTTTTTCGGCAATGTTTTCTGCCGGTGGTGTTGAAGTTTCCACCGGTTTTGTCTCGGGGCTCGAACGGTGCGAGAGTTTTGCCGCCTCGAGCGTTTCCCGCAGCGAACGCGCAGGTCCCGCAGGAGCCGCGGCGGGCTGTACCGTTTCAGTCTTACCGGCAGTTGCTTCCGATACTGCCGGCTTTGGCAAATCTGTCGGGGGCGCGGCCCGCGCGGGTTCCGGCCGCTCGTTAACGGATGCGGCTTGCTTTGGAGCCTGCAAAGCGTCGATGTCGGCGCTCAGATCTGAAACGCCCAGCTCCTGCAGATACAGAAGATTTTCCTTCACATCGGAGATCAATTTACCCAATTCACTTTGCATTTATCAACATGATAACGCATCGGTCAGAGTATCGAAAATGAATGTATCGGGCGGTTTCGTGCGTTTGGTGTGTTTCGTGGTTTAAAATTTCCGTAAGTTTATTACTAAAATTAAGAACTAACCACGAATCACACCAAACACACGAACTTTATCGCGCGCCAAAAATGCGTAGCAATACCCATAAAAAATGGGTAGAGATGCGTATAGACCTAAAGGCAAGCACTCGTTCATAATCGAGGTCCCTGGCAGTACGCGCTTGAAACGGTTTTGATCCCACACCTCTAACGATTTTTCCGTTTAAGGCTTCTAAAAGTCCCAATAAGGAGAATTTTATTTATGTCATATGCCTGGTCTACCGATAGTTTGATACCCAACGACGAAAACGCTTATGGAATTTCAGGGCCGCCGGCCGTCGTGGAATTCATCGATAAGCTGTACTTAATTCATGAAGGCCGCGGCAGCGACGGCTATTTGTGGTGCGCCACCTTTGACGGCCAAACCTGGTCGGACGACAATTTGATACCTGACACCAACCATGCCTACGGAACATCCGGGCCGCCGGCCGCCGTGGTATTTAACGATAAGCTGTACTGCATTCGCGAAGGGCGCGGCGGCAACGGCTGGATGTGGTATGCCACTTTTGACGGCCGCACCTGGTCGCGCGACGCTCTTTTACCCAACAGCAGAAATGCATTCGGAACCTCCGGAAGGCCGGCACTCGCCGTCTATAACGAAAAGCTGTACTGCGTTCACGAAGGCCGCGGCGATGACGGCTGGGTATGGTGCGCCACCTTTGACGGCGAAAACTGGTCGCAGGATGAACCGATACCCAACAGCGGCGATGCCTACGGAACATCGGGCCGCCCGCCCTGGTGGTGTTCAATGAAAAGCTGTACTGCATTCGCGAAGGCCGCGGCGACAGCGGATGGGTCTGGTGCGCTTCCTTTGACGGCACCAAGTGGTCTATCGACAAACTCATCCCCAGCGACGAACATGCCTACGGGACATCGGGAACGCCGGCGCTCGCCGTATTTAACAACACGTTGTATTGCGCTCGTGAGGGCCGCGGCGGTAACGGCTGGGTTTGGTGCGCCACTTTTGACGGCAGCAACTGGTCGCCGGACGGCCTGATACCCGATAGCCAGAATGCCTTTGGAACGTCGGGGCCGCCCGCGATCGCCGTGTTTCAGGAAAAGCTGTACTGTTTCCGCGAAGGCCGCGGCAACAGCGGTTGGCTGTGGGGTGCTAATTACTCTCAAGGGAATGGATAAGGTTTGAGTTCACGCGGCTTTGCTTATAAAGCTGCGGATATGTTGCCACTAATGTCACAAAATAACACGAATAAGAATCTTTAATTCGTGTTATTTGTGTAATTAGTGGCTAATAATGAAGGCGGGACTCAACTTAGCGCGGTTTCAAAACCTTAAGCCTGGTTATGCGCTTCGACGAACCAGAGATGTTTGTCCACACCGCGCGAGATCCCGGTAAACAGATCGGCGGTGTCGGCGTCCTGCAGCCCGGTAGTTTTGTCGATCGCTTCGCGGACGTTTTTCCCAAAAGCCGCCAGCGCGGTCGAAAGCGCCGCCACGTGTTCCGAGCCTTCGTAAATATCGAGCGGGTATTCATCCAGAGTCGACCTCTGCGCCGCCACCCGCGCCGTGCCGTAAGCCGTCCCGCCCAGCGTCACCACGCGCTCCGCGATATCGTCAACATACGTGGTCACATCGCCGGCGACCTGGTCAAAAAGCTCGTGCAGGGCAATAAAACTCGGCCCTTTAACATTCCAGTGGGCCTGTTTTGTCTGTGTTTGCAGATCGAGCGCATCCGCCAGCCGCGCGTTCAAGATCTCGATCACCTGAACTCTCAATTCCTCTGGCAAGTCATTTTTTGTGGTATGTAATTTAGTCATGATTTCTCCTATTTAGAATTATTCTAATTCTAAATTCTAATAAAGTCAAATGAAATGGAAGCGTATACCTGGGAGCGCGGGCAATCTCGCCCGCAAGCGCGGCTTGCCGCGGTAATGCTTCGGCTGTGTAAAGGCAGTTTCGAACGCTGCGCGTTCATTGCGGGGTAAGACTGTGGGCAAATGCATGCGCTCCCAGGTTGGCTTGTTACTTAACCTTTGTCACCTTACACTTGAACCGATGCTTGTATTAGGTATAGAAAGCTCTTGTGATGAGACTGCGGCGGCGATCGTGCGCGACGGCAAAGAGATATTGTCGTCCGTTATCTCGTCACAGATCGAACTGCACCGTCCTTATGGCGGGGTGGTGCCGGAACTTGCTTCGCGAGAGCACCTGGAAAAAATAGAGCCGGTCATAAACGAAGCGCTGAAGCGCGCAAATGTAGAACTAAACGATGTCGATGCGATCGCGGTCACCCAGGGGCCGGGTTTGATCGGCTCGCTGCTGGTGGGGGTAAGTTACGCCAAGACCCTGGCCTTCGCTCTGGGAAAACCTTTTATCGGTGTCAATCACATCGAAGGCCATGTTTATTCCGTCAATTTTGAAAACCCGCGGGTGGAGTACCCGGCGCTGGCGCTGATCGTTTCCGGCGGCCACACAAATCTTTTTACATTCCCGAAGAAGGCAAATATAAAGTGGTCGCGCGTACCCGGGACGATGCCGCGGGCGAGGCGTTTGATAAGGTCGCCAAGATGCTGGGCCTCGGTTACCCGGGCGGGCCGGTGGTGGAAAAACTTGCGCTCGAGGGCGACGAAAAGAAGATCAAATTCACCTTGCCAAAGATCAGCGACGGGCGGCCCGACTTTAGTTTCAGCGGGCTGAAAACCGCCGTCTCGAAATACGTGCGCGAAAATGAGATCCGTCCGCTTGATGACGGTGAAGCGCCAACGCAGGCGATAAAAGACCTGGCGGCGAGCTTTCAATATACGGTGGTGCGTTCACTGGTAGGAACGATGGAAAAGCTCGCGGAAGAACTATGGCCAAAGACGCTGATCGTCGCCGGCGGCGTAGCCTGCAATCAGGCCCTGCGCCGGGCGGCGGAAGTGACTGCGCAAAGATTGGGCGTTCCGGTTTATTTTCCTTCGTCCCATCTTTCTACCGATAACGCGGCGATGATCGCGGCGGCGGGAACGTTTCATCTGCAAAAAGGCGAGCGTTCAGAGCTTGGTATTACGGCGGACATAACGATGAGACTGCAAAATTTTGAGGTCGAGGACGCCGAGCTAAAACGAAAAAAGGTAAAGTATAAGTTGTAAAGCCAGACAGTTCTTTGTTAGCCACGAATGCTACAAATAGCCGAATTCAAAAATTCTTTATTCGGGTTATTTGTGGCATTCGTGGTGGTATCCGTGACTTTACAGGCAAAGCTGGTTGTAAATAAAAATAGTTCTTGCTTTTACATGTATCGAAAAATTAAAATAGTTTAAACCTTCCTGTGGTTGATTTCCGGCTGCTTTTGTCTGCGATTTTGAATCAATGAACATGCGAAAGATATTATTGGCGGTGCTGGCGGTCTCAGGCCTTAGTCTTTCCGTTTCGCCTAATTCTTTCCCTGCTTCAAGCCCGGTAATAATTGAAGATGCTTTTGCTAAATGCCGGATCCCGCCCTTTCGGGAAGCCTACACAGAGGCAAACACCGTATTTACCGGCAAGATCATCGGGGTCGTTCAAAATGAACGGGGAAAGACCTTTGAATTTCAGGCAGAAAAATATTGGAAGGGACGCAGCCAAAAAAAGGTCAAAGTGACGGTGTCTGAAACGACCCGTTACCAGGCTATTTATCAAATGGGAAAAAGATATTTGGTTTTTGCATCTGCGGATGATGAAGTTGGTTTGAGAGACGGGCGTTGTTCCCGCTCTAATGACATTGCAAATGCGGCGGCGGATCTAAAGGCTTTAGGCAATGGTAAAAGGCCGCGTTAAAGAAAGAGTTTGGGGGAGAAATAAAATGCGACGAATTAGTTTAATTATCTTTTTATTATTGAGCGTAGTTTGCACTGGTATTATTTACGGGCAAAGCCCGCTGACGATGAGGCTGCAGCCGTTTCTGACCAATCTGGCTCTTCCGACCTTGATCAAACCTGCCAATGACGGTTCCAAGCGCCTGTTCATCCTGCAGCAAAAAGGCATTATTAAGGTTGTCCAGCCGGGTGAAAATACCTATACGGATTTTATGAACATCACCCCAAAGGTGAACCAGAATGGCGGCGAACAGGGGCTGCTGGGAATTGCCTTTCATCCGCAGTTTGCGACCAATCACTTTTTCTTCGTGGATTATACCGCCACAAACGGAAGCACGGTGATCGCCCGGTATACCGCGATCAACAATAATACGCAGGGTGACCCCGCCAGCGAAAGAATTCTGATAACCATCCCCGATCCGTTTTCAAATCATAACGGCGGCATGCTCAACTTCGGCCCGGATGGAAATCTTTACGTCGGATTGGGCGACGGCGGTTCCGCCAACGATCCCGGTAACAGAGCGCAGAACGTAAATGAATATTGGGGGAAAATGCTGCGCATAACCCCGGACCTGGCGGCGGCCCCGACGGCCCCGCAGTACACCAGCCCGTCCGACAATCCTTATTTTGGCGCGACACCGGGCTTGGACGAAATTTACGCCCTGGGGCTGCGCAATCCCTGGCGCTGGTCCTTTGACCGCGGCGGCACAAACCAGATGTGGGTGGCTGACGTGGGGCAGGGCGCGGTCGAGGAATTCGGTACCGTATCCTTAGGCGGCAATTACGGCTGGCGTGTTTTTGAAGGCACTCAATGCACCAACCTTGACGCGACATTATGCGCCAATCCGCCGACCACTTATATTCCGCCGATTTCGCAGTATGGTCATTCAGGCGGGCGCTGTTCGATCACCGGCGGTTATGTCTATCGCGGCACGCAAAACAATCTTATCAACGGCTCTTATATTTATGCCGATTACTGCACCGGTGAGATCTGGTCATGGTTTAATGGCACGACCACGCCGATGCTTGACACTACGCGCCTGATCACAAGTTTTGGAGAAGATGAGGACGGCGAACTCTACGTCGTCGGGCAGGGAAGCGGAAGCAATGGCACCGTGGAGAAAATCGTCCGCGGCCGGGCATCGGCGGATTTTGACGGCGATTTTAAGACGGACATTTCTGTTTTCCGTCCCTCTAACGGCGTCTGGTACATTACCAACAGTTCTAACAGCTCCTTTACCATTTTGAATTGGGGAAGCCCGGGTGATATTCCGGCCCCTGATGATTACAACGGCGATAATATTTCCGATATCGCGATCTATCGCCCGTCGAGCGGCAGCTGGTACATTCTTAACAGCGGCGGCACGGTTAATATTTATAACTGGGGGCTCCCCGGAGACATTCCGGCCGTGGGCGATTTTGACGGCGACGCCAGGGCCGATATCACGGTTTTCCGCCCGTCGAACGGTACCTGGTACACCCAGCGAAGTTCCGACGGCGCTCCGGTCTTTACCAATTTTGGCTTGAGTGGTGACAGACCGACCGTGGGCGATTATGACGCTGACGGCAAAGCGGACATTTCGGTATTTCGTCCGTCGACCGGCGTCTGGTATTCGCTCAACAGCATCAACGGCGGGCTGCGCATTACCCAGTGGGGTGTTTCGGGCGATGTGCCGGCGCAGGGCGATTTTGACGGCGACGGCAGAACCGACCTGGCGGTGTATCGCGTGAGCGGCGGTGTCGGCACCTGGTACACGCTGCGCACGGGCAGCGGGGCGATCACGATCCTCAATTTTGGAAATCAAAATGATGTGCCCGCGGTCGGCGATTTTGAGGGTGATGGAAAGGATGATGTTTCGGTGTGGAGAACTACCGACGGTTTCTGGTACCGGATAAATAGTTCTAACGGGGCCGTGATAATTCAGCAGTTCGGCCTAACCGGTGACCAGCCCGCGCCGACTTTTGATGTGCCGTAACATTGGTTAATCAGTGTTAAATAGATAAGGATGAGGCGAAAAACCTCATCCTTTTTTATTTTGGCTGCTACACGCTGACGCGTGTAGTTAAACTCTGCCGTTGCCTTCAGCAACTACAAATGGTCTGAACTATCTCAGACAGCACGAGATAACAACGCGTGTACTAACTTGTAATAAATAGCGTCGCAGACGCGTCAGGGTTTAACTCCATGCGTCAGCGTGGAGTACCGCGCGACGACCAAAGAAAGCCCGCTTGCGGGCAGCAGAATTCGCTCCGAAACCACTCACCGGCAAACTTTTTACAAATTTTTTTCCTTAGCATTCATAAGTATTTACAGGTTATTCGCAAAATGCAAGCGGGATAAATCAGCAAAAAGGTTTTTGCACTGCGTCCTTCACGCCAGATGCCAAAAAAAGATGTTCATAGGGAGCGTCGCAGGCATCAGTAGAAGGAGAGCAAACTTATGAAGAGCAGTAGAAATATTTTTCGTCGTTTTTCAAAGTCATCCCTGACTGAACAGTTACTTAATTTTGACGCGGAAAAAATCCGTCAGCGGATCTTAACAAGGGGGATGTTCATTTTAACGACAGCCTTTTTCAGCGCTGTTCTTTTCACCGCGGGTTCGGCCCAGCCGCCCCCACCGCCCCCTCCACCACCTTCACCGACGCCTGTGGAAATAGAAACCGGTCGCGGAAAAGTCAAGGTGATTTTGCCTGATGATATGCGGGCGGGCGACACGATCTCAGGTACAGTGACAGGCGCTGCGGAAGGCGACGTTGTCCAGGTAAAAACCGTCGAAGGCGAAGTTGTGGCGACTAAAAAAATGGCTCCTTCGTCTAACGGCGGATCTTTTTCCTTTACCGTGCCCCAGGGTGTTTCCTCGCTGCGGCTGCTGCTGATGAACGGCGGAAAACACATTGGCGATGCGCAGCTTACGATCAATTCGGCCCAAGGCCCCGGCAGCGGACTGCCTTCACAACCCGGCAGTTTTGCGCCGCCGCGCCTCGGGCAAACCGGGCGGTCTCTCTCTATTCCGGGCAGCTTCGACGGAAATGCAGCTAACACCAGCGTCAACATTGGCGGCAAAGACATTCCCGTTATCGCCGAATCTCCCCGCAAAGCCGTGACGCAGATCCCCGCCGATACGCCGACGGGGCCCGCCAACCTGACGATCCGGGACGGCGACGGAAATCCACAGACGAGCACATGTAATGTGGTCGCGATCGAGCTAAAGGCCGACAAGTTGAATTTGATGAAGGGTGAAACAACAAACCTTCACATTTCCGTCACCGGGCTGGAAGGGTTAAAAGACAACAGCGGCAACATCAAACTGCAGATTGAAAACGCGTCGCCGCAGACCGTCAGTCTTACGAATCCGGTATATCAATCAAATGGTAACGCCGGAGCAATGCCGGCCCGCGCGGTCAACCCGGACGGCGGCAACACGCTCATACTTACCGAGCAATTGACCGGCGTGAGTCCCGGAGCGTTCACGATAAACGCGTCGATCATCGACTTTTTACGAAAGTTTGAAGAGATGCTCCGCGCTTACTGGAGAGATCAGCTAAGAGCGATAGCCGACGCTAAAGAGGCGGCCGCCGAAGTGGTCAAGGACAACTCAAAAGCCGTCAAAAAACTAAAAGAAAATGCCAGGCGTTTGCGGGAGATCGCCGGTAACGACAAACTCTGGGACGGTGGTAAGGACGATATAAACCTTAAGAAACTCCTGGAAGATGAAAAGGAAGAGTTGGATAAGATCCAAAAGGCGATCGGCGCCAGTTCTCCGGCCGGCGTAAAGATAGGCGAAGCCAAGGGCATTATCAATAAAACACTTGGCGGCAAGTAGCATTCCGGCTCACGGGAGTGGAACCACATGATCACCTCTAGGTCCGGAAGGGCCGCTTGCGCCCGCTCTTTGTTTTAAAGGTTCGAATTTGGAATCATTTATGCAAGGCGGGCGTGGGGCAACCCTTCCTTACCTTGAGGGAAATTAACTTGTATGATTTCCTTTTAAGCAAGATGGCCCGTTTCCGGTTCCTTGTATTAAACCACCCTCGCTATCGTCAGCACATTCACCTCTACCGCGCCGGCTTTTTTCAGCGCCTTGGCGCAATTTGAAACTGTCGCGCCGGTGGTGAAGATGTCATCTACCAGCAGAATATTCTCGCCTTTGACCAGGCGCGGCCTTTTCACCGCAAAAGCATTAAAGACACTATCCTGGCGCGCTTTCCTGTCCATTCCGGCGCGATGCCTTTCGGTATGAACTTTTCGGGCCAGGCTCAGCTCATCCGCCGGAATTTTTATCCGGCGGGACAAATGCCCGGCGATCACCGCCGCCTGGTTAAAGCCGCGTTCTTTTTCGCGCCGCGCGGAAAGCGGGACGGGAATGATTCTTGTCGCATTTAAAAAAGGTGAATTGAGAAAAGCTGTATGCAAAAGTTCCCGCAGGTGCGGGGCGAGATGCGGTTTATCTTTCAGATCAATTATCGACGCGTAAAGCGCGCCTTCATAAACACCGACCGCCCGCGCCAGATCAAAATGGTCAATGTCACAGCGGTGGCAGAAGGCCGGATCGGCCGAACGCCGCTCCGCGGAAAGAAAAGCGCCGCATTTATGGCAGAGCGCTTCATTGCCGTCAAAGATGCGTGTCTGCGACCAGCAGCCGCGGCAGGCGATACCGTCACGGCGGTCATCGACACTGCCCCCGCACAAAAGACAGGGCTGTGGATACAATAAGCTTAAGAGTTGGTCGGGGAGAGACATTTGAAGGGAGACAAATGTTTGATGAACGTGGTCGTTAAGTTTAAGCTTCGGCTTCTTCGAGCATTCCCTGCTCGACCAGCTCCTGGCAGGCAATGTCATAACGTGCCCAGGGCACGGCGTCCAGCCGCTTAGTGTTTATTTCGTTGCCGCAATTCGCACAATCGCCAAACTCGCCGTCCTCGATACGCCGGAGCGCTTCATCGATCATGCCCAGCTGCCTGGTCTCATTTTCCGAAAGCGCCAGGATCACGTTCTTGGAAAAGGCCTGCGCCGCCAGATCTACCGGGTCGGGCATTTCGTTGCCGTCTACCGCAAGATTATGCTCCTGCGAATCCAGTTTGTGGGCCAGCGCCGTCCGCTCGGCCGTAAGTCTTTTTTTGTATTCGTTAACTATCGATTTCTTCATTTTTGATACGGATACCCATTAATTATGGTAAATGCACGGTAAAGCTGTTCCAAAAGGATTACTCTGGCTTCTTCGTGCGTAAAAGTCAAACCTGATAAGGATAAACTAAAATCGGCTTTTTCACCAACTTGGCGCGACACCCCATCCTGCCCGCCGATAATAAAAACCACCTCTTTCAGGCCCCGGTTCTGCCAATTTTCAACCTCTTTTGCTATTTGCTGCGAACTTATCTGACGGCCCGCAACATCAAGCAGAACTACGTAAGAACTTACGTTTAGGGCATTTAAGATGCGCTTTCCTTCATGTTCGTTGCTTTCATTCGGGGCGCTTTCCTTAATTTCAGTAATATCAATACGAACAAAGTGCCCCAGACGTTTCAGGTAGTCTTCCTGCAGCGCCCGCCAATTTTTATCCCTGGTTTTACCGATCCAGACGAAACGAAATCGCATAATTAACCTACATTAAACCGTGCGAGTTTATCATCTCAAGGTTCGGAAGGGTCGCTTGCGCACGCGCTAAGATACATCGCGTGCTCTGCGGTTAACAGTTTTTAACCACAAAGACGCAAAGAACACAAAGAAAAACTAAAGCAGCGGGCGCAAGCAACCCTTCCAGACCTGAGAGGCTATTAAGCTGCCTCTTCACCTGTGAAACACTCATTCGAAACTTTGCTAATTTCTCATATAAATTCTTCCGGCTGATCCCCAGCAGTTCCGCGGCTTTCGACTTGTTGCCTTTGGTAAATCTGAGCGTTTCCCGGATGTGGCGTTCTTCAAGGTCGCTTAAACTCGGCCATTTTTTATTATTTGAAGGCTCCGCATTTTGTAACGCGGCAGGGAAGTCGCCGGCGTCGATCTTTCCGCTGGCGGAGAGTATCAGCGCCCGTTCCAGCAAATTTGAAAGCTCGCGGATGTTGCCGGGAAAGTCGTAATTCTGCAAAAGCCTGGCGGCCGCGGCGGTCATTTCCGCCTCCGGGGTCCCGTGTTTTTGCGCAAAATGCAGCAGCAGGTTTTCAGCCAGCGGGGCAATATCTTCGCGGCGTTCGCTTAGGCGGGGCATTTTTATCCGCACCACATTAAGACGGAAATACAGGTCTTCGCGAAAGGTGCGCCGCGCGATGGCATTTTCCAGATCGACATTGGTCATCGCAATGACCCGCACGTCGACACTTTGCACTTTGTTTCTACCGAGTTTTTCAAACTCGCGATTTTCCAGCACGCGCAAAAGCTTTGCCTGGGCATCAAAAGGCAGCAGGGCGATCTCGTCTAAAACAAGCGTCGAGCCATCGGCCGTTTCGATCCGTCCCTCGCGGGCGGAAACGGCGCCGGTAAAAGCGCCTTTCTCAAATCCAAAAAGCTCGGCTTCGATCAACTCGCGCGGCAAGGCGGCGCAATCGATCCTGACCGCTTTCTTCGCGGCGCGTTTTGATCTTTGATGAATATATTCGGCGAGGAGATTTTTGCCGCTGCCGCTTTCGCCGGTGATCAGCACGCCGGCATCCGTCACCGCGACCTTGTCTGCGATTCGCAGAACTTCCTGCATCGATCCGGATTTGGCAACGAGTTCATTCACAGAAGGATTGAAACTGACAGCTATTAGCTAATGCTCATCAGCAGCTTTTTTACAAACTAAAGTAGCGTTGCACATAAAAAGTCACAACTCTAAATTTTATAAGTCGCTAAGTTAAAAAGACCCACGTTAACCTGGGAGCGCAGGTATCTTGCCTGCCTGGGTCGCAAAGCGATCTAAAAAGTTTTTAATCTCCCTCCAGTTAGCGCGACCAGTCGCGCTTGCAGGCAAGATGCCTGCGCTCCCAGGTTCAGCCCATTTTATTTCATTAAATTGATAAAGACTTGACGCTGCTAATAAAATTAAACTTTTCTGACTTTATGTACAAAGCTGACTAAGTAATACAGCCGTTATAATTCTTTCGGCAGCTCGACTTTTTTGGCATCGCGCCAGAGGCGTTCAAGGTCGTAAAAGTCGCGCGCCTTATTTTCAAAAATATGCACGACGAAATCGCCGTAATCCATCAGGACCCATTCGGCGGTAGAATGGCCTTCGATACGAAGCGGTTTCTCGCCCAGCTGTCTCTTTACCTGCACTTCGATCTCGTCGGAAATGGCCTGGACCTGCCGCGTGTTGAGGCCGCTTACCACGATAAAGAAATCGGTAAAGCTCGTTATCTCGCGCAGGTCGAGCGCGCTGATGCCGATGCCTTTTTTCTCGTCAGCGCAATGCAGCGCGAGCTTTACGCGTTCATCCAGTTCGGTGTAGGGCGTAACGCGCTCGCTTTTTGCTGCGGTCTCCAGGGTCTCTACGGTCTCCGCTGCCGCGGGGTGTAATGATTTTTCTTTTAAAGTATCTTCCATTATTTATAAATCTGATATTTTTCTATGTATTTTGCAACTTCCGCCGGCAGATCATCCTGCCAGCCGGCGGCATTTTCTTCGATCTTTCGCCGTATTTCCGTCGCCGAAATGTCCAGTTTTACGGTATCGGTAAAATATATTTTTTCCCCGTTTATTTCCGTCATCCGGCTGACAATTTCCGCTTCGCTTTTACCGCGCAGATCCGTGCAGCAGGCCGCGATCTCCGGCGTAACATGCGAAAAACCTATTTCGATTCCGGGGCGTGTCACCACGATAAAATTTACCATCAGCAAGAGTTTTTCCCACTCGCGCCAGGTCGTAATACCTCGCCATGAATCGGCGCCGATGACAAAAAAGATCTGCGCATCGCTGCCCATCTCACTCAACAATTTCGCCACCGTTTCGATCGTATAACGCGGTTTCGCTCCGTCGAGTTCGATGGTCGAAATTTTTACCTTCGGCTCATTTTCGGTCGCAGCGGTAAGCATCGCAAAACGATGGTAAGCCGAAAGCGGTTCCCGGTTCGGTTTGTGCGGCGCGTGAAAAGCGGGCACAAAATAAAATTCATCCAGCCCGAAAAGTTCCGGCAGTTTTTGGGCAATGCGCAGATGCGCATTATGGACCGGGTCAAAACTCCCGCCAAAAAATGCGGTCCTTTTCATTAGCTTTCTTCAGCTATTTCTTTTGCCGGCAGTTTAATGCAATGATCTACGATCTCCTGCAAGACTTTCTCCGGGCAATTCAAATTTTCGGAAAAGAACCAGAAATCTCCGTTCTGATCATTGATTGAAAATTCGTAGGTGCGATAGGTAAAATCAACCCAGGTCTCGGTCACGTCGTCAGACACGATACCCATTATCTCCAGGTCGCCTAATTTTTCCAGATGGTCCAGCAGATCGTCCCACGAGATCACGATCGGGTGAGCGTAAAAATGACGCGAACCGTCATTCATCGTCATGTTAAAGGCTAGATTCGGCATCAATTACTATCTCAACTGTTTTTAATTCGTCCAAAGCCTGCGCTATCTTCATCACCAGTTCGCGCGTGCCTTTATTTGCCGCCGAAGAGATTTCAAGAAGCTCTTTTCCATCCTTTTTCGCTGCCGCACGCAGATCCTCCAGCCGTTCCGGTTCTTCCAGAATATCCAATTTTGTTGCCACGACGATCTGCGGCCTATGGGCCAGCTCTTCGTTATAATTGGCCAGCTCGCGGTTTATTATTTCATAATCCTCTACGGGCGAACGCCCCGAAAGGGACGAGACATCCACCAGGTGCAGGATCAACTTGGTGCGTTCGACGTGCCGCAAAAACCGGTCGCCTAAGCCCGCGCCTTCATGCGCGCCCTCGATCAGGCCGGGAATGTCCGCCACGACAAAAGTTTTGTAATTGCCGATGTCCACCACGCCTAGATTCGGTTCGAGCGTCGTAAAAGGGTAATCGGCTATTTTCGGTTTAGCCGCCGAGATTACCGAGATCAGCGTGGATTTCCCGGCGTTCGGAAAACCAACCAGGCCAACGTCGGCGATAAGTTTAAGTTCCAGCTGCAGTTCGCGTTCTTCGCCTTCGCCGCCGGTCTGATGATAGCGCGGGGCGCGGTTGGTCGAGGTAGTAAAATGCGCGTTGCCAAAGCCTCCGCGGCCTCCTTTGGCTGCTTTAAACTGCTGTCCGGCCTCGGTAAAGTCATAGAGCAGTTCCCCGGTCTCGACGTCAAAGACCTGTGTGCCGACCGGTACTTTTACCGTGGCGTCCTCGCCATCCTTGCCGTGGCGGTTTGAGCCTTCGCCGTGGCGCCCGCGATCGGCCTTGTGCTCAGGGTTATAACGCAAATGAAGCAGCGTATTTAGCCCGTAATCGGCTTCCAGCCAGATATCGCCGCCGCGCCCGCCGTCACCGCCCGATGGGCCGCCTTTGGCGATGAATTTCTCGCGGCGAAAGGCCGTCACGCCGCTGCCGCCGTTTCCCGCCTTGATATGAATTTTTGCGCGATCTATGAACATTGCTTCTATTTTAGATCCTTAGAACACAAGGATAAAGAACCTCTGTGCAAACGAAACAACCAGTTTACCAGATAAGCGGGTATAAAAAAACGGCAGTAGTCAGTTTGAAAACAATAATGTCCGCGTAGCGGACTGGAGAGAATAGCCCAGGGCTTCAGCCCTGGGTACTGATCGGGTTTGAGGTGTCAGCCCTGAAAGGGCGGCAGAATCCGGTCTTTTGTCGCCCTTTCAGAGCTGGATAGTTTTGAGAATTCATATACCTAGGGTGGCGCTCTCCTGGCTCACTTACCCTGGGCTATTCTCTTTGTCCCCGTTGGGGACTTTCAGTCTATTTTTCAAACTAACTTACTACAAAAAAACAAGAGCGTTGACTCGATTGCTCAAGACAACGCTCTTGTGTTCTTTTCCAGAACACCGAAGTGTCCCCGAAAAGGGGTGCGATTCCAGCATGCACACACTCGAATCGCGATTTTTATATTCCGAGAAATTCCAGCGGGTGGTAATTCCCGGTCAGCACCCAAGCAAGTTTTCACCATTTTGTTGCGCTACCTTTCGGTGCGCGGTGCCATTAGGTTTTTGTTCTGGTGGCTTTTCCTCCACCGCCGGTTACGTTCCCGGCAACGAGGCTCTCGTCTTCGAAGACGTGAGCGGCATAGCACTCAATAGGCTGATCATTTCCCGTGAGCGTTGCTTCGTTTTTATCCGAGCAACTCAGGTCTGCCTTGCGGCTAACCTTAGCAAGCCTTTCGGCTTCGGCTCCAGGCGTACCAGACAGTGGCTTTCCGCTCCTTCTGTCCTCGAACGATCGCGTCACCGCATTCGTTCCACCTCCCGGTGCCGGTCAAAGTGCCCGTAAGCAATCTCGACTGTGAAGCTATTCTACATTTTAATTTTTACTTGTCAAGAGAAAAATTCGCGCTAAGTGCTTATTTTTCAACTACTTCTGTGGAAAAGCCTGTGGAAAAACTGTGAATATCCTGTGGATTTCTTGTGGAAAAACGGATAACTTTTTTACGGTCAATCCGATAAAAAAATATTTCATTCCTGTGGAAAAAGACGTAAAAAATGTAATTTTTTAGGTGAATTTTTTTGGTTTTCCAATTCGAAAAGACGTTTGCCGGGAAAATAAATAGGCAGGTCAACAAATTTGCAGTCGGGAAGGGCCGCTTGCGCCCGCTCTTTGCGCAATTTTCGCTGCGCTCATTTACCCGATCACTACCGTTCCCGGTTCTGACCTCATTGCTATGCTGCGCGTTGGGTCTTGACAGCGTATGATCTATTGGCAAAATCGGGACGAGGCTGTGGGATACGAAGTCAGAACCGGGAACGAAGTGACCGGGTAAGCGGACGCAGTTCGCTCGTCCGACTCATAATATGGTCTTGGGATTAACCGAGCCCCGGAATCCGGTCGCTATGGCTCCCGGTTCTGACCTCATTGCCCACGACTGTTAGCCGCCCGGAAACAAAAAAAGCGCTCGCCGGGGCGAACGCTTCCTGATCAAACTTTGTTAAAAAATTACGCTGCTTCTGCCGGTGCTGCGGCCTCAGCGATCTCCACCGGGTACACGCTGATGAACTTGCCCTTTTGGCCTTTGTCCTCAAATTTGACAACGCCTTCGATCAAAGCAAAGAGCGTATCGTCTTTACCGCGGCCGACATTTTTGCCGGGTTTCCACTTGGTGCCGCGCTGGCGGGCCAAAATGTTGCCGCCGAGAACTTTTTCGCCGCCGAATTTCTTGAGTCCCAGCCGCTGCGAGTGTGAATCGCGCCCGTTTCTGGATGAACCTACCCCTTTTTTATGTGCCATTTCTAACTCCTAAAAGGAATCAGGAGACAGGAGACAGAAAACTCGCCGTCTTCTGTATTCTGTCTTCTGTATTCTTAAATTTTATCAATTTTAATTTCCGTATAATCCTGGCGGTGGCCTTTGGTGCGCCGGTATGTTTTGCGGCGTTTCTTCTTGAAAACGATGATCTTATCCGCCCGCCCGTGGCCGACGACAGTGGCCTTAACGATGGCCGCGCCAAGGTTTACATCCTTGCCATCGGCAACCAACAGAGCGTCGACGTCGATCTTGTCGCCTTCTTTTTTATCCAGTGTAGGCACGCGCAAGGTTTGTCCGGCTTCCACGCTGAACTGCTTACCGCCTGTTTTAATAATTGCGTAACTCATTTATTTGCTCCCTCGTAATAGCGGAATTATCCACTAGTCGAAAATCATAGAGTATAGGGAAAATAAGGCCCCGAGTCAAATTTACATCGTAATTTTCACAGGTTTAGGCCGATTTTTCGCAGAAATCAGCGGTCTGGCCTGCTTTCCGGGGGTATTTTAATGGCAATATATCGGAAACGCGGTTGTAAACCTGGGAGCGCAGGCATCCTGCCTGCAAGTCGCGGCTTGCCGTGCTAAATGGATTTAAATTGAATTAATTTAGCATCGCTGCGCGATCTTGCAGGCAGGATGCCTGCGCTCCCAGGAAGAGCGGGCCAATTTCCCTCAAAAGGATATCGGCTGTTGGCACTGGTGGAAATTAGCGCCCGGTTTTTGAAATAATAATTGTTGACAACCAATCGCGACACGCGTAATCTAATCTGCTAAGAGATTGAGAAAAGTTTCACAATCTCAGGAGGAGGGCAAATAAATGGCGGGCAGTAACAGAAGTGATAAAAAAATAGTGATCGTGGGCGGAGGCTTTGGCGGGCTTTTCACGGCGCTCGAAACGGCGGGGGCAGGCAAGGTCTCGCTTATCAGCAGCGAAGATCATTTCACATTCAGGCCGATGCTTTACGAGTATATGAGCGGGGAAGTCGAGGCCTGGCACATTGCGCCGTATTACAGCGAGCTTATCAACAATGACGGGGGCGACGGAATTGAGTTTATGCGCGGCGATGTTTGCGGTGTCGATCTTGAGAAAAAAGAAGTGGGCATCGACGGCTGGCGCTTCCGGGTACCGTACGATGTGCTCGTTCTGGCGGCCGGCGGGGTGACGAACTACTGGGGAATAAAAGGGGCCGAGGAGTTTGCGCTTCCGTTTCGCGGTGTCAAAGACGCAGACGAGCTCAGGCGGCGGATGTCCGGGAGGGTTGATTCAGTAGATACCGATACGCCTCCGCAGGACGCGCGCGAAGCGGTGACATTTGCCGTGATCGGCGCCGGCGCCAGCGGCGTGGAACTCTCGACCAAGATGTCCGATCTGTTTTACGACGCTTTCCAGCAGCGAAACCTGAAAGGCGAGGCGCGGGTGCTGCTTTTTGAAATGGGCAAGGATATCCTGCCCGGAATGGGCGAGGAGATCCGGGTACACGCTGAAAGAGCTCTGAACAATGGGCATATCGAGATTCACACGGAAACAAGCGTGGTGGAAGTAAAAGCGGACGGCCTGGTGGCGGAGCACAACGGCGAGCGCCGCGAATATAAAACAGCCGGCACGGTTTGGACAGCCGGTGTAAAGGTAAATCCGCTGATCGAAAAGATCGGGCTGCCAAAAGACAAGCACGGGCTGCTGATAACGGATAACACTTTACAGGTCGAAGGCCATCCGGAAATATTTGCTCTGGGTGATATCACCAAAGTCGAAGGCATCGACCACAAGCTCGAAGGCACGGCGCAGCTTGCGAATCAGCAATCGAAACTGCTCGCCGATAATGTCAAGGCTTATCTTGAGGGGAAGAAACTAAAAACGCGGCAATTCCACGAATTAGGCGAAGCGATCAGCCTGGGCACGAATCATGCGGCGGTCCTGGTGGGAAACAAGGCATTTGGCGGCCCGCTGGCGCGCGAAGCCCGTTTTGCTCTTTACACACAGCGCCTGCCGACGTGGCAGCACCGGTTGAAAGTAGGCGCAAGCTGGTTTTTCGACGGCACTCTGCCGAAACCTTTACGGTCGCTGTAAGAAGAAAGGAATAGGAAGGGAAATTAGAGGAAATTAAGGAAGAGGGAAATAAGGAAGAAGTGAAGAGCCGGCGCAAGCGGCCCTTCCGGGCTGCAAATTTATTTAGTCTTACTATTAACTATTTTTCATTTTGATCAACAGTTAATAGTCCACAGTGCATAGTTAATAGTTTCAAGCTGGATACCTCTCAGGTCTGGAAGGGATGCTCAGCGTCCGCTCTTAAAAACTGCGGACTTTAAAGGGCTTTTTTAAACTTCCCCTAATTTCCCCAAATTTCCATCCTTTCCTACAATTTCCCTTCCTTTCCCTTCTTACTGCAATACGTCTTTGATGGCTTTTTCGTAGATATCGACACGGCGCATCGCTCTTTTGACATCGGGATGATCGTCTTTATGAACGGCGCGCAGCTGGGCGAGGTCGACCTGCATTCTGATCTTCTGCAGCAGCAGTTTGGCAAAGCTTTCCGTTAGCTTGGGGAGGGTCGCAATACCTAGTTCCTGCATACTGACAAGCTCTGCCTGTACAAATTGAACTTCCAGCTTAAGCTCTTTTACCTTGGGATATTCGTCGGTGTATTCGACCAGCATATCGAGCAATTCAGCTTCGATATTGGCTTTGTAAAGGGTAAGTTCGATGTAGGCCGGCGAAGACTTTATCGAATTGGAAACCGGGGCCGGCGTCGGCGCTGCTTTCGGCGGTTTAGTCTGTGAAAAAACCGCCGAGGTGAAAAATAAGAGAATAAAAACGGGCAAACAAAACGTCTTAAAGCGCATATTTTTCTTATTTTTGATCCGTATTAAAAGTACCGGGGTCTAATTTTTCATTATAAGCGAATTCCAATAAATTGAATGTCCACTCTATTTCTACGTTGCCGGTGCTTCGCACTCCCTCTTCGGAATAAAGAATACGATAGCCGTGAGGCAAAGTTAAACCTTTTTCTTCTTTGAAATCGGAAAAATCTTCGGCGACCTTGAATCTTACTTCGCTGAATTTGGATGACTGGTCAGGACTCGTGCCTATTCCCGCGGAGGTCACCCGTTTATATTCCGTCCGTACATGATGAAAGGTTTCCTTATCGAAATATAAACTGATAGACAGATCGCCGCTTCCTTTACGCGAATAGCTCAGCATGTAGACCTCTTTGCCGTTTATCTTTTTTATGCCCTCAAAAGACAATTTACTTTTTTTGGTGGCCAAATTAGATAACACCCACGATGATGAAAGCACCCCGCTCAAAAGGCTGTCTTCCAAAAGAAGATCATTCGACTGGATAAATTCACCCAAGCTGGAGCGTTTTCCGTTTTGCGTAAATGCTACTTTCGCCTTTTTACCGTCATAGATAAATTGTTCGCCCGGGTAATTGTTCGAATTTAAGCCGATGCCCAAAAAATTCTTTTCGCCGGCGGAAGCAAAAACTATTCTCCCATTGAGCACCAGGTCCTTTTGAGAGAGAAATTTCGCCGTGGCTTCGCCGGTCATCACGATGGTTTGGATACCGGTCCGCGTTTCAGCCTTGCCGATCGAGTCAAGATGTTTCGCGATCACTTCATCGGCGGTTAACTTCTGAGCAAAGGCGGGAATCGCCGCGAGAAGCAGAACGAAAAGCATAAAAAGAGTTTTTCTAAACATTAAGTCTTACCTACTTTCAGTTGGTGTTAAAGGTCTGTTCATCGAGTTTTTGATTAAAGGCAAAAGCAGCCAAAGTAAATGCCCATTCTACCTCTGACGCGCCCGCGCTGTCTTGTTGCGGAACCCAGGGAAAATTTTAAGTGTATATGTTTAAGTAACTGTAGACACATTATAGGAGGTTTTTTCAGAGGAACAAGAAAAATCTGTGTCATTTACTGCCTCGCAGGACTCGAATTCAAGATCTTTATCGCTTTCCACCATGCCGTCGCCAAAAATATCACCGGTACTTAAGGTATTGAAATACACAGCGATATTGTCCAGGATCTCCTGCGCCGAATGCGAGTGATAAAGCGTCTGGCGAAATTGCGCGCCGCCGACCAGACCCTTGGTAAATTGTCCCGCCAACTGTTTCATTTTACCGAGCGCCGGAAGTTCCGGCATATCTTCGCGCAGCATTTCAAAATATTCGAGCAGCACTGCCTGTTTTTCTTCGAGCGGCGGCTGGTACGGTTCGCGCCCGGCCAGTACGTCTTCGATCTGGCGGAAAATCCACGGGTTCTGCATCGCGCCGCGGCCGATCAGGATACCGTCACAGCCCGTTTCGCGCCATTTCTGCAGCGCGCCCTCGATCGTGACCACGTCGCCGTTGCCGGAAACCGGCACGAAACGGCTTTTTTTATCTCGGCCACATAATCCCAATTCGCCAGGCCTTTGTAACCCTGCTCTTTCGTGCGCCCGTGCAGCGCGATGTGTTCCACGCCGCACTGCTCCGCCATTTTGGCCACCTCGACGCAGTTAATTGTCGAATCCGTAAAGCCCGCCCGCAATTTTAGAGTCAGCGGGATCGTGATCGCTTTTTTGATTTCTTTAAGAATTTTTTCCAGCCGCGGCAAATCGCGCAGCAGTCCCGAACCGCCGCCGTTTTTGACGACTTTCGGCGCGGGGCAGCCGCAATTGACGTCCAGTATATCGGCGCCGATTTCCTGTGCCATTTCCGCCGCCATCGCCATGCGCTCCCACTGCCCGCCAAAAATCTGCACGGCAATACGGGCGCTCCTCTTCCCAAAAACGCATCTGGCGTTTGGATTTCGGATTATTGCGCGTCAATCCCTCGACCGAGATAAATTCGGACACGGTCAGGCCGACCCCGCCGCGCCGCTTGATTAGCCGCCGGAAGGAATAATCCGTCACGCCCGCCATCGGCGAGAGAATCAGCGGCGGATTGATTTCGATGTCTCTGATCTTGAAAGGTTTCATCAAAGTTAAATTTTTACCATTGCCGGGGCTTAGATGCAAAAACCGCGGGATAAGGTATTAAAGCAAACAAAATTATAACAATTTTAGAATAAACTGTTTATATGAGCAGAAAAAACGGTCCGTGGACAATCAAAGCCAGCGAACAAAAATATAAAAACGAGTTTTTTACCGTGACGGAGGATGAGGTCATCAACCCGGACGGAAGCGATGGGAAGTACTCCGTTATTTCGATGAAACACGGCGTGGCCATTCTGCCGATCGATGACGACGGGAACGTCTATCTGACCAGGCAATTTCGTTACGCCTATGAAGCCGAAAGCCTGGAAACGCCTTGCGGAGGGATCGACGGGGAAGCGCCGCTGGCGGCCGCGAAACGCGAAAGCTGCGAAGAGCTCGGTATCGAAGCGGACGAGTGGGTAGAACTCGGCGCTTATGAAATGGACACGTCCATTATCAGATCGCCCGCGTATCTTTTTATCGCAAAAAAATTGAAATTCACTGAGCCTGAGCGCGAAGGCTCGGAAAAGATAAAGACGATAAAAATGAGTCTGGCGGAAGCGGCGGAGAAAGTAATGAGCGGCGAGGTCACTCACGCGATCAGCGCGATCTTGATATTAAAAGCCTATCTTCTGGAAAATAATAGCTTGAGGCCCCAGCTAAGGGCCCTTCCCGACCTGAGAGGTAGTTAGCTCGCGCGATAAATAATAAGCATCCAGGTAAATAAAATTTTGCAGGTCCGGAAGGGTTGCTTGCGCCCGCTCTTACTTTCAAAGTCCCGTAGGGGCGGTATATTTGTAGACCTGCATAACTAATAAAAATAGATAAGCTCCGTTAGGAGCGGCATATGACGTTCCCACGGAACTCAGAACCACTTTTCAATCATTGCAGCTACAAATATGGGGCTAATGCTCAATTACACAAAAGACCCGATAATATTGACGTGTCCAAAAACGTTCTTCAAATTCACTGTCGTTTCGTGTAAATTTGCGGCTCCGGTCTTTGCGGTCCGCGATCTTTGAAGTTCAAAGTTCTCGAAACAGCGTTCCACCTATATTTCCAGTTGGTGGAGCGGACACATTATCATGTGCCTCGATTTAGCTGTCTTGAGTTGAACAAGTGCGGATTTTAAGGTTTTGCCGGAGTGCGGGGGATTCTTTTTATTTCTGTTTCAAAGCGTTTCATTCGTTTCATTTTGTTTCGCCCCGGGTGAAACTGAAACACTCGCCGCTCCGCTTTATAAGCTGCTGATCGTGCGGCGTTTACCATCAATAAATTGCTGCAAAAGCGTTTCAGGTGCTTCATTTTTGCTTCACCTGGTGGAACTGAAACCAAACCCACTAAGCAAAATGCGGGCCGGAACAAATAGTTCATGGCCCGCAATTCGATAATGAATTACTTAATTTGCTTTGGTCAGTTCCACGCCGGAAGCTTCGAAGGAAATTTCGGTGACGGTGCCGTCGGCGTTGCGCTTTTCGATCTTGGCACCGTCTTCGATCAGGTGATCAACATAATCCTTGGTCAGCGTTTTGACCGAAACGGTGCCTTCGACCTTAGCGTTCAATCCGGCGGAATCGAGCGGCACAAAAAAGCCGTGGCCTTTCATTTTCACGCGCATAGATTGAGCGTCTTTTGACGGGGCGAGTTCCAGCCAGCAGCCTTCCATTTTGCAGGAGCGTACGATCACGCCCTGGACCAGCACGGTCTTGCCGGAATATTTCGCGGGGTCGGCCAGGACCTTTTTCAGAGACGCTTTGTCCGCTTTGCCGATAGCGTCGCCGCGTTTGATGACCTTGGTATTTTCAAAACTAGCCACCTTGTCGGCGTCGGTCGGTTTAGTACTTTCCATGCTTTCCTGCGCCAGCGCGGAGCCGGCCAGGGCAAATGCCAACACTAAAATGCCAAAAATATTTTTCTTCATAAAATGATTTCTCCTGAATTATTTCTGATCTTAACTAATTATTATAACCGAATTCCATCAAACGACTGACATTCACATCTTTGCCGGCCAGCTGCGCCGGGATAAATTTCATTTCTTTCAAAGATTCTATCACCTTCTGGCTATGTTCCGGGCTGGTACTGGAAAGTACCTCGACATTTTCTATCTGGCCCGTGGTGAGAAAATGCACCTTAACCTTGACCGAGACCGAGGTCTTTTTTGGGAACTTGGGGACCTCGCTCTTGAGTATTATCAGATCGCGCGAATAAACGGGGGTATTTGCATCGATCAGCACCTGTTTCTGGTTGCCCGAATTTCCCCATTTGATGTTTTCGTTGTCGGGTTTATTCAAATAAAGCTCCGCGATCGGATCGCTCTTCAGGTCGGCAATAAGCACCGCCTTGTCTTCGGTTTTTACCGACGCCGCGCCGTTATAGGTGGGAAACAACTGCGAACCTCTGAGGCGAAGCGACGCGAGAAATACCGTGACGTTTTTTTCAAAACCCGACAATGCCCCCACGGTGATCTTAAAAAAAGTATTATCAGAGGCCAGGAAGATCGTCCGGGAAAATTGTTCGCGGTTCTCACAGGTAAAAAACTTTCCGACATACGGCCCCATGGTGTAATAGTCGTACTTACACTCATCCATATCGAACTTATTTTCCACCCCTTTCAAATACTCCTTGGGGAAAAAACTGCCGATCACGCGAATGTTGATGGAAACGTCGTCACGATACGAAGAAAGAAATGTATCGCCGGTTTTCTTGTTCTGATAGGCAAAATAACCTTCCGGGAGCATAAAGCCGTATCCCCGCAGCACGCTCTCGAACTTTACCCAGCGCGCTCCTGCATCTTTTGGCTGGGCAAAGACGGGGACAAAGCAAAACAACAAAACCGGCAGCAGCAAAAATTTCTTCATAGACATGTTCGAGATCTATTTTGCCTCAAAGACCACCTTGCCGTCCACGATCGTCGTCAGCACTTTAGTCTGCATCATTTTTAGCGGCGGGCCGGTAAAAATATCGTCCGAGACGATGATGATATCAGCCAGTTTGCCGGCGGAAAGCGTACCTTTTATATTTTCCTGAAATTCGGCGTAGGCCGAGCCTTGGGTATAAGCGCGCACTGCTTCTTCGACCGTGATCTTTTGTTCGGGTATCCAGCCGTTCGGATTTTTCCCGTCGGTCGTCTGCCGCGTGACCGCTGCCAGAATGCCAAAGAACGGGTTGAGCGGGGCGACTGCCCAATCGGTGCCAAACGCCAAATGCGCTCCGGTATCGAGCAGCGTGCGAAACGCATACGTTCCTTTCAAACGTTTTTCATCCAGACGCTTTCCGGCCCAGCGCCCGTCATCCGCCAGGTGGATCGGCTGCATCGAAGCCACCACTCCCAACCGGCCGAACCTCGGAATATCCTGCTGGCGCAGATGCTGGGCGTGTTCGATACGAAAGCGCCGGTCGCGCGCGCCGTCTTCTCTTGCCACACGTTCGAAAACGTCAAGGATGGTAGCATTGCCGCGATCGCCGATGGCATGGATCATCACCTGCAGCCCGGCTTTATCCGCGCCCGAAACGTGTTCGTACATCTGCGGAATTTCCGCGCCGGACAGGCCGCTCGTATTAGGCGAATCCGCGTAAGGATCGAAAAACCAGGCCGTGGTCGAGCCGAGGCTGCCGTCGGCATAGCCTTTCAGGGTTCCCACGCGCAGCATCGGATCGCCGAAGGCATAACGGATCCCCGTGTCCGCCAATTTTTGCCAATCGGGCAGCGGGGCGCCCGCATAAATACGCGTTTTCAATTTACCCTGGCGCAGCAGCTCCTGGTAGACGCCGATATTAGTATTTGCCGACATATCCTGCGCGCTTGTCACGCCCAGGCTGGCGGCGTAATTTGTGGCCGCTTCGGCCGCCGCGAGTTTCTGGTCAAAGGTAAAGTCCGGCACGACCCGCCTGACATACTCCATCGCCGCGTCTTTTAATACGCCGGTCGGATTGCCGGCGGCATCGCGGACGATCAGGCCGCCGTCCACGTCTTTGGTGTCTTTATTCACGCCCGCGAGTTTTAACGCCAGGCTGTTGGCCACCGCCATGTGCCCGTCCAGCCGCTGGACAAAAACCGGATTGTCCGGCGTTACCGCGTCGATCAATTCTTTGGTCGGTAAATTGTTGGGTTTCCAGTTTTCGTGGTCCCAGCGCCCGCCCAGTATCCACTGGCCCTTTTGCAGCTTGGTGGCAAAGGCTTTGATCCGCGCGGCAAACTCTTCGGGTGAAGCGGCGCTGCGCAGATCGACCAGCGAAAGCTGAAAACCGCCTTCGGTAAAATGCAGGTGCGCGTCGTTAAAACCGGGCATAACGAGTCTGCCGCCGGCGTCGATGACTTTTGTGCGCGCATCGGCCAGCGCGTTTATTTCCGCGTTCGTTCCGACGGCGACGATTCTGTTGCCCATCACGGCGATCGCCTGCGCCTTGGGCACGCCGGGGTCCATCGTTTGAACGTTGGCATTGACGATGATCAGATCGGCCGATAGTTTCTGTGCAGATGCCATCGAGCAGGCGGAGATCGTAAAGAGTGCTATGAAAATATACTTGATCATATTGTTTTTAATAGATATTAAAACTATATTCGAGAGTTTTCTTGACCGTAACTTCCTGCCCGTCCTTTTCCTCCGGGATGAATTTAATTCTCAACGCGCAAAAAAACGCGTTTCGCGTCAGGCTATGGTCTAAAGTAGAAATAAATCCTACTTTGGTAACACCGCCGCGTTTATCGAAAGTCACCCGCAGGCGCAGCGTGCCTCGGATAGCGCCTTTGCGGGCTTGTTCGGAATAAGTAGGGGCCGGTTTATCGAGGATCAGGATGCCGTTGGGGTTAGGCGGAGTTTTTGGCGCCGGAACCTTCTCAATTGCGACCCCCGATAACAAGCTGCCGTCCGTTTCGTCGGCGATCATCTGGTCTATGGTAACCGGTTTCAATTTTGAGATATTTATCGCGTTTTTGTCCGAACCGGTGGATGGATCTTCGGTCCGCAGATGAATTGAATCAATGAAACGCCGCGCCGCTGCGGTTATTTCTTCGCCGCGGTTGGCAACGGTCACGACATAGAGATGATCTTTCGAAGCTATGTACCTGGTTTGATAATTGATCGCCACGTTCTTTTCCAAGTTGTAGCTGTGAATTTTTTTAAGATCGAATTGCTGAACGAAGAAGCCGGGAATGGTTTGTTTGCTTTTCGCGCCTTTAGTATCGTTGTGATCGATCAATTTACCGGCATACTTTTTCGGATCAGGCACCTTATAGATTTCCAGCGACATAAATGTTTTATTCGCCGAAGCATTAAGCAGCCGCATTTCCGAAAAGACAAATGTCCCGTAAGTTTCCGTTATTTCCATCCCGGCCGGGTCGTAAAAATAACTATAGTTAGCGGGCATATCGATGGAAAACTCGCCGTTGTCAGACCGCATAGTGTTCCACTCTGTCGCTTCCGGCCCGCTCTGCTGGGCGAAAATAGCGCTGGCAGCTAACAAGAAAACAGCCACGATCCGGATCGATGAGACTAACTTCATTTTTACCATCCTGTCACCAAAAGGCCCCGCGCGGCCTTCAAATTTATTTTCTGATATTTCGCATAGGCCAAAGCCGCCCGCGAGCGCACCTGCTCATCACTTTCGCCGCGTATCCAGCCTTCCAGCGCGTCATGCAGCGTATATGCCTCAGGCGCCATCAGGTTCGACGTCCATAGCAAAGGTTTGGCGCCCGTGCTGCGCAGCGGCCCCGAAAAATAATTTCTGCTGGCGCAAGCCAAAATTATAGCATCGCGGCTAACGTCGCCCTTTTTAAAAAATTCTTTCTCCAGGTTAAAATCCATTAAGCCGTTATGCCCGATAAAAGCGACCAGGTCGGCGCCCGCCAGTACCTGCAGATTCGTATTTTGGATGGAAACGGTTTCACTTTTGCCGCCCGAAACGGCGGTAAAGAAATCGTCGATCGTTTCCCGCATCTTGCTGCCGCGGTACGCGTCGGCCACCAAGTAGACGTTTTCGGTTTTGTGTTTGAAGACCAGCCGTTCCAGAACATTTTCTTTCGGTGCTGACGTCTCTGCGATCTTTGTCCAGTTTTTCGATTTTGAAAAGAAAGTTTTAAGGCCAAAGGCCGCACCCCAGTACAAATTTCTTAGCGGGTCTTCGCCATTGCCGATGGCGGCGGGAACCGGCACGATGCCCTGATTCACGTTGTCGCAAAGGGCGACCAGAACGTGTATGACACGGCCGGGATTTTGGATCTTTACAGTTTCAGTATTTTGCGCGGGCAACGGCGGAACGTTATTAGCCGTCTGAGCCCTGGCGCAGCCTGCGCTTAAAAGGACGCCCAGAGCAAGGACGAAAAACAGAAGCTTTGGTGGTGTCCTAATTTGAGTGGCCGGGTCAAAGAGAATGCTTGTGTCGGTAGCCGCGCTTGAAGCTTGGGCGCCCTCCCTGACGGTCGGGCTACTGACACGAGGGATGAACCTGCTGAAATTAGGACGCCGCAAAAGCTTTAAAATATTTGACATTGCCGGAGTGCTCTCTCAAACTTTATTCGGGCAAATTATAGCAATGAATGAGAAAACAATACAGATTTTAAGCGTATTGCTGGTCCTGGCATTTGGCGGCGCCATCGTGTGGATATACGCCAGGCAGCCGCAAAATTTTCAGGAAGTGGTGAGCAAGGCCGCCGTTTCGACCGGTACGTACGGTATCGACGAAGCCGAATTTAAACGCGGGCTCGAACTTTTCAGGCAGGATAATTTCAGCGCGGCGCGCGAGTCTTTTGCCAAAGCAGACCCGGAAAAACGCGATGCGAAGGTGCAATTTTACGCGGCGTATAGCTTCTACCGGCAGGGTTTCGGCAGGGTCTATGATGATGACGCGCTCTTTAAACAGGGGCTGGAGGCCGTAAATACCGCGCTGGCGTTAAAACCTGGCTTTAAGATCGAGGACGATGAAAACCTCAAAATGAAAACGGCGCAGGAACTCAAGGCGGAATTACAAAACGGGCTGGAAGTGACGGTTGAGGATTTTAATCCGATGAAACTGGCGAGAGAAAGAAAATGATAATTTTGAATTGTGGCAAGTAAATGGCGAACGATCTTTCGTGCATTCCGTGTATTTCGTGGTTAAAATTTCGAGGTTTTTATCATTAAACAAGAAGCTTTAACCACGAAACACACGAACACACCAGACTGCGGGTGATTATGTTGGGCTTTCCGACGCGGGAATATTATGAGCAGCGACACAAAAAATAAAACTCTTCTCTTCTCGAAATACCTGGTGCTGCCGGCGATCTTTCTCGTGGTCACCTTGCTCGGCGGAATGCGTTTAAGCCCGGAAAGCAGCGCTTTTCTTTTTTCTGCCCCCGACATTATTTAATCTGGTGCTGGCGGTTTTGCTGTTTGCGGTAATTATTCGCGGAAAACTGATACCGATCGGGGAGTGGTTTTCCGGCGAATTCTCGGTGCCAAAAAATTGCGCTAACGGCCTGATCCTGCTGACGGTATTTGCCGGCTCGGTGCAGGTAATAAATTGCCTGCTACCGGAAAAAGGCCTGGCGTTCGGCCTGACGGCATTTTTTCTGCTTTGGACGCTATGGACAAATCTGTTTGCCGAGCTCGAAGCAAAAAAGATGCTGCGCAGTTTGGCGGCGCTGCTGGGATTTGCGTTTGTCTTTAAGTATGTGTTTTTGGCTTCGCTGGTTTCGGCTGCCAATGGCGAAGAAACATGGGCGAGAAAGCTGGCGGAGAGTTTATTCGAAAAAGTTTCGCTGGGGCTTTTGGAGATACCAAAATTTGCTCCGGCGACGGGTTATGTCGCATTTTTCACCGTGCTGCTTTACGGTGCGGGCTTGATCCTTCTTTATTCGGTCGCGTCAGCTTCAAATGAAAGGCCGCCGGAAGAATCAGCAGAATCGGTCGTTGTTTCCTCTGAAACCACCTCGTAAAGATCGGCGGCGTCATTTCGCGAAACCTGCTTGCTGGCCGGGACCTGCCTGATCTTTACCGTAAGGATACGCTCGCGGCGGCGGAGTTTGATCACATCACCGGCTTTTATTTCCTTGCCGGATTTTGCCGGAAGCCCGTTAACTTTCACCCGTCCCGCGTCGCAAAACTGCTGGACCAGCGAACGGCGCAGAACGAGACGGCTTGCTTTTAGAAATAAGTCTAAACGCATTGTTTAAATTAAAAGCATTGTAAACCTGGGAGCGCAGGCGTCCCGCCTGCAAAGATCGCCTAGCGATCTAACAACTCATGGATTCAACTCTCTTGCGCGTAACCGCGCATGCAGGCAGGATGCCTGCGCTCCCAGGTTTACTCGCATTGGTTCCAAAGAAAAAGACGGCCGTTTCCGGCCGCCCTCTAATAATATTAGCGAAAATCACTTGTCGGTTTTCGCCACCGGCTTATCGCTTCGCTCCTCGGCAAAGAGGATGGGCGAAACCATCGCGCGGTAATTTTCCGAGATCTTGATGTAGGCGTCCTTGCGAAGGTCCACCATATATTTTTTTGCTTCCTGCGAAGAGCGTTCAAAGGTGATCATGCGGCGGACCTCGTCTTCGTTAAATTTCGCTTCAGTAGCGGCGCCGGCGCGTTCATCCACGCGGAGGATCATCATTCCTTCATCCAATTGGATAGGTTCGGTATACTCACCGGCTTTTAAGCCCGTCAGCGGTACAGTGATGGTCGGCTTTAGGTCCGACATTGCAAAGGTTCCCAATTTACCTTTGGTGGTTTTGATGTCCGCCCGCTCGGAATTTTCCAGGGCAAGTTTCTCAAAATCGGCGCCCGCGCGTAATTGCTTGAGCAGATCGTCGGCTTTTGCTTTAACGGCTTTTTCGTCCCGGCCGGCCAGCCCTAAAAATATTTCAGAAATGGTGAGCGATTCAGGCTTGATGAATTTTTGTTTATTTTTGTCAAAATACTCGCGGACTTCTTTTCCCGAGAGCCCGTGATATATCTTGGCTTCCACCTGGTTGCTCAGGACCGATTCCTGCATCGCCTGCTTCCGCCATTTGAGGCGGATATCGTCCGGATTGATGCCGCTCTCGCGCATCCGGCGATAAAGTTCGTCGAGCGTCTTTACGCCTTGCTCCTTCATTATCTCCAGGAACCGTTTGTTGATCGAAGCGTCGACGTCCTCTTCCAGGCCCAGCTCTTTGCCTCTCTGCACGATCAATTCCTCATTGATAAGGCCGGCGATCAGCTCGCCCATCTTGCCTTCGACCTCGGCTTTGACCGTAGCTTCGGGTTTTCCCGTTTGCTGAGCGACCGTTATGATCGTGTCCTTTATCTCGCGTTTAACGCGGGAAAGAGTGATCACGCCCTCATTGACCTGGGCGACAACCTCATCGATAACGGTGGGTTCGCTTTCCTGGGCAAAAGTGAAAGAGGCGGTTAATAAGGTAAGTAAACAGGCGACTACAAAAGAGTTAATAAACTTCACTATTAAGGCTCCTTAAAAATTAACAAAAGTACAACTGAGCATCTTAATCCGCAGCGGATATTCTTGCAACGTAGTAATGAGATGCAGAAAACGGCGCGCGCGTTTATCGGCTTCGTAATATTCGCTAAATATAGGTTTACTATAGCTTTAAATGACTGTGCCTGTAAAAGCAGATAAATCAAGGTTTTTGCAGTTTTCGTGTTACTTCGTGTAATTTCGTGGTTCCAGTCTTAAAATACCGCGTAGCGGTGATCTGATCGTAGCCGTGGGTTTTAACCACGGGAAACGGCGGAGAACAACGTACGTCGCGCGAGCGACGGACGAAAAATCAATCGTCGCGATGCGACGGCATGGTTATTCGATCTCGTACCGTGGGTTAAAACCCACGGCTACGATCAGCATATCGCTCCGCGATGAAGCCCGAAACTACTGGTTTTAAAACCCAATTTCGGCCAATATCCGGTGCGCCGTCTCGAGGATATTTTCTTTAGATCTCTCGTCTAAAACGATCCTCAGAACGCCGCTCGGGGCAAACGAAGACCCGGGGTTGTCCACAACCAAATTCATCAGCCTTTCGGGCGCGACTTGCGCGTTTTCACTTAATTTGAAGGTCAAACCGTTCGGCGTTTTATCGATCGAGACCAGACGCATTTGCTCAGCCGTACGGCGCAGTTTTGCATATTCAAACAAATTTTCCACCGAATCGGGAATTTTCCCGTAGCGGTCCTGCATCTCCGGGTAGATCTGCTGCAGGTCTTCTTCGGAATCGGCGGAAGAAATGCGTTTATACGTGCGCAGGCGCTGGCCGGTTTCCTGGATATAATCCTGCGGGATCGAAACGTCGATGCCGAGATTGATCGAAACGCTCATTTCGTCGTCGATCTCGTCGCCGCGCAGTTCGGCGATCGTGCGTTCGAGCATTTTGGTGTAAAGATCGAAACCGAGCGCATCGAGATGCCCGGACTGCTGCCCGCCCAGAATATTTCCCGCGCCGCGCAGTTCCAGATCGAGCGCCGCGATGCGAAAACCCGCGCCCAGGTCGGAGAATTCGCGAATCGCCGAAAGCCGCCGCCGCGCGATCGGCGTCAGTTCCAGTTCGCCGGGAATCAGCAGATAAGCATAAGCGCGGCGATTCGAGCGCCCGACGCGACCGCGCAGCTGGTAAAGCTGCGAGAGGCCGTAATTGTCGGCGCGGTTGATGATGATCGTGTTCGCGCGCGGAATATCGATGCCGTTTTCGATGATCGTCGTGGCCACCAGCACGTCGTATTTGTAATCGACGAAATCGAGCATCGCGTTGCTCCATTTCCTTTTCGTTCATCTGCCCGTGGCCGATCGACGATGCGCGCATTCGGCACGATCTTTTTGACGAGCGCGGCGATCGATTCGATCGTTTCGACGCGGTTGTGAATAAAGAAAACCTGCCCGTTGCGCGCCAGTTCGAGCTCGATGGCCGATTTGATGACGCTTTCGGAAAACTGCACGACCTGCGTGTTGATCGCCAGCCGGTCGCGCGGCGGCGTTTCGATGACCGACATATCGCGCATTCCGAGCAGCGACATATTCAGCGTGCGCGGAATCGGCGTGGCGCGAAAGCGTCAGAACATCGACTTTCTTTTTCAGCTGTTTCAGTTTTTCCTTGTGCGCGACGCCGAAACGCTGTTCTTCATCGACGACGACCAGGCCCAGCTTCGGCAACTTCACATCGTTCGACAAAATGCGGTGCGTGCCGATCAAAATATCGACCTTGCCTTTCTCGGCTGCTTCGACCACTGCTTTTTGTTCTTTGGCTGAGCGAAAACGCGAGAGCAGTTCGATCTTGACCGGAAACGCGGCAGAAGCGTTTTTTGAAAGTTTCGAAATGCTGGTAAGCAAGAACGGTCGTCGGCGTGAGAACCGCGACTTGTTTGCCGTCCATCACGGCTTTGAACGCCGCGCGCATCGCCACTTCGGTTTTGCCGTAACCGACGTCGCCGACGATCAATCTGTCCATCGGCACAGGCTGTTTCCATATCGTTCTTGACGTCTTCAATCGCCGTCGCCTGGTCGACGGTCAGTTCGATACGGAAAAGCGTCTTCAAATTCATCCTGCCACGGCGCATCGGCGGAAAACGCAAAGCCCGTGCACCAGTTTTCGTTCGGCGTAAAGCCGCAGAAGCTCGTCGGCCATATCGCGCATCGCGCGTTTGGCTTTGGCTTTTGTTTTCTGCCAGCCGAGCCCGCCGAGACGGTCGAGAGACGGCTGCGTCGCCTTCGCCGCGACGAATAACGCGAAACCAGATCCAGCCGTTCGACGGGCACGAAAAGCTTGGCGTTATCGGCGTAAATCAACAGCATGAACTCGCGTCCGCTGCTCCCGGTACCGGAGGCGAGCTCAATGGTCTGCAAGCCTTCAAAACGCCCGATGCCGTGATCGACGTGAACGACGAAATCGCCCGGTTTCAGATCGCGAAAATCGGAAATAAAAGCTTTTGTCCTGGAACGTTTTTTCTTTGGCCCAATGGACGAAGCAGTGGAAGACATTTCCGGCAGCTCGCCGAATAATTCATTTTCCGTCTGAATAACAAGCCCGGCCAGCGGCAGTTCAAACCCGCTGCTAAGATCTCCGATCACGACGTTTTCTTCAGACAATACGACATCATAATCGCGCAAAATATCGGAAAGCCTTTCGGCCAGCCCGGTGGTTTGCAAAACCATAAGCGGTTTATTTTCTTTCTTTAACTCTTCGGCAAATTCCGCCAGTTTTCCGTAATATTTTCTTGCCGAGCGCGATTGCATTTCTATTTCCGCGCTTTTCTCTCCACTGTTTTTAGCCGCCGGGAATAAAAATAATTTGTCCGACAGGTCGCTTGCTTCGAGGCTGAATTCCTCGTCGGTCTTTGCCGCCGAGCTTCCCAGTGCGCGCAGCTCAAGCCGCTTTCTTCTCTCAAGATCTTTTCTTAGCTCGTCGATCGTCAGAAAAAGTTCATCGGGCGGCAGGCCGATCTCGCCGGCGCCCAGCGTTTCCGCGTAGCGCGCGTCCAGATGTTTATAGAGATTCGAAAGGCAGTCTTCCACCAGGACCGGTTCGTCGATCACCAGAACGCCGTTTTCCCGGAAATCGAGGTAATCAAAGACGCTGGCGCGGCGCTCGCGCAAGATGGGGAACAGCCATTCCCAGCCGTGAAAGCTCTCGCCTTCGTCGGCAAAAACGGTGCGGTCCTTTAACGCCCGCGCGGACGTTTCGCCGGAAAATCTTTCGCGCGCGAAAAATGCCCAATCTCTAAAATCCTCGGCGGTGGCGGCAAATTCGCGCATCGGCGCGAGGTCGATTTCTTTTAATTGATTGGTGGAAAGCTGAGTTTCGGCGTCGAATTCGCGAATCGAATCGACCGTGTCGCCAAAAAATTCTATTCGCGCTGGTGCGCTTGCGTTTGGCGGCCAGACATCGATGATGCCGCCGCGCACGGAAAACTGCCCGACATTCTGGATCGGGTCTTCGCGCACGTAACCCGAAGCGCCCAGGTTTTCTATCAGCAGATCAGGCGAGTGGTCTTCGTCCCGTTTTAGCCTGATACCCATCGCACGGATTTCTTCCGGCGTATCAATTCGCGTGATCAGGCTGCGCGCCGGCAGCACCAGGATGTCCGGCTGTCCTTGCGCCATTTGCCACAGCGTCAGCGCGCGCAATTCCAGTGTCTCACTATGGGGCGAAGTTCCTGAATAAACGTCGCTTTCCGAAGAGGGAAGCGAGAGAGATCGGTTTGCCCGCCCCCCAAAAATTGACGGAAAAATCGAGATCGGAGGCGAAGGCATCGGCTTCCTGGTTGCCGGTCCGTTACCACCACCAGAGTTTTGTTCAATTCCGTTTGCAGCGCGGAAACGGCCAGGGACTTGCTCGCCGATGAGGTCAGCCCGTTAATGTTAATGACCCGCGCGCCGCTTAGCGTCTCGGATTTTAAACGCAGGAATTCCCGGGAATCTTTTAGATACCCCATCATGCTTTTTTGTTTAAGCGCGTTTTCCGTTACACTACTCATTTACGCGATATCGCGATACGTAATACGCAATTACGTTATACGCCATACGATTAAGGTATAGCATATATGTACCCGATATTGCACCGCCGCGTATCACGTTTGCATATTACGTACCGCGTATAACGAACACATAATGACCGAATACACAGACATTATCGAGCAAAACGACCAGACCGCCGCGCGGCTGGCGCATTTAAACGCCATGCGCGATCTGGTGGGCAATGTTTATCCCAACAAATTTGCCCGGTCGAATATTTCCCGTGCTGAAGACACGATCACTAACATTCTGAATTTTGCCCCGATCGCGGAGGCCATCGCGGAGATCAAAGACGTCGTGTCCAAACTCGCCGAACGCGAGCGCCCGCCCGTGGAGCTAAAAGAAGCTACCAATGCCAGGCTGAAAGAATTTGGCACGGTGCGCATCGCCGGCCGTTTGACCACGCCGCTGCGCGGCAGCTTTGTCCACCTGACGGACGGCTTAAATAAATTACAGGTCTACGCGCCAAAAAAAGACGGCTTTGCACTGATAAGGAACGACGCGGAAAACACGCTCGATAATGAAAATGGCTGGGCTGCTTTTCGCTTCTCGATCACGGCGATTTTATCGGCGTCGAAGGTTATTTGTTCTTGACGAATACGGGCGAACTTTCGGTTCACGTCGAAACGATTCAGTTTCTGTCGAAAGCGATGCTGCCGATGCCCGACAAAATGCACGGCATCGCCGACCCGGAACTGCGCCGGCGTTATCGCTACGCCGATCTGATCGCGTCGAGCCTGCAAATCGAACACGAAGAAGGCGAGTTGACGACGCGCGAGGTTTTTGAGACGCCGCGCGAAATTGATCAGCGGAATGCGCCGTTTTCTGGACGACGCACGGTTACATCGAAGTCGAAACGCCGATGCTCACGCCAAAGGCGACCGGCGCGGCGGCGACGCCTTTCGAAACGTATCACAACGCGCTCGACATCACGCTTTACGCCCGCATCGCGCCCGAGCTTTATCTGAAACGGCTGACCGTCGGCGGTTTTGAAAAGGTTTACGAGCTCAACCGCAATTTCCGCAACGAAGGTCTCTCGCAGAAACACAATCCCGAATTCACGATGCTCGAATTTTACTGCGCCTATATGGACGTGAACGGAATGATGGATTTCGCCGAAGAGATGATTAAAGAAGCGGTGCAGAAAGCGACCGGCGGAGTTTAAAGGTGAAGTATGGCGAGAATGAGATTGATTTCGGGAAGTTCGAGCGAATAAGAATGCAGGATGCAGTGTCGAAATGTAATTTGAATACCGAAGTCACGGAGTCGAATCTGGTGGGCTTGTTTGAAGAACACTGCGAAGCCGGCCTAATCCAACCGACTTTCATCATTGATTATCCGAAATCCATTTCTCCTTTTTCGAAAGCCGCCCAAAGACCCGAATGTCGCCGAGCGGTTTGAATTGTTCATCAACGGGATGGAAGTGCGCGAACGGGTTTTCGGAGCTGAACGACCCGCAGGAACAATACGAGCGCTTTATTGACCAGATGGCGCGAGCGCGAAACGCGGCGACGAGGAAGCGATGGTTCTTGGACGAAGATTACATCCGCGCGCTTGTCATACGGAATGCCGCCCGCCGCCGGCATCGGCATCGGCATCGACCGCCTGGTGATGCTTTTGACCAACAAGCATTCCATCCGCGACGTGATTCTTTTCCCGCATATGCGCCCGGAAAAAAATACAGCCACAGAAGATTAAACGGACGATATTTGCGAAACGGTTTAGAGTTCAAACTTTAGTTTGTCTTTTTCTACGTTAAGACAAACTAAAGTTTGAACTCTAAACCGTTTTTTCTCTGTGAACTCTGTGCTCTCTGTGGCAAAATAAATATGTACCAATTTTTTCGAACAAGGGAGGGTTATATGCAGGAAGACAGAAGACAGAACGAATCGATCGAGGGCACGCCAAAAGGCGACGGCACCGTTGCTGACGAAGACGTCAAAAAGATAACGGGCAGCGAACCGGGTGTTGAAGGAGGCCAGGACCGCTCTACCTCAACCGAAGGCCGCGCAGAAGAACAGGCGCCCACGGAAGGCGTCGGCGCGCAGCCCGACGAAAACGACCGGCAGGCCAACATCGCAGGCACAAGTGGCTAAGATAATCTTTTACACGGCATTTGCGCTTTTGGCATTCGCCTTTAATTCGATACTCTGCCGGCTGGCGTTAAAAGCCGATGAGATCGACGCCGTTAGTTTTACCGTGATCCGCCTGGTTTCGGGCGCGGTTACGTTATTGGCGATAAATTATTTTTTTAACAAAACAAAAGAAGGACGCGGAAATTGGACCTCCGCGTTCTTTTTTTTTCCTACGCGATCTGTTTTTCGTTTGCCTATCTCGGCCTTACCACTGCCACCGGCGCGCTGATACTTTTTAGTTCGGTACAGTTCACGATGATCCTGATCGGCCTGGTTCGCGGCGAGCGGCACGGGCATATGGGAATGGCTTGGTTTAACGCTTGCGCTCGGCGGATTGGTCTGGCTGGTTTTTCCCGGGCTGTTGGCGCCGCCGCCGGTAAGCTCGGCACTGATGGCCGCGGCTGGAATATCGTGGGGAATTTTCACTCTGCGCGGCCGTGGAAGTACTAACGCGGTAGCAGAGATGACGGGAAATTTTCTTCGCTCGGTGCCGATGATATTGGCGGTTCTATTGATAACGCTGCTTTTCGTTTATCAGATCAAACTCTCATCGAATGGCGCTATTTTTGCGATCCTATCCGGCGCGGACCGCTTCGGGTATCGGCTATTCGGTTTGGTACGCGGTTTTAAAACATCACACCGCGACCCGCGCGGCAATCCTGCAATTAGTGGTTCCCGCGCTCGCCGCTTTCGGCGGAGTCGTTATTTTGTCCGAAGCTGTCTCCCTGAGATTGATCCTGGCAAGCGCTTTGATATTGTGCGGGATCGGTTTGGCTGTGGCCGGGAAGAAGAAATTTGCCACAGAGAACACAGAGATCACAGAGAGAAAATAAATCACGAGTTAAAGGATGTTTTGTTCGTGTGTTTAGTGTGATTCGTGGTTACGCTTTGCCTTTTCTATGTCCTCTGTGCTCTCTGTGGCCATCAGATCCAGCTCCATAAACATCACTCCCGGTTCAGGGTTAAAGCGATAAGCTTCGATCTCTTTAAAACCCAGCGAGCGATAAAGTTTTTGCGCCGCGCCCATTTTAGGCATCGTGTCGAGCCGCATTTTGGCATAACCAAGCCCTTTAGATTCAGCAATTATAGCGCGGACGAGTTTAGAGCCGATACCCAGGCCCTGAAACTCAGGCAAAGCGTAAAGCCGTTTCATCTCGCAAATTTCGCCGTCAATTTTTCGCACCCCTACACAGCCGGCAGGTTTGCCGTCATAAAGCGCGAGCAGCAGGCAGCCGCCCCGACGGCCCCGGTTTTGTCAGTAGCGCTTGCGTTAGCAAGTGCGTTCTTCTGTCTGCCGGAGGACGCATCTGCTGACGCAGACGCTACCGACCCGTAGCCGATCAACTCGTCGCCCGGCGGCGCGTAATCGCCCGGCAAACTCTCCAGTTCTTCGCTGAAATTTTGAAAGGAAAGATCGATGCCGATCCATTCGGCGTAGGCGAGAAAAAGCCGGCGAACATGCGAGAGATATTCACCCTCTGTTACCTTTACTATTTCAAGCATGGCTGGCTTTGCGGCGAAGTTTAACGATCGCATCCAGCACTTTGTGGGCCGCCTGGAGTTTTGACATCAACGGAAGTTCCTCAGGTGCGTCGCCGTTTCTGCTGACGATGGTGATGATGTTGGTGTCGACATCAAAACCGGCCCCTTTTTGCGAGACATCATTGGCGATAACCAGATCAAGATCTTTCTTTTCCAGTTTTGTTCGCGCGTAATTTATTACGTTATTCGTCTCGGCGGCAAAGCCGATGACCAACAAACCCCTTTGATGGCTGCGTCTATTTTTTGCAACGTCCGCGAGAATGTCCGGCGTTTTATCGAGCGTCAGTATCATCTGCTCTTCGGTTTTTTTGATCTTGTTTTCGGCAAGCTCTGAAGGACGGTAGTCCGCCACCGCAGCCGCACCGATAAAAACCGTCGCGCTAGGCAATTCAGCCATGACAGCCGCGTGCATTTCTTTGGCGGAGATGCCGCGAACGACCTTTACATCGGGCGGTTGGCCGGCGCTGGTCACTCCGGCGACGACGGTAACTTCGGCGCCTCTTTCCCTTGCGGCCTGCGCCACGGCAAAACCCATCTTGCCGGAAGAGTTGTTCGAAATAAATCTGACAGGGTCGATCGCTTCACGCGTGGCACCGGTGGTGATAAGAATTTTTTCGCCGGTCAGATCTTGAGAATGTTCAGTTTTTTTTTCCTGCAATATCTCGAGCGCGCGGCTGACGATAATTTCCGGTTCGGAGAGGCGTCCGGGCCGACCGTCTTGCACGCCATTTCGCCGGTATCGGGCTCGACGAAATAGATACCGTCGGCCTTTAAGGTTTCAATGTTCCGCTGCGTCGCCGGGTGTTCCCACATCGTGGTGTTCATCGCGGGCGCGATCAAAACCGGCGCGGTCGAAGCGAGATAGGTGGAAGTGACAAAATCATCGGCCACGCCGCCCGCAAATTTAGCGATGACGTTGGCCGTCGCCGGAACGACGATAAACAGATCGATGTTCTGGGAAAAGTTTATATGAGCGATCGGATCGGGGTTGGCCGGGTCGTAGTCGTCGACCAGCACATGTTTTTCCGTCAGCGCGCGAAAGGTCAGCGGCCCGACAAATTTCGTGGCGTGACGGGTCATCGCGACCTGCACGTCGCAGCCGGCCTTCTGCAGTCCGCGTAAAACCTCCACCGCCTTGTATGCCGCGATCCCGCCGCAAACCCCTAAACCGATGCGAAAATTAGCCATAATCACTAATGATTTTACATCAAAAAAAGATATTTACTATCTTAAACTTAAAGCGTAGAATAGCGGGGCTTAAGAGGATAATACCTGTATTTGTCGGTCGAAGGAGTTTTATGAGATTCAGGGTTTGGCATTTGACGGTATTTTTGGCGGCCCTGCTGCTAGGTTACGCTTTAACACTCCCTTTGACGAAAGAGACATTGAATTACGCGGATACTCCGCCCTCCGCCTTTGAAACCGAAGTTTCTTCTCCATTAATTCCTGACCTCCCCAAAGCGCCGGAATATGAGTCCCCGCCGGAGCAGCTGATCGAAGATAAAGCGATCTGGGAATAAAATTGCAGACAATAGGCGAGGGATTTCACGGCGATCAGGTTGTAGCGAAAAATGGCGAGACCTGGTTGGGCTTTTATCGTGATGCGGGTAGATTTTATCTTCGCAATACAAAAGTGCGGGTGCGCTGGGTGTATGACCCCATAGTAGATGGTGAAAAAGGCGGCAGGATATCAGGAAAAAGTGTTTTTGTTCAAAACAACGACCAGGCGCTTTTTATTGTTAAAAATGCAAAACGTCTGAACGAAGGCAATGTAAAAACCGTTTTTTACGGAAGCAATCGTTACGATCTCGAAAATCAACCCGAAGCGATTCAATTAAAGAACGGCTTTCGCAAAACGTTTGAATTTGCCGGTGATATTTATGTGTTAAAGGTAGAAAATAAATTAACTTCGGATGAATATCCGGCGAAGGGTTCTAAATTAAGCTTAGAGCGCAACGGAAAGGAGCAAGTCTTGCGGTATTTGCCGTTCGGCTGCGATGACTGCGGATGGACGCTCTACTGGGCCGGCGATCTGGATCAGGATGGCAAACTGGATTTCTTTTTTGACCTCACCGGTCATTATAACGTTACGGATGAGAGACTGTACCTTTCTTCTTACGCCCCGGAGGGACAATTGGTCAAGCTGGCCGCCGATTTTTGGACCAATGGCTGCTGATATAAAATTTGCGCCTACATGCAGTATAATTTCCTTAACTTAAAGACGTAATGTATCCGACGGAGTTTTTAATGAAAAAGATCACTGCCTTTTTACTCGCTATAACTTTGCTTATCTTGCCTGTCTTTGCGCAAAAGGCGCAGCCGTTTCCCGGCGTAAAACAGCTTCAATCGCCGCAGGCGCCGCAGCCGATGGGGATCATTATCCACGGCGGGGCGGGCGTGATCGAGCGCGGAATGCTTACGCCGGAAAAAGAGGCGGCGTACAAAGCGAAGCTGGAAGAAGCTTTGCTGGCCGGCTGGAAAGTTTTGCAGAGGGGCGGCAGCAGCCTGGACGCGGTGCAGGCAGCGATCATGATCATGGAAGACTCGCCGCTTTTTAACGCCGGCAAAGGCGCGGTCTTTAATGCCGAAGGAAAGAACGAACTCGATACTTCGATAATGGACGGCAAAACGCTCAAGGCCGGCGCGGCGGCGGGGCTGCATCACGTTAAGAATCCGATCCTGCTGGCGCGGGCCGTGATGGAAAAATCGCCGCATGTGATGATGGTGGGCGACGGCGCGGAAAAATTCGCCGCCGAGCAAAAGATCGAGTTGGTGCCGGAAAAATATTTTTGGACACAAGAGCGCTGGGACGGCTATCTGAAAGTCAAAAGACAGATGGAAGAAAAAGAGAAGGCCGGCCAGAAACAGTCCGGCGTGCCCGAAAGCCGGAAACCGGAAAACAGGTACGGTACGGTCGGCGCGGCGGCGCTGGATAAATTCGGCAACCTGGCGGCGGGAACGTCGACCGGCGGGATGACCTATAAACGTTTCGGGCGCGTCGGCGATTCGCCGATCATCGGCGCCGGAACTTATGCCAACAATAATACCTGCGCTATTTCCGCCACCGGCGACGGCGAATATTTTATCCGGCTCGGTGTGGCGCGCGATATTTCCGCGCTGATGGAATACCAGGCGAGGCCGGTCCAAAATGCGGCGGACCTGGTAATACAAAAGAAATTGCAGGACCTGGGCGGAACCGGCGGGATCATTGCCATCGACAAGTACGGCAATATGGGGATCTCATTTAACTCGCCCGGAATGTACCGCGCCTATATAGATAAGGACGGAAAACCTGTGATCGGGATATACAAGGATTAGATAAAAACGACCGACTGCGAGGTGGGGATCTCAAACCGCTTGCGGCAGCGATTGTTTTTGCAGTTGAGCGTATCGTCGATACGGATCATATAATCGCGCGATTTTTCAAACTGGGCGCGGTCGCGCTCGTTCATGTTTTTGGGATTGATCTTCTTTTTCGTGCGTGTTAGCCAACGTACATCGTACATATCCCGCTGGCCGCAATACGAGCAGGAAAAGCTCGCCTGTTTCATTTCCTGTCGTTCATCGAATATCGCGCGTTCGTCCATAATTCACCTTCTAGTATTCTAAAATAGCCGGGCGCTGGTGACAACAATCGTATCAAGTTATATTTTTAGATAGCATGAAAATCGGCACGATATTAAATACGATCGGCTCGGCGCTGACCGGCGCAATGATAGCCGCGGTCCTGGCCATGATAGTCGTCGTTATTGTCCGCTCGTCCAATCCTCTGAATGAGCCCTTTTTTGAGGAAGAAGATTACATTGTGAGATTACTGACGGGTGCCGCGGTCGGAGCGGTGTTGGGGTTTATTGTCGGCGCTATCGTGACCGTCCTGCGCGCCAGACCGCTTTACGCGGCACTGCTGGGGATGCTCTGCGGAATAGTTCCGGTTGCGTTACTGGCTGGATTGTCAACGGCGGCGGAAGGGCTCTCGTTTCCTCGTTCGGAGCTGAGGATAATACTGCTCATGACCGGGATCTTTTGTTTTTTGGGCGGGGCGGCGGGATTGGTCTGCGGGGTCTTAAATTCGGTTTTAATAAAGAACAATAAGATGGGGACGCCGGAACATGACGCTCCGCCGCCGCCCGATTTTTTCAACATTAATTAAGTTCCGGTTTACCCGGATTCCCGCTTTGACCAATTTCCCGCAAATACTTGAAACTGAATATCCCTGTCTCGTGCCCGTCGCTAAAGTGAAAGTTAAGGGCATAGCGGCCGACTATGCTGGTATGCGTGAATTTAACGTCGTTGGAGATAGTGTCGGCCTTGAGCATTCGCTCGCCGGTCCATTCGTTCACACATCCGGCGCAGGGGCATTTGCGGCGCAGCTCTGCGGCCTGATAAACACTCTCCCTGTCGTCAGACCAGGTGATCTTTAGCTCGGAATCGCTTTCCTCAACTATTTGGACAGGTTCGATCATTGTCCGAATCCCGCGCCCGGGTAATTTGCCGGTGACGGCGGAACGTTAGACGGCAGGCTTACCGGCGGAAATATCCTGCGGTACATCACGGTCGTTCCCGCATAAATTATCGGCAGCATAAGATAGGCGCCTACGATAAAAGCCAGCATACCGAGAAAGCTGAGTACGAATTGGACGATGATAAATCCGACCACCCCGCCCAGGTTCTGGCGGGAAGCTTTCATGCTTAGCCTTATCGCGTCCCAGCCTGAGAGTTTCCTATCGACGATCAAAAGATGGGTAAATACAACCAGCGCATGCAAACAAGCGATAAAAACGCCGAAAATAAACATCGCGACACAAAAGAGGGCGAGACCAATAAGAGGGAAAATCCCGCCGCCCTTCCCTTTTACAGCCATAAAGGAAAAGATCAGTATGATGTAGGGAATAACTAGAAGTATCATGGCGGCTACAAATGATAGGCCTACAATGATCAGTGAGGATATCAGGGCCGGCGCGAAATAATCGAAACCTTTGAAAAGATCGCCGAATTCAACTTTTCTGCCGTCAAATTTTTGCAGGAAACAAAAATAGACACCGCAAAGCATCGGCCCGATCAGAATCAATGGGATCGCGCCGCCGATCAGCAGGCCAACGAGCGTGATGGCGAAAAACAGCCAGTAATCATTTTTGATCAGCTCCCAGCCTTCTTTCATGCATTCGACCGGTTTAATGACTCCAGTATTGAATTCGTTACTTTGCATAAATTTATCTCCCCCGTTGTTCGTGTCAGTAGCCCGACCGTTAGGGAGGGCGCCCTTGCTTACGCGCGGGCTACCGATACGCGCATGAAATTTTCCAGCTATCCTAAATAGATATTTTCCACGTAATCGCGCAGCATACGGTCGCTGCTAAAGTTGTAGGTCAAAGTTTGCAGCGAATTTTTCATCATCCGCAGCCAGTCTGCCGGAATATTTTCTTCATTTAGCCGGTAGTAGGCGGGGATCACTTCGTTTTCCAGCAGCGAGTAGAGCGATCCGGCATCGGCGGCATCTATCGCCGCATCGTCGTCTGTGTCATCTTCGGTCACGCCGATCACCCAACCGTTCGGATGATCCGGGTCATAGCCTTCCAGCCACCAGCCGTCGGCGATGGAAAGATTCAGCGCTCCATTCATCGCCGCCTTTTGCCCGCTGGTGCCTGAGGCTTCGAGCGGACGGCGCGGCAGATTCATCCAGACATCCACGCCCTGGACCAAAAATCTGGCCACTTCCTGGTCATAGTCTTCGATGAAAATACTCCGCTGCTTCCAGGCGGGATTTTGCCGCCGCAGCAATTCCTGCAGGATCAGTTTGGCGCCCTGATCGTGCGGGTGCGGTTTTCCGGCAAAGACGAATTGCACCGGCCCTTCGGCATTGTCCATCATCTCATACAACCGCTCAGCGTCGTGAAGCATAAGATTCCACCGTTTATAGGCCGCCACGCGCCGGGCAAACCCGATGGTCAAAATATTCGGGTCAAGCACGTCCGCCGCTTCATATCCGTATTTTTGCATCTGCTGATGCCGGATAAAAGCGATCAGGTGCCGTTTGAGCGAGCGATGTATCTGCCATATCTCGCGGTCCGGTATCCTTTCAACCGCTTCGTTCCAGGCAGTGCTGTCTCTTAATATTTCCTGCCAGTTTTCACCGATGCTTTTTTCATAGAGGGTCTTAAGCGAGGGCGCGATCCAGGTCGGCGCGTGAACGCCGTTCGTAATATGAGTGATCGGGACTTGATCGGCGCTCTGAAATTCCGGAAACATCCGGACCCACATTTCGCGCGAAACCTCGCCGTGTTTTTTGCTCACGCCGTTCGCGCTGTGGCACATTCTGATCGCGAGCGGGGTCATGCCAAAAACACCGTTGCCGTTTTCCGCGTCGGAAGAGCCGAGGTGAAGAAATTCATCCAGCGAGATACGCAGCTTTCCCAGCAATTTTGTCGAAAAATATTTCTCGATCATGTCCGTCGGGAACACGTCGTTGCCGGCGGCGATCGGCGTATGGGTGGTAAAGACGCACTTGTCCCTGACGCGGGGCACCACTTGGTCCAGCGTCAGTTCGGTGTCTTTTAAAAGCTCGCGAGCGAGTTCAAGCGTAAGAAAAGCGGAGTGCCCTTCGTTTAAATGAAAAACCGCAGGCTCGATGTTCAATTTTCGCAGCAGCCGGACGCCGCCGATCCCCAGCAGGATTTCCTGCATCACGCGCGTGTCGCGGTCACCGCCATATAAATAACCCGTCAGCGGACGGTCTGCCTCATTGTTTTCCGGGATATTTGTATCGAGCAAATACAGTTGGGTTTTGCCGGCTTCAACTTTCCACGCCTGAGCGTGCACGGGATGATTGGCCAGACTCACCGTGATGGTAATGCGTTCTCCGCTTTCCCCAAGCACCGGTTTTAGCGGCATCTCGCCGGCAAAAGAATCCGCATACTCTTCCTGCTGGTACTTGTCGTCATCCAGTTTTTGCCGGAAATAACCGTAGCGGTACATCAGACCCACGGCGACCAGCGGCAATCCGAGATCGCTGGCGGATTTCACATGATCGCCCGCCAAAATACCGAGCCCGCCGGAATAGATGGGAAGGGAATTATGCACGCCATACTCAGCGCAAAAATACGCGATCGGATGTTCGGCGGAAATGGTGCGGCCGTTTTTCTCAAGAGTTTTTACGCCGCTATCCAGGTATGAGCGAAAATCGGCTTCGAGCTTTGCGACGCGCTCGACATAACCGGGATCGTTCGCTTTTTGCAGCAGGCGCAGATCGCTGATCTGCCGCAGCATGCTGCGGGGATTTTGCTCCACGTCTTCCCACAATTGCGGGTCGAGGTCGTGAAAGATGTTTACACCTTCGGTCGACCATGACCACCAGTAATTCCAGGAAAGGATTTCCAGCGCCTGTAGGTTTTCCGGTAGTTCCCGGATAAAAGAAAAATCGCTTCTAAAATTTTGCACTGTTGCTTGTGAAGTTCCTTGCATTATCAAATTTCGAACGCCGCACCCGCGCCGTAGCAAAGCCTTTCATTTCTTTAAAATGTGTGATGTTTTAAAAATTCTATCGCATCGTCTTCCTTAAAGAAAACCAGCCATACTTTCTCGATGCGTTCGTCACCGAGAAAAAAGTTTTTCATTGTGTCTGAAACGATAGGGGCGGCCTTCTCCCTCGGGTAGCCGTAAACTCCGGTCGAAATTGCCGGAAAGGCTATCGAGGTCATTTGCCCGTCAGCCGCTAAGTTTAACGAATTAGAGTAGCAATTAGCAAGGAGTTGGGCTTCATTTCCGCCATGGCTACCATATATAGGCCCGACGGTGTGAATGACCGCCCTGGCGGGAAGCCGTCCGGCGGTCGTCATTACGGCCTCGCCGGTGGGAAGCCCGTCCGGGAATTTGGTGCGGCGAAGCTCCTGGCATTCGCGCAAGATCTCCGCGCCTCCGGCCCGGTGGATCGCCCCGTCCACGCCGCCGCCGCCCAGCAGGCTGGAATTAGCGGCGTTTACGATCGCGTCGACCTCGAGAACGGTAATGTCCCCGACGGTAATTTCCACTCGCCCGTGCAAAAATGTGTTTTTGAGTTTTTCCTTGAGCACGATAAAGCCTTACCGTTCTTTATTAGCCACTAATTACACCAATAACACGAATTAGAAAATTCTTTATTCGTGTTATTGGTGACATTCGTGGCCGTATCCGCGACTTAGAGGCAAAGCCAAGAAATACAAAAGAGATTCTTATACCATGGGCTCGATCCTGACCTCGTCAAACATATCCTGGCGGCGGAGGGCTTCAGCAACCAGTTTTGCCCGGTACTCGTTCATCGGACGCCCGTTGTGGGTACTGGATACTTCGAAGATCTCATCCTCGACCATTTTTATCGCCAGGTCGCCCAGCGATAATCCGGCCGCGATCTCGATGTTGTCGAAATTATGGATCTTAAAGCTGCCTGTCGTTTCAACCCACTCTTCGATAAAGGGATCGCAAAGAGCGTGCTTGGCTTCCTCAACGGTGAAATAACTTCCTTCCACGATCAGGCAAAATTCCTGGCTATTTGGATGAGTCATTTGTGTTCTGTCCGGAGTTGATGGTCATGGGTTTAACCACTATCAAAATGGTGCCAATAGGCAATTTTCACTAAACTTTACCACTATCGGGGTTGTCCAGCCAAGAAGTTTTTTGCTAAAGAATGTATCGGTAGCCCGCGCGTTAGCAAGGGCTCATATTTGTTATAAGTTAAGAGTGAGCCCGCCCTTACGGTTGGGCTACTGACACCGGTTATTGCTCGGCGGCCCTCAGCCCCCTTCGGTGCCAGACGGACACCAGGCCGAAAATACATCCGAGCAGGAAAAATATCGCGATCCCCGCCGCGCCGGCGCGCTGCATATTTCCGATGTTTAAGAACATCAAAAGGCCGAATCCGGCAGCGCCGGCGACGCCCCAAAACGCGCTTTCCCGCAGGAAATCCTTGCCCGTCACATTTCCGGCTATTTTGTGGCCAAAAGGCAGTAAGCCCTTTAACTTATCGTAATCCCAGCAGAGTAAATAAGTATTTGCCAGCAGCATGAGCGTGGTGATGACCCAGGTGCCGCGAAACCCGACTGAGATCGTCAGCAGGCAAATATTCAAAATTATCGGAAAAGCGACGACCGCGCCGAGCGTCGCGGTGCGGGGAAAGAACAGTAAAAGAGCGGCCAGAAGCTGTACGATGCCGATAAAATTGTAATAGAAACCGGTTTGATAAAGAGCGTCGAAAAAATACCCGACCGGGTTTGTTACCGGGAGCGTGGTAAAACGGTTGCCGACGGCCTTGGTAAAACCGGAGGGAAGGAACGCGGCTGCCAACATCAGGCGGTTAAAGACGGTGAAACGCTGCAGCCAAATGCTGCGTATTAATTTCAAATGAATTTCGTCAAGAGTGGCACTTAAGCTCATTTTTGCGCTCCTTAAAAGGCGATCCTGTTTTGATTACGGTTTAGCCGGGTAAAAAGTTCGTACCGGTCGGTTGTTGCGGCGGTCAGGCTGTTCGCGTAAAATTCTTTCAACAAATCTTTTTTGAGGGAATTATAAATGATAAAAGCTGTTGAATGGACAGACGAGGGCATAAAAATGCTCGAACAGCGCTTGCTGCCAAACGAAGAGAAGTACCTGATGCTGCACACCTATATGGAGGTGGCTGATTCTATTCGCGATATGGTGGTGCGCGGCGCGCCGGCGATCGGCATCTCGGCCGCCTATGGCGCGGCGCTGGGCGCAAAACAATTTGTCGGCACTTCGATGGCCGATTTCGAAGAGGAATTCGATTACGTCTGTGAAGTTTTAGGAAAGACCCGGCCGACCGCAGTGAATCTTTTTTGGGCGCTCGAACGTATGAAAATGACGTTCCAAAAAGCGAAAGCCGAAGGAAAGTCGGTCAGCGAAATAAAACAGATCCTGCTGGACGACGCCAATCTGATCTTTGAGGAAAATTTTGCGGCGGATAGAAATATCGGAAAGTTTGGCGGCGAACTTATTCCTGACGGCGCAAATGTTTTGACGCATTGCAACGCCGGCGCGCTCGCGACCGGCGGCGATTACGGAACCGCGCTGGGAGTTATCCGCGGAGCGATCGCGGCAGGCAAAAAGATCGCGGTCATCGCGGACGAAACCCGGCCCTATCTGCAAGGCGCGCGGCTGACCGCGTGGGAGCTGATGGAAGACAACATTCCCGTCACGCTCATCACCGACAACATGGCCGGCCACCTGATGAAGAAAGGCGAGGTCGATGCCGTGGTGGTGGGCGCTGACCGCATCGCCGCTAACGGTGATGCCGCCAACAAGATCGGCACTTACATGGTTGCCGTGCTGGCAAAAGCGCACAACATTCCTTTTTATGTTGCCGCACCGCTTTCGACGATCGATCTTAACACCGCGACCGGTGACGGTATTCCGATCGAAGAACGCGATCGCAGGGAAGTGACGCACGTCCGCGAGCAGCAGGTGGCCCCCGACGGCGTAGGCGTAAGCAACCCGGCATTTGACGTCACGCCGAACGAGCTAATTGCTGCGATCATTACAGATAAAGGCGTAGCGCGAGCGCCGTACACGGAAAGTTTTAAAAGCTTTATTTAGTCAGTAGCGATCTGATCTATACGGCGGGCGCGGGGCAACCCTTCCCGACCTGAGAGGGTATTGACTTGAACGGTGAGCATTAAAGTCTAATGAATTTGCAGTCAGGAAGGGCCGCTTGCGCCCGCTGTAGCGCCTTAAAATTAATCACTATCGAAAAGGGTTTGAAGGTATGAGAAAAATTTTCTTTACAAAAGCAACTGCTATCATTTTGGCGATCGCGATCTTTGCGCCGCTGACGGTATCGGCACAGATTGGCGGAGACATCGGCATGGCGATCCGCAGCGAAGAAAAAACCAATTCGCAGATCATGAAGACCATGCATTGGCTGACGGACGTGTACGGGCCGCGCCTGACCGGTTCGCCGAATCACAAGGCGGCGGCGGATTGGGCGGTCAAGCAGATGCTGGCCTGGGGTTTTGATAAAGCGGAGCTCGAAGCATGGGATTTCGGCCATCCGGGATGGGGGAACGAACGCGCATCCGGTTTTATCACCGCGCCGGTGCAGGACTCGCTGGTGTTTGAAGTTTTATCGTGGACGCCGGGAACGAACGGCGCCGTTACCGGACAGGCGTTCAATATGATCTTGCCGGACCGCCCGACGCAGGAAGAACTGACCGCTTATTTTGGCAGCGTCCAGGCGAATGTAAAAGGCAAGATGGTTTTGATGGGCAAGCCGGCAGTGGTTCCCGTAACGATCAAGCCGCCGGATAAGCGCTTAAATGACGAAGATCTGAAAAAACGCCTGGCAGGCGGTCCCCCGCAAGGTCTGGGCGGCCCCGGCGGAGGTCCGGCGCAGCCGGCGGCCAAACCGCGGCGTGTTAACGAATCTGCAGATAGCCGATCAGCTGGACAAGTTTTTGCTGGACAACAGCGTTCCTGTTCGTATCAATGATGCCGGCCGTGAACACGGCCAGATACGCGCCTTTAATCACCGGGCTTTTGATATCACAAAGACCGTACCGACCATCGTATTGCGCAATGAAGATTTCGGCCGCATCACGCGCATACTGGCTGACAACACGCCGGTGTCGCTGGAATTTGATATTCGCAACAAGCTCTATCCCGAAGGCAAAACTTCTTACAACGTAGTGGGCGAGATCACCGGCACCGATAAAAAGGATGAAGTGATCATGCTCGGCGGGCACCTTGATTCGTGGCATTCGGCGACCGGCGCGACTGACAATGCGGTCGGCTGTGCGGTGATGATGGAAGCCGCGCGCATCTTAAAAGCTATCGGAGTAAAACCGCGCCGCACTATCCGGGTCGCGCTCTGGTCGGGTGAAGAAGAAGGGCTGCTCGGCTCGCAAGCCTATGTGAAAAAACATTTCGGCTCGGCGGAAACGCCCACCGCGGATTTTGAAAAATTCGGCGGGTATTTCAACATCGATTCCGGAACGGGCCGCGCCAAGGCAATGTCGGTTTTCGGTCCGCCGGAAGCCGCGACGATTTTGCGCGATGCCGTGGCGCCTTTTGAAGACCTCGGGATAATGGGTGCTAGCAACGGGCGCAGCCGCGGCCTTGGCGGTTCCGACCACACTTCGTTTAACCAGGCGGGGCTGCCGGGCATCGGCGTAAATCAGGACCCGATCGAGTATTTTACGCACACCTGGCATACCAACCTCGACACCTATGAACGGATCATCCCCGAGGACGTGCAGGCTTCGGCAATCGTGATCGCCGCCGCCGTTTATGTGCTGGCAATGCGCGACGAAATGCTTCCGCGCTATCCGAAAGACCAGATGCCGGCGCTGCCGACCCCGAACCCGACACCGACTCCGGCACCGTCTCCGGCGGCAACTCCAAGGCCGTAAGGGACTACCCGGTGGTGCTGAATTTGAAGCTGCACCGCGGGCCGTGTCAGCAGTCGGGGACCGACACGCTTTTTGCCGCTCAAAGGCGGTGTTGCAGTGTTGCAGGGGGCGCAACACTGCAACACCTGCAACACTTTTGCAACACGGCTTTGGGTAATTTGGGTTAATTGGTCAAAGATCACGCGCTCCTTACACAGCGCCGACGGAACAGCATAACTTAACCCGGATCTGTTTTCACTGATAGGTTTGGACAATTAGTAACTTTGTAAGAGTTTCGTGTTTTGCTACGCAGTTACCGCCTATCAGAGTTCAAAAGTTCAGAGTTCAAGCGGTGTTGCCCATAAATGAAACGGGTAACGATCGTAATGAGGTCAGAACCGGGAACGGTAGTGACCGGGTTTTTAAAGCTTTTAATATCTATTTACAGGCAATAATTTAGCAAAGCTGATTGTATCCTTTCCCCGGTCACTGCGTTCTGAGATTCAGACCCCTGTTGCCTTTTGACTTCAACGGTGTTTATGCGCAACGCCGGTTCAAGCTTTAGTTTGTCTTTGCCTTTTCCGAAGTAAGACAAGCTGAAGCTTGAACTCTGAACTGTACTGTTTTAAATGCGCGAGCGGTAAAGTTATGCTATTTTATACGGCAAACTGATCGCGCATTTTTATGAAGATAAACTCCTACCTCATTATCGTTCTTCTTTTAGCCGTTAGTGTAGCGATTTTAGTTTTTGTACCGCAATTCCAGGTTGCCAACTACCAAAAAGCCATACCTCTCGAAATCATAGAAAAGCTAAATCCTAACGAACGTGTACAACTACAAAAAAATTTCGCCGACATTGAAAATAATTTTCGCATGACGTTTGTCCAAATTATCAGTAGCTCACTGCTCTTTCTTAGTATTTACCTCACTTATCGAAATGTAAAAATTTCTCAAGAAAATATCCGTCTTGCTGAAGAAGGTAAATTAACGGATCGTTTCGGTAAAGCAGTGGAATTGCTTGGGGATGAAAAATTAGAGATAAGACTCGGCGGTATTTATGCTCTTGAACGCATTTCGCGCGATTCTCAAAGGGACCATTGGACGGTAGTGGAAATCCTCACTGCCTTTGTTCGTAAAAACTCCGGCCAGGTATCAAGCGAAACAATTTATGAAATTTCTGCTGTTATGAATGTAATTAGTCGAAGAAGCTGGACCGAAACTGAACTTCCCGGAACTTTAGATTTACGAAAAGTTCATTTGGAAAAATGCGCTATTTATAGAGCTAACTTGAATTATGTGAGGTTTAACGGGGCAAACTTAAAAGGAATATTTTTGATATTAGCCAAGCTACATAAAACAGATTTTAGAGAGGCGGATCTAAGTGAGTCGGATCTAAGCAGGGCTGATTTAAGTGTAGCGGATCTAAGGGCGGCTAACTTAAAAGGAGCAAATTTGAGTTCTTCATGTTTATCCAAAGCAAACTTGAGAGAGGCAGATTTACATCTTACTACTTTAAAAAATGCGGATCTAACAGAAGCAGATCTCACCACCTCAAAAAACATAACATTGGAACAAATCCTAACCGCGCAGAATTTTGAAGCTGCTAAATTATCTCCCCAACTAAAAAAGGCGCTTAATAAATATCTTCGTACTGAAAAATGAGCAGGGATTATTTCGCAAAGCGGCTGTTCTTCCACCAGCCGATGGTCTTAATTAAACCTTCTTCCAGGTCGACGAGTTTTTCGTAACCGAGCCATTCGATTGCGCGGCGGTTGTTGGCCTGGCTGTCTTTGACGTCGCCTTTGCGCGAAGGTTGGTAGTCGACGGTGACGTCCGGTTTGCCGGTGATCTTTTTAACCGTTTCGAGCAGTTGGTTGAGGGTGATGCGGTCGCCATTGGCCACGTTCATTACTTCGCCGATCCCTTCAGTGGTCTGAGCGGCTTTGACATTGGCGTCGATGACGTTGGCGATGTAGGTGAAATCTCGCGAGTGTTCGCCGTCGCCGTAAATAACGGGAGTTTCACCCTTCATCAGCGCGTCGAATAAATCGCGAGATCACGCCGGAATATTGCGAGCTCGGATTCTGCCGCGGGCCAAAGACATTGAAGTAGCGCAGGCAGAGCGTTTCCAGCCCGTACACATGCGCATAGATGCGGCAGTAATATTCACCCATCAGCTTGGCGCCGGCATAAGGCGACAGCGGTTCGGGGCCCATCGTTTCGACCTTGGGCAAAACGGGTTGGTCACCGTAGGCGGAGCTCGACGCGGCATAGATCAAACGGCGCACGCCCGAATCCTTGGCGGCGTTGAGCAGGGCAAAAGTGCCGTTGACACAAGCCTGGTGAGTTTCCTGCGGGTTGGCGACGGAGCGCGGCACACTGGGCAGCGCCGCCTGGTGAAAAACGACCTCGACGCCTTCCAGCGCTTTTTTCAGCGCGGCGGGATCATTGAGATCGCCTTCGACAAAATCGAAATCGCCTTTTATTTCTTCCAGATTTTCGCGAAAACCGGTAACGAGGTTATCCAGAATACAGACGCTCGCGCCCTGCGCGATAAGTTCTTCGGCAAGGTTAGAGCCGATAAAACCGGCCCCTCCGGTAACGAGCATTCTTGTCATAGTAATTGGCAGTTGTTAATTGGTAGTTGGTAATTAGTAATCGGTAAATAATAGCTTATAACCAATTACTAATTACCAGCTACCCACAGCTATCTTCCCACGCCGACGTATTCAAATCCCAGGTCACGCATGTCCTGCGGTTCGTAGATATTGCGCAGGTCGGCAATCTTGGGCGATTTGAGCAGGCCCTTTATCTTTTCCATATCGAGCGCGCGAAACTGGTTCCATTCGGTGATGATGACCAGCGCGTCCGCGTCCTTGATGGCATCGTATTCGTCAGTCGCAAACTCGATGTCGGGCAGAGAATGCTTGGCTTCGTCCATCGCTACGGGATCGAAGGCTTTGACCTTGGCGCCGCGTTTTTGCATTTCCCGGATGATATCGGTCGCAGGCGATTCGCGCATGTCGTCGGTTTCCGGTTTGAAGGAAAGGCCCAGCACGGCAATATTTTTGCCGCTAAAATCTCCCACCAATTTTTCGATCTTGGGGATCATTGCCATGCGCTGGTGATCATTGGCCTTGATCACGGCATCGACCACCGAAGTTTCCACGCCGAATTTATCGCCGACCTTGGTAAAAGCTTTCGTGTCTTTCGGAAAACACGAACCGCCGTAGCCCGGCCCCGGGTGCAGAAATTTGCGCCCGATGCGGTTATCCATTCCCATTCCGCGCGCCACGTCGTGCACGTCGCAGCCGATCGCGTCGCAGAGATTTGCTATCTCGTTAATGAACGTGATCTTGGTGGCGAGAAAAGCGTTCGCAGCGTATTTGATAAGTTCCGCGGCCTCGAGCGAAGTGATCACGATCGGTGTTTCGATCAGGTAGAGCGGACGATAGAGGTCTTTCATCACGGCAATGGCGTCAGGTTCGTTGCTGCCGATGACCACGCGGTCAGGGCGCATGAAATCGTCGATCGCGGCGCCTTCGCGCAGGAACTCCGGGTTTGACGCGACGCCGAAATTGGTTTTGGTCTTCTGATTTGTTTCCACGAATTCACGCAGCCATTTACCGGTTCCGACAGGCACGGTCGATTTGGTGACCAGAACCTTGTAACCGTTCATCGCGCCGGCGATATCGTGCGCCGGCCGATTCGTAGAAGCTCATATCGGGCGAGCCGTCCTCTTTCGGCGGCGTGCCGACGGCGAGGAAAACGACCAGCGCTTCCTCAACCGCCTGTTTGATATCGGTGGTGAAATGAAGGCGTCCGGCCTTGTAGTTTTTCTCTACGATCTGATCGAGGCCCGGTTCGTAGATAGGGATTATTCCCTGGTGAAGACGGTTGATTTTATTTTCATCGACATCGACGCAGGTAACTTCCACGCCGAATTCAGCAAAACAGGCCCCGGTAACAAGTCCGACGTATCCGGTGCCGATAACAGCAATATGCATAAGTTATTAAGATCCTAAATTATTAAAAATACAGTTTATTATAAAAGAACAAAATTTTGCGGGTCACGTGATAATTCTACGCGACCCGCAATGTTTTTCACTCGCTTCAAACAGCAAAAAGCAAGTCGAAGAGTTTTGCCAAATTAACGATTGGGGCTGACAACGATGGTGCCGCCTCCGGAAGTAACGTCAGTGCCACCGGTGCTGCCAAAGAAAATGGCTGCTCCCGCGGCGCCGAGCGCGCCAATGATGATCGCGGCAATAGCACCTGCTCCGAGGCCGGCGATCGGGAAAGCTCCCGGCGTGCCGCCCGGACGTTTGCACGGTTGGCAGCCGCTCTGTTCCATGTTACCCGCGATAGAACCCGAACCGGCAGCTACTGCCTTGTCCGTAGTACCGCTTCTCATGGTAACCAATCCGGCGATCGTTTCAGCGTGAGTATGCGAACATTCCACTTCAACATCAAACGTATTTGCCTGGGCGATATCACCGATAATGGCAGCGTCTTTTGTGGTAACCGTCGCGGCCACGCCCGAAGCGTTGGAAACACGAACCTTACCAGCGGAAAGAATTGCCACGATCGTGGAATCGCTAAACTTCAATTGAACAGAAGAATCTGCCTGAAGTTCAACCCGGCCCAATTTACCGAGACTGACCACAGCGCTCGAATTGGCGCCGGTAGTGATGGTGCTGTCAGAACCGATGGTTGAATTAACTGTAGTGGGATTGCCATTTACGGTCACTTGTCCCGTAACGCTGATCTCAGCGGTCAAATCTTTCGGTGCGGCAAAAGCCACCATGGTAAAAACAGACCAAACGGCAAAAGTCGTAAGAATTGCTAAGGATTTACGAGTCCAATTTTTGCCCAACATTATTATGTATCCTCCTGATTATTAAAGCCTGTAAAGCTAAGTTTTCAATTATACTTGAAATGCAGTCAACTTCAAGGGAAGTTTGTATTTATCTGCTGGGGCTGACCACGATACCGCCGCCGCCGATGTTGACATCATTGCTGTCACTAAAAGCCGCCCACAGAATTCCGGTTGCCGCCGCCGCGAAAACTCCGCCCCAGACCCACCAGGCCGCTCCGCCTTTGTCGCATTCGAGAACGCCGTCTTTATCGGCATCTATGCAAACACAATCTTTTTTACCGTTGTTGTCGGTGTCTCCCGAGCAGTCTTCGTAGTCATCTTTGCTCTGCGCGGCATTTTTGGCATTCACCGTAAAAGTGTTGCCGGCCGTTGCAGAATTCACCGTTCCATTAACCGTGGTGATGGCGGAAGTCGTGTCGGCTGAACCAATAACCGTGACTGAGCCGGCAGTAAGATTGCCGGAGATCGAATTCTGATCAAAATTGACCGTCATGCTTGAATTCGGAGCAAGTTCCACTTTCCCGGTCCTGCCGAGATTGATCGTGGCTGTAGTATTTTCGGGGGTGGTGATGGTGCTGGTGGAAAATATAGAGCGCCCTGTTTGAGCAGTTTCACCATTGACTGTGACAGTCGTTTTGCCGCTGACAATGAGTTCACCGGCAAGTTTATCAGTACTGGCAAACGCAACCATCGAATAGGTTACATATAGGGCGACGATTAAGCACGCAGAAAGTGCTTTACGAGACAATTTGCTGTTCATATTTCTCCTCTTCTACCGCTTTTTGCAAAGATTAAACTAAAATTAAAGCCTTTTCACTTTTACACGAAAAGTGGGGCAATGTCAATAAAAATTCAGGGATTACGAATAATACAACCAATCCCGTTTCAGGTCAAAGCAAAAATTACAAATTAATGTCTTGATTGATTTTATTCTATCAGAAGCCAAATTGAAATGTCCATACTGAGCTTCAGAAATCTCCCTTTAGGAGAGACGAAAAACGGGACAAAAATTGCGGATTTTGGGGCCGATTTTTCGCTCGATTTGAGGGAACGAGCCCCTTTGAGATACATTAGCCACAGTAAATTCGGGTTTTTTACTGAATTTGAACAGTAAATATAATCCCTGCATACATATATGGCATTTTTAAGAGCAAGCGGAGTTTTATTGCACCTGACCTCACTGCCGGGACGGTTCGGAATAGGCGATATGGGAGCTGAAGCCCGCGAATTTATCGATTTTCTGGCGTCCGGCGGGCAGACCTATTGGCAGATACTTCCATTAAATCCAACGGGTTACGGCGATTCGCCCTACCAATGCTTCTCGACCTTTGCGGGAAACACGCTTTTGATCGATCCGGTAAAGCTCGAAGCCGAAGGATTCCTGTCTGCCCGGGAGATCGACGAAATTCCCGGCTTTTCCGAGGGAATGGCCGATTATGGCGGCGCGATCGAGCTGAAATCGGCGCTGCTAAAGAAAGCGTTTGAACGCTTTCGGGTGTCGAAGAAAGAAGAACTGCGCAGCGCCTACGAGGCGTTTTGCGGTGAAAATTCGAATTGGTTGGATGATTATGCGCTCTTTCAAGCCCTCAGAAACGCCAACGAGCTAAAACCGTGGAATGAATGGGATGAGTCTTTGGCCAAGCGGGATGAAGGTGCTCTTGATAACGCGCGCCGCGAGCTGGAAGAGGAAATATATGCGCAAAAATTTTACCAGTTCCTATTTTTCAGACAGTGGGATGAATTGCGCGCTTATGCGCGGGAAAAGGGCATTAAATTTATCGGCGATGTCCCGATCTACGTGTCACACAATTCCGCGGACGTCTGGTGTGAGCCGCGCCTTTTCAAATTAAATGAAGACGGCTCATCGGCTTTTGTCGCCGGTGTGCCCCCCGATGCTTTTAGCAGCACCGGGCAGCTCTGGGGGAATCCGGTCTATGACTGGGACGAGATGCGTAAAGAGAATTTTTCCTGGTGGGCCCGGCGCATCAGGTTCACCTTGAAGACCGTCGACATAACCCGTATCGATCATTTTCGCGGATTCTATAGTTACTGGGAAGTTCCCGGCGAAAACAAAACGGCGGAGCACGGGGAGTGGGTCGATGTTCGGGGTTACGAATTGTTCGGTGCTTTGAAAGATGAATTGGGAGAGCTTCCTTTTATTGTGGAAGATCTCGGTTATATGACGCCGGAGATCTATAAAATGCGCGACGATCTCGGGTACCCGGGCATGAGAATATTGCAGTTCGCTTTTGGCGGCGACGGCAAACACAACGACCTGCCGCACAACTACATTCGCAACTGCGCGGCCTATACGGGAACTCACGACAACGAAACGGCCGCGGGTTGGTATAAAGCGCAATTTGATAAGGAAGGGAAAATATCGATATATGGCGAACGCTGTTTGAAATATCTGGGCAGCACCGGCGAGGAAATTAACTGGGATATGATCCGCGCGCTGCTGGCATCGGTTGCCGACACCGCGATCATTCCCGCGCAGGACCTGCTTGGGTTAGGAAACGAAGCCCGGATGAATTTACCCGCTACTGCGGACGGCAATTGGAAATGGCGTTTGAAGCCGGACGAACTTTCAGGCGGGATCGCGGAGCGGTTAAAAGAAATGACGGAGATCTATGGACGGATGATCTGACAGAATGTGTTATTTTAGTTGGCGTTGCCATAAAAGCCCGATCGCGCCGGTCTAAAAGAAATTAGCGGCTCTTGTTTAGTGAGTTTCGTGTGCTTCGTGGTTAAGTCTTAATTTCATTGCTTACACATCTGTAAGAATTTAACCACGAAAAGAATTTAACCACGAAACACACCAAACACACTAAAGTAGCCGCCCTGATCGCCTGAGAGAATTTATGGGCAACGCTATTTTTAGTTTCAAAATATTGCGGGAGAATATATGAGAAAAAGTTTTAAGGTCGTAACGATTTTTGTGCTGGCAGCGCTTGCTTTTGCGTGCGCGCAAAATTCGCAGCAGCAATCGCAGAATTCACAAAATTCTTCATCGTCCCAGCAGGCGGGACAGGGCAAAAAGATCAAGATCGGTTTTGCGATGGATACGCTTAGGGAAGAGCGTTGGCAGCGTGATAAGCAGGCATTTGAAAAACACTGCCAGGAACTCGAGGTGGAGTGTATCGTTACCGTGGCGAATAATATCGCCGAGCGCCAGGCGAGTGATGTCGACGGCCTGCTCACGCAAAACATCGATGTGCTGGTGATCGCGCCGCACGATGCCACGCAGGCGGCTTCGATGGTTGAAAAAGCCAAAGCTAAAGGCGTGCCCGTCATCAGTTACGACCGTTTGATCAACTCCGACAAGATCGACCTTTATATTTCCCACCAGGTACCGGTGATCGGTAAAAAGATCGCCGAATACGCGCTGCAGCACGTGCCGCGCGGCAATTATATGATGGTGTATGGCTCTGCCAAGGACAATAACGCGATCATCATGAAGAACGCGATGCTCGAAGTGTTAAAGCCGGCGATCGATAAAGGTGATATCAAGATCGTTTCCGATCCTTTCGTCGAAGACTGGAACCGCGATAAGGCGTTGAATTACACCGAAAATGCGCTGGTGCAAAACAATAACAACATTCAGGCGATGGTGGTTTCCAACGACGGCATGGCCGGCGGCGTGATCAGCGCGCTGGAGCGAAAGAATCTGACCGGCATATTGGTTACCGGACAGGATGCCGAGGGCGCCGCCCTGCAGCGCATTGCCGAAGGCAAACAAACCATGACCGTTTATAAGCCGATCATCCCGCTCGCAAACAGCGCGGTCGAAGCCGCTATCAAGCTGGCGAAAAAAGAACCGCTTACCGGAACGACAATGTTCAAAAATGATGTGATCGGAAAAGAAGTGGCCGCGATACTTTTGGAAGTGACTACGGTCGATAAAGACAACTTGATGACGACGGTCATCAAGGACGGTTATCAAACTTACGAAGAGGTCTACAAGAATGTGCCGGCCGACCAGCGCCCGCCCAAACCGTAGTTAATGAATAACGATTAATGATTAGTGATTAACGGCAGATCAACGGAATCACTAATCATTAATCACTAACCATTCACCATTATTCACTATTTACTTATTCCGCTATTTTCGATCCCGTTATAAACTTCGGGCGCATAGAGTCCCAGCCAGGGGTCGGCGCTCGGGGTCAAAAACAGTTCCGTATAAACCTTTTCATTAAATTTACTCAGGTCGGTCCGGCTGCTGTCTTTGGTGCCGCTTTGCAGCCAGCCGATCGTTTTGGAATGGAAAAGATATTCGTTCCGGACGGTATCCAGCGCCAGATTTTGCTCGAATTGTTTTACCAGCTTGTCCAGTTCGGCATCTTTGATACCGAGTTTGCGGCTGATAAAAGCGCGGCTGTTTTCATCCAGCAGGCATTCGCCCTGGCGCTGCTCGGCGACTTTTTTCCATTTCGCCAGGCCGGTTTCTTTTTCCAGAACATTCAGGCGATCTATCAACGCCGCCGGCGGAAGCATCCTTACCTCACTCACCGCTTTCGCCATCGCCCGCTCGGAAGCCGTGATCGAACTGTAGAATCCGACGCTTGCCGGCGCCGGCAGATCTTTGTCCAGCGAAACTTTGGCGCGCTTTAGATCGGCGGTCCAGTTTTCCTGGAGTACCTGCATCCATTCGCCATAAAATCTGGGCATGATATTGCCGTAGGTCGAGGTCCCGCTTGCGAGGCGCTGAGCTTCGGCGCTTTGAATGACGTCAAAGGCACTTTCCGCCCGCACCAGAATCTGTTCGAACGCCCGCGGCCCGTACAAACCGGGGATCGCGTCGATGATGTTGCCGTTTGTGTCCAGCACATAATGAATGCTGTTTCCGGTTACGGTCGTTTCCATCCTGCGGCCGTCGCCGAAATCTATGGTCATGCGCGGCGCTGGCCTTACCGACTGCCAATGCATTACAAATTGTTTGCTGAGGAGTTCCGATACCCTCTGATTCGGGTAAAGCGCGGTGCGGAAAAAGCGGCTGTTGGCGCAGCTTAATTCTTCATTGAGATTTCCCAGCAAACGCAGGGAAAGGATGGGTTTACCGGTTTTCTGCGCTTCCGTTTTAGCTTTCTCGAGGTCGGTGAACCAGTAGAGCCCGGCGGCGTAGCTGTCTTTTTGCATCGCCACCGCGTCAAGCGCGGCCGCCAACTTCAGCCATTCCGGAGTTTTTTCACCGCTATCCATGAACGTTTTGATCTCATCCTTGTGCGCGGCAAGCAATGCGTCGAGCCCCGCCGGCCCCATCTCACGCAGCTGGGAAATGGCCGTGGCGGCTTCCGAAGCGTTTGCCGAAACTGCCTGTTTAACAAGGGTTTCCGGGGTTTCCGTTTTTTCAGTACTATTTTCTTTCCAGGTATGGGCGGATGAGATAAAAGCGGCAAAGAGAAGAAAAGCGCCAAAAAGATTGATTTTCATAACCGGCCTCCGATAACGATATGGTCGCGGTAAAAACGGTTACGCAGCTTTGAGAAGGGCAAAAGTTGGACTAACTCTGACAGTTAATACACGCTGCGTAACCGTTCACCTTAAATGATGTTTCTGCTCCTTTATTGGTTGTATAAAGTTATACAAAAAAACGCCACGGTCAGTATTTCTAATGTTAAGAACGTAGCGGCGAGAGGTTCTTGCAAAAAGGTGTGCGGGTGAGACACTTGAGACACACGAGACAAATGTCTCAGATGTCCTGAGGTTTCTTAGGGGTTTCTCATTCGATTTAATGAGTCGTAGTTATAGATATGAGGTCATTTTGAAATAGACATAAAAATTTTTTATACAAACCCGTTTATATATAACAAATGATGTTGCCTTATTTTTTTGTAAAAAGTGGCGTAAAAACGCATAAATGCTACATTAAATGATGATAAAAGGATGGAGTAATAAGATTAACTGGTTGACAAAAATCTTGCGATGAATACTATAGAAATAGTTGAAAAGGACGCCATGCCTGGAAGGCAATCTGATGAGGAAGACAGCGCGGGTCCAAACCGCCGCAACCAAAACTTCACTCGATGATATCCAGCTTCCAAACCTGGATCGGCGTTCGTAACTAAGGAATGTCCCTCGCTTCTTGACCGGATCGGGGGCATTTCTTTAACGAAGAAACTTAACTATCAGAGTATCAAATAGATAAGTATAACGGTTTCTTCTTATATACAACAAGAATATAGCTTTCGACTTGACAAACGTCAAGTGAAATCGGTCTAGCCCCTTTATTACTCTTAGACGTATCACATCTTCTTCAGGCAATTAGAAAACACTTGTTGTTGCTTCTCCTCCTTACGAGTAAGTGAAGTTGTTCAGGATCATCTAAGGAGTTTGAAGAAAGGTTAACCGATAAGAGTTTGATAATGTCTTAGATCCGTTTGCTGGAACCGGAACGTTAGTCTGAGACATCCAAGACACACGAGACATTTGTCTCAGATGTCTCATGTGTCTCTAAACGCACGATCATTGTCGGTAATGCGGTCAGAAGTGACCGGGTTTCCGGCTTCGTGTTTAAGAGCGGGCGCAAGCAACCCTTCCGGACCTGAGAGGTGTTCGGCTTGAAAGGTAAATATAAGATCTCAATAAATTTGCAGTTCGGAAGGGTTGCTTGCGCCCGCTTCAGATGAGCCATCAAATCATCTTGTTTGATAAACAAAAACCCTGACGACGACGTATTTTAATGGTTTGATTTACCGGAAAGTTTTTTAGGCAGGGTCTAGCTCATCATCTACCAATTTGCGACTGGACGGCCAGAATAGGACCGGAAGACGAGTTTTATGATTTTTTCGTGAGCGCGGAGATAGTTTGCCGGAAAGAGAGAACCACCCCGCCCTTCGGGCACCCCTCCTTCGTAAGGAGGGGAGTTTGAACTCCGAACCCTTTAACCCCGCGCTGGATTGGTTTTTACTAGCCGAAACCCGGTCACTACCGTTCCCGGTTCTGACTCCATTGCCAGTTGGCTCACTGCAAAGCGCCGTCGGACAGCCGTTCTCGCCTTGCTTTTACCACCTACCTGCATTATTATGTATGTTTCCTTCGGGACGTCCGGTTCATTGGCCTCAGGTGGGTTCGCGCCCACTTTTTATTTTGAGCGCAAAACGGACAGAAGGTGACCTAAGTAATGGACAGAAGCGGGGTTGAAAATAGAGTTAAAGAGCTGGCCGCCCAGGTTGCAGCCGAAAGTGGGCTGGAACTTGTTCATGTCGCAGTCAAAGGCTCCGACAAAAAGCCGACGGTGACCGTTTTTATCGATAAAGAAGGCGGGGTAACGCACGGAGATTGCTCGTTGGTGAGCCACCGTTTAGGTGATGCGCTCGATGCCGAAGACTTTATCTCGTCAGCTTATCTGCTGGAAGTTTCATCGCCGGGGCTTGAAAGAGAGCTTTACAGCCTGCAGGATTTCGCGAAATTCGCCGGGCAGATGGCAAAGGTCAAAACCAACTATGCGGTGGCGGGGCAGCGAAATTTTCGCGGCCGGATCACCGGGGTTGAGGCGGAAGAGATCGTCTTAGACGACAAGACCAGCGGTGAAGTGAGATTTCCTTACAGCTATGTAGTGAAGGCGAATCTGGAGATCGACCTGGAAGCGGAACTTGCCAAGGCAAAGCCCGAACCTGACAGAGCAGGAAAAGAAAAGAATTAAATAAGTTAACTGACTAGTATGGCTATTACATCTATCGCACAGAATATAGACGCTCTTTGCAGTGAGCACGGCCTCGACAAGGAATTGATCATCGAGGTCCTCAAAGACGCCATCAAAGCGGCGGCGCGCCGGCATTTCAAGATCAAGGATCCGAAAGCGAAAGAAGGCGAAACCAAGGTCGACGATCCGTTACAGGTTGATTGGAACATGGACGACGGCTCGCTTGAAATAAGCGTGGTGAAGACGGTCGTCGAAGAGATTGAAAACTCTTCGGTCGAAGTATCGCTGCAGGAAGTTTCGGATATGGGCCTGGAAGACGTGGAGATCGGTGACGCGCTGATGATCCCGCTGCCGATGGAAGAACTGGGCCGCATCGCGGCGCAGACCGCCAAGCAGATTCTGGTGCAGAAAGTACGCGAAGCCGTTCGCGAAAAAGTTTATGAAGAATATATCGACCGCAAGGGCGATCTGATCAACGGCACCGTCAAGCGTTTTGAGCGCGGCGATATGATCGTCGATCTGGGAAACAATCTGGAAGCCGTCGCTCCGCGCAACCAACTGGTCCGTTCCGAACAGTGGTCGCAGGGTGAAAGAATTCGCGTGGTCATCCACGATGTCACGAAAGATTCCAAGGGGCCGCAGATCATTGTTTCGCGCGCTTCGGAAGAATTGCTCAAGCGTTTGTTTGAAATGGAAGTGCCGGAAATTTACGACGATACGGTCGTGATCAAGTCGGCGGTGCGTGAACCGGGCGAGCGTGCCAAGATCGCGGTCGCGTCCAATGAAAAAGACGTCGATCCGGTGGGCGCCTGCGTCGGTATGAAGGGCTCGCGCGTGCAATCGATCATCCGCGAATTGCGCGGTGAAAAGATCGACATTATCGAATGGTCGGATGAACCTTCGGTATTCGCGGCCAATGCCTTAGCACCGGCCAAAGTTTCGCAGGTGCGTATCACCGATATCCAAAAACGCCAGATCGAAGTGATCGTGATCGAAGACCAGCTTTCGCTGGCGATCGGCAAGCACGGGCAGAACGTTCGTTTGGCGACGCGGCTGGTCGGTTGGAATATCGATATCCGCAGCGAAGCCGAGCTCAAGAAAGAGATCGCCATCCAGATGGGTAAAATGATGGCGGCCGGAGAAGCTGTTCCGGTTTCCGCACTCGAAGGTGTTTCAGCCACCCAGGCCGAAGACCTGAAGGAAAAAGGCATTGTCGATATCGACGCTCTGGCGGCGACCACGGTCGATAACCTGGTGGATTATCTCGATGTCAGTATGGACGAGGCTGAGAAAATTTTGGCCGCGGCCAATGCGATAGTCGATATGCGCAACGCCCAAACTGAAGAAGGCGAAGAAGCAGGTGAAGCGGGAGAAGAAGAATCCGCGGAAGAAGTAGGCGAGGAAGTCGCCGAAGCCGCCGATGAGATAGGTGAAAGCGACCGGCAGGAAACGACGGACCTTGCCGATATCGAAGAGCTGGCTGAAGACTTAAAGACCGAAGAAGCAGGTGAAGGTTCAGGCTCTGCAAGCGCAGACGAAGAAACCTTCGAGCAGGCTTTGGTGGATGCGACCGAGGGCTCGGTCGAGGCTGAAGATGAGATCGAGGCCGAAGACATCACTGATGAAACCGAAGACCTGGATCCGCTGGACGCAGCCGTATTAATCGAAGAGGAAGCGGAAGAATCGAGCGATGAAACTTTCGCGACCAACGAAGCGGCCGAAGAAGAAGTGGAAAAACTCGCCGCAGAGGCCGCTGGAGGCGATGAGTCGGAAGACGAAAAAGGCGAATAGTTTCGCCAAAGGTACTTAGATAGTTAACGAAAACAGATGGCAGTTGCAAACAAAGTCAGAGTATATGATTTAGCCAGAGAGCTAAAGCAGGACACCAAACGCATCATCGAAGACCTTCGGCGCGAAGGGGCGGATGTTGATGTGCCTTCAAACAGTGTCCCGAAGGAACTCGCGGACAAGGTTCGCAATAAATATTTCCCCAAAAAAGAAACGGCACCGGTCAGAGCCATCAAGGTCATCAAAAAGGCCAAGCACGTCGAGGAAGAAACGCCCGTCGTGGAAGAACCGGTCATAGAAACACCGGAAGAGGCGCCGGAAGAAGAAACGCCGGTGGTGGTAGAAGCCCAGCCGGTTCCTGAAGTCGAGGAGGCCGCTCCGGCCAAAGCCGATAAACAGGTTCGAAAACTCAAAAAACCGGCGGTTGTTGAAACCGTCGAAGAGGAAGAAGTAGAGGAAGAGGCTCCGGAAGAAGCCGAACCAGTAATAGCTGAAGTTGAAGAAGTCGTAGTTCCGGTCAAAGCGCCGGAAGTCAAAGTGGTCAAATCGAGCACGCAGGTCAAACAAATTAGGATCTCAGCCGATGCGCTGAAAACGATCAAGGCATCGGAAGAGGCAAAAGTTGCCGCCCGCGTGCCGAAAGTGGTCGAAGCTCCGGGGGCCCGTCAAGAGAGGGACCCGCGATGAAGGTTTGCGCGGCACGCCGGGCGAAACCTCGACCCCGCAGCTCAATTACGTTCCTTCGCCGGATTCGCGCCGCCCGAAAGGCCGCTCGACCGGAAAAGCCAGAGGCGGCGACCGCCGCGGTGGAAGGGATGCCAGGTTTAACGAGCAGGAGGTCTCGGCCCCGCGCCCGAAAACGATCGAAGAACGCATTATCGATCAGGTGAATGTGGCCGCCGGTGAAAACGATTCAAAAACCGTTCGTCTCGCCGATGGCGCTACCGTTCGCGACTTTGCCGAAAAGCTCGGCATCGTCCCGCGCGATATCGTTCAGCTTCTTTTGAAAAAAGGCGTCTTTGCCACGCTCAACCAGCCTATCAATGAAAGACTGGCCGTCGATCTGGGTGAAAGTTTCGGTTACGAGATCAGCTTTGTTCCCTTTGAAGAGATGGTGATCGAAGAGGAGTTCGAAGAACTCATCGCGGCCGATGCGGACGACGTTGAACTTCAGCGCGCGCCGGTCGTCACCGTAATGGGTCACGTCGATCACGGTAAAACATCGCTGCTCGACGCGATCCGCTAGGAAAATGTCGCGGAAGGCGAAGCCGGCGGTATCACGCAGCACATCGGTGCCTACAGCGTTCAGGTTCCCAGCGCCGATAATCCGGACGAAAAACGCCGGGTAGTTTTCCTCGATACGCCGGGCCACGAAGCATTCACCATGATGCGCGCCCGCGGTGCCAAGGCGACCGACGTGGTCATACTGGTCGTGGCCGCCGACGACGGCGTGATGCCGCAGACGATTGAGGCCATCGACCACTCCAAGGCGGCCGGTGTGCCGATCATCGTGGCCATCAACAAGATCGATAAGCCGGGCGCCAACGCCGACAAGGTCAAACAGGAGCTCGCCCAGCAGGGGCTGCAGCCGACCGATTGGGGCGGCGACATCGAAATGGTCCCGGTCTCGGCGAAGAAAAGCGAAGGTTTGGATACGCTGCTGGAAACGATCTTGCTCAGGCGGATATTCTGGACCTGAAAGCCAGCCCGACCCGGCGTGCTTCCGGCGTCGTGCTCGAAGCCAAGCTCGATAAGGGACGCGGTGCGGTAGCGACGGCGCTGGTTCAGCAGGGAACGTTTGAGTGTCGGCGATCCGTTCATCGTCGGCCAGAATTTCCGGTAAGGTCCGGGCGATGTTCTACGGACCGCGGCGAAGAAGTTACAGAAGCGCTGCCGGCGACACCGGTCGAGATGCTCGGCCTGCAGGGTGTTCCCCAGGCGGGCGACACATTCCAGGTCGTGGCCGATATTGAACGAGCGCAGACCGAGATCGCGCAGCAGCGCCAGATGCAGGCCCGTCAGGCCGCGATGCTCAAGACGACCAAACGCGGTATCGAGTCGCTCGGCCTGGCCGAGGTCAAGGAACTTCTCGTCATTCTCAAGGCCGACGTACAGGGTTCGGTCGAGGTGCTCAAATCGACGCTCGAAAAACTTTCGACCGACAAGGTCAAGGTCCGCGTCATACGCGCCGGTGTCGGCGCGATCACCGAATCGGACGTTCTGCTGGCTTCGGCTACGCAGGCCGACAACGCGCAGACGGCCGTTGTGATCATCGGCTTTAACGTGCGGCCCGAAGCGCGCGCTGCGGAGGTCGCCAAGCAGGAAGATGTCGATATCCGCCTGCACTCGATCATTTACAAGATCGAGGAAGAGATCCGGGCGGCGATGATCGGCATGCTCGACGCGATCGAGAAGGAAGTCGATCCTCGGCAAGGCCGAAGTTCCAGGAAGACTTCAAGGTGTCGCGCGTCGGCACAATCGCCGGCTGCCGCGTGATCGACGGCATTATCAAGCGTCAGGCGAAGGCGCGACTTCATACGCGACAGCGTCGTTATCTGGGAAGGCGAATTGCCACACTCAAGCGCTTTAAGGATGACGTCAACGAGGTCAGGCAGGGATTCGAATGCGGTATCGGTCTGCGTAACTTCAACGACATCAAGGTCGGTGACGAGATCGAGGCTTTTGTGATCGAGAGGATCGCCGCGTACTTCTTTAGAATAAGGCGGGGTAAGTAATGATGCGAGGCCCGAGCGATTAGCGGAAGTTTGAGCGAAGAGATCGCTGAGGTAGTCGGTTTTGAACTTGAAGACCCTCGCGTCGAGGCGGTTACGGTAACCGATGTGCGGGTGGCGGATGACCTACGAGACGCCAAGGTCTTATGTACTTATTGAAGGTGAGGAAGAGGATATAAACGAGGCCCTAAAGGCCTTACAGGCATGCTGCACCGTTATGTCCGCCAGCAGTTGGGCGATGAACCTGAATATGCGCCACGCGCCGCACCTGCATTTTGCGCGGGACACGGCGGAAGAAAGAGCGGCCAGGATAGCAACGCTGTTGGAAGATTTGGCGCCGGAGAAAGATGAAACGCAAGAAAGGTTAGCGGACGGGGAATAAGTTTTACCGCTATCTCCCAGCTCGAAATAGATGTTAAGTCAAGTTGTTGAATTAATTGAAAGCAAGACAGAATTTTGGCATTACCACGCACGCTCGTCCGGATGGCGACGGTGTCGGTTCGTCCCTTGGTTTATGTTGGCTGCTGCGGTCTCTGGGAAAAGAAGCCGAGGTCATTGTTCGTGGCGAGATACCTGTCTGCCTATCGGAGCTTCCCGGTGCAGACGAGATAAGAACGATCGGTAAAACGGATAAAACATACGACGCTGTTTTTGTGATCGAATGTTCCGATGCGCTGCGCCCGGGGATCGAGGGATTGGGCGAGCAATTCACCGTCAATATCGACCATCACGCCACCTGTGAGCATTTTGGCGACGATTAACTGGATCGATTCAACCGCTTCGGCCGTCGGCGAGATGATCTACAACCTCTGCAAAGCCATCGGCGGACAAGATCAGCAAAGAGATCGCCGAGTGCGTTTATATGGCGCTGGTCACCGATACCGGTTCTTTTCATTATTCCAATACCACCGAGCGCACTTTCAAGGTCGCGTCCGAACTGGTCCGCATCGGCGTCAAACCCGCACAAAATATCCGAAGCCGTTTATAACAGTTATCCCTGGTCGCCGTATCGAGCTGATGCGACAAGTGCTGGCTACGGTAAAACGCGACGAGAGCGGCCGGGTGGCCATGCTGCGCCAGACGCTGAAAATGGACGAAGAGTCCGGCGCGGTCGATGGCGATAACAACGGCTTTGTCAATATCCCGCTGGCGGCGAAAGAGGTGCTGGCGGTCGTATATATGCGAGAGGTTCGCCCGGACACTTATCCGTGTCAGCCTGCGCTCGAAAGGGCGACATCAATGTTGCCAAGGTCGCCGAGAAATTCGGCGGCGGCGGGCATAAGAATGCGGCCGGCTGCCGGGTAACAGGTGATTGGAACGAGCGCGAAAGCGAAATTGTGGAAGCAGTGCTCAAAGCCGTCGCAAAGCAAGAAGGTAGCTTTGTTGATGAAGAGCTTCTCGAACCTGCACTGGCTTAGATTTCTTGACGTGTCGGTAGCCCAAGCGTGAGCGCGGCGCTGATTCAATAACGAGAAAGCGCCCTTCCTGACGGTCGGGCTTCTGACACATTTCTTTATGTCTTCAGCGGCGAACAAAGAAAAGCGATACAAGTGGCGGCGCGAAGATTATCGCGAAAATACCAAGGGCCTGCTGATGGTCAACACCGGCGACGGCAAGGGCAAGACCACCGCTGCGCTGGGGGTGCTGGTGCGCGCCGCCGGGCGCGGGCTCAAATGCTGCCTGATCCAGTTCATGAAGTCGAAGAACGACCGCTATGGCGAGCACGAGGCCGCTGAAAAACTCGGTATCGAGGTCCACACGATGGGCGACGGCTTTACCTGGGACACCAAGGATCCCGGCGCAGGACATCAAAACGTCGGAAGAAACATGGGCGCTATGCGTCGAAAAAATGCGCAGCAAGGAATATGAACTGTTGGTGTTTGACGAGCTGGTTTACGTTCTCGATTACAAATTTCTTGGACGTGGGTAAAGTTTTAGAAGAGATAAAAGAAGTACGCGAAGCGCAGCCTCATCTGCACATTATCGCTCACCGGCAGAAATGCCCCGCCCGAACTCGTCGAAGCCGCCGATCTCGTCACCGAAATGACCGAGATCAAACATCCTTTTAACGCAGGCATCTTTGCCCAGCAGGGAATAGAATTTTAGGTGGAACAGGAAAAGGAAAAAAAGGAAAGTAGGAAAGGGGGATTTTCCGGCTAATTTCCTTCTTAAATTCCTTTTTTCTTACTTCCTGCTTCCTTTCCCTGATTCTGTTCCCACAGATCCACATCGCCTTTTAACCGTGAAGACGGGCAGAGTTTTTCAATCACACAATTTTGGCATTGAGGGTTGCGCGCTTTGCAGACAGCGCGGCCGTGAAGTATCAGCCAGTGTGAAAATACTACCCAATGTTTTTTCGGCACCAGTTCCTGCAGATCTAGTTCGATCTTTTCCGGCGTAGTGTGTTTGGTCAGGCCCAGCCGCTGCGACAAACGCATGACGTGCGTGTCCACCACCACCCCGCTGGCGATGCCGAAAGCGTTACCCATCACTACGTTAGCGGTTTTGCGCGCCACGCCCGGCAGGGTCAGAAGTTCTTCCATCGTTTGGGGGACTTCGCTGCCAAAGTTTTCGATGAGAATTTCGCAAGTCTTCTGGATGTTCCTGGCTTTGTTGGTATGAAAGTTGATCGAGCGCAGGTCGTGGGCGAGTTCCTTTGTCGAAACTTGTAAATAATCCACCGGCTTGCGGTATTTACGAAACAGGTCCGCGGTGACGATGTTGACGCGCACATCGGTGCACTGCGCGGAAAGGATTGTGGCAATGAGAAGCTCGAAAGCGCTGCCGTGATCGAGCGCCGTGCGCGCGTCCGGGTATTCTTTTTTTAGCAGCTTGATGATCTGCGCTGTTTTTTCTTTTAGATCGGTCATTAAAAACTAAGCTAAAGAAACACTCACTCCACGTCAAGCGGCGAAGGCAGAAGCCCGCGCATTAGCAAGGGCTCGGATCTTGTCGGAAAAATTAGCCCTCCCTTACAGGCGGGCTTCCGTCAGCAGCACACTTTTACACACTACAAAATAAAAGAGCCGGCAAAAGCCGGCCCTTTTTGTCTGCGTGGTTCCTAACCACTAGTGTTGATAAGCGTTCGGAATTGCTTTGTCAGTCGCGAGGCCGAAACTGACAATCTGAACTCCGGCGGTGGTGTTGTTGATGTACCAGATGCCGTTGCGATAAACCGCCACGTCTTCTTTTCCATCACCGTCATAGTCTCCGGGTACCGGTACATCGGTCGCTATGCCCCACAAAGTGAAGATATCGGCACCGAAACTACCGTGTACATACCACATGCCGTTGCTCGGACGGAACACTGCGATGTCGTCCTTGCCGTCACCGTCGTAATCGGCAATAACGGGTTTGTCGCCCGGCAATCCCCAAAGGAGAAGGACCGATCCGCCGCCACTCTTGGTAACGCTAAAGGTGGAGGAGGACGGGTTGTAGAGCGCGACATCGGCCTTGTTGTCACCGTCAAAATCACCGCTCAGCGGCGTTAATCCGGTGCCGGTAGGCGTGATCGTAACGGTGCTGGGCCCAACCATCGTGTACCAGACTCCCGTGCCCGGACGATAAACGATATAGTCATCGCTGTCGTCGCCATTAACATCTCCCGATACCGGAATGTCACCCGTAGAACCGAATTCCATACCGGACAGCGTACTGGTCGCGCTGTTTAAGACCAGGAAGTCCGGCACGCCGATGGTGTCACTCGGGCGGAAGATGGCCACATCTGTCTTGTCGTCACCATCATAATCGGCCGGTGCCGGCGTATCGGTGGCGATTCCCCAGGCAGTGACCGCGAGGCCCGCGGTGCTGCGGTTCAGGTACCAGTTGCCATCGCTCGGACGGAAGACCGAAAGGTCAGTCTTATTGTCACCGTCAAAGTCGGCCCTGGCATCGGAATTCGGCACAACCGCTGCGCATATGGCGCCGGTTGTGATCACGATCGAATCGATCCTCGCGCCCGGCGTTGTCGTCCCGGCTACACTGCAGTCAGATCCGACCAGGAACCTGAGCTTGATGCTCTGGCCGTCGGCTGAGGCGGGCAGGTTGATCACGCTATCGATGTAAGTCGGGGCCGCGGTCGTTCCTCCGGAAAGTCCCGTCCACGCCGATCGTCCATTAAGCGGATCGGTACACGTTCCGCTCTGTACGATAGGAGCGCGATAACCGCCGCTGACGAAGCTGCCGCCCGCGGTGATGATGTCCTGATAAGCGCCGCCGTTGACCGTCGGATTGCTTATCTCCAAAACCATTCCGTCGAATGTATTTTCAAGATTGAAAAGATTCTTGAAGCTCAGCTGCGCCGAAGCCGAATTAATAAGGATCGGCGGCGTTTCGAGCGCATTCGTTCCGGTAGTGGTCTGTTCCGGTATGAGCGCATCGTTCGGCGCGCTGCTCGGATTGGTTGTCGAGGTGGTCGGAGCAACTCCGGTGCCGGTGAGCGAGGTCGTCCAGCCGGCCGGAAGCGCGGGGGCCGTTACACCGTCAAAATTCTGCGAGAATCCCACCACGGGTTGGCCGATCAAAATGTCTTTTGTGACCGGTGTTTGTGTTCCCGAATCGCTGGTCAGGTTAAACGTTACGGTAACGGTACTGCCGCAAGTCGCGCTGGGGGAAACGGTGAACGGTATGTTGTTGGTCACCGTTGCCGCATTCGCCACCGAACCATAACTGACCGGCGGGCCGCCATTGGCCGAAACCGAAACGTTGGTTACCGTAGCGCCGGTAACGTTGGTGACCGGTACTGAGAACAGGAGAGTTTCGCCGGGATCGGCAAAACCATTGCCGTTACCGCCCGGTCCCGGATCGGTAAAGGTGATCGGGTTGGTAACGCGCGCATTCGGCGTGTCAAAAGCTTCGGTGACACGCGCCGGGCTGGTGGCGGTCTGGATAGACGCGCTAAAGCCCATGCCGCGGATACGGAAACCTTCACGCACATCGGCCACATCGGCCGCGGCTTCGGGCGCCCTCGCGCTGGCCGCCGCTGCGGCGATGATCGCATCCCGTGCCTGAAGGAAAGTCGGCCCGTTCGGGTCGAGTTTCATACCATCGGTCACTAATTGCAGCACTTTCGTGCTTCCGGTGGAGAAACCCAGCCGGGCGACCATCTGGCAGCGGACTTCCCACAAAGCGCTGCTCCAGACCTCGCCGGCGGCGTGCACCTGGTCAGGGGTCGTGGAAATATGCGGCCCGGTCATGGCGGGGAAAGCGCCGTTGGTAACATTGATCTGGTTTGAATCGATGTCCGCAAAGGTCATCGGGTTATGCGGGCGGTTTTGCGGGCCGCCGGTAAATGACAGGCGCGCTTTCGGAAAGCGGCGAATACCGTAGTAGTAATTTTTAGTACCTACGGTGCCAAAGCCGTTGAGCAGCACATAGCCGCCGGTAACATTTACGGAATCGAGCGGTTCGGATGGACGTGAAAGCATCGCGTGTCCAAAGAAATCGCCCCAGCCTTCGCCCATACCGCCGGACATGTTGGTATTCAATCCGGCATTGTTGTTATGCAGGCGGTTCGAAGTTCCGTGCGTTACTTCGTGAATGATGACCTCGGCGTCGCCGGTGCCGTCACGCTGCGGGCTGGGACCGGTCCAGACGAACATTTGCATTCTGCCGCGCGTACCGTCGGCGCCGGCATTAAAGTTGGCATTGTTGGTTCCGGAAGAATCCTGGCCTTCAGCCGATACCCGGTCACCCTGTACGCCGCCTCGTCCGAAGTTGTTGGCCTGGAAGTTGCGAGCCTGTTCGGTAAAACCTAACTTGTAGAGTTCATCGTGATAGCGGTTCATGACGTAGAACATCTGGATGACCGCGCCGCGTCTCGCTTCTGCTGCCGTCGGCGCATCGCCCGGACCGGGATTTCCCGGCGGCGGGTTCCAAAGCGACGTAAAGACGCGATTCGGACTGCCGGTGGCCTGGGACCCCGCATCGATGACATTATTGCCGTCCAGATCGAGACCAGCTTCCAGGTTATTACCGTCGGTGGTGTTATTGCCGTCGGTGATCCAGCCGTTGGTATTAAAATTATTCGGGCCTTCATTACCGATCGTGATGAAATTGCTTCTGGTGCCGATCGGGGCTTGCGCGCCGAGCGTCGGATCTAACGGTCCGGGTGAAAACGTTGCCGGGCTGCCGGCGAGACCGCTCCAGGATGTCGGAGCTTGATAAACCTCGTAGGTGGCGCTCTGGAGCTGGTCGTTGCCCAGATTCTTGCGCCAGAGCATCGTGCCGGTTTGGGCATCGACGATGACGTAGTAGGCATTGACGGGCTGCCAGATAAGCACTCTCCAGGCCGGAACGGCTACGCCGGGCTCGGTCGGAAAGTACATTTTTTCCGCGGTCGTCGCCCAATCGCCATTGCCGAAAACGGCCTTCAGGTTGGTCGAAGCCGCTTCGTTGAGCGTGGTGTCGTCCGCCGTCATGCGCCGCGTCACTTTGGCAAATGCCGCCTGGACCGCGCCTGCCGGATCGCCGAAGTCAGAGGAAAGCGCATCATAACTCAGACCGGGGGCCAGGTTATTGATTACACGAAACATCTCGCCGTGTTTGGTAAAGCCCGCTTTGATCTCGGCGCGAAATACCGGGATATCACCTGATGAACTGTTCCAGGTGGGCATAAGAAAGATTGCCGTCCGGATTTGTATAATCGGCGGTCACTTTCAATTGGCTTGCCTGCCGGTCGTCCACACCGACCAGGTCGTTGTTCTGGCTGATGAAGTTGCGCAGGGTTTCGGCATTCTTAACGCCGGTTGAAGGGCCGGTAAGGGTCGCAAAGCCGCGGTTGATATCGGGCGCGATCACTTCCGGGGTACGGATGTCTTCATTGTATTCGACCTTCAGGGTGGGAATCGACTGGCGCAGGGTTTCTTCACCTTTGGTGAAGTTTTCCCGGACCGTGCCCACGAGCTCGGCTGACCTGCCGGCGGATTGCCGCGCGCCGGTTATAAAATCGACGGCGCTTTTATCGGATCGAATATCATAGTTATCAAAGCCAGGTTCAAAACTCTCGGTCCGCCAGGCAGTTTTCTTATTGCCGGCCTCCGATTGAAACTTGTAAGGCAAAATAGTCAAAGCGACTACGGCGCCCACCACGAAAAGACTTAGCAGTACAATACCTCTGTAATCTGCGGTCATTCTCTTATTCATCATTTACAGCCCTCCTCAAAGCTTGCGATCAAAAAAATTCCTTATTTCGGATACACACATCCGACCCTATATCGAAAAAATATAAAGGCAGTCAGGGGATTGGATATAAAAGAAGCGATCAAAAAAACCCCGCGCAATCTTACAATGTAGAAAAACAGCCCGCCTGTGAACAGGCTATGGACAAATCGGACGTAAACTATTGTTTTGGTCCCTGGAACGGTTAAACAATCGAATGATCGTATCTTTTAATTATCATAATTTTTGAGGTGACGTCAATGACCGAAGGTCGGAAGTATCACCCGGCGGTTCTGCCCGGCCGATCTTCCATCTCGCGTTTGTGTTAGAATTATCGCCGCAGCCGCCTAAATGCTTTTACGGACCATAAAATTTTCACTTCTCATTTTGCTGTTTTATTCCCTTTCATGCCGGGAACCGCAAAAAGCCGAGCTCAAGGCTTACCTACCGAATGAAACCCTTATCTACCTGGAAACAGATGACTTATCAAAGGTGAGCGCCGTTTTTACCGGTAATAAATATTGGCAGTCCCTTTCAGACCAAAGCGACAATTATCTTTCGTTCCTAAAAGATAAGCAGGCTGCCCTGGCGGTGACCGGTTTCGAGAGCACGGATCTGGGAGTTGCGCTGCAAGTGAGGCCTAACCTCGCGCTGGTCATCGATACGCAAAGCTCCGGCTCGCAGGTCACCGCGACGGCCGAAAAGATCTTGCGGGAACTCTCGCGCCGGTTTTCCGGCGGAGAGGGCGTGGTAGAGAAGCAAACCGTTGAAGGCGCGCAGTGGATGAGCGCCGCCGGCAGCGACGATAAAAAGATCTACGCGGCGGTTTCAGGCGCGGTCGTAGTTATTGCCAACAACGAAAAAACTCTCAGGCAGTGTCTTGATCTTAAACAGGGGAAGGGCGAAAACCTCCAGCTTAACAAAGAGCTTTTGGAGGCTAAAGAACAATACGGCGCGGCGGATCAAATAGCATTTGGATATGTCTCGGCGGCCGGTGTCAAGGAACTTTCAAATTACCTCTCGGTTTCTTATGCGCTTGGGAGCAGCGAGAACTCTTTGACGCGGGAAATGATCTCCGGGATCCTGCCGGACATGATGCAGAAAACCATCGGCCCGGTGGCATGGTCGGCGCGCGCGGTACCGGCCAGGGGTTGAGGACACGTATTTCATAAAAACCGAAAAGGAATTTGCCGGCACTGTTTTTCAAACCGTGAAAGCCTCTGCCGCCAAAACATCAGCCGGCGAAGACGGGTGCGATCCTAAATATGTACCCGAAGATATTTTCTCAACCAGCTGTTACCGTCTGGAAGAGCCCCGCCTGGCCTGGCGCGGAGCGGTGCTTTCTCTTGCCAAACAACTCGACCCGAAAACACTGGGGTTGTTTGAGCAGTTCTCCCGCCAGCTGCTGAAACCCTACGGCATCGATGACCCGGAACTTTTTTTGAGTGCCGTCGGGCCGCAGATAATTACCGCTCGCTTTGACGCTGACGGAAATTCTGCGGCGGCGATAGTAAAGATCGCTGACAAGGACAAATTAAAACAGGCTATTTCGGAGACGTTCGATCTTCGCAAAACGCCCGAAATATCCGCGGGCGCTGAGGTTTGGAAAAGCAAGGACGGGGAATTTGCCGCCGCGTTTTTGGCCGAAGACTTGATTATCGGAAATACCGGGGCGGTCGCGAAATGTTTGCAGGCGGGCGGCCCCGAAAAAGCTGAACGGGCCCTGAGACACCGGAAAATTTCACCGGCACCGGCGCGATAGTCGTCACCCGGCAAAAAGACGATTCCGCCGTGCAGATACTTTCCGAGATCGCCGCCGGGCGCGGAAAGACCGTCGAGGTAACAAGCTACGCTTTTATCGAAACCCGGATCGAACCCCGCGGCATCAAGCGCCGCAGCATCTCGGCTTTCGGATTGTTTGGGGAAATATTCCGGCAGGCGATCGAATAAGGCAGAAACCAGGGCAGTTAGGGAGCGTGTCATTATTTCAAAATTCAGTCATAAATTCCAAATGTTCTTCTGGAATATTGGAATCATGAAATTCTGGAATAGAAAACACGCTCCATAACTGCCCTGGTTTCTGCCTTTTAAAAAGAAATAAGACCGCTTTTTTGAAGCGGCCTTATTTTATTAAGTATTGCGTTAAGGATAAAACTAAGCGGCCTGGCGGTCGTCAGAAGTTTCTGCATAGACACGTCTGCCGTTCAATGCATCATCGATGATCTCTCTCACCGCTGAAGCATCGGGATTAACGTCCATTCTTTCACAAGCTTTCAAGTGCCGGATAATTCCTTCACTGGCAATATCCAGAGCCGGACCGCCCAATTTTAAGAAGCGGCGCGCCTGAATATGGTCAATATGGAGAATTCGGTCATGAAGCCAAGAAGTTTTTATTTGGATCACGTTTTCTCACCTCGTCGTATAATATAAATATATCTTTTGAATTTATCTCAAAAAACCACTAAACCTTTTCAGAAAAAAGGTTTTGCCCTCCCTGAAAAGCTTGTTTGAACGGTTTACCGATCTGCCTTCGCCTACCGGAAATGAATGTAGTATGCCAAACAAAGTACAATCTTAACATCTTTTTAACACTTTGTATATACTTTTTTTCACAAGGGGTAAATTTACTTCATTTTGTGGTTTAAAAGAAAAAACCGGCAAATGTTGTATCTGCCGGTCGAAAAAATTTTAAGCAAAATTGCAGTTAAAACAGTTTTTTTGTGAATTCTATTTAACGCCCGCGGCATCTTTCATGCTTTTGCCGACGCGAAACTTAAGGGTCGTTTTGGCCGCTATCTGGATCGGCTCTCCGGTGGCCGGATTTCTGCCTTCACGAGCTTTGCGGTCCGATTTGACCAGTTTGCCCAGGCCGGGAATGGTGATTTCGCCTGATTTTTTGACCTCGGAGGCCGCCAGTTCGCTCATTGAATCAAAAAAACTTTTAACTTCGGTCTTTTTGAGTCCACATTTATCAGCCAAAGTGCTGATAACCTCAGATTGGGTCATTTTCTTTCCTGCCATAATTTTCTTCTATTCCTCCAAATTAATTATATTTTAAGACTTCTAAAATCCTTGTATACCTAACCCGAACGGGGGTTATTCGGCTAAACTTCTTTATCAGGGTTTGTGGTCGGGGCGGCAAGATTCGAACTTGCGACCTCACGGTCCCAAACCGTGCGCTCTACCAAGCTGAGCCACGCCCCGCGATCTTTTTAACGTTTCATATAGGAAACACTAACAAATAGCGGATTTTACTGGGGAAAACGCACTTGGTCAAGTCAGATATGCGTAAAATCCAATAAAAATCGCATTATTTCACTAATTGCACGCGCTCGGTGGCTTATTTGTTGCTTTATATCGTCACCCAGCTCGCCAAAGGTTCCGGAAAAGCCGTCCGGAATAAAGATCGGATCATAGCCGAAACCGTTCATTCCCCGCGGCTCCGGGGCGATCTTTCCGCCGCAGATCCCTTCCGCCTCGTGCAGTATTTCGCCCTCCGGCGAGGCTACCGCCATCACGCAGATAAAGCGGGCCCGGCGTTCGCCAGGTTCTTCGTGGGCATTTTCCGGTGTTTGAGCCAGTTTCGACAATACCAGCTTCATCTTCTCCGGGTAACCCATATTTTCCCCGCCATACCGTGCGGACAATACACCTGGTGCGCCGCCCAGGAGCGCTATTTCCAGCCCGGAATCATCGGCCAGGGCATAAGAACCGGTCTGCAGTGCATAGCCTGAGGCCTTTAACCGCGCGTTTTCGTGAAAAGTGCTGCCTGTTTCGGCAACTTCCTTAACATCCGCAAAATCACCCAGGTAACCCGCCTCGATCGGAAGCCCGGTTAAAAGCCGGCGGATCTCGTCGATCTTTCCCGGATTTTTTGTCGCTATGAGCAGATTCATTATAGTAAATCGTTTAACATTTTCCAAAAAAGAAAAACGTTGCAAAAATCGGTCTTTTTGAGATAAACTTTAAAAGTGAAGCACCTGCCGGCTTCCGTACTGACCTACCTTTATTTATTCTAAAGAGGCATCTTCGATTGGACAACTTAACTGTGTCACCTCAAACAGACAATGAACTAAACGGGAGTCCGCGAACTTTGGCGCACATGTCAGACAATTCCGGAGAGGATCGCGCAGCTATTCATTTAGCGGCGTCGTTCGAACTGGGCCTGTGGCTGGTCGGGTTGCGGTGTTACTTAAAAACGCGCAATCATCCTTTCTCGGAAGGAACCAAGGCCAAGGCGTCATCGAAAAACTGGTCGAAACGAGGCCCGGCTGATGCGCTCGGCGCTGCTGCAATGTACCAAATTGGTATTGCAGTTAAATGCGCCGCCGCTCAGAAATGATTCTGACGAAGACAAGCCGGCGGAACCCGAATACCGGCATGACCACGGATACAGCGCCAAGGGGCTTTCCGAGCTGGCGGATTTCCTGCGCAATTCCGTGATCGTGACGGAGAACCTGCTCGAGTCGCCGGAAATAACCTTTCAAAGCTGGCTGGCATTTAGCGCTCTCTTTAGTGAAAAACTCGAAGATCTCAAGATCGCTCACGAACTTATCACCGACGCGGAGAACCAGGCCGCTTCGAATTTGCCGCCGGAACTTACCGACAGCCTGCAGACGAAAGACATTCCCGCTGAGGTCAACGCCGATCTGCGCAAGGTCTTTCCCTATTTCGGCAGGCTGCTGAAATATCTCAACCTGGTCGAAGATATGCTGGCCAAGGACAAGCCGCTAAAACCCGCGCTGCTGATCTTTTCGGCGATCTATGAACAGCTGCAGGAAATGATGCGCTTTATCAATAACCGTTTGCTGCGTTTCAGGGATGACAGCGTGCCTCTATTTGAAGCGCTGGATTGCGTTGTCTATGCCACCTCGGTCGAGATCCGCAAGATCTATTCATACGAACTGGCGGAGATAAGCGAAACGCGCCAGGCGCCGCTGATCTATGCCAAGATGGAAGCGGCCCACAGCCTCTTGCGCGATTGTATCCAGCAGTCACTGATCGGGCTGGCGCAGACCGTCGCCCCGGAACTCGAAGCCATCGAAGTGTTCCCGAATTTCAAGATCAAACTCGAACAGTCACTGTCCTTGCGGCAAAAGATCTGGGACCTGAAAAAGAAAGTGCAATCGATAGAAAGCGCGCCGGAAGCCGTGGAACTGAAGAAACTGCACAAGGAATTGAACGCATTTGTAGAAGCCGAGATGCGCTTTTTGATGTTTAAGGATTGGGAAACTTTCGAGCGTTTTGTCGAAGAGATCGTCCGCACGCGCAGCGACGCGGACCTTACGCCGGTGCTCCACCGCTTTGGCGCCTATCTCGAAACGCTTTTCGGCCAGATCAATATCCGGGCCGTGCTCGCCGATCATCCTTTTCAAGGCACTCCCGAAATGAAAAATACGATGCAGCCCGAGGTCGCCTGGTAAAAAGAAGTTTTCAAAGATATTAGCCACTAATTACACAAATAACACGAATAAGAATCTTTATTCGTGTTATTTGTGTAATTAGTGGCTAATACGTTATTCCAACGAACAGCCGCACTCCGATTCCGGTTTTATTTCCAATTTATAAAGGATAAATTTTCCCAGCACTTCGCCTTCGTCGCGGCGATACCATTTATCGACATTGGTAAAATCAAAATCCTTCCAATCGCTGGGCACGACCATGTAGGAAAGCGTCGGGTGCGTGGCTTTCTGGTAATCGAAGTTTTTATAGAACGCGGCAAATTTCTGTACTTCTTCATTGACCTCGCCATAGGTGAGAGGCGTGGCTTCGGCGCTCAGCCGGTTGGTGTGACGCCCCCACCCGAAAAGCGCGATCATTGCCACAAAATTACCGTTCTTTAGCTGGTAGTCGAGCCACTTTTCGTCGTAGCCCATATAGTAAAGCGTTTGATAATAACGCTCTTTGTTTTCATCCCAGCTTACCCCGGCAAAAACGTGCTGATGCCGCGCCCAGAGCACGGCTTGCGGCGCCACGGTCGGTTCGTCATCACCGGTCAGCAGGTCGACGGGAAAAACAACGGCGCGGTTGGCGTCGGGCGAAGGCTTATCGTTTACTGCCAGTTCCGACAAGCGCCGCGCCAGCGGCATCGATTCGTCACGGAGCAGATTGGCGTCGTCTAAAACGCGCACGGTGTAATGGCATTCGACAAAACCCCAGGCGACCGCCGCGAGCGATAAAACCGTAAAAGCGACGGCAAAGGTTTTACGGTATCTCTCAAAGCTGTCTTTAAAGACGACGCCCAGCGCAAACATCAGCGAAAATGCCGCGACGTAATTTACGATAAAAACCTGGTAGTGGATCGGCTGCAGCGAACGGCCGGTGATGATCTGCTGGTTAAAAGTTATCAAGGGGACCAGCGCGAATGAAAAAGCAAAAACCGATGAACGGTCGCGCAGGTTGATGACTTTGAAAACGGCCGCCAGTATAAGCAAGAGTAAAACGAAATAGCTGATCAGCTCAGGCATCCGCAGCAGATCGGGTTGGCGCGTCATCACCAGCAGCTGCACGTGGTCCATCGTCTCGGTGCGATGTGAGAGCAGCCATGCGTAACCCGTGAGAATAACTCCGCATAATCCTGCCAGCAGGGCGAAGTTTTTGAGGCCCGCCTTCCAGCCTTCCGGCCTGAATACTAGCCAGAGCAATCCCAGGATACCTAACCACGCTGCCGCGCTCGTCCAGATATAAAAATAGGAAAAGGCCATCACAAAAAAACAGAGCGCTGCCAGGATCACCCACCCGACCTGTTTTTTGAACTTTTCAGTATTGACTGCCATCCAGACGGAGACGCCCAGCAGGAAAAAGAAGGGAAAGGGAATAGCCGGCAGATATCGGCGCAGAAAAGGGAAATAAGGGTAGGCCCCATAATCCCAGCCGTTGTAAAGCTCGGAAAATGCGCCTTCGCCGGCAGCGAGCGCTCCCCCGCAGAGCACAACGAGCGCTCCGGCCATCGCAAAGAGCGAATTACCCGTGAGCCGCCCCAAAAACCAAAACACCGCCAGAGCGGCTAAGAACGCCGCCAGCGCTCCACTGACCGTCATCGCCCACGAAGCCGGCATTCCCACCAATCGGGCCGGGATCGCCACCATATACGGCGCGACGAACTGGATCGAGAAAAGCGATTCGGGCTGCGGGGTTTCGGGCGAATCGTCGCGCCCGGTGTAGGGATCGTTCTTGCGCGGGCGTCCGTCGATCAGCGCGCGCAGGTACGAAGCGTAGGCGACCTCGTCGATATCGTTATAGGCATAGGCGCCCTGCCAATCGGCGCCGCGCACATACCACAGCTTAAATTGCGGGTAGAGCGAAAAAACGGCGAGAAAAATTCCGGCAATTATGCCAAAACGCCATTTCAGCCTGGTTGTTGAAGATTTACCGTTAAGCATCTATCATGAAAAGCGAATTACAAATAATAAATGATAAAGGCTTTGCCTATAAAGTCCATTCTGCCCACAAAGTCATAAGAGTACTTAAGTCTGCCTATAAAGTATAGCAAAGTCCGATGATGAGTCAGTTTGAATTAAAAATAAACATATGGACAAAATAATTAACGAAGCAAGGGAATTATTAGACCGCCTTAAGGATAAAGGGCTGTCTAACTGGGAAGTAGATGCCGTGCTAGATCAAGCTAAACTTATGGCTGACATACGCCTGCATTTAGAAATTGATGCAATGCCCGCTAACGTATCTTTAAAAAATTAACAATTCGCGCGATCATTGAGGCGATATAGTCGGTTTGTTCAATTTGGGTAACGTCCCCTATCGTTCCTAGAACGGCGTGACATTTAGCGCATAGCAACATTTTAATCGTATGATTCATTAAGGCGTGGGGCGCACTTATTCCAAAAGTAGTGTTGCCGCATTTAGGGCAATTCGGTAATGGTAATTGCATAAAATCCTTTGAATTTTGATAGGTAGAGCGTCCGTAAACCCTAATCTCTAGCAAGAATCTTGTCAATAAAAAATCCCAAACATCCCAAAAGTCTCGTTCCCTAAAATTAACCTCTTTAATAAAATTGGCGAATGGCAAGAAGCAGATTAAAACCAAATGTGAAGTGGGCTTTTAACGGAAAGCCGGAAGCAAACTTTAGCCCGGCATTCAAAAAGCACATTGTCCTGCATACCACTGATGGAGACTTAAACGATGTCATCACGCTTGATGATAAGCTGACTATTTATGGTTGTGAAAACGGCTGGATGTCGGAGACGGATTATAAAACGGCGTGTAGAGGCGGCTATAACTTTAAGGTTGTCCCGGCTCCGCATCAGGCGTGGGAACGAGAGAAAGAACAAAAGAAAAGGGGCTATTAGCCCCTCTCGTTATTTCTTAAAATTCGGCTCAATTTCTAACTCGGATAATACCCGGATAACTACAGTTAAATTATAGGCCAGTACGCGACCGAGAATTTCATTGACCTGTGCCGTGTGAGTTTTGCTTGTCAGTTTGGAGTTGAATTTTCTTTTGATCGAGGAAAAGACGGATTCGATATTATTTCTCTTGTTATAGATTTTGTAAAACTCTTCTTTATGAGCAAGGAAAAGATGTAAAAGATTATTCCAGACCGTATCCGTATCGGAATATTTAGCGGTCTTACGAAGCATCATATAAGGCGTAGCTTCATTATCCGCAACTAACCTAAGATTGTTTTTCGTCGCGTAAGTGGCATCTGCAAAAATGCGATTAACTTTGAATCCTTGTTCTTGAATGGACTCGAAAAGCGGCTTGAAATAGACGCTATCGTGAGAGTGTCTTTCGGCAACTTCGCAGTCAACAATAATTCCGGTTTTGATGCCGCAAGTCGCGTGTAATTTATACCAGTTATGCCAAGCGGCGTGATCTTTAATTTTGCTTCCGTATTTCACATCAAACCAACGGGTAAATGTCGGAGTACCAAAACCCGTGCTGTCAAAAGCAAAATCTGTTTCGATCTCGCGCACGACGGATGCGGTCGTTCTAATCATTCCTTTAAGAATTTCCGTCACATCCTCAGACTGCATATATTTGAAAATCACATTATAGGAAAGCGATTGCGAAAGATAACCTTTTTCAAAAGCATCAACAATATCGCAATTATTTCTACGACCGGAAAGCGTGTTGTAGTTTTTGAGAACGATAGAAAAGAGAATATCTTTTAAGGACACGCGCTTGCGTCCCATTTGCTGTTCAGTCTCTTGGATGCCGTCGCAAAGTTCCAGTAAGAGCGAAAGCAAAACATCCTTTTCGGTTTTCTGCGAACGGTTATAATTTTTCCAATTACGGGTAGCGGGTTCTTGATTTTGTTGGTTGTAAAGTGCCAAGTTAAGCATCGTGTTTCTCCTTGAGGTCTGAGGCAAGGTATGACACAATGAAACTTGATTGGAGGTTTCGTCGAGGTCACTCTCGCCGGGATTTTCAAATAGGCTCAGTTGACGGTTGCACCCGTTGGCTGAGCTTTTCTTTTTCTTGTCAATCGGTCGTTTTCGGTAACGCTTTCTACTCATACATAATACGATTTTTCATAGGTGAAAGTCAAGATAAATCATATAAAATCAGCCGTTTACGCAAGATTTTTAGAGAAAAAATCAAGTACGTTTAGGTGCTGAAAAAGGACTAGACTTTTACCCTCGAAAGATGTATTATTCAGACAGTTCGAGGGCTTCACCAACAGGTGATTCTTTGAAATTGGCGGCGACGATCCGATTCGGACGGATGAAAACGCGGTACTAGCGCGTTTTACTTGATTCTAAGTCAAGCGCATTCAGCCACTCTGCCACGTCGCCCTAAAATTGTGATATAGTCAGGCTCGGTCGATCCTCTAAAATTTGCCGAGCTTTCGACTTTTAAACCCTACATTTCATCTCCCTAAATTTTCCCGGTAAACCAAAAAAGTCCGTATGCCAGAAAGAGTATTTCTGCTGCATACGGACTCATCCGCAAGGTCATTGCGTCGTAACGCTTATTATAAAACTCTGCGCGTTTTTGCGCTGGATAAAATCTAACATATTTTTCCCCCAAAGTCGTTAACAATTTCCAAATAAAAAAGACCGCCATTACTCACGCATCGCCTGAGTTTTGACAGTCTTTGGGGTTCCCTAAAGGGCTGTATTTAATTTTGTGCATCAGCTTACAGAAATCCTTATTTCTTGTAAGCTGAAAAACTTACTACTTTGCGTTCCGGTTCCGACACCAAAATACGTTTTTTGAACGCCTCGTAATTAAAGCATAATACCGACCACCGAAAAATGATCGACTTTAACTAATAAACTTATAACAAAATTCGTGCGTTTTTGCTAGTAAACTTTTCATTGCCGTTCAATCTTTTTAGTGGTAAATTTACCGCATTATGAAAAGACAACTCCTATTCGCTTTAGTGTTAATCGTTTTGTGTTCCGGGATAATCTGCGGGCAAACAAAGAAATTCTCTGCGGTGGTTGCGGTTCAGGTGGTTTCGTCTAACGCTGCCGATAAGTCAATTATGTACAGCTATCTTACGAGAGAATTAAGATCATTAAATGATGTAACGATAGTAACAGGCGCACCCGCAGGAGACTATACGCTAATTATAATGTTGGAAAATTTGACTAACGAGACAGACGGTTCGTATGCCTTGACCTCTCTTTTTACAAAAAGGGCGAGCTGTATTTATGCTCAACCTCTGGCAAATGGAAGTTCGTTCGTGGATAGTTGCGGGTCGTTAGAAAGCTTCCAATCTATCAGCATTCTCAAGGCAAGTGCATTAAAACAAAAGGCAAGCCAAATTGTTACTGATTTCGATGCAAACGTACTAGAAGCTGACCGAAAAAGATTCACAGCGAAATAAACCTTTGCTTAATTCTGCCCACAATCTTGCCTACAAACTTAAACTTGCCCATAATGTCGGGTTAGGGGCTGACTTTATAGGCAAAGCCAATGATAAACGTAAATTGGTAAAAGAGTATGAGTTTAAAGAAAAGATAACGGGCGACCTGACCACCGCGATGAAGGCCAGAGACGCCGAGCGCGTTTCCACCCTGCGCATGATGCGCGCGGCCATATTGAACGCTGAAAAATCAGGCGGCGGCGAAGTGGCCGATGAGCAGGTCATCAAATCTATGCAATCGCTGGTCAAGCAGCGCAAGGATGCGATGGAGCAGTACGAAAAGGCTAACCGCTCCGACCTGGCCGACAAGGAAAAGGCCGAAGCCGCGATAATAGAAGAATATCTGCCGAAGGCCGCTTCGCAAGAGGAAGTAGATGCGGCCGTGGCCGAAGCCGTCGCCGAAACCGGGGCAACCTCCGCCAAAGAGATGGGCACCGTAATGAAAGCCGCGATGGCAAAACTGGCCGGGAAAAATCCCGAAGGGAAAATGGTCAGCGAAGCAGTCAAAGCGAAATTACAATAAGCAATAGTCGAATGCCTACTATTTAGCTAGGGCTTTTAACGATCTAAGATGAGTGGAAATTGACTTTGATAGCAGCCCATAAGACTTTTCAAAATCGGAATTAAAATCGGCACATTTAAATCGGCGTATTTGTGCTGGAATCCTTTTGGGATTTAGGCCGCCAGTCAAAACAGGTAGCAAGATCTTTTTTCCCTCGGCTGCTTCATGGGAAGCCTCATCGCACTCTCTTTGAACCCACGAACTCTCAATCGAATTCGGGGATAAAACGATCAAAAATAAAGGATGCATCTGAATGCCTGATGATATAGCTCTATCGATCACATCACCTATTAGAACGTCCTTCTCGTCTATCCAATACGAGATTTTATCTTTATTGAACCCATCGGTTAAATCTTTAACAAATGACCCATCTCGCTGTGAATAAATAATAAAAACTCCACGGTCTTGGTTACTTACTTCATAAGCCTCGATTTCACGTAATCTGTTTTGTAGTGTTTGTAACTGTATTGCAAGAGTAGGATCTACTGAAAGATCAAGGTCGGCAACATGATGACTTTTATTGCATCCTGGTGAACGTCTCGGAGGGTAATCTCTGCTATTAATGACGGCACCAACGACCGCTTTATTACAGCACGTCCAGCGGAAGACATCTGCGTAATTATTAAGAGGTTCCGGCACTACCTGTATGTTCCAAATCTCCCGGATGCCAAGAGCAAAGATAATCATCTGCAAATGTATCTTTATCAGTTATTTGTATTAACGGATCGAACAGATGGCGGCAATTCTTACAGATCTTCATGCTAAGTGATCAAAATAAGGGAAATCTAATCCCGGACACTCTATTAAGATGAATTTACAATACAATACAATCAAAAAAAAACTCAAAATTTGTCAATCACAATTACCCCGGTTGCAATGAAATTATTCATATTCACTAATTCTTCCAAAGATTCTTCCAGCGAAATAGTTTTTCCGATCAATTTCTGCGGCTGTAATTTTCCCGACACGATCATCGCAAGCATCTCGGGATATTTATGCGCCTGCATTCCGTGGCTGCCGAGAATTTCCAGTTCGCGGCCGATGACGAGGTCCATCGGAATGGAAGTTTTGTGCTGCCCGCTCTCCATTATCCCGACCTGAATATGCTTGCCGCGTTTGCGAAGGCTGGAGATCGAATCAAAACAGAGCTGCGGATGCCCGAGCGCGTCGAGCGAGACGTGCGCTCCGCCGCCGGTGATGTCTTTTACGGCCTCGACGATGTTCGGTGTTTCGGCGGAGTTTATCGCTGCAAAAGCGCCGATCGAACCGGCCAATTCCAATTTGTCATTCGCTATATCTATCGCCACAACCTTTGCGCCCAACGCCGCCGCGATCATCACCGCCGACAAACCGACACCGCCGCAGCCCCATACCGTAACCCATTGATCAGGCGCGACTTTGCCTTGTTCCACCACCGCACGAAACGAAGTGATAAAGCGGCAGCCCAGGCTCGACGCGGTGACAAAATCTATTTCTCCCGGCAGGCGAACAAGATTGGTATCGGCATAGTCGATCGCTACATATTCGGCGAACGCGCCCCAGTGAGTAAAGCCCGGTTGGAATTGACGATCGCAGATCTGCTGGTTGCCCGAAATGCATTGCGGGCAGTTGCCGCATCCGCAAACGAAAGGCAGCGTCACACGGTCGCCGGCGCGCCAGTTTTTTACATTTTTGCCAACGGCTTCGACCGTGCCGGCGAGCTCGTGTCCCGGCACATGCGGGAGTTTGATATCGGGATCGTTTCCCATCCAGCCATGCCAATCGCTGCGGCAGATGCCGCACGCCATAACTTTTATTATCACGCCATCATCAGACGGAGCGGGGTCGGCAACGGTTTGGATCGTTAATGGTTTTTGAAATTCTTCGTAGACGGCAGCTCTCATCAGTTCCAAAGACTATCATATCCGGCTATTTTTTTGGCGATCTCTTAAGCCGCTTCTCTTTTTTCTCCTTTTCAAAATCGTCAACGTGCCTGACGGAGAACATAGTGCCGTCGATCACATTTTTTTCATCCCGCGCGTAGCGGATGGTTATTGTATGCAAACCGAATTCTCCCGGTGCGCTAATTTCCGCTTTGAGAGAGCCGTTCGCGTCAGCCTGTACTTTCAAAACCGAACTCTCGTCAACATATATCACCAGGTCAGTACCGGGTTCGAGGTCAAGGATCGTGATGGACATCACTTCACCCGGCCCTGGCCGTGGGAACCCCGGCGTAGCCTTTGGCAGCCAGTCTGATATAAGGCTTGCCTTCTATGGGCGATTTCGTGTTTTGTTTCTTATCCTGCTTATCGTCTTTTTTTACTTCATACATCATCATCGGTTTATCGCCAAAGATCGCTCCTTTTAAGTGGTTTCCGGCATCAAAAACCAGGCCTTTCATAAGCGGGGCTTTTAGCGGGGCCTTCGGCACCGTTTTAATGCCGGCAAACCCGAGGTACTTATTTGTTCGCGTGACTTTTATATCGGAGGCTTCCTTATTTTCGTAGGCAAAAATAACCGAGCTTCCATGGGAAACAAAGACTTCTTTCAAAATGCCCCTGGCAATTCTTGCTCCCAGAATCCGGCCTTCGTAAACAAGAATGCCGCGGTCGAAACTGACTTTTTCCGCCGGGTCTGAAATTTTTTCCCAAGGGGCGATCAGACAACCGTAACACAAGACTTCAAGGTCAACAGGGAAGATACGGAAGTAACCTTTCATACGCCAAAGTCCCCTCCCATAGGTGGAAATAACAACGTCGCCGGCGTCTTTCCAGGCAAATCCCGTAACGTAAGTAACACCTTCCGAATTGGCAAGACGCTCCCAGTGGTCTCCATTGTCGGTGGAAAGATACAAACCGCCTTCCAAGGTTCCGGCGATAACAGTATTGGGATTCTGCGGGCTGAAACTGATAGCGGATACGAGGGGGAAAACCCATCGGTTGATTCGGGCGCTAAAACGGAGGTTTCCACGATCCGTCACCAGATTGGTCAATCCCCATATCTCCGTCCAATTTTCACCGCCATCGCGAGTCTGCATCATCCTGTTATTAATTATGTCCGGTGCGATAATATGCTGGTAATCACCCGGATCGACGGCGTAAACCTGATACCAGGCAAACTCGGTCCGGTTAATGCCGAGACCTCCGAAGTTATTCATGGCAGGGTAGACAACCTCAGCGGCAGAATTTCCGGGAAGCTGGCTAAGCCGCAGCAATTTATTGATCTCGAGACCGTTCGGCGAATCCCAACCTGCCCGGTAAGCCTGATATACTTCGGTCGAAAGAGTGGTGCTTCCGACCCGACCCAGTTTTGGTATACTTCGGTGTTCCTCGGGAAATACAGCATACTGCCGCCAACTCAGGCCCAGATCGCTCGTTACCGTCATGCCCCTGGAAAAACCTTCGGAATTTTCCACTCCCTGAATACGAAGAGGACTTTTTATGAGCATCGGATTACCGGCAACTCTTCCCGGGGGATTCCGCCAGCCGGTATCATTTCTAAGCAAGGAATTACTGACGTGGTTGGAACACTCGCCACAGGCAACGAAAGTAAACACCGAGTCCGAAGCATTTGAAACTTTTTTTTCTCCCTCGATGAAAAACCCTTCGCAACAGACATTAAGCGGCCAGGAGATACCGTCATCGCCGGACGCCCAAATAGAATTGTCCTGCGTGGCGAAATAGAGATCGTAGCGGCCGATGTTCTCAATTAGCTGTCCTTGCACCTCGGTGATCTGCAGGGCGTTATAGCCGTTCCTCCCGCCTCCGGAAAAGATCCAGTGAGCGCCGCCGTCGGTAGTTATATGCAAGCCCCCGTCCGTGGCGAGTAAAACCGGGTTTGGGCGAAGACCGGGCTCAAAACCTATATCACGCGTATCCCCATGATCGGCACCGATCTCTTGCCAGCTGCCGGTGTAAACGAATCTGGCGGCGGCCGTATCAAATGGTATTCTCAGTTTTGAAACATTACAGCGGTTGCCATAAAAAAGATCGAGTTGCCTTCTAATCTGCTGACCGCTGGTATCGGTCCGGTCAACGGGCCGGGCGAAATCGATTCCGCCGCAGGCCCCGCCTCCTCCCGGAGCTGAAGTGATCTTTGTCCAGTTTTGCCCGGCATCTTCAGTGTAATAAAGACTGGGAACCTCATAAGACTCGATTCTTTCGTTACCTACGGCAAACGCTTGAGAACTCCAGACAGGCGATCTGCCCAATGCGTGAATATCCCGGTATTTGATATAGCCCACCCCGGTTACGGGAGAAAGCCAAGTCGAACCGCCGTCTTCTGAGCGGCGAATCCCGGCTTCGCCTCCGGCCAAAATGTGTAAGCTGTCCAAAGCCGTCACGGAGAAAACCTGGCGATCGCCGCCGCCGAAAACATCCTTATAAGCCCAGCTTGCTCCTCGATCGGTGCTCTTTAAAACGCCATAGTCCGAGGCTACAAAAATATGTCCGCTGTCGGGAGCGATCGAGATATCGTAAGCGCTAAGTCTTCCGGTCGTGATCCCCGCCGGAATGGTCACCGGCATCTGAGCCCAGCTAAGACCTCCATCGGTGCTGCGCCAAATACCTCCTCCACTGATGGTTTTGTAGTCATCTAGAGTTGTAACCAGGACGATATCGGGATTTGCGGGAAGATAGGCCACGCTCATCGTAGCGAAACAAGGCAGGTTATCCACATGCCGCCAATACACGGCCCTGTCAACGCTGCGAAAAAGCCCGCCGGATTCTGACGCGACATACATTTTATTGACGTCCGTCGGGTGAACGGCGATCGTGTTGGCCCTGCCTCCCTGGGGAATATTCGGTTGAAACTCGGATACTTCCCAGACGTTGAAAACAGGTTGGGCGAAAGATTCGGATGTAAACGGAAATACGGCCAAAAAGGCCAGGGTCAAAATAACCGGAAAGACTTGAGTCAATTTGTTCATTTCTAAAACCTCCTGTGTGGGATTTATAAGTTAGTGATTGCGGGAGAAACAGAAAACAGGAATAGAAATGACAAAGATCTATCGGAAACAGCTTAACTTAATATGCCGGAGAGGATATCAGTATTCTCGCGGAACGCCAAGCTTTTTATTTTTTGATGGTTTTGTTTACCGCGAGCGGTTTTTGAAAATGCCGCGGGCATAAAGGGTGCCCGCGTTCCAGGTATTACCCAAAAATATTCCGCACTTTATCCATAAAGGATTCGTCGGCGAAATCGGTGTCCTCGATCTCGGCGAGCTGTTCGAGGAGTTTGCGCTGTTCTTTGGTCAGGGTCTTTGGCGTTACCAGCGAGACGGCGACGAACAGGTCGCCCTTGCCGCGGCCGCCGAGGTTCGGCAGCCCGTGGCCTTTCAGACGAAAGACCGTGCCGGTTTGCGTGCCGGCGGGAATTTTCAATTTTTCCTCGCCGTCCAGGGTTTTAACGTCGATCTCAGCGCCGAGCGCCGCCTGTGCAAACGAGACCGGCACCGAAGCGTAAAGATTGGCGCCCTGGCGTTCAAAGCTCTCGTGCTCGGCGACGTGAATGACGACGTAGAGATCGCCAGCCGGGCCGCCGCCGACGCCCGCTTCGCCTTCGCCGATGATCCGCAGCCGCGAGCCGGTTTCGACCCCGGCCGGAATTTTCACTTCCAGGTTTTTTGTTTTTCGACGCGCCCCGCGCCGCGGCAAATCTGGCACGGCGTTTTAATGATCTGTCCGCTTCCGCGGCACTGGCCGCAAGTGCGCGTGACTGAGAAAAATCCCTGCTGGTAACGCACTTGTCCGCTGCCTTCACAGGTGATGCAGGTTTCCGGCTTCGTGTCTTTTCCGCGCCTTTGCCCGCCGCATTCTTCGCATTTTTCCAGCCGCGGAATGCGCAGCTGCTCCGCCTTGCCGGTGGCGGCTTCTTCCAGCGTGATCTCCAGATCGTAGCGCAGGTCGGAGCCGCGCTGCGCGCTGGAACGCCGCTGGCCGCGGCCCGCTCCGCCGAACATATCGCCGAAACCGAAAAGGTCGAAAATGTCTTCGATATTGGAAAAACCGGGATCGAACCCGCCCGCGCCGCTGCCCGACGCCCTGGTGCCCGAAACGGTCGTAGCGCGCGCGTTTTTCCCCATCGGAAAGAACCGAATAAGCTTCCGCCGCTTCCTTGAATTTTTCCTCGGCTTCTTTATCGCCGGGGTTTTTGTCGGGATGATATTGGATCGCCAGTTTGCGATAGGCAGTTTTGATCTCCGGGTCGCTGGCGGTTTTGCTTACTCCTAAAATTTCGTAATAATCTCGTTTGCTCATAAGAAAACTTGGTCATTGTCCTTTGTCATTGGTCGTTTGCAAAAGACCCGGCTACTGACCAAGGACAAATGACTAAGGACCAAACAACAAAAAGAACGTCAGCCCATCTGATGAACTGACGTCCCTTAATTCTAACGGCACTTACTGTATTTTTTCAAGCCCGTTAAACTGAAACGTTTAAGAGGGCTGAAGTCAGGATGTTAGCCGACAATTCGATCTCGCCCATGGTTGCCAGCTCGCACATCGTTGACATCCTCGTTTTGCGCCGCCAAGGTGGCTTTGGTGACCGCATCGGCGACTTTTTTCTGGTTGTCTTCGCTGAGCGAACCGCCAAATTCAGCCATAGCTTTCTGCGTGTTTTTGATCAGCGTGTCGAGCCGGTTGCTCAGCATAATCAATTCTTTTGAATGACGGTCCTGTTCGGCCAGCGTTTCTGCTTCCATGATCAGCTGGTCGATTTCGTCCGGCGCGAGGCCCGACGAAGGCGTGATCTGCATCGCCTGTTCGAGCCCGGTCATTTTGTCCTTCGCCGAAACATTGACGATACCGTTGGCGTCGATCTCAAACGAAACATCGATCTGCGGAACGCCGCGCGGTGCCGGCGGAATGCCGACCAGCTCGAATTTGCCAAGCGAGCGGTTGCCGCTGGCGATCTTCGCGTTCGCCCTGCAGAATGTGGATTTCGACCGATTGCTGATTATCGACGACGGTCGTAAATGTCATCGTGTTTTTGAGCGGGATCGTCGAGTTGCGCGAGATAAGTTTGACGAACAAACCGCCGCGCGTTTCCAGTCCCAAGACTAAGCGGCAGAACGTCGAGCAGAACGATGTCTTTGACGTCGCCGGTCAAAACGCCGCCCTGAATCGCCGCGCCCATCGCGACCACTTCGTCCGGATTGATCTCCGACGAAGGCTCTTTGCCGAAAACTTCGGTCACGGTTTGGGTGATGATCGGCGAGCGCGTCTGCCCGCCGACGAGGATGACTTTGTCAATATCGGCCGGCTGCAGTTTCGCATCCCAGAGAGCTTTCTGGCAGGGCTCGACCGACGATTCGACCAGATCCCTGACCAGCTCCTCAAATTTTTCGCGCGTCAGCGTGGCGTTGATGTGTTTCGGTCCGGTCGCGTCCGCCGCGATAAACGGCAGGTTGATGGTCGTTTCCGTCACGCGTCGAAAGCTCGCACTTGGCGCGTTCCGCCGCTTCTTTCAACCGCTGCAGGGCCAGCCGGTCGTCCTTTAAGATCAATGCCGTGTTTCGCGTCTTGAAATTCTCGACCAGCCAGTCGATGATGCGCTGGTCGAAATCTTCGCCGCCCAGAAAGGTGTTGCCCGAAGTCGAAAGAACTTCGAAAACGCCGTCGTTGATCTCGAGGATCGTGATATCGAACGTTCCGCCGCCGAGGTCGTAAACCGCGACTTTTTCGTTTTTGTTCTTGCCGAAACCATAAGCCAGCGCGGCGGCCGTCGGCTCGTTGATGATGCGTTCGACTTCGAGGCCGGCGATTTTGCCCGCGTCGCGCGTCGCCTGACGCTGCATATCGTCGAAATACGCGGGAACGGTAATGATCGCTTCGGTGATCTTGTCGCCCAGAAATTCTTCCGCCGCGAGCTTCAGGCGCTGCAGCACGATAGCCGGAAATTTCCGGCGGGCTGTAGGTGCGGTCGAGCACCTCGAATGTGCGCGTCGCCGTTCGGCGCTTCGACGATCTCAAACGGCACGGTTTCGCGCATTTTCTCGACTTCCGGCGAATCGTATTTGCGCCCGATCAGGCGTTTGACGGCGTAAAGCGTGTTCGCCGGGTTGGTCACGGCCTGGCGCTTGGCGATCTGCCCGACCAGGCGCTCGCCTTTTTCCGTAAAACCGACGACCGAAGGCGTCGTTCGGCCGCCTTCCTTGTTCGGGATGATCTGCACCGTGCCGCCTTCCAGAACGGAAACGCAGCAGTTCGTCGTGCCTAAATCTATTCCGATTACTTTACTCATAACATTTTTTACCTGTCTTTAGGGGTTTGACTGCGGGGTTAAAACGGGGAAGGATTTAGAAGACATTTATTCTTCGCTTTCATTTTCCGAAGGAATATCCGGTTGATCGGATACTGGCTCTTCTTCGGATAAAGACCCATCGGCGCCGATTTGTACGCTGGTTTTGACCTGGACGGCGCTGCGGCGCCATCGAAACTTTTACCATTGCCGGACGGATCACTTTTTTGCCGATCTTGTAACCGGTCAAAATTTCTTCGATCACGGTGCCGGGTTCTTTTTCGCCATCTTCAGCGGTGGCCACGGCTTCGTGAAAGTGGGGATCAAAGGGCTGCCCCAGAGGCGCGATAGGCTGCAGGCCCATCTCTATCAAAACATCGGTTAACTGGTGGCTTACCAGCAGAATACCCTCGATGAAAAGTTCAAATTCCTTGCTCTTTTCCGCGACCTGCTCGGCGCAATTCCAGCGCGCGGCCGAGATTATCAACAACCGGCAGCATCTGGGCGGAAAGTTTTCCTAAAATATTTTCAAACGTTTCGCTGCGCTCGCGTTCGGTGCGTTTGCGGAAGCTGTCAAAATCGTTTTGCCGGCGCTGCAAAAGGGTGCGCAGGTCGCCGCGTTCTTCCTCGAGGCTGGAAACCTTTAGCTGTAATTTCTGCAATTCCTGGGCAGCAGCCCGGTCATTTGCCGGAATACTTTTCGGCTCAGGTGCCGCGAAAGTTTCCAGGGCGAATTCTTCCGTGGCGCTTTGCGCTTCGCTCGACTGGGTGTCGTCAAAAGAGTCTTCGAACTCGACCACCAGATCGTCTGAGATCGAAAGATTCTTTTCCGCTTCCTCGAGTTCCTTTAGAAAATCGTCAAAGGATTCAAGCCCGTTCGCAGATTCATCTTTTAAATTTTGCTCAAGACTCATGTTTATTTTTCTGACCTTATAAATTGGAAATGCAGTGTAAAACAACCCGGTGTTCTATGAGTTAGGTGAGGTGTCGCTCATACTTTTCTCAAGCATTTTGGCTACGTAACCGACGATGGCGATGATCCGCGCATACTCGATACGAGTGGGACCCAAAACACTAAGCATGCCCGCGGTGGAGCTGTTTTCGAAGCGATAGGGCGCGGTAATGAGCGCGCAGTTTCGCAGTGAAGGGGCGGCATTTTCATGGCCGATAACGACCCGGACGTTGCCGCTGAGATTGGCATCGCGGTCGATACATTCATTTAGTATCTGCACCAGCCGCGATCTTTCTTCGATGGTGGAAAGCAGTTCGCGAAGCCTGCCCACATCTCCGGCAAAATCGGATTTTGCCAAAATATGCGAAGTTCCTTCGACATAAACTTCACCGATCGAATCTTCTTCGTCCTCGATACTGCCGCAGCAAAGAATCATGGCGTTCTGCAGCAGTTTGTCGTACAGGGCTTTTTCCTCGTGCATCCGCCGCAGAATTTCGCCGCGGATCTCAGCCAGGCTTTTGCCCTGAAACTCAATATTCAAATATCTGGCCGCGCTTTCAAGTTCCTCCGCCAGAAACGGTTCTTTCAGCCGGATGATCTTGTTGTGCACGATGTTCGGCGCGGATACTAAAACTACCAGCACCTTTTTATCAGGCAGGCTGACAAATTCGATGTGCTGCAAGCGGTCCTGCGCCAGGGAAGGCGAAACCACTATGCCGATGTTTTGCGAGATGCCGGACAAAAGGCGGGAAGTTTTTTCCATCACATTGTCCGCAAAATTGTCAGACGCCTCCTGGGCCTGGACCGGCATGAATCCGAAAGACCTGTTGATCAGGTCAAGATCGCTGCTGGAAAGGCTCAAAACACCCATCAAATTATCAACATAAAAGCGATACCCTTTGTCGGTCGGCACGCGGCGGCCGATGTATGGGGCTGCTCTACAAATCCCGCTTCCTCCAGGTCTCCCATCAGGTTTCGGATCGTTGCTGAGCTCCAACCGGCTGCTCGGCAAATTTTTCCGCCACCTTGCTCGAACCGACCGGCTCTCCGGTCAATAAATGCTCTTTGATCACCGCGGATAGCACTGCCTCCCTGCGGTTTGAAGGTAAGATCTGATCTGGAAGAGAGCTGAAATTTGAGGTCTTAAAGGACATTATGTGCGAAAAGCAGGCATATCCTTTGGCAGATATACTCCTGCCCCTTTAAAATGAATATCATTTTGACAGGGAAAATGTCAATATTTATTTGAAAAACAATGATTAACAAGGAAAACCTTCAAACACGGCTCGATTTCATCAAGAATTTTTATATCGCCGCTTTTGAACAACCGGGGAAAAAACGGGCCCCGGAAATAGATATCAGGTTTTATCCTTACATCGGGATAAACAATACCATTCGCCTGCGCGATGAGAAAGCCTACATCCGCCTGTCGGAGTTATTGGCGGACGCACCGCTGTATGTTCACCGGGCGCTGGCCGTCATTCTGGTGTCCAAACTGATGCGGCGGAAAATGCCGCCGGGGGCCAACCGTCTCTTTAACGACTATATTTTACAGTCTCATATCCGGGACCGGTCGGAAGAAAGCAGGAAGACCAGGGGGCGTAAGCTCGTGAGCTCGGCCCAGGGCCGGTTTTACGACCTCAACCAGATATTTGGCCGGCTGAATGAATATTATTTCGAAAGCGCATTGCCGAAACCCGTTTTGACGTGGTCGCAGACCAGGACCCGCCGCATCCTCGGGCATCACGACGCAACGCATGACACCGTCGTCATCAGCAAGAGTCTGGATAACCAGGATGTGCCGGCCTATGTGGTCGAATACATTCTTTATCACGAACTGCTCCACATAAAGCATCCGATCGAGATCGTAAACGGCCGCCAGCGAAAACACTCGCCCGCATTTAAAAGGGACGAGAAGAAATTTCCCCAATATGAACAGGCGGAGAGATGGCTGAAATATAATATTTAACTTTCATTGTGAGCAAATTTGTCCTTACAAATATCGATAAAGCTATCAATAGTTAAAATTACGTAACCCGCCACACAAGTGAAATTGTTTGTGTTTTTCGTATGTTTCGTGGCAAAGTCCGCTATTTTTTAACCACTAACCACACTAAACGCACGAAACATCATTCCCCTCGGAGATAAGTTGTTTATTTATGGGCAGTGCCAGTTGAAGCAGCAAAACTCGAAAACTCATGCACTTCGCAAAATTCCGAGAGGCTTTCTAAATAAAACATCGAAACTCGCCAGTACGCCGACGATGATTACCAGAACGGTTTCGATCAGGACGCCCGCTATCATCAGGCTCCAGTCGACTTCCCAATCGATCTCGAAAATATATTTTGTTACCGCCCAGGAAAGCGCCAGCGCAAACGTGGCGCCGATGACACCGGAAAGAAAACCGATCAGCCCGTACTCGGTGAAGAGGATGGCCGTCAGCGTTCGGCGGTTGGCGCCGAGTGTTTTCAGCACCGCGTTTTCGTAAATACGCTGGGATTTGGTCAGCGCGACGGAGCCGAGCAGGATCAGCAATCCGCTGATGACCACAAAGATCCCGATCGCTGAAACCGCCAGCGTAAAATTCCCCAGCAGTTTTTGGATGGTAGCCAATACATCGACAACGTCGATCACCGAAAGATTGGGGAATTTTTCCAGCAGCTTATATTGGATCCTTCCGCGCTCCGCGCCGGATAATTTTGTAGTGATGGTGGAGACAAAAGTTTGCGGGGCATTTTCCAGCACGCCCGGGCGGAAGACAAACATAAAGGCGGTGCGTGTTCGCTGCGCGTCAAACTTTCGCAGGCTCGAAACGCGCGCGGTCAGGCGGCGGCCGAGAATATCAAAGGTGACGAGGCTGCCGACGTCCATTCCCATCACGCCCTGCATCGAATCGCCGATGGAAACCTCGGCCTCCGCGTCGGAAGCGGACGGCGTTTCGTCCCAAAATTTCCCGTCGATCAGTTTCTCGTTTTCCTCCAGGTGCGAGCGATAGGTGAGAATGAATTCGCGCCCCAGCTGTCCGCTTTCGCGGCGAACTTCGCGCTGCCCGAAATCGACCGGGTTTCCGTCGACGGCGGCTATCCGCCCGCGCACGGTCGGTATCATCTCGGCATCTTCGCCGGTTTGCTGTTTGATAAGTTCCAGAACGCCGTCTTTTTGACTGCGTTGAATATCGGTCAAAAACAGCGCGGGCAGATTGCTGTTGCGCGAAAAATCGAACTGCCGGACGAGATTTACCTGCAGCGATTGCACCGCGAGCACGACAAAGGTCCCCAGGCCGACCGCCAGCAAAATTATCCGTGTTTGATTTCCCGGGCGGTGCAGGCTGCCTATCGCCTGGCTGACCGCGAAAGAACCGAATTTACGCGCCCGTTTTAAGAGCAGCGTCAGCAGCCATGCGGAAAAAAACAAAACCAGAGACGTGGCCGCCAGCCCGCCGACAAAAGCGAGTCCGACGCGCCACGAATTTGCCTGCCAGATCGCAAGCAGAACGATGCCTGTCAATACGATAAAACCAAAGAGCCATTTTGTCGGGTCGAGCCGCCGCACGCGCTCGTTGTTTTCATCGCGCAGCAGCAGCCGCGGTTTTACTTTTTCGATCTGCAGCAGCGGCAGCGCGGAAAACAAAAGGGAAATGATCAGCCCCAGCGCTATGCCCTGCCAGATGGAAGAAAAACTCAGTTGATAACTCAGGTTTGCCGGCAGGCTGTCGGCGAATCTTTGCCCCGCGCCCCAGAGCGCGAGCTGCGCCAGCACGACACCAAAAAGGCTGCCCATCAAACCGAGTAAAAAAATCTGTGCCAGGTAAATAAAAATTATTCGCCGCCCGCGCGCGCCCAGGCATTTCAGCATGGCGATGGTCTCGCGTTTTTGCTCGACAAAAACACGCGCGACGTTCCACACGCCGACGCCGCCCAACACCAGGATCAGCAGGCCGCAGAGCGAGAGATAATTTTCCGTCCGTTCAAATTGCTCGCCGAAATTCTGCTCGGCGTCGCGATAAGATGTCACGCCCACGATCGTGCCTTTTAACGCCTCTCGCAGGGCTTTGGCCATTTCCTGCGGGTCAGTATTGGTGCGAAACAGCATTCGCCGCCGCGCCCGGCTGCCCGGATTATTTAGCCCCGCTTCGTCAAACACTTTTCTTTCCACAAAAACGCGCGGGCCCATGCGAAAGCCGCTGATACCGCCCGGCTCTTCGTCAAAAGTGCCGCGTATCTCTACCTCGGCTTCGCCGATCCTGATCCGGTCGCCGACCTTGATGCCTAATTTATCCAGCAGGACGGGCGCGGCGAGCGCTCCGTGATCTTTTAATAAATTAAAACTAAAAGGTTTTTTGTCGGACAAGATAAACTCGCCGGCCAGCGGAAAATTGTTTTCAATTCCTTTGAGCTCGATCATGGCAGAGATCTCTTTGCCTGTGTCTGCCGGGCGGGCCATCGTATTTGTCTGAATCGTCTCAGTACGGGCATCGATGATCGGGAATTTTTGGGTGACGTTGTAAATGGCGGCGGTCTGTTCGGGCGTAAGCGGCGAGGTCGAATTTATCTCCAGGTCAGCCGTGAGCAGATTTCGCGCATCACCGGAAACCGCGCGGTTCAAATTCTGTACCAGCGACCGCAAGGCGACGATCGAACCGACGCCGATCGAAAGGCAAAGAAAGAAAAACAAAAGCCTGCGCCACGATGAGCGCACTTCCCGCCAGGTAAGATTGAGGATGAAAGACACGGGTAGATATTAGCAGGTAACGAGGGACAAGAGGCAAGTGGTGAGCGGTGAGCAGTGAGCGGTGAGCAGTGAGCGGTGAGTGATGAGCGGTGAGTGACGAGTGATGGGTGAGCGGTGAGCGGTGAGTGGTGAGTGGTGAGCGGTGAGCGGTGAGTGATGAGTTAAGAATAAGAATTAAGAGTAACCGATGGCGACATAATAGGATCTTTCACTAATCACTAATCACTAATCACTAATCACTAATCACTAATCACTATTTACTATTGCCTTCTCATGCTCAATCTCTTCGACGGCGTGTTCTGAGGAAAGTGCTTCGCGCAGGCCGGAGATGCTGAGGTCGCCGCGCAGAAAATAATAAGCGCCAAAGAAAACCGCCGGCGCAAAAAACACCAGGTGCATGGCGATCGAGATCGCGGCCGCCTGGTCCTGATTTACATTAAGGAATATCAGGCCGCCGGCCGTAGCCGCGTGAAAAGCGCCGGCCGCGCCGCCCGGTGTCGGTACCACGGAACCGATCGCCGCCCAGCCGAGAACGAAGAGCGCCTGGCTGAAAGTAAAATCCAGGCCGAAAGCATTGATCACCAGCCACGTTGGAATAGCGATCGACAGCCAGAGAGCGAGCGTCCACAAGACGACGGCCAGCACTTCTCTGACATCACGAAAAATATCCAATGATTTGGCCAGCTGTCTCAATACGCTGAGAATGACTTTGCGCAGCCTGCCGGGGAGAAATGTAAGCCGGTCGAGAAATTTTTCTACCCGGGCGATTATCGGCGCCGCGAATTTGTGAAATACAAAAAGAAAAGTAATTCCCGCCAGAACGCAGCAGAGCATCAAAATGCCCGCCAGGCGCACATAGACAAATTCATTCTCCCGTCCCGCGGGGGCGGTAAACCAGATCAGATTTAATGAAAAGATGCCCACCAGCGCAGCCAGGTCGCAGATGCGTTCCACGCCCAGTGTGACCAGCGCCGCGCTCGGCCGCACCCGGCGGTCGCGCATCGGCAGCCACATCGGGCGTACTATCTCGCCCGCGCGGCCAATAAAAAAGACGGCGGCAAAACCGACCGTCGTGGTCGCAAAAAGTTCCCGGATGCTGGTTTTGGTGATCGGCAGCAGCAGCGTCCGCCAGCGCATGGCCCGCAAAAAATATCCGAAGCAAATGCCGAGCGTCGCCAGCCCAAGTTGTAATTTATCGGCCTTTTGCAGGCTTTCGCGAACCTCTTCCCAGTTCAGGTTTCGGCCAAAAACCACAAAATAAAAACCGCCAGCAATATCAGGACGGCAAACTTAACGTATTTTTGTAAGTGTAACTTCAATCCAGGCAACAATATCCCCTTGGTACATTCCGGTTTCGCGGTTTAGACGTGCACCGGTTCAAAACAAACTACATTATTACATTAAGAGGTAATCTTCAAATTTGCGAGCGAAGAAGCAGGTCAGATTTATAAAAGCGGATAAAATTAAATAATGCAGTAAACCTGGGAGCGCCGGCATCTTGCCGGCAAGCGCGACTTGTTGCGCTCATGTCAGTAGCGCTTGCGTGAGCAAGTGCGTTACTTGCGGTTTGCGCATCTGCTAACGCAGACGCTACTGACAAGCCCGCAAGATGCCGGCGCTCCCAGGTAAAGCCAGCCCAACTAAACTTAAAACCGGTACCGGTAAGCCACGCGGAAACTTCTCCCGCCGCCGTCGATACCCCAGCTGGGATTTCTATACGGGCGGTCGAATATATTTTCAAAGGCCCAAAAGATGCTGGAGCTTTCACCGAAACGAAAGCCTCCGCGTAAATTGGCAATGGCATATGAAGGCAGCCGGGTAAAGAGCGGCGCCGAAGTTACCCCCACCCCCAGCACGCGGTCCTGCACCTGCAGGATCGTTTCGCCGGTCGCGAACAATAGGGTCTCGTCATTCGTGCCGCAGAGCCCGTCGGGGTTATTTGTCAGCCCGTGTACACACGCTCCGCGCCGGAAAAAATTCTGAATCTGCGCGCGCGTCCGGGTCGCCCCGGTCCGCCGGTCACCCAGGTCGAGGGTGGAAAGCCGGTCCTGTTTATCGGCCAGTGTCGAATAAAATTCGAGCCAAAAAGGTTTTCCTGACGGGTCGTATTTAAAGCTGATAAATCCGGTGGGCGGCGGCGTCCCGCCTTCGATATTGGGCGGCGCGCCGGTCACCTTATCTTTGGCGTGAATAAAAGTAAAATTCGCCGTGAGTTTAAGATCGCGGGTAAGTTTTGCTTCCGCTTCATACTCAAATCCGTAGATCTTCGCGCCGGTATAATTCGCCCGTATCAGGACCGGATTGGTCGCCAGCCCCACAAAGACCGCGCCGTTCGAGTTTTGTGAAATGATCGGCTGGCCGCCGAGAGAGCTTCCTACCGCGCCGGACGGAAGGATCAAAGTTTGCTTGGTGATCGCATCTCTGAAATCGATGAGAAAAGCCGTGGCCTCGGTTTCAAAGTAGCGGTTCCCGTAACGCAGGCTGAAATCGTAATTGTCGGTGACCTCAGAGCGTTCCTTGACGACCGGCAAACCGGTAGAGATCGCCGATGCATCGGCGGTGGTTCCGATCGTGCCGTTCAGACTTTGCGCCGCCAGGTAATCGGCTTCAAAGCCGTCACCTGTGAGCCCTAAAGTTCCGAGGTCGGTAATGTTCGGCGCGCGAAAACCGCGGCTGTAGCTGGCGGCCACGCGAAATTCTTTATAAACGCGCAGCACTCCGCCGATGCGTCCCGACAGGTCGCCGGTGCTGAGGTTGTCGTCGTTCCACAGGCGAAAGCCGCCCACCACCGGGCTGTCCGCGGCACGCACCTTGTAATTTGCCGCGTTAAAACGCAGCGCGCCGGAGATGCGCAGGCGATCGGGAATGACCTGCCAGGCGTCCTGAACATAGATCCCGCCGATCAGATAACGGGCTTCATCGGGCACGCGCGGGCGCGAAAGCGTCACTACACTCGTACGCGGGTTGAACGTGTAGGCCGGAGCGTTGACCCTTTCATTATAAATATCTCCGCCGATCAGAAGTGAGTTTCGTTTCGGCAGCATCTTGTTGAGAAAAAAGCTAAACCCAAGCACCGAAGTTCTTTCATACTGGTGGGTGATAACGCCGAGCGGATCGCCCTGACCGCCCTGATTGACGCGCTCTTCGCGCTGGCTGTTAAAGCTGGCGGTAAAAGACGCGCTGTCGAACCCGGCAAAGTTATTTTTGACATAACGCAGGTAGCCGAAGTCGAGCATCAGGTTACGCAAGTCGGCGATCAGATTTCCGTCACCGCCGAGAAGCTGGTCATAGCGCTTGCCGTCGTCCTGTTGGGCGCGTGAATAATTGAAAATGAGCTGGCTGTCGTCCGTCGGTGTGTAATGAAGGCGAAAAGCGCCGCCGTATTGTTTAAAGGCGGTGTCGGGCAGGCGGTCGCCGAGAATATTTGACGGCAGCCCTAAAAATCTGGTGAGCGCTGAGTGGGAATCGATCCCGCGCGCGACGCGCAGATCTCCGACATTCCTAGCCGCGATATTTACCAGGCCGCCGAAATGGTTTGTCCCATAGCTGAACATGGTGGAACCGCCGAAGGCCCGGTCGGCGCTGTTAAAACCGGTGTTAATTTCGCCGTGAAATTCCGATTTACTGTCTCCCACGACCGGCGTCTTCGTCAAAATGCTGACCGTGCCTCCCAGCGCGTCCGAACCGTATTGGGCGCTGTTGGATCCGCGCAGCACCTCGATAGACTGCACGCCGCTGGGCTCATTCAAATTAAAGAAAGTGCTGACGCCGCCGCGCATCGCGCCCGTTGTGTAGCGGACACCGTCGATAAAAACATTTACTTTGCCGCCGACCAGCCCGCGAATAAAAAACCCGCCCATGGTGGGGCTGGTGCGCTGCAGGTTAACCCCGGCCTCTTCCTGCGCAGCCTGGGCCAATACAGGATTTGTTCGCTCGAGGATCTCTTTTTCCCCGATCAAGTTAACCGCCTGGGGGACATTTTGCAGCTCGATTTGCTGATTAACTTCGGCCGTGACGCTAACGGTCAGGGCCTTAACCTCGAGCTTTACCTCGATCTCCGTTTTTTCACCAGTGACCGAGATCTTTTGCGATTGCTCGGCAAAACCGTTAGCGGATACCTTTAGCTCGTAGTCCCTGGGCGGAAGGGCTCCGAGAGCGAACTTTCCGTTCTCATCCGTTACGGCAGAGCGCGAGATCGTGCCTAATAAGGATACGCGGGCGCCCGCAACAAAAGCGCCGTTTTGGTCTTTTACCGTACCGGAAAGGTTCGCAGAAGTTTGCGCCGGGGCGGAAATTATCAGGAACAGTAGTGAAATAACCAGCAAAATGGGAAGGTTTTGAATTTTCATGCATTTTACATTAACCCAAACGGCACTATAAATTAAAGAAAATTTTAGGCCTTGCCTCTAAAATCGCTTTTGCCATAAACCGTGTCCATAAATGAAACGGATGACTATCGCGATGAAGTCAGTACCGGGAACGCAGTGACCGGCTTTCTTTAACGATGAATGATTGAGTGCTTAATGATTAACGAAATTCTCCATTGATCATTGTTCACTATCCACTAAAAACCAGCCGGTCACTGCGTCCCGGTACTGACCCGTTACTGTGTTGTCTTCAAATCGACTGGCAAATCATGATTGCCTCAAATCTCTTGACGACTTAATTTCCCGGCTGGGCTATGCTTTCAGGTGGCCCGAGATCGCGATAAGAGCGGCACTTACCTGAATTTTTCCGATCTCAATGTTCTTTTTTAATTTAACCTGCGGATTTGTGAATTTTACGAGATTTCTGGAACATTTTTGGAACAGGGTGTTCACACTTGTGCTCACTGGAACAGGTGAACACCCGCGAAATGGCCGCGGATCTTAGATTAAAGGCATAAATTGCGGACGGCTTCAGCCAGTAAGGTTAGGATCTCAAGAGGCTTGTTTTTCAAAACTTTACCGATCAAGAGAATAACCCTCAAATAACCGATCTTTTACCGAACTTTCCCTCCAGCCCTATCGTAAAGCCTATTTGACAGGGTAAAATGTTTTAACCTTGTTCACGGAAGATCTTTCGGAGAATAAAGACTTTGGAAGCAGCAAAAGCCTTGTCAATAAACGAAAGCGGAGCAGATCTTGTCCGGCGTTGCCGTAATGGCGACGGGTCGGCCTGGGAAGAAATAGTCTCCAATTTTTCGCGGCGGATATTCAATCTGGCGTACAGGTTTACGTCTAACGCCGAAGCTGCCGAAGATCTGACTCAGGAAGTTTTTGTCAGGATCTACAAGACTTTAGACCAGTTCGACCCGAAACAGGGCGATTTGACAAATTGGCTGATGCGGCTGGCGCGTAACCTGATAATCGACGATTACCGCAAACGCCAGCGCAATCCGCAAGATTCGGTAGCGGAAGACGTCGAAGATCATATCTTCCATCTTCGCGCCGTCGGCGGGTCGCAGCAGAACGAGATGGAGCGCCGCGAGCTTTGCGCGCAGGTGCAGGCGGGTATCAATAAGCTGCCGTCGGACTTGAGAGTTTGCGTGATACTGCGCGACATTGAAGAGTTGAGTTACCAGGAGATAGTCGATCTGCTGGAGATACCGGAAGGGACAGTGAAGTCCCGCATCAACCGGGGAAGAATTGAATTGGCCAAAGATATTGCGCCGGATGCGCGTGGTAAATGTTTGATGATTGATATTTAATTTTACAAGTTTGCAACTTTACAAGGGGTTGGTTAGAGCGTTTGTTATGACATTAGGAAATGAAAAAGATGAAAAGAATTTAATTTGCTCTGAGTTTGAAGACCAGTTGAGCGATTATCTTGAAGGCGGCCTGGGCGGCGAAGTGCACCGCGGAATGGGAGCGCACGCGTTGAAGTGCCCGCTGTGCCACGAGCTGTTGAATGAAGTGAGAGGCAACCTGGAGCTTTGCCGCGTGATCGCGGAACCGGCGCCGGTGCTGACCAAACTGGAAGCCGGAATAATGGCGCGCACCATGCCCGAAACGGAAATGGGCTGCGATGAATTTGAGGAGTGCCTGACAGATTATTTGGACGGATTTTTACCCGCGCAGCTTTTCCATCGCTGGGAACGCCATGCGGCCGTCTGCCAGAGCTGCACCGACCTGCCCGGAGCGGTCGTGCGCTCGATAGGTGTTTGTTACACCTTTAAGATGGAAGAGCTTCCGCTGCCCCACGGCCTGCACGATAGGATCCTGCAGATGACGCTGGGCACTACCGAAGCGAAGACGGTCAAGGCAAGCGCGGTTTCACAGGCCGGGGAATGGCTGCGCTCATGGCTCAGGCCGATCTCGATCCCGCTGCCGCAATTGGCGCCGGTCGCGATGGTCCTGCTTTTCGCCGTGCTTTTGTTCAGCCATGTGATCCCGGCGGACGCTTCGCTGACCACGGTTTATCAACAGAGTTTTGAAATGGCGGGCAAAACCTATATTCAGGGCGCCGACTCGCTGGAAGCGGGCCTCAATAATTTCGGTTCGAGCATCGATACTAATACATCGGAAAAACCCGCTGACAAATCTCAGGAGAGTGAACAAAAGCCGACTTACGTGAACGGGGGGCCGGCTCGATGAACTGTGCTTATCACGTAGGAAATTCGGCGGCGGTAAATTGTTACGGATGCGGCAAATATCTTTGCCCGGCCTGCGACCACCGGGTCAAGGGTTTCCCGTATTGCCAGGATTGTATCGTGATGGGCGTCGAGCTTTTGCAGAGACAAGCCTATTCACCCGCCGTGCCGCTGGTTAAAAAGCAGAGTTCACCTTTTCTCGCTACCTTTTTATCGTTGATCTGTCCCGGGCTGGGCGCTGCCTACAACGGCCAGACCGCCAAGGCCCTGACGTTTTTTGCGGTCTTTGCCGGATTGTTTCAACTGGCGGCGACTACGCATGGCGCGCCGATCTTTGTTTTTGGTTTTCTGGGAATATGGATCTATGCGGCGATCGACGCTTTCCGGATGGCGCAGATGATACGCCAGGGGATTACGCCTAACGACGCGGAAGATCTGCTGATGAAACGCCTTTCCGGCAACCCCGTGCTTTGGGGAGTTATTCTGACGGTTTTAGGAGTTACCTTTATACTCCAGATGTTTGGCGGCTTAAGGCTGCCGCTGCGCGAGATGCTGCCGGTCCTTTTTATCGGTTTCGGCGTCTACCTGCTGTGGAATTTCTGGCGTAAGAGAGCGGAAAGAAAGGCCTGGAACGAGTATGGCCAGCCGCCGGTTTCCGGTGAAATTTATTCCGATCTCGATGAGGTCACGGCGTTTCGCGCGGCCGATTACTCATCGCGCCGGACAGGTTCGTGGAAATAGTATTTGTAATGAGAGGATCGCGCTTGGAGCGGGCGCTCCTCACGGTTGGGCTTCTGACACGAGCATAGTTAAATGGTAATTTTGTTTTAGGAGAATATTATGATGATGTCGATGTTAAAGGTGGCAGGTAAATGGGGCGGTATTTTAACGCTTATCGCCGTGGCTATATTGGTTTTACAGCAGCTGATCGCGTTTATCGGGTTTTTAACATTCGCCATCAAAGCCATCCTGGTGCTGGCATTCATCGCGCTTCTGATCGGCGTCGGATATCTCATCCTCAAAGCCTGGTCGCAGCGTAAAAAAGAAGAGCAAATATAATCTAAGTTACCGTAATCATTGCACTTAAAAGGCAAGTGGCCGGAAACGTAACCCGCCAGCTTGCCTTTTTTCTTGTTATTTCCGATAATTGTAACTAACCCGTAACTTTTGACCAGTTACAATAATAATCATCAATGACCCAAAAAGAGGTTAGGAAGATAGCCTAAGTGTTTTTTGGCCTCTTGTAGTTTTGGATTCGCGTCAGTTGCCCTTTTTGGATGGCTGTGTCCTCGCGACCTATTGCGTGTCAGTTTGAGCGCAAAAAAGTTAGAAGGAGTTTTATTTAATAATGCCAAAGGACGACCGCTATTATACTTTTACATTCACACGTTCTTCCAGATCACATATTTCAATTCGCCGTATCGAGTTTTCCAAGCGAAATTTTCAGATATTCGCCTGTTCATTATTAGTTGTTTTAGGTGTTAGTTCCGCTACTCTTTTCAGGTATGCCGATTCTATCTATCTGACGCGCGTCAATGCTCAATTGGCCGCCGAGAACGAAAAAAATAAACAGGAACTGGCAATGCTACACCAGCAGGTTGAAAAACCCGCTGCTGTCGTGGTACCCCTGCAGGACTTTACCGACCGCCTGGTCCGACCCGGCGACGGAAAGGGCGGGCCCGAATCGGCTTTTGACCTCAGCCAGCAATCTGAAGACAAGGAAGCGGGGATCATCGAGCAGTTAGCCTTAATAGAAAGAAATCCTGAGTGGGCGGCCTATTCACCTTCGGCGTGGCCGCACTTAGGCAAGATAAACAATGAATTCGGTTTTCGCCGCAATCCGTTTGGCGGCCGCCGCTATGAATTCCATCCCGGTATGGACATCGACGGCGAGCAGGGCGAGATCGCCTATGCCGCGGGAGCGGGAACTATCATCAAGGCCGGACGCCAGGGCGGCTACGGCAATATGATCGAGGTCGATCACGGAAACGGCATCACCAGCCGCTACGGCCACCTTTCGCGGATAGACGTCGCGATCGGCGATAAGATAAGCCGCGGCGACCAGCTCGGCGCGATCGGAACAACCGGGCGCTCTACGGGGCCGCACCTCCATTTTGAAGTGCGCTTTAACGATGAGGCTTTAAATCCACGCAGGTTTTTGCCGGTTGAGGCGAAAGAATTCGCCCGGAAATAATGATGAAGAAAGCGAGCGAGATGCTCGCTTTTTTGTTTGTAGGGGCGCGGCCTGTACCCGCCCGTTTTCGGTGAGATACTTGTGAGTTAGATATTACGTCGCAAGCGACGCCGGGCGGGCACAGGTCCCGCCCTACTCATGTCTCATCCGTTTGTATTCCTGCCGGGAAATATGGAAAATGGATGCAAATGCATTCACTAGAATCAAAGATAGGAAAATAAAAAATGCTGATAAATAAAACGAGGCTGACCGCGGGTGTGCTGTCGCTGATAATTTTCGTTTCCATGATGCCTTTTTCCACCGCCAGAGCGGAAGAAGGAATGTTCATGATGGACAAGGTGGCCGGCCTGCCTTTGGCTAAAAAGGGGTTGAAGATCAAGTCCTGCCGATATTTATAATCCAACGGCAGGCGGGCTTTCCGAAGCGGTGCCGCGTCTTAGCATCGGGTGCAGCTCGGAGTTTGTTTCGCCCGACGGTTTGATCCTGACCAATCATCACTGCGGCTTTGACGCGCTGGTGGCGGCTTCGACTCCCGAGAAAAATTATGGCGAAGACGGCTACCGCGCCGGCTCGCGCGCGGAAGAGCTTCCGGCAAAAGGTTATAGCATTGACATTACGCTGAGAGAAGACGATATCACGGCCAAAGTGCTGAGCGGTGTCGATGCCAGTGACGCCGCGGCGGTCACTAAACGGATGCAGGACCTGCAGAAAGAAGAACAGGCCAAAGCCGGCGCCGATATCCGGGTCCAGATACAGGCGCTCAATAGCGGCATGTATTATTACCAGTTCACTTACCAGACGATCAAAGACATCCGCATCGTTTATGCTCCGCCGAAAAGCATCGGTTTTTATGGCGGCGACCCGGACAATTTTGAATGGACGCGCCATTGCGGTGATTTTACCTTTATGCGCGCCTATGTCGGGCCGGACGGCAAAGCCGCCGAATATTCGGCCAGCAACGTTCCGTTCAAGCCGCGAAAATTCCTGTCGGTTTCCGCCGACGGCGTGAAAGAAGACGATCTGACGATGATCATCGGTTACCCGGGCGGCACGACCCGCTATCGCGAAAGCCCGTCGATCAAGTACAACCAGGATGTTAACTTCCCGTTTCTCGTCGATGTTTTGAGTGCGCGGGTACGCGCGCTGGAAGCATTAAGCCGCGAAAACGAATCAAAGCGGGTCGCGCTGCAGAGTGAGATCTTTTCGTTAATGAATACGATCAAAGCCGAAGACGGCGGTGTGGCCGCCATGCGCCGCTCCGGTTTGGTAAAGCAGCGTCAGGAAGAAGAAGCAAAATTAACGCAGTGGATCGAGTCCGATGCGGCGCGTAAAGCGAAATACGGCGAAGCGCTGCCGAAACTCACCGCGACTTATGTGGAATATGAAAAAGGTGCTTTGAAAGACCTGGTCGTGCGCAATATGCTGCAGCTCAATGCTTTCGGATTCTTGTCGGCATTGCTGGTCGCACAGGCGCCGAAAGACCGGCTCCGCGGAGCGATCCCGGAACTTGCCGGCGGCGAACCGTTCGTCGATCGTGAAGTATTCAAGTTCCTTCTTCGCAAAGCGGCCGATCTGCCCGCCGCACAAAAGATCGCCGCGATCGAAAAACGTTTCGGCAGTATGAGCGGAGACGCCCGGGTGCGCGCCGAAGATGAATTTGCCCGCAAGGCGTTTGAGAACGAAACGCTCACCACTGAGAAAGGGCTCACCGGATTGCTCGAGGCGCCGGCGGATCAGACGAAAACCGCGCCGGGCCGCTGGGTGAATTGATCGTCGATATGAAGGACGACATTTCCGGTGTTACCGCGCACCAGCAAGCCTTAAATGCCAGCGTAGGCAAATATCGCCTGCCGTTCGTACAGGCCAAGGCGGAATTTAAGAACGCTACGCTTTATCCGGATGCTAATTTCACGCAGCGGTTTACCTACGGTTCGGTAAAGGGCTATTCGCCGAAGGAATCAGTCACCTACGGGCCTTTCACGACGCTTAACGGCATCTTTGAGAAAGACACCGGGCGCGAGCCTTTTAATGCCCCGGCAAAACTCAGATCACTCTGGGAAAAGAAAGACTACGGGCAATACGCCGTAAACGGAACCGTGCCGGTCGATTTCCTCACCACCAACGATATAATCGGCGGAAATTCCGGAAGCCCGGTGCTCAATGCGAATGGTGAACAAGTGGGTATCGCCTTTGACGGAAACTACGAGGGACTGGGCAACGATTTCTTCGTCAGTGACACACTGGGCCGGACCATCGTGGTCGATATTCGCTATGTTTTGTTCCTGACCGAGAAATTCGGCGATGCCGGATGGATCTTAAAGGAAATGAACATCACACGCGGTAAGAAAAAGTAAGGCAAGCTGAAACCAGGGCAGTTATGGAGCGTGTAAAAAAAGGCGATGAGGATTATCCTCATGCCTTTTTTGTAAGCCAAACAGTTTTATTAGCCACGAATTACACAAATAACACAAATAAAGAATTTTTCATTCGTGTTTATTTGTGTAATTCGTGGCTGTATCTGATTCCGCCTCTACTGCTGCGCATACCCGGAGGCAACGGGGACATCACCGCTCAGTCCGAAGAAAAACACCGCGAATGTGCTGTCAGCCGAATTGAACACGAACCAAGTCCCATCGCGATAGACGGCCAGATCGGTCACGCCGTCGCCGTCATAATCACCCTGGGCCGGCGTGTCTGTACTGATGCCGAATTGATTTCCGCCTACGCCGCCGCTGCTTTTCAGCACGAACCAAACGCCATTGCTGGGCCGGAAGATCGCCACGTCTGTCTTACCATCGCCGTCATAATCGCCGGGAACCGGACGGTCGCCGTTGGACCCCCAGCCGACAACCGAGAACTGGCTGTCCGAACTTCTCAGAATAAACCACGTGCCGGTACTCTGGCGAAAAACGCACAGGTCGGTTTTGCCGTCGCCGTCATAATCGCCGGGGACGGGTTTGTCGCCATTTGTGCCGAAGGTAAAGAATTGAAACTGGCCGGTGCCGATCAGGTAGATGAACCACTCACCGGTAGAAGGCCGAAAGATCGCCAGGTCGGTTTTGCCGTCGCCGTCATAATCGCCCTGTGCCGGTATGTCGCCCGGCTGGCCGAAGGGAAGTCCGGCCAGTGAGATATTGGAACTTAGCAGTATGAACCAAAGTCCATTCGAGGGCCGCCAGACCGCGCGGTCAACCTTGCCGTCGCCATCAAAATCGCCGGGTACGACAAGGTCGCCCGGGCTGCCGAATTGCACCGCATTAAAACCGCCGTCGGTCGAGTTCAGGTGAAACCAGGTGCCGGAGCTGGGGCGAAAAACAGAAACATCCGCTTTGCCGTCGCCGTCAAAACTTGCCACCGCCGTACCGGAAAACGTGGCCGCTGATGTAACGTGAATAAAATCACCGCCGTTATCACCGTCGCCATTGGCACCGTTGCCGGCGGCATAAAAACTGATCTTTCCTTTACGGGTGGCGGGCGCTTTCCAGGTAAAGCTCCACGATCTGGTATTCGGCGTCATCGAAGACGTTCCGGCCAGCGTGTGCTCAATGTAATTTCTTACATTGTCATCGATCTGCCCCTCTACGATCTGCATCTGCGCCGGGCTTTGTTTGGGAAGAATAAAAGTTCCCGCGGCCGCGCCCTGCTTGTCTATGACAGTCGCTTCAAAGCCGTAGATCACTGCGTTAAAATGGTTTAGCGTGACCGTTAGCGGATAATCCTTGTTCGGCACATAGTTTACGGGCAGCCCGGTGATCGTCATGCCGGTCGGGTCCGCCTTTTCGCCCGTGTGGCAGGCCGTGCAATTGTTTTCACTCGGGGCGCCGGTGACACCCGGGATCGGCCCCGTCACGGATGCGGCTGCCCGCTCGGTTTTAAGAAAACCAAAAAACCCGAATAAAGCCACGATCGCGATGAAACTAATGGCCGCCAGCTTTATATAAACTGTCTTTTGCGAAAAATTTCTCATTGCTTACTCCGAAAAAAATGCTGATCTTCAAAGAATACCGAAGGAGGATAACGTGCAAATTTAAGACGCGCGGAAGGAAGCCAAAGTCTGATGATATCCGCGTCTATATTTAAAAATAGAAGGCGGGCAGGCTAAAGTCAATAACTATTAATGGAGGGTAGTGGCTTAATTTGCCGGCAAAGTTTCCCGGGAATGAGGTGGAGCAGTGCGCCGGTGTGCGCCAGTGCCCCACCTGCTCCAAAAATGCTCCAGAAATCTTAAAAATGAGAGGCCATTAAACAAATCTCCCAAAACTGTAATTGAAAACTCCTTTTCAAGGTATTGACAGCGACATTTAACCGAAATCTTTCGGACCGCCACCGCCATTCTACCTTCGCGAGGGAGAAAGGCGCCACCAGCGCTTATGGCATTAATGTAATTTGTAAATAATCGGTTTTTTCGCGCGATTTTGCGATCAATTTAACAATTTCTCCAGGACACTCACCGGGGCCGCACCCAAGACGTAACAATGTCCGAATCTAAATTAAGACACTACTTAATGGAGCGCGCAATTATGCGCATCTTGGCCGCATGAATCCGGCGCTCCGGCCAGTCATTTTGACATTCGTCTGCTAAACTGTTATTTCAATATTTTTGGTTCCAACAAATTCAAAATAATTGGTGAATAATGACGATTAAATCTGACCTGTGGCTGCGCCGGATGGCCGAAGAACACAAAATGATCTCGCCTTTTCTGCCCGAATTGGTGAGGGAAGTGAACGGGCGCAGAATAATTTCCGCCGGGGCCTCGAGCTATGGCTACGATATGCGTTTGGCGGACGACGGCTTTCGCGTGTTTTCCTCGATCCGTCCACGGACGAGATCGATCCGAAAAGGTTCGACGAAGATTCTCTGATCGAACCGCCGCTTAAAACCGCCGACGACGGCTCGCAATATTATCTTTTGCCGCCGCATCATTACGGTCTGGGCGTAACGGTCGAAACCTTTAAAATGCCGCGCAACGTGACCGGCGTCGCGCTCGGCAAATCGACCTATGCCCGCGCCGGGCTGCTGGTCAATACTACGCCGCTCGAAGCCGGCTGGACCGGCCGCCTCGTCGTCGAGATCGGCAATTTCGCCAATCTTCCCCTGCGCGTCTACGTCAACGAAGGCATCGGACAGATTTTATTTTTCGAATCCGACGAAGACTGCGCCGTCTCATACTCAGACCGCGGCGGCAAATACCAGGGACAAACCGGGCTGACCTACGCGAAGGTTTAGGTCCGGCTGCTTGAAAAATACACCGTCATTTGGGCAAAATTAATGGATAGTTAGTTTTGGCTATAACAAATAACAGAACGGGGATTTAGGCGGCGTAATGAGAAGTAAACTTTTCCGTGCTTTTTTATATTTCGGGATCGGTCTGACAATTATCTTGCTCGGCGGCAATGAGCTTGCGGTGAGAGGTCAGGAAAACCACCACGGCGGACATCCTTTAGGCACGGTTGATTTTCCCGTCAGCTGCTCCGCACCAGCCCAGATGGAGTTCAATCGAGCGGTCGCCCTTCTTCATCACATGACGTATCCACAGGCACGGGAGGCTTCGAAAGCGTCGCAGAGATCGATCCGCGGTGCGCGATGGCGCATTGGGGCATCGCGATGACGTTGTTTCAGCCGCTCTGGCCGACGCGGCCGCGACCCGAAGCGCTGCGGCAGCGGTTGGGAGGCAGTGCCAGAAGGCCAAATCCCTTCAGCCGCCGACGGAGCGGGAACGGCTCTTCGTCGCCGCGGCGGAGGCGTTCTTCCTCGAACCGGCGTCGTCGGATTATTGGCTCCGCATCCGCCGATGGGAACAGGCGATGGAAAAGGTTTATGCGCCGGTTTCCCGGTGACCCCGAGGCGGCCTCGTTTTACGCCCTGGCACATTTAGCTACCACGCCCGCAAATATCATTTCGCGGGACGCATGCCGATCGAGCTGCCGAAATTCTTCTCCGCGTGTACAAACAGAATCCCGACCATCCGGGCGCCATGCACTATCTCGTTCACGCCAACGATGTTCCGGGCCGCGAAAAGGAATTGCTGGAGATCATGCGAAAGTATGAGTCGATCGCTCCGCAAAATCCACACGCGCTGCATATGCCGACGCATATCTATACCCGGCTGGGCGATTGGGATGCGGTGATCCGCGGGAAATTTGCGGGCTGCTGAGGCGGCGTTGGAATATCCGGCTGGGGAACAAAGGCGAATTCATCTGGGACGAGTTTCCCCATGCGATCGAATACCTCATCTATGCGTATCTGCAGAAAGGCGCGGACGATGCCGCCGCCGCGCAATTGAAACGGATGCGGGAAGCTGTCCGGTTAGAGCCCAGTTTCAAGACCGCTTTTCATTTCGTCATCTTCGCAAGCCCGCTACGCACTGGAGCGGCGCGACTGGAAGATGGCAATGACTTTAGTTCCGCGCGAGCCGGCAACATTGAACTGGGACCGTTACCCCTGGGCGGAAGCTGTCGTGTATTTTGCGCGGGGGTTTGGGGCCGCGCGTTTGGGAACGATCGAAGAGACCAAAACGGCCGTCCGGCGGCTTGATGAACTTGAAAAGGCCGCCGCCAAGGCGGGGGAGGAACTGTTTGCCCGTAATATTAAGGTGCTTCGCCTCGAGCTAAGCGCCTGGCTCGCCCACGCGCAGCATCAGCAAGATAGGAGCGCCCAACTAATGCGGGAGGCGGCCGAACTTGAAACATCGACTCCAAAACACGCTGTCACACCGGCCCCGACGCTGCCCGCCTACGAATTGCTGGGCGATCTTTACATGGAACACAAGCAGCCGGCCGATGCGCTTGCGGCATACCGGCGCTCATTGGAACTCTATCCGAAACGTTTCAACAGTCTGCTCGGTGCAGCCCGCGCAGCTCGCGCCACCGGCAATAAAACCTTAGCACTTGGTTTCTACCGCGAGCTCCTGCAGATCGCTAAAGACGGAACACGCGAAGCATCTCTCAAAGAGGTACGGAAATATGTATCTCAAAGGCAGTGACAAAGCGGCTGTATCGTCATGCTCCGGCCGCGGCGAAAAATATCAGAGCCAAACCGGCTTGACCTTCGCGAAGGTTTAATTAAAATAATTCTATCTCTTATCTAGTCCGCGAAAAAGAACTTTTTCCGATAGAGACGTTTATTCCGGCTGCCTTACTGAAAAGTGAAATACGGAATTGTTGAAGGCTGTTTGTAACTAAAAAAACAGACGGCGATTTCCATGCCACATCGTTTTTCCCGAAAGCCTAACATCTCAGATGGATGATATTTTATGAGCCTGCACAATGAACCTAAAAATGAACCTAAAGTCGATAATGTTAATGAGCCGGTAGATCTACAGAATGAGAACACTGCTGAAATAATACCCCGGAAAAACAGCCGATTCTGGGATCTCATCCCGGTGTGGCTTTACTCACCGCTTCGTTATTTGTTCGGGCGTGATGTTTTTGTGTCCTATTCGCGGCATGATGCCGGCCTTTATGCCACCCACCTGGTCTTGACCGTGCAAAAAAGGGCGCGGAAACAGAAACGAAAGCTTTCCTTCTATCTCGATAAATGGATCGCGCCGCCTGACGGGGAACTTCCAAAATCACTTAAACGTCAGCTGCGGTGGAGCAGTACTCTGGTGGTCATTTGCACAAAATATTCGGTCGGCTCGCCTTTTGTTAAAGACGAGATAAGCCATTTCGCAAATCTTAAACGCAAGATCATTTTTATTAATGTCGATAATATTTTATCCGATGGCAAAGCAGTAAATACGGCGAACTCCCCCTGGAAGGAAACCAGCGGCGCTTTTCCGACGGCTGAAGTTGAAGACCCGGATGCGTTTGAGAAGGGCAGGCCGTCAAGCAGCGTAATTAATAGAATTCTTAAATCTACGGAATTTACCACTCAGGACCAAAGATTATTGAGATCGGTTTGGGGGACTCTGGGATTTATTCTGCTCTTTACCGGTGGGGCATTTGCCTACAATTACTTATCGATCGCCGTGGCCAGAAAAGAAGCCGTAAAGGCAAATGAATCGGCCCAAGCCGCCCGGGAAATGGTCATACAGTCCAATTCAGAACTGGAAATCGCCCAAAACAAAGTTACGCAGGCATACGTTGATCTAAAAGCCGCTCAGGACAAGGAAACGGCTGCCAGCGACAGGGCCGCTGTTGCTGACGTGAGGGCCGGAACGGCGGAAACAAAAGCTGCGGTCGAAGAACAGCGGGCGCTGAAGGCCACCGAGTCGGCAAAAAAGGCCGACGCCGACCGGGTCGTTGCCGAGGGCAAGGCCACCCAGGCACAGGAACTTGCCGCATTTACCGATGAGCAGGAAAGAGCTTCACGTGGGGGAGTCACCTCGCGGCAGCCCGGACGAGAATTTGAAGGGCTCGGATTGGCCCTGGAGGCGGCCACTGCCAACTTCAAACGTCCACAGAAAGACGATAAGGTGATAGACGGATTGACTACGACTTTTATCGCCGCGGATTTTGCCCTTCCATTAAAGATCAGACGAGAAAAAATTACTTTCGCGCAAATATCTCCCGACGGCAAGCTTTTATTTGTCGAGAGCGCTCACGCCGATTCATACGACAGAAAATGGGAAATTTTTTATCTTGAGGAAACGAAAGATCCGCTATTGCTTTTTGATCGCGCTCCTTCCCTGGTGCGCTCGGTTTCTTTTGCGCGTAATAATTCAAGTGTGGCGGTTACGATTGACAATGCTCAGACGGGTAACAGTGAATATGACGCGAAAGGTAAAAGAGGGCTGCAGATCTGGGATCTGAATGACCCCGGCCGTTCTGTTTCATTCGATCTCAAATACGGTTTAGCAGCGCTTGATGATAAGGGCGAGTATGTAGCTATGATCCAGTCGAGGCTTCCCGGCAGTTTATACCTTCCCAAGGAAAAGCTGGTGATAAAAAAAGTGAAGTTCGACGATGAAGATGAAGACGACGAGGAGGATGAAGATGACGCTGATAAAAATGAAAAACTGAAACAGCCCGAAGTTTATCCGATCAGCGAAGGGATATCGGTTGGAGCAATGGCTTTTGGCCGCGACGGCAGCATTTTGCTGGACGGGATCGTATGGGAAGGGGGGAAAACTTATTCGAACGGAACAAAACTTTTACGCCTGACACAAGCGAAAACCTGGACGGAGATGAATTTTTATCAAGGCGGCACTCTGATGGGAGTTGCCGACGATGATTCCCTGATCTTCACCGCGTTTCGTTCAAGAAGCTACAATATTGATAAAGATGAATTGATACGCGTTGATTCTGACGGGCATATAGCGGGTAAAATGAGCGGATTTAATGGAGAGGCCCAATCGACGACCTTGACCAACCCGCCGCGCGTCGTTGTCTTAAACGGAGGTAAATTGAGTGTTTCAGATACGCAAATATTTCCCAATTCTTATTCGATAAGGGGGCTTGGACAAGGGCTGGGCGAAAGAACTTCAAGCATTGCCTTCTCGCCGCAAGGCCAATTTATGGCAAGTTCGTCCTTTGACTCACTGAATGTTTGGAAGACTGAAAGCGGCAAAATTTTCCCGGTCATAGGAGCCGGAGAAAGATTTCAGATGGCCGCTTTTACCAAAGATAATTCGCGGATAGCGGCTTTTGGAAGTACGAGCGACAAAGTGTTTAAACTATGGGACATTTCAACCGGAAAAACGGTTCATGCCGGCTGTGAAAGCCGGACTTTCAGCGACCTGCCCAGACCCACGGCAATGGCTTTTCTAAACGATGATAAGCTGGTGGCGACGGCCCTGGGAGGGGGAATGTTGATAATTTGGGACGCCGCAACCTGCCTGCCGGTCAAGGTCGTGCACCTTGTCATATCGAATAACAAACCTTCGACATTTCAGGTTTATAATGGCTATGAACCGGTGAATTTTACCGCGTTTGCCGCATTTTCCACCGACGGCAAAACACTGATCACGGCGAGCCAGCAGTATGATTACAACCTGAGAAAGTATATCGTGGGTGATATCCAGCAGTGGGAACTTGGCGGGGACGACCTGTATGCAAATTCCATAACGGTTAAGCCGGACGAGATCAACACTTCACTTATAAACGAGCCGTTTCGCTTGCTGCCGGACCCTTCATTAATTCAAAATATGCCCGGTCAATTATTGGCCATGACCTATGGCAATGAATTTAAGTTTTTGCTGAGAGGACAGATCGACGGCACACTGCAAGTTATCGGAAGAAACGGTAAAATGCTGGCTAAATTAAAAGAAACGGGCACTGACGATACGCTTTTAGCCTACTTCTCATCGGATGGCCAAAGAATTATCACTGCCAGCAAGAATGATCAGACAGTCAAGATCTGGAATGCGAACAATGGCGATCTGATCCTGCAGGTCAGGAATTTTATTCGCCCATTCAACAGTGTTGCCATATCCGCAAATGGTGAAAGATTTGCCGTCGGTGACGACTCGGGAACGGTTCGTGTTTATCCCACGACCGCGGAAGAATTTTATAACCTCGCCGCGAATCTGGTTGGGAAAAACAAGGCCGGGAAATAAAGAAGTTTTTGGGGAAAAAATAAAACGCTTTTTTGAGAGATCGACTTTATGGAGAAAACAGAATGAAAACGTTCCATTTCGCTGCTGCCTGCAGAATTTTCGTATTGATAGGAATTATTGCCGCCGGGTGTTATGCGCAGAACACGGTTCCGGTGATCGAGTATGCAATCAATTATCCGGATCACCCGCCGATTTTGGGATGCTCGATGCATCATAATTCGGCGAGCGGCTCGACGCACGAGATCACTTTTCAGGAAAAGGTGGGAAAAGAGATCTGGATCACCGGGCAGAATGAAGACAAGGTGGTGAAGGTCGGGCTGGACGGCAAGATGACCTTTTTTAATATGCCCTTAGGGAGCGGCCCGCACGGGATAGAGTTTAGCAAGATGGGCCGCCTGTGGGTGACGCTGGAATTTGCCGGGAAGGTCGCGCTTGTGGGGCCGATGGGCACGATCCAAAAAACGATCGATGTCAATCTCCCTTGCCCCACCTGTCCGTCGCCGATCCCTTCGCACCCGCACGGGATGGCATTTGCTCCCGACGGGCAAACTATCTGGTTCACCGGAAAGGCGACCGGCACGGTGGGCAAGATCACAATAGACGGCAAAATGGACGGCAAAGTCCAGCACTTCGCGCTGCCGACGGTTGGCAGCGTGCCGATCTATATCAAGGCCGGGCCCGATGGAAATATGTGGGTGACGGAGCTGGTCGGAAACATGATCGCGCGCGTGACCCAGGCGGGCAAGGTCGATGAGTTTTGCATTCCCACGCGCAACAGCCGCCCGATCGCAATCGTGCCAGAACCCGGCGGCCAGGCAATGTGGTTTTCGGAAGAAGCCGGAAACAAGGTCGCCCGGATAGATATGCAGGGAAATATCACAGAGTATGCGGTGCCGAAAAAGCAGGCGAATATGATCCTCGCCGGGTTGTCGTTCGACAGCCAAAAGAATCTGTGGGTACAGCAGTACGTCGATCAAAATAATCCGTCTCCAACCGGTACGGATTATATAATCAAGATCGACAAGTCTATCCTGACAACCGCGCCGTCGGATCTTCCCGAGTCTGCTTTTACTTTCTATCCGGTGCCGACACAGCAAACTGTTTTTCATCGGATCATTCAAGGCCCCGACGGCAATATGTGGTTCACCGAAATGAAAGCCGACAAGGTAGGGAAATTGATCACCGGATTGAAATTACAATAAGACGACGGCTTTCATAAATTATGGAGCGCGGGCATCTTGCCCGTCTTTGCCCGTCTTTGCCCGTCTTTGAATGCAGAGGGCGAATACATCTGAACCGCTTTGGCAGATCCGGCGTTTCGAACGCGGAAGCGTCGCTGCGGGCTAAGGATGCCCGCGTTCCATGATCTGTGGTAAGGTGAAAGTGAAAAAAGGCTTTGCCGCTTTACCTAAACAAAATTTATGGATCGAATCTTCTGTGTCCGGGCTGAATTCGGAAAATACACCGATCATTTTATCGACGGCGGGTACGCTGCGGTCGGATGGTTTTCGGATCAGGATTTTTCTGCGGCGGCGAGCCGCGGCGATCTGGAAGACATTCACAGCAGCGTCAGTCCGAATGCGAACGCTCTCGTCGGCCAGCAATTGGATCAGGTGGCGCGATTTTTGTTCGAGCTAAAAAGCGGCGATCTTGTTATCACCCCTTCGCTCAACACCGAAAATATTTATTTCGGCGTCGTGCAGTCCGAACCGAATTATTACTTTGATGAGGTGTCGGACGATTGCCCGTTCGTGCACCGCAAGCGTGTGATCTGGTGCTCGTCGCCCGTTCCCGCCAATAAATTTTCCGCACCCATCCAGATCGCAATGCGCTCGTCATTGTCGGTGTTCCCGATAAATCAAAAAGAAGATTTTCTGGCCACAGTTCAGGGCTTATCATTTTAGATAAAACAAAATTAATCGAGAGTGTTCAGTCCAAGGGCTAACAGAAATATGCGATTGCTGAAGTTGAGTCGATAAGGAAGACAAATGGATTACGGATTTAAAAGCCGTTTTAAATGCTTATTTTTTGTGTCAACGAAGCGTCAGTGACTATCCTTTTCAGCTCTACGAAATTTGCCCGTTATGCGTTTATTATTGCAGGATATCGAAAGCAGACCGAGATTGACGTACTCAAAATGTGGTTTATAAGAAATAATATTCAGTTAGGATAAGCATACACACGTACTTACGAATATGTCCGACTCGAACAAAACTCCTACTCGTAGAATTTTTTCGCGCCCCATTTTTGAAATCATAGGGTTAATTTCCAGTATCATTGCCCTACCCTTGTCAGTGTATTTTTATGTCGAAAGCATTCAGCGTCCTGATTTAACTATTTCCCGCAATCCTTCGAAACTCGAGGTGATAAACGCCGGAACATCATCAAAGCTTTCTGTTACTTACAATGGAAAGCAGATATCAAGTGATGTTTCTATTGCGCAATTGGCCCTCTGGAATCAAGGTAAAAAGCCGATAAAGACTGAGGAGGATAAGGATATACTTGAATCTATAGTAATCCATGCGAATCCCGAGGTCGAGATATTGCAAGCTACGGTAATAAAAACCAGTAGGAATGTAATTCAGTTCGGTATAGAGACAAACCAACTGGATCAAGGTCGAGTCCCCGTTAAATGGAAAGTACTTGAACAGGGTGATGGTGGGGTGATCGAGATAATCTATTTGGGGGCCCCGGATGTAGAATTTGACGTAGATGGCGTGATTCTCGGGCAAAAAAATATTGAACGATACAGTAATACGTTAGGATTCAAATCTCCCGAGGAAGAGTTCGAAGTTTATCGGGCCGCTAATCGAAGAAGGCAATTATTTTTCCTTCCTTTATCATTCTTATCTTTTATCGGGTTTATTTTTGCGCTCTATAAAACAATTAAAGGAAGTAATAATCCAAAGGATTTTAATAATGTCATTAACTATAAAATTATAGCGCCAATTTTGGCCGTATTATTGTTAATCATGACGGTATTGGCTTTTTATACATATGTCTTGAGCAAATATCCTATGCCTCCTCCAAATCTATGATGCGGGTATATTTGAATGTTGCTGACATAAATATTTTTTCGACGTGATAGAGAAACTGCTTAATATAATATCCAACCCCTTCTTTAGCATTCTTGGCTGGATGGCGGCGATTTTGTGTGCGCTTGGAATGTATTATTTTTACAATGGCCTCCAAGACCCAGAGCTATCCTATTTAATAAAACCTGTTAGGGCTGTTATAGTGCGATCGGAGTACAGCTCCAGTATCAACGTATATTATGAAAATAATATACTCAAAAATGATTTAACGGCGGCTCAAGTGACTATCTGGAATAACGGTAAAGGGGCGATTAAAAAGGAAAATATTCTTGAGCAGGTTACAATTCATACCGAAAACAACACTCGGATCCTAGAGGCTAAAATAATAAAGGCGAGTCGTGCGGCTACCCGAATATCGCTGGACATCAATCAATTACAAAATGGGCAGGTTGGAATAAATTGGAATGTCCTGGAACAGGACGACGGGGCTACTGTTCAGATCATCTATGAGGGAAATCCGGAAATATTGATTACTGTCAGCGGTGAGATTCAGGGGCAAAAACAGATTAACCGGCTTGATAACCCGGAAAAAATAATTTATCGGCATGATTTCAACCGGCCGCTGCGTAAAGCATTTGAATTTTATATTTTAGGTATAATTATTTTTAGTATTGCGGTAATTTTGCTTTTGGCTTTCATTATTTTTTACCATAAAGAGTTTCCCGATACGCTATTAGCAGGGGTCGTAGGATTAATTCTATTAATTTGCATACCAATTCTCGTTTATGAACTACTTTATGGATATGTCGAACCGCCATTTGGCTTCTGATATTTTTCCGATCTTACGCAATGCTCCGGAGTCAATAATAAAAGTAGAAGGTTCACTCCTTATAAATGAAGTAAGTTGATCAAGAGTTCTTTCTCCCGAACATATCCAGCCCCACGGCCGAGACGAGTATCGCGCCTTTGATGATATCTTTCAGGTAATCGTCCAATCGCATCAGCGACATTCCGTTATCCAGGCTGGCCATGATGAGCGCGCCCAGGCAGGCGCCAAAATAGTGCCGCGCCCGCCCATCAGCGAAGCTCCGCCGATAACGCAGGCCGCAATGGCGTCTAATTCTTTCAAAGTGCCGTCGTCGGTAGAGGCGCTGCTCAGACGCGCGGTATTTATCAGCGCGGCGATACCCGTCAGCGCGCCGAGCAGGGCAAAAACTTTGAGAATGTTGCGGCGGTTATTGATACCGGAAAGCCGCGCGGCATCGGGGTTGCCGCCGATAGCATAGAGATAGCGCCCGAAGGTCGTATTGCCCGTAATAAAAGCCCCGAGCAGCGCCACCAGCAGAAGGATCAAGACCGGGATCGGCACGCCCTTGGAAGAATTCATCACGTAGATAAAGACAACGATAAAAATTATCGGAATTATCGAATTCAATAATTCCTTTGTGTAATTTGCACGGCCTAAGCCGTAGGTTTCCTGCCGCCGGGCGCGGTTTATCGCCATCGCCAGCACGAATAAGATCGCCACGCCCGCCAGTATCCAACCGAGCGTGTAGGGAACAGAGCCCTGCCCGAGATATTTATAAGCCGCGTCTGAAATAGGAATGGTCTCGCTTTGGGTGACGCCCTTTACCGCTCCGCGCCACGCCAGCAGCCCGCCAAGCGTGACGATAAAAGCCGGGATATTGAAATACGAAGTGAGAAAACCGTGGAAAAGCCCGATCAGCAGGCCGACCAAAATCGCCAGCAATATCACGAAGACCAGGTTGTAGCCGAAGTTGTTAAGAGCGATGGCGGCGACCGCTCCCGCAAAACCCAGGACCGAGCCGACGGAAAGATCTATCTGCCCGGCCACGATCAGCATCAGCATCCCAACCGCCAAAATTCCGGTGACGGAAGTTTGCAGCGTGAGGTTGGAAAGATTGTCGGATGAAAGAAAGGTCCCGCCGGTCTTGTATTGAAAGAAGAGCCAGATCAATGCCAGAACGGCCAGCATCACATACGCCCGCAAGGCTGATGTTTTCAGACTAAAATTTTGCTTCAAAGCTTCGTTCATAAGTTTCCGGGGGCCCTGCCCGCAAGTAAATAAAATTAAGTTTGTATTTTTGTGGCTTTGCCTTTACAGTCACGGATACGGCCACGAATGTCACCAATAACACGAATAAGAATTTATAAATTCGTGTAATTAGTGTATTAGCGGCGAATAAAAACCACGAAATAACACTACAAGACACGAACAAAGCCCAAACAAATTTATCAGTCATCTCGTCTCACGCAAAAATCGATTGCCCGGTCGCCGCTGCCATAACTTTTTCCGGTGTTGCTTCGGCGCGGGTAAATTCGCCGGTCATTTTTCCCTCGTGCAAAACGATAACGCGGTCTGAAAGCCCGAGAACTTCGGGCAGCTCTGATGAAACGAGAACGATGGCCAGGCCGCTTTCGGCCAGCTTGTTGATCTGGGCATAGATCTCCTGTTTGGCGCCGACGTCGATGCCGCGCGTTGGTTCATCCAGGAAAAGTATTTTCGGTTTGGTCAGCAGCCATTTTCCGAGCACAACCTTTTGCTGGTTGCCGCCGGAAAGAGTGCCGGTCACGGTCATCACCGAATTGGCCTTGATACGCAGCGACTGCATCGGCCCGTCAGCAGCTGCGGCAGCGGCGGTTTCCTTGCCGCGGTTGGTGAGAAATTTTCCGCCGATGCGTTTTAAGCCGGCCAGCGTAAGATTGTTGAGAATAGTTTGATCCAGCAGCAGCCCGTAACGCTTGCGGTCTTCGGTAACAAAGCCGATGCCGTGACGGATCGCGTCGGATGGCGAAGCGATGCTAACTTTTTTCCCTTCGACAAAAAATTCACCGCCAGTTCGCTCGAGCTGCGCGCCGAAGATCGACATAAGAAGTTCGGAGCGCCCCGCGCCCATCAACCCGGCGATGCCGAGTACCTCGCCTTTTTTTATCGAGAAGTTAATGTCGTCAACCAGTTTTTTGCCCGAAATATTCGGATCGTTGGCCGAAAGGTTTTTTACTTCGAGGATGGTTTCACCGTGCTGGTGTTTTACCACCGGGAAAATATTTTCTACTTCGCGCCCGACCATCGCGGCGATGACCTTGTTTTTATTAAGTTCGGGTGTCGGATGTGTCCCGACCGTTTTGCCGTCGCGCAAGACCGTGATGCGGTCGCTCAAGGTAAAAACTTCGTCGAGCTTGTGGGAAATATAGATCATTCCCACGCCGCGGGATTTCAGATCTTTCAAAATGCCGAAAAGAATCCCGACCTCGCTTTCGGTCAGCGCCGCCGTCGGTTCATCAAGCACAAGTATCTGCGCATTCTGCGAAAGGGCTTTGGCGATCTCGACCAGCTGCTGCTGGCCGATGCCGAGATTTCCCACCGGCGTGCGCGGGTCAAGCGGCAGGTTAAGTTCTTTCAGCAGCTTTGTCGCGCGGTGATAGAGTTCGTTCCAGTTGATGATGCCAAAGCGCGCGGGTTCGCGTCCGAGAAAAATATTTTCACCCACCGATAATTCTTTGACGAGAGAAAGCTCCTGAAAGATGATCGCGATCCCTGCCGTTTCGGCTTCGCGAACATTGCGGAACCGTTTTAGCTCATCATTAACAAAGATCTCGCCTCCGTATTCCGGATAGGGATAAACGCCGCTGAGCACTTTCATCAGCGTCGATTTGCCCGCGCCGTTCTCACCCACCAGCGCGTGAAATTCACCCTTGTGCAGATCGAAAGTAACTCCGTCCAGCGCTTTCACACCTGGGAACTCCTTGACGATGTTTTTCATCTCCAGCAGCGGCATAAGAATTTTGAATGAGGCCAGTGCTAAAGCATAAACGATTTTTGATGAGGGAAAAAGCTTGCAGGAGATATTCGCGGCTTTGCCGTAGTGCTGTGCGGTAAGCCTATGGCTTACCGCAGGCTCGAATTTAATTTGGCTGAGGCTCAGCCTCCGTGTGTTTTATTAGAAGTCACGGAAAGGCAGAGCCTTTCCGCACAGCACTGCGGCAGAGCCGCGACTGAGGCTTCTGACTCTAAAAAAAGGGAACCCGAAGGTTCCCTGAGATTTATGAATTTACAGTAGAAAGGAGGGAAGCAAACATTGCTCGAAGGAGGTCCGTTTAATAACCGGTCGATAGCTCTCCACGCACCGGGTTATCCTTGGCGAAACTGTACGCGCACCAGCCGGAAATGCCGTGATAGGCTATCCCAACCAGGCCAAATGTAGGTATGGATATGATCCACATAAGAACCGACACCGCGAGCCAGGCAGCCCCGACACCGACCCTACCGTTATATATCTGTCCTAAACCGGGAACCAATAAACTCAGGATACCGGCTAACATTGGATTACGCATACTTTTTCAACCTCCGTAGCTAGTAATACGCGGGTAAGCGGCGAATAGTTCCAAAATTTTAAGGGTTATTCCGAGGCTGTTTTGCGGACGTCGATTATCTGGCCGCGAAAGACCGTAAGCACTTGTTTTATAACGGGATCTTCCTGCGCGGCCTGCCAGAGCTCGGGCGCCGCTTCGCGATTTTTTTCCAATTCGGCGGTGGTCGGGACCGTTAAACCGACCTCGCGGCCGTCGATCTTTACGTCGATAGAGTGAGGCTGGCCCAAAAGGTCTTTAACGATCGGGGCGATAATATCAATATTATCGGGGGATTCGAGGATAGCTTTCCAATATTCAGCTGTATCGGGCAGAAAAAAGACAATTTCGCCGTTCCCGGCCTGTACGCGGGAAACTTCCTCAAATGCCTTGGCCAGCGATCCTTTTCCTTTTTGATTCAAGGCGATTTTGATGCGCTCGGCTAGCTTCTTTTCCGGGGCCGGAGCAGCGGCTTTTCTCACCTGTACCGGAGGAGCTGAAGCCAAAGTTACCGGACTTCCGCCATTCGTGGGCGGTTTTGGAGCAGCTGCGGGAATTAGGGCTTCAGGGACCGGCGGCGGAACGAAGCGAGTCTCCGGGGCGAGTGAAGAAAGATCAAGGTGCAGTTCGGCTGAGAGGTCGACCGAAAGATCATCTCCCGCACGCAGCAGCGCCCGCTCGTAAGCAGCATCCAGCCAGACGTCGTCAATATGGATAAAGTCCTCACCGGAAAGCTGAGGCGCGAGCCCGGCAGCCCCGACAGGCGAAGCATAATTCGCCGGAGGCTGGGAATAGACTGGAATGTTCCCGGTCCCGCTTTGAGGCGGCTGTGTTTTTATATTTTCTTCAGCTGGCGCTTTGACCTGGATATGGGACGGGGAAGGATCGTTTTGAATTCCGCTTTCAGGCGGCTGCGATTCTTCGATCTTTTGCGCAGCAGTTTTAACGGTCTCTTCAGACGGTTCGGGTGTTGGCGCGGACGGCAGATCTTCCTCCGCGTCTTTTTTTAACAAATTATCTAAAAATTCAGTTTTTTTTTCCGCGGACGCGCTTGCGGCGCCAGAAGAAGCTGAAGATGCGGAAGAAGCGGAAGGTTTCGGGGTTCCAGTTTCGCCTGCAGACGAAGTGTTTTCATTCTCCAATGCAGCCAATCGCTCAATGATCTTTTCCAGCGAAGCGACGCGGCGCATTTCCATCAGCTTGACCAGCCCGATCTCCAGGATGTAGCGCGGCTGGGCGGCCGTGCGCAGCTGGGTTTCGGTGTCGGCCAGCGAATTAAAAAAGCGCAGCAGATCGGCCTCGGAAAATTGCTCAGCTTGTTTTTTCAGATCTTCGCGGCTGACAGCGGCCCAATCCAGCAAACCTTCGGCATTCGCCGCCACTTTTGCCACCATCAGGTCGCGGAAAAAGCTAAGCAGGTCGCGGCAAAAACTGCGCAGGTCATGGCCGCGGCTGGTCAGGTCTTCAACGATCTCAAAAGCCTCGAGCGTGTTGTGTTCGGCGATGCCTTTTACCGCGCGGAGCAAGATATCGACACCGGCGATCCCGAGCGCATTTACAACGTCTTCGGCCTCTATCTTTTCACCGGAAAAACTTATCACCTGGTCGAAACGCGCTTTGCGCGTCGCGCATCGAGCCCTCGCCGGCGCGGGCCATTTCTTTTAACGCGGCGTCGGAAATGTTCACCTTTTCGACCGTGGCGATGTTTTTCAGGCGGTCAAAAATTTTATTCAGCGCGATCGTCTTGAATTCAAATTCCTGGCAGCGCGAAAGGATAGTATCGGGAACTTTGTGCAGCTCGGTCGTCGCCATGATAAAGACGACTGTCGGCGGCGGTTCTTCCAGAGTTTTCAGCAGCGCGTTGAACGCGGGTTTTGAAAGCTGGTGAACTTCGTCAATGATAAAAACTTTATAACGGTCGCGCGCGGGATTGATGTTGATACTTTCCAGGATCGTGTCGCGCACATCGTCGATGCCGGTGTGCGAAGCGGCGTCGATCTCGAGCACGTCGATCGAACGTCCTTCGGCTATCTCGATGCAGGAAACGCAAGGCTCTTTATCATTCGGCGAGCAGGGAATCGGATTAGGCTTGTCCGTTTTATGGCAATTCAGCGCTTTGGCCAGCAGCCGAGCGGTGGTTGTTTTACCCACGCCGCGGGCGCCGGAAAAGAGATAGGCGTGATGCAGGCGTTCGTACTGCACAGCATTGCGCAGCGTGCGCGTAACCGCTTCCTGTCCCGTAACCTCCTCAAAAGTTTGCGGGCGCCATTTTCTTGCTATTACCTGGTAAGACATGAACTAGTGAATCGAAATAATGAATCGTGAATAGAATTATAGCGCAAAATCAAAAACAATGTAATCTCCAGCTTCTGGGGAGTTTCTATCCTTCGTGGAACGGCGAAAGTGTTATTCTGCCTATGATTGAGGACCGGGAGGGAGGGGCCGGAGGCCTAAAAAACTATTGACACTCTCCGCCAAATAAATTAAAGTTCATTTTTCAACCGCTCATCCCCGTTGACACACTGCATCTGGCGATAATTCTGGCGATAATAAGGAGACCTCCCAAAAATGAAGCAAGTATTTGTCAGTTATAGTCGAAACAATCTGGAAATAGTCACGCAGCTCATTGGCGACATGAAGGCCATGGGCATTGACGCGTGGCACGATCAGACCCTAACGGGCGGCCAACGGTGGTGGGATGATATTCTCTCAAATATCCGGAATTGCGACATTTTCGTTTTTGCGCTCTCGCCCGAATCCTGGGATTCCGAAGCTTGTAAGAGCGAGCTGAGCTATGTGATAAAGCTGGGCAAACCGATCCTTCCCGTGCTGGTTGCCGACGGCGTTAATCTTAACCTTTTGACCCAGCCGCTCAGCGAGATCCAGGTGATGGATTACCGGCAGTGCGATAAGAACGCAGCTTTTGCTCTGGTCAGATCGATCAATGCCGCATCGACGGCCCCACCCGTGCCGGACCCGCTTCCGCAGGCTCCGCCGGTTCCGGTTTCTTATATAAACACGCTGACAGAACGGATCGATTCTCCCGAGGAGTTAAGCCCCCAAGACCAGAAAATGTTGATCTACGATCTCGAGGAAGGGCTGCGAAACGGGCGCTCGCCGATAGAAGTTCGCGACCTGCTGTTAAGGCTGAAACGGCGCGACGAACTGCTGGCAAAGATCGCCATTAAGATCGAAGCCGCGTTGAAAAGCCTGGAAGAAGTGATCGCCGCTCAAAAGAAAAGCAGCATGCCGGAAAAAGTGATCAGGGATCAGCGCGGCAACCAAAACAAGGGGAATGCCCGACAAGAAGCGAGCGTGGAACAACAGATAGAGTGCCCGAAATGCCGCACGCTGGTGGAAGCAGGGCCGAGGTTTTGCGGTAACTGCGGCGGGGAATTATGGAAGTCGGACGGCACCAGGCCGCAGCCGTTTATGACGCCGCATTCAAACAGTAGTGTGCAGACGAATTCGGACATAACGAGCCGTCGTTATATGTGCGCGCCAAGAGAGACCTCGCAAGTGATTGCCGGTGCGGACGCCTGGCTGGATTCCATGGGTTTCGACACTCAACAGGTGAACATGGAAGATCAGAGCATACTGCTTCAGATCAAAAAGAAAGGCGGATGGCGCGATTATGTCGGAATGGGCACGTCCCTTAATATCTTGTTCCGTCAATCAGGCGATACGCTGACGGTTGAGATCGGCGGTGGAAAATGGATGGACAAAGCCGCCGCGGGCGCCGTAGGGATGGTCTTTTTGTGGCCGCTGGCTTTAACGGCAGGTTACGGCGCCTGGGAACAGTCGCAGATGCCGGATAAGATCTTCGACTACATCGCGGCCCGGTTAATTTCCCTCTGAGCCAAACTCCGCCGTAGACGCCGTTTTTTGTGCTATTACGTAATAAGTCATTGCAAGACATGAGCTGGCCAAAATCGGTTTAGATAGTTTATTGAAGTGGGGAAACTATCTATTTCTTGCCGGCTTTTTGTGCGGCTAGTTTTTCCAAAAAAGCTTTTTCGTTTTCTTCGATATAGGTTTTATAGCCCTGCGGGTCGATGAAAGGGTTGACGGACGGAGTTTTAGCCGCTTTCCCCAATTTTCCTTCCAGATCGTATGCATTGCCGTGCGCTCCCAGAAAAACGTCGATTTTTTGTTTTTTTAGCCAGGCAAAAGTGCCCAGGTAATCTTCCGCTATCCCGGGATATTTTTGATTATTGATGAGCGGGTAGCCGGGAGAGGAAACGCTGCAGACAAAGATGACGTTAAGAGCCTGTTTGTTTTCTTTCACAGTCGTGGTCCAGCTGGTGCATCCGGGCGTATGGCCGGGGGTGAAATTAGCCGTCAGGGTAGTGCCGCCGAGTTTGATCTTTTCTTTGTCTTTTAAAAGTTTATCGGGTTTTACCGGTTCGAAGGGATACTTGTCACCGTAATTCGGATTGCCCAGCCCGCCTCGCTCCAAAAGTCCGGCGTCTTTCGGGCTGGCATAAAAAGCGCCTTTGGTCAGGCGTTTGAGTTCCGCAATGCCGCCGGCATGGTCGTAATGCGCATGGCTGCTGAGAATGATCCTGACATCTTCGACCTTGAAACCAAGCTTGACGATATTTTTTTGTATCAGCGGAACTGTTTCGCGAAACCCGCTGTCGATCAAAATGTGGCCTTTCGGCGAAGTGATCAAATACGACGTCACATCCGATGCGCCGACGTAATAAACATTACCCGCAATGCGAAAAGGTTCGACGGGTTGGTTCCAATCCGGTTCAGCCGGCGTGTATTGGGAAAATGAAAAGGTAGATAGGACGAGAATTAATGAAACTGCGAAAACTACAAAACAGGTGCGGGATTTCATAAAATTATTCATTGTTCATTATTAATTTTTCACTGATAAACAATTAATAATGAACAATGAATAATTAATAAATTCAAGAAAGAAGGGCGGCTTCAGACTTTACCGCAACACACGCTGAAATCGCTGCCGTTGCTCCGTTCCCGGCCTGGCGGGGTTCACAACTCAAACGTTGTACGGAGCCTGAAGCCATATAAGTTTTAATTTCCGTTATTACCGGAAACAGTAATACTAGCATTTTTTGCCCCATTGTAAAAATTGGAGGGCCGGCTGTGGCTGAAATAAAAAATCCCCGTTCCGGTGGTTTTTTCCGGAAACAGGGATGCCTCTAGGCGAGTCAAAAATCGCTAGAATTTAATAACAGCAACACGCCACGATCTGGAAGCCGGGTCGATATTGGCCGAAGTTACGTTTGCCACCCTGATAGTTACGGTATCGGTCGCAGAAACATAGGAGCTCCAGACCAGCCCGCTCTCCAGCGTGGTACTCGGCGAAGCGTGGGCGACATCGCCCACCGCGGCCCCGGAGACCGTGACCGTTAATTCGCCGGCGGTGAATTTAACGATATTGCTGAAATCGAGCGAAGCGGTCGCGGTCAGGATCGTCGAAACATTGCTCGCGCCAAAGGGTGTGAGCACAGCGCCCGAACCGATCGTTCCCGCCGTCGTGGTGATCCACCCAAGGGGCGTTCCGGTGCTGTTCCAGAAAATATCGCCGGCGAGAGTGGTTCCCGAGGTCGGGATCGAGGTCACCCATTTCCACCTGCTGCGAAAGCTGGGAACGCTGCTCAGCGTACGCTCGCCGACACCGAATCCGTTTCTCAGCCATAAGGTCCCGCCGCCTTCCTGTGCCTCCGAACCGCTTGCCCAAGCGGTCGTGCCCGGCGTGGTGAGTGTGTCGGTTTTGAACTGCAGCCCGTACCAGCCGTCGGCAGGCAGCCCGTAGAGCAGTTGATAGGCGGGATATTTTGCCTGCGTCGCGGGATACGTGGAAACATTCGCATCTTCTTCCCCCGCGCCGAACACGAGCATGGCATTGCCCTGATTCGTCACGGCCAGTCCCGACATAACAGACTTTGTATTTATCCCACCGATAGGCACGCTGGCGGCCAGGTTATTAATAAAGTTTATGCCGCCGCCGGTCCTCAAGTAACCTCCCTGGCTGTCCGCGGCAATTCCGGCACCGGGGGTGCCGCCGATCTTGATGCTATTTTGGCCGTAAGTTTCCGCCGGCTGCCCTCCTTCGGTGTATTCCGCGAGAAAAGTAGAACCGTTAACGCCGTTCTTAACCATGTCGGTGGAGCCGGAGTAATTAAAAGAGGTGTGATTGCCAAAATACTGGTTGCCTAAAAAACCGTGCTCCCAGATTCCGTAACCACGGTTATCGGTAAAATCGTTGTTGAGGACATTAATTTGATTCGAGTTTAAACCTTGAGAGAAAAAGCCGCTTCCCGAGTTCTGATAGCCCGCATTTCGCTCGATAAAACAGTTATTCTCGTTCGGCGTTGTGCCGCCGATACCTTGCGTGTTCGAACCGCCGGCGCTGATAGCATTGCCGGGAAAGTTGTAAATATAACAATCTTCGATGCGGCATTGAGATCTCAGATCGATCCCGTGAAAAAGATTCGGCCGCGCATCCAGCCCCGTCTCCGTTGCCAAGCCCTGAACATAACCTATGTAGGTGCCGGTCGTTCCAAAAGTCGAGGTTAATGTGACCTCGTACCCTGAGTTGTAATCGACGGTGTCGATACTGTAAGTATTGCCGTCAATAATAATATCCTGGCCGTCCCATAATCCGCTGATGTTCCAGGTTCTAACATTATCTACGCTCGTAAGGGTAGGGGTATGGGTTGTGGTATTAAAGATGATCGGAAACGGCTTTATCTCTAACGTATTGCCGTCGACAAATTCATCTATAACGTAATTGTACCCGTCGATGTGGATCGTGTTGCCCTCGATGTAGCCGAGCTCTTCCACAAAACTTGCTCCGGCCGTACGCGTCACCGTGGTACCGGAAACCGAAACGGTATGGGTCGGAACCACCGTCAGACTATTATTGTTTCCATTTATTCTAACGCTGCGCACGATCGAGTTGGTCGCCGACCGGCTGTCATTCGACCCCGTTTTGGTGGCGATGTGATGGAGTATGATACCGATCTTGTTCGCTGCGAAGGTCATCGTTCCGGGGCCTTCGAGCTCGACGCGGTTGTCTATTTCCCACGTATTCGAACACTTATAGTTTTTCCCGCCGTTCAGAACTATTTTTATGATTTTTCCGGTGACATATGCTATGGGATATGCCGTAATGATCTTGTCAAAGGCGGCGATATCGTCGGTGGAGCCGTCGCCGACCGCGCCCCACCACTCGGGATAAACGGCCGGTGGGAGCGAGACGCTGAAAAAGACGTTGCCCGCGCCGCTAAAGGCCTGCCTGTCCGGCGATGACTGAAACCCGGCGCCGTTTTCTATCGTCAATATTTTGCCGGAGGAAATATTGAATACGCCGTTTCCTTCGAGGATGACGGAGATGTTGTTGGTAATGGTCGTGTCCACCGTGACGGCTGTCGAAGATGTCACGACCAGCGATGTTTTTGTCGAACTACCGATCGCCGACAATGCCGCGGAAAGCGAAGCATAGCTGGCGAGGTACTTGGTTTGTTGAATGGAAAGAAATACCGGATTGTTTGAGCCTACCGCTATCGGAGAAGTAGGAACAACCGGGTCGAGGTCTAGTTTTGTAATACCTTTTACGGTACTGGAAGCATCTGGTTCACTCATAGTAAGTGAAATTTACACGGTATGATGGCAGGAGAAAATAGCAATTTGTAATCTTTAATACAGTTTGGGAGAGATCGATGATCTTTAAATAAAATGGCGGAAAGGGTGGGATTCGAACCCACGGAACCCTTTTGAGGTTCACAGCATTTCCAATGCTGCCAATTCAACCACTCTTGCACCTTTCCGCACGGTTGAAATTGAGATTATAAAACATTAAAGCGAAAATTACTCGTCGCCGGTGATATCCGGCTCGCCCGTATCCGCCATCCAGCCGTAAATAGTTCCGGCCAATATCGCGCCTACTATCGGCGCCACCCAAAACAGCCAAAGCTGTTCGATCGCCCATCCGCCCACAAAAATCGCCGGGCCGGTGCTGCGCGCCGGGTTGACCGAGGTGTTCGTCACCGGTATCGAGATCAGATGGATCAATGTCAAACAAAAGCCGATCGCGATCGGGGCAAATCCTTTTGGCGCGCGGGCGTGCGTCGAACCGAGTATCACGACCAAAAAGAAAAAGGTCATTACCAGTTCCGCGATAAAACATGCCAGCAGCGAATACTGTCCCGGCGAATGCGCTTCGTAGCCGTTTGAGGCAAAACCGCCGGCCATACTAAAACCGGCTTTCCCATTCGCGATCAGAAATAATATTCCCGCGCCGGCTATCGCGCCTAAGACCTGGGCGATGATATACGGCACTATTTGCGAAGCGGGAAATCTTTTGCCCGCCCACAACCCAATGGTGATCGCCGGGTTAAAATGCCCGCCCGAAATATGCCCGACGGCGTAAGCCATCGTCAAGACCGTGAGACCGAACGCCAGCGAAACCCCGGCAAAGCCTATCCCTGTTTGCGGGAAATTCGCCGCTAAAACAGCGCTGCCGCAGCCTCCTAAAACCAGCCAGAGAGTTCCGAGAAATTCCGCCGATAATTTTTTAACCACGGGAAGCCTCCTTAGAGTTTATGAACTATAAATGGCAAAAAGCGGCGTAAAAGAATATATGAATAAATCTATCTCTTATCTGACGGAACGGGAAAAATGTGGTTTTAAGCATCGCTCTGTCGTAAATCTAAAATCCAGGATCATTATGGCGGAGAGGGTGGGATTCGAACCCACGGTACCCGCAAAGGTACAACAATTTTCGAGACTGCCCGATTCAACCACTCTCGCACCTCTCCGCAAGCCTAATTTTATTCTAAGGTCACTGCTGAAAATCTTCAAATTCAGCCTGGGTTTCAGATCTTAAGACTTTTTTCGTTCTTTTCAGGCGAAAGAATTCCTGCATTAATTCGCGGCATTCGGTTTCCAAAACGCCCGCAGTGATCACTGCCTGATGATTCAAAGAGCTTGAGTCGCACAGTTGGAATTTCGTTCTCACCGCGCCGAATCTTTCGTCTGCCGTGCCGTAGGCCAAACGCTCGATCCGCGCGTTTACTATGGCCCCGGCGCACATAACGCAAGGTTCAATGGTCGTATAAAGCACCGTGCCCGTCAAACGATAATTTCCGATTTTGCGGGCCGCTTCCCGCAGCACGATCACCTCTGCGTGGGCCGTCGGGTCACAGTGGACGATAGTACGATTGTGCCCTATTGCGACAAGCAAGCCCGCGGCGCTGACCAGGCAGGCGCCGATCGGGACCTCGTCGATATCACGCGCCTTTCGGGCGGCTTCGAGAGCAATGGCCATCCAATGTTCGTCTGTGTGCATTCGGATGATTTTAGCTTATTCGAATGCAAAACGGTAAAACAGGCCCCGTAAACCTGGGAGCGCAGGCGTCCTGCCTGCAAGCGTGGCTTGCCCACGCTGACTTGGGCGTAATATAAAATGGCATCTTAGATCGCTGCGCGATCTTGCAGGCAGGATGCCTGCGCTCCCAGGTTTACGAGCTCAATATTTTGAAACTGACCCGTCACTCGCTCCCGATATTTCTTGCAGAAATCGCATTAAAATGTTAAATCATTAGTTAAGAACTGACGCCCTTTGCAAAAGAGAGATCCTCTTTTCGGTATTTCCAACTTATTATGAAACAAGATGTTCGGTCGTCGGCGGAGGTTGAAGCGGCCGACCCAAAAATTCAGACGGTTTCAGAAAGACGGAGCATTGCCAGCCTTGCTGAAGAGGTACAGGCGCGTCAAAAACCAACCCCTGCCGATCCGATAGCGCTCGCACAAAAACTTTCGCCCCCGGAATTCAACACGGCCATGGTGCATTTTTACCGCGGCGAGATCCAGCGGTCTAACGTCTGGCGCACCCGGCTCGATACCACTACTAACTGGGCGGTCATCACGACCGGCGCGACGCTCTCATTCGTTTTCAGTTCGCCCGACAGCCCGCATTTTGCCATTCCGATCAATACGATATTGGTGGCGATCTTTCTTTTTATGGAAGCGCGCCGTTATCGTTACTACGAAGTTTGGGCAAACCGCGTGCGCGTGCTTGAGACCGGATATTTTGCGCCGATGCTTTCGCACCAGATGATCCCGCCGGACAAAGAGTGGGCGGAGCACATCGCCGCCGATCTGCTGACGCCGCATTTCACCATCACCGATTGGGAAGCCATCGGCAAACGCCTGCGCAGTAATTACATCTGGATATTTGTCCTGCTCGGTTTGAGCTGGTCTTTAAAAGATATATCTGCATCCGTGGCCGATCGATTTTAATAAGGCGTGGGTGGATGAATTGATGCGCCGCTCTGCGGTAGGATTAGCGCCGGGCTGGCTCGTATTATTCGTCGGCGCAGTATTCAATATCGCGATGATCTCGCTGGCGTTCATAACGCGCCGCTTAAAAGACGCCAAGAGCGAGGTGCTGCCTTTTGATAAAGTGGAATGGCATCCGCTGCGCAATATGTCTAACTCTCTTCGCCGTAATACCATCCGCCGCGTCAAAAAGGCCCGCCAGAGAGTGCGCTCCGTGAGAAATCACGACGAAGTCGAACTCTAAATTTACCCGGCCAAGCAACTGTTTTTAGCCACTAATTACACAAATAACACGAATTAAAGATTCTTATTCGTGTGATATGTGACATTCGTCAGTGACTTATTAGGCAAGCGCAATTAACAATGAATAATTTTACAATGTGAATTAAATTGGTCTTACGGCGGATTAAGTATTAAAATCTTGCTATAAAATTTTTATAACGTTCTTAATTTAAGGAGATAAATATGTCTAAAATTGAGTTGGAAGACCGCGGCCGGGCGTTGGAAGATGAATATTTTCGCCGCCAGGAACAAGAACTGGTCGCGAAGATGAAAGCCAAACTTGAATCGGAGCAGAAAGAAGCATCGGCGCTGGGCTGCCCGAAATGCGACGGCAGTCTTGTCGAATCTGATTTCCATGGGATAAAGATCGATGTCTGCAACAAGTGCCACGGCGTGTGGCTCGACGCCGGCGAACTGGCGCAGGTCACGCAAAAGGACGCGGACGGTTGGTTTAGCAGGTTGTTCGGTTAAAAAAATGAAGACACGGATCCGGAAAAGTTTTTGGGCCTCATTGCTGCTGACACTGGTCTTTGCGGCGGGCTTATCGGGAGGTGCTTTTGCGCAGGCAAAACCCGCCGCCGCTCAGCCCGCCAAAGAAGTTGCCAAAGAAGCGCCGCTTCAGCCGGCGACGATCCAGACCCTTGGCCTCAAGAGCAAGTTGATGGTGCGCGAGATGCCTTACCGGGTCGTTCTGCCGGTAAGTTACAGCAACTCGAACGAAACGGTTTTTTATCCGGTGATCTATTTGCTCCACGGCCTCGGCGGGCATTTTGATAACTGGACCGAGAGGACAAAACTTGCCCAATATGCCGCCGCATATAATGTCATCATCGTCACACCCGAGGGCGGTGACGGCTGGTACACAAACAGCACCACAGCGGCGGATGATAAATATGAAAGCTATATCGTCGAAGAACTCATTCCCGAAATAGACAAAAAATTTCATACCAAAACCGACCGCGCAAACCGGGCGATAGCCGGGCTTTCGATGGGAGGTTATGGCGCGATCAAGTTTGGTTTGAAGTACCCGGACAAATTTATTTTGGCGGGTTCTTTTAGCGGCGCCATCGGGATAACGGACCTGCCGGCCGCGTCAAAGCAATTTATTTCCGTGAAGAATGTTTTTGGCGAGGACGACAGCCAGGCCCGTAAAGACAACGACGATTTTCGGATAATTCGCGACATGCCGGCTGAAAAATTGAAAGGCTTGCCGTTTATTTACGTGTCGTGCGGTACGGAGGATATGCTGGTCTTTCCGATGAATTACAACTTCTTGAAGTTGTTGACCGAGAAAAGAGTGAAACACGAGTACCGGCAGCTTCCCGGCGCCCATAACTGGGCCTTTTGGGATACCCAGGTCCAGGAGTTCCTGAAACTGAGCGATAAATTCTTTACAAAATAATGAAGAAAATATTTTTAGGCGTTTCGCTGTTGGCGCTGGTTTTCGCGGCGCAGGTTTCAGCTCAAACCACGGCGCCCCCGGCATCCACGGAAGAAAAATTCGATTTGACGGCGGTGCAAAAAGCCCTGAAAGAGGCCGGCTTTGACGGTTGGCTTTTCTATGATTTTCGCGGCAGCGATCCGCTTGCGGCGCGAATATTAAAACTTCGCGTCAGAACGGCGAGCAGCAGGCGCTGGTTCTATTACGTTCCCGCCATCGGAGAGCCGGTAAAGATCGTTCATGCTATCGAGCAGGCACGCCTTGATGAATTGCCCGGGAAAAAGTTGGTTTATGCTCCCTGGGACGTTTTGCAAAAAGATATTAAAGACACACTGCTGGCGGGCGCGCACGGGAAAAAGCCCAGGGTCGCGATGGAATATTCACCCGACGGCAATATTCCGTATATCGCGCGTGTTGATGCCGGGACAATCGAACTGATCCGCGGATTTGGCGTCGATGTAGTTCCGAGCGGCGATCTTATCCAGCGGTTCGAAGCCGTGTGGAATGACAACCAGTTTGCCATGCATAAAGAGGCGAATGAAAAGGTACATAAAGTCATTCAGGAAGCGTTTGCGGAAATAAAGCGGCGGATAGACGGAAATATCAAGGTGAACGAATACGATATCGCGGAATTTATCAGCAGGCGGCTCGACGAAGAAGGTGTACAGGGAGGCGGGAATGTTTCCGTATCTGTAAATACCGCTAATCCGCATTACGACCCTTCCAAAGATAAAAGCGCCGAAATAAAAAAAGGCGACCTGGTCTTGTTTGATATCGTCGGGAAATTAAAAAAGCCAAAAGCTACTCAGGCTGATCTGACCTGGATGGGTTATGTGGGCGATACGGTCCCGGAAGAGTACGTCAAGATCTGGAATATCGTGCGCGATGCCCGCGATGCCGCGTTTAATTTTGTGAAATCCGCAATGCGTGATAAAAAACCGATCACCGGCGCACAGGTCGATGATGCGGCGCGCGCCGTGATCAAAAAAGCAGGGTATGGAGAATATTTCACCCACCGCACCGGACACAACATCGGCGAAGAGGTCCACGGCAGCGGCACCCATATGGACAATTTCGAAACAAAAGATACCCGCAGCGTTTTGCCGCGCACGTGCTTTTCGATCGAGCCGGGCATCTACCTGACCGGCAAATTTGGCGTACGCTCGGAGATCGATGTTTTTACTACCGAAAACGACGCGATCAGCGCCACGCCGATGCAAACCGCAATCATCGCCATTTTGAAATAGCCGCTTTGCCTGTAAAGTCGATTTACTCGTTAAATTTTAAAACCCACACGGTTTTTTAGCCACTAATTACACAAATAAAACGAATTAAAGAATTCTTTATTCGTGTTATTTGTGACATTCGTGGCCGCATCCGTAACTTAATGGGCAAGGCCCGGATCAGCAATAAAGTCTACACTCGTCAGATCATCAAAAACATTGATCAGCCGCGGAGTGAACTGATAACTTTTAGAAGAAACATTTACCACATAGGCGTCACCCGCTCTCACATTATCAAACCGGTAATAACCCAGCGATGTCGATATCGCAGTTCTTGACACGCCCTGCGAATCCGTCAGCCTGACGCGCGCATTTCTTAAACCGCCGCCATTTGGCATTAACACCCGGCCGGAAATCGAAACATCCGCCGCCGTGGGGATGGGTTTAACCAGGAATTGATAGGCATTGATGCCGCCTATTACAGGGGACGCTATCTGAGGCGATTCCGGCGCGATAACTCCGCTTAATAGAGTACCTCTGCCGCCGGTCAAAGAGTTAGACGTAGTAGCATCTGAGCCGTCCGACGCAAAGAAATAGATCATGTGCAGCCCTTGCTGCAGCGTCCCTGTCGAGGCCCTCGCGGTTAGTGTTGTTGCCGTGCTGCCGATATTTATCGCGCGTGTCCAAACCCCGTTTCTAGTATCTACCTGGAAATAAATATTTCGCGGCGGAGCGGCAAACGGCGAATAAGCCGAGGTGGCGGTAAAAGTGAACCTGGGAACAGCGCTCCCTGTCGTGTTTTCTTCCAGCGGGGTTACGCTCGTATTAAGCGGAAGAGACTGCGTCTGAGACGGCGTGATCATCGTGACGGCGCCTGCCTGGCTTAACGCATAGATGCTATTCGTTATCGGATTAATAGAAACAATGTGAGGAGATTGTCCTGCCATGGCAATCGAGGTTGAGTTATTGGTGCCGTCAATTATCGTCGCTATGCCATTGTTTTGATTTGCAACATAGATCTTATTTGTGGCGCAATTAACCGCGATAGAGTAAGGCTTAAAACCGGGCGCGACCACGACACTCGAGTTATCGTGGCCATCAATTACCGTAACGCTGCTATCGCTAAAATTACCTACATAGATCTTATTTGTTAGCGGATTGATAGCAATCGACCGTGGCGAAGCTCCCACTGCAATTGTCTCCGTCGAATTATCGGTACCGTTAATTGCCGTCACATGATTACGATCGAAATTGGCGATATAGATCCTGTTTGTCAGCGAGTTGATCGCGATAGCGACCGGCAGCCCATCAACGGGAACGCCCGACCATGAGTTATTTTTCCCGTCCATCACCAGGACAAAGTTACCTTTAGGGAGAGCGACATAGATCCGGTTCGTAACCACATTAACCGCCAGAGCGCCGGGCTCTACTACTGTTGAAATTGTGACGGTAGAATTATCGCTGCCATTGATCACCGTTACATCGCGGCTGTTGGCATTCGACACATAGATCTTGTTGGTCACGGGATTTACCGCGATGGCCCCCGGCCCTGAGCCCGCCGGGATAGTGGCGGTTGAATTATCGAGACCATCGATCATGGTAATATTGCCGCTGCCAAAATTACTGACATAGGTCTTTGTTTGTGATCGGGTTGATCGCCACTGTATTGGGAAGCAGGCCGGCGGTGACAGTCACGGTAGAGTTATTACTTCCGTCGATGATCGTTACGGTGCCGCTGTTGCTATTTGCGACGTAGATCTTATTGGTCACGGGATTGACGGCAATTGACGCCGGGCCCGAGCCGACACCGATACTCACTCCCCGATTATCATCGCCGCTGATGACGCTCACGTTATTGCTGCCGGCGTTAGCTGTGTAGAGTTTGTTAGTGATCGGGTTGATCGCGACCGAATCCGGGTTAGTGCCGGCAGCCACTTCCGTTGTCGAGTTGTCATGGCCGTTAATTACCGTAATATTCGCGCTGCCGGAGTTGGCGACGTAGACCTTATTTGTTGACACGTTGATCGCGATATCACGAGGGCCCGAACCGGTCGCGATGGCCGTCGTCGAATTATCGCTGCCGTCGATCACCGTAACGTCGTTATGGATGCCGAAATTGGCGATGTAGATCTTATTTGTGACGGGATTGACCGCAAGATCAACAGGCTTTGAGCCGGCAGCTACGGTCGTCGTTGAATTGTCACTGCCATCGATCACGGTTGCGTTATTACTGTCGTTATTTGCAACGTAGATCTTATTCGTGACCGGATTTACGGCGATAGCGCAGGGAGTCAGGCCGGCGGCGATTGCCACCGTTGAATTATTTGTCCCATTGATAATAGTCACATCGTTACTGCCGGAATTAGCCGTGTAAATCCGATCGGTCGATGGATCGATCGCTATCGCGCACGGTCCCGATCCAACATTTACTGTTGTCGTCGAATTATCAGCGCCATTGATTACGGTTACATTGTTACTTCCTGAATTCGCGACATAGATCCTGTTCGTCGTCGAGTTGACCGCGATGGCGCCGGGACCTGTCCCCGCCAGGACTTGCACCGTTGCTTTGCTGGCGCCGTCTATTACAGTTACGTCGTTGCCGGCACTGTTGGCTACGTAGATCTTATTTGTTACCGGATTTACCGCGATCGCGACGGGTGCGGTGCCGGCCGCGATGGTCGTTGCCGTGTTATCCGGCCCGTTAATAACGGTAACGTTATTGCTTCCGAAATTGGCGATATAGATCTTATTGGTGATGGGATTTACGGCAACCGCGTTTGGGTTTGATCCCGCCGCAACATCCCCTATGCTTGTGTCGGCCCGGACGGCAAACTCATTCAAAAGGGTAGTGAGAATTATTAAAAATAATACAGCTAAACTAGTCGTGATCAGGCGAAAGAAAACAGTTCGAGAAACAGAAAGGCAGATCACGGAGGGAAAACGGGACATAAACCGATCTCCTTAAGTTCAAATTTTAAAGACAATTCTCCACCCGACCGGATCGGTCCAAGACCGAAGCGCCATTAAAAAGCAAATAAAGCGATCTGCGCGAGTAGATTTTGACCGGCAGAATACAGCTAAAGAAAATTTGCCGCAAGAGAAAATAGCCGCAGCCGAAAATTACTAGCAAAGCCGTCAGCTAACTAAGCTTACTGGTAATGTCCTGAGGCTGTGGTGCTGTCTCAAAATAACCATTCGGAATAGATGAAAGATCATAGATGATAGTTGAGAGATCTGAACTATTACTTATCATCTATCAGTAATAATCTATTCCGAGTGGCGCTCTTACAAAATAACCCGCAACTTTTGGACACTACCAGCTTATCGGGAGCCTTGATTCTTAAATTCCCAGAGTCTAAAGTAACGATTAACAATTATGCTCAATTTTGCCAAACAGATCGCTCATGACGCCGGAATGCTATTGATGGAAAAATTCGGGCGCAAGATCACCATTTCAAAAAAAGGCGACATCAACCTCGTGACCGAGGCCGATCTGGCTTCTGAAAAACTGATCCTTGAGCGCATTCGTTCTTACTATCCGAAACATTCAATTTTGGCGGAAGAATCCGGCGACGCGGTTGTGATCGAAGGCGGCAGCGATCATAAATGGATCGTCGACCCGCTCGACGGTACGACAAATTACGCGCACGGCTATCCGTGTTTCGCCGTTACGATAGCAGTTGAGCATCAGGGCGAAATCGTCGTCGGCGTCACTTACGATCCGACGCGCGACGAAATGTTTGCCGCTGAAAGCGGCCAGGGCGCCACGCTGAATAACAAAAAGATCAGCGTGTCTGCCGCCGAAGAACTTAAAGACTCCCTCGTTGTCACAGGCTTTCCGTATAACTTTATGGAAAAACCCGATTTTGCCGAGCACCTGAAAAAATTTCTCTTGAACGCGCGCGGCGTGCGGCGCGACGGATCGGCGGCGCTGGATATGGCTTACCTGGCTTGCGGGCGCTTTGACGGTTTTTGGGAAGAAGGCTTAAATCCTTGGGATATGGCGGCCGGAAAGTTGCTGATCGAAGAGGCCGGCGGGGTTCTGACCGGTTATGACGGATCGGTCTTTAATATCTACTCGCCACCGCTCTGCGCCAGCAACGGGCTGATCCACGAGGAAATGCTGGCCGTTTTACGATAATGCAACTATAAGTTACTGATAATTTGCCACGAATGTCACAAATAGCACGAATAAGAATCTTTAATTCGTGTTATTTGTGTAATTAGTGACTAACGAAACATCTCTTGGTTCCCGCCGTATTAGTTTATGTAAATATGGCTACGATCGTATTAAAAGAATCTAAACTCAAGGCCGGCGAGCATTTCGGGGTCGTGTCGGAAAAGTCCTACACCACATCAGCCGTCATTTCGGAGTCCGTCTACAAAACAAAAGCCAGCCTGCCCGAACATTCGCACGAGCTGGCGTTCTTTACATTGATCTTAAAAGGCGGGTATTCGGAAAAGTACGGCGGGAAAAGATTCGCCTATTCTCCGATGACCGTTTTGTGGCGCGGGCCTGAGACCTCGCACGAAGACAGTATCGACGCGGCCGGTTCGCATTTCTTTTTTATCGAGATCGCCCGAACCTGCCTGGACAAATTATTTCAGTATGAAAGACGCGTTCCCGAACATCTCTTTGAGCAAAACGGCGCACTGAGCTGGCTGGCTTCGCGCCTAAGGCATGAAGTAGCGGAAGGGGAAGTCTGCGTGCCGCTGATCGCCGAAGGCATTACGCTGGAGATGCTGGCCCATCTTACGCGCAAAAATGTGACCGCGGAAACACGTGCGCCGAAATGGCTCCGGCGCGTGGTTGAGCGGCTTAACGATGAATTTACCGAGAATATTTCCTGCGAGGAATTGGCGGCCGAAGCAAAGGTGCATCCCGTTCACCTGGCCTCGACATTTCGCCGGTTCTATAACCAAACCATCGGAGAGTATACGCAAAAGAAACGCGTAGCTCACGCTTCCCAATTACTGCTTGACCGGGAAATTCCGCTGACGGAAATCGCGTACTCGGCCGGTTTTTCCGATCAAAGTCATTTTACCAGGGTGTTCAAGCGCTTTACCGGACTCACGCCCGGCGCATTTCGCGGCGCGGTCGAGTAATTAATTCTCCGGACGGAATAGTACACGGATTTAACGGCTCGAACGGATAAGCGCGGATAAAAAAAGATTTTCAGATCTGTGTAGATCCGTTTTATCCGTGTCATCCGTGGCCCATTCCTAACTCAAGGCAAATATTCAACCAGCCGTTCTATATCCGCAAAATTGTTGAAAAAATGAGGAGCGACGCGAACACATCCGCCGCGTGAAGATACGATTATGTTTTCGCGCAGGAGAATTTCGGCGATCTTGTCCGCCGGCATGTTATTAAGGTCCGCGAATGCTGACGATCTGCGATTTCTGGCCGCTTGCCCGCGAGCTTACTATCTCATACCGCGCAGGCAATATTTCACAAAGAAAATCGGTCAGATCTTCCAGGTAAGCGCTGATCCTGGCTGTGCCGGTCTGACGCAGAAGTTCAAGGCTTTGCTCGAGGCCATAAAAAAGCGCTGAGCCGCCCATTCCTGTTTCCCAGGCCAGGCAGCCGCCTTTCGGCTTTTGTTCCCGCTGATCAAAATCCCAGGGTTCTTTGACGCTCATCCACCCGACGGAGGCCGGCCTGACGCGCTCAAGGGCACGATCGCCGAGATAAAAGATGCCGCAGCCCTCCGGTGAGCAGAGCCATTTATAACTCGCGCCGGCGGCTATATCGACAAATTGCTCCGGCAGGTCGAGCGGCATCACGCCAAAAGCCTGAATGATGTCGACCGCGAAAAGCGCGTCCGCCGCTCTGGCCTCTCGCCCGATCCGTTCCAGATCCAAACGAAAGCCCGACGAATATTGAACCGCACTGACAGCCACGAGCTTTGTATTGCCGTCGATCAAACTTGTCAGTTCATCGATATCTATCCGCCCGCCGCGCTCCGGGCAGTCTCTGATCTCGACACCGTAATCATTTCGCAGCTCTCGCCACGGGTAATAATTGGCGGGAAACTCGCCGGCAAAGGTCACGATATTATCTTCCTTGCGCCATTTCATTCCCGCGGCGACACTGCAAAATCCGTCGGATGTATTTCGCATGAACGCTATCTGCTCACTGCTTACCCCGAGCATCGAGGCGGTTAATTCCCGCGCTCGGGCTTTTGTCTTATGCCAGCGGGCCATATTGAGTGAGCCGCTGCCCGCAACGTCCTCCAGCTGCGAGGCGATCGCTTTTACCGCCGTCACCGGCATCGGGGCCACCGCCGCGCTGTTTAGATATGTATAGTTTTGCGCTGCCGGAAAAAGCGCGCGGATTTGATTATCCATTTTTTATACTTTTGACCGCGAGCCATTATCTTTACGCGAGCTCTTGTTTCGTGTGTTTAGTGCGATTCGTGGTTATCCGTTACGGTTTAGTAAATAGACACTTCGGAATTAACCACGAAACACACGAAATGCACGAAAAATCGGCCGCATATTTGTTCATCAGATCGCCGGCTATTTTCCTGCCCCGGTTTCCACTGCCGCTTCCGGGTGATTGGAATATTCCGCCCATGAGCCCTCATACAATCTAACCTTCGGGAAATTTCAGGATGTGCTTCAGGATCATGTATTCGAGGCTGGCTTCGCGGCTGGTGCCGCAATAGACGATGATGTCGTCCGTTTCTTTTATCCCGCGCTGGGCGTAAGCGTCTTTCAGATCGGCGATGGTTTTTAACTTGTGGGTGTTATTTTCTTCCATCAGCAATTTCCAGGGCACGTTGATCGCTCCGGGAATATGGCCATTGCGGGTCCAGATCTTTGTCTCGCCGCGAAAAACTTCAGGCGCGCGGGCGTCGATGAATTTAATGCTTTCCTTGCCGATGGAATTTTTCACATCGTCAAAAGTCGCGCGGACGCTGCGGTTGTCCAGCGTGTCATACCCGGCAGGTTTATATTTAGGATATTCCTGCGAAGTTTTCTGCGCGGCTTTGTAATCGCGCCAGCCGCCGTCGACAAAAATGATGTCGCTGTGCCCGACACGTTCCAGCAGGTAAGCGACCATTGTCGCGCCTAATACTGCGTCGCCATCGGAATAGATCACCACGCGGTCGCCTTTTTTCACTCCGGCGCGCGCCAGCAGCTGGCCGACCATAAAAGTTTCCGGGTACTGTGCCGGGTAGCCTTCGCTGGGAAAACGCACCGCGGAATCGGACAGGTGCACCGAATTGGGAACGTGTCCCGCGAAGTAATCATAGACATTTAAGCGAACGTCGAGAATGCGCACGTTCGGATCATTGGCGTGTTCTTCTACCCATTGCGGCGTGACGATCGACACCGCGGGTTTGGCCGGGTCGCCGGCCGGATTTTCCACCGGAAGGTCTGTCAGCCGGCTCCACTCCTGGAACGAACCGTCAAAGAGCATCACTTTGTAGCCGAGCGATTTCGCGGCGAAATAATCCACCGTGCCCTGCTGTCCGATGTGACAGTAGGTGACGACCGTATCGTAAGGCCTCACGCCCGCATCGGTAAATATTTTTCGCAATTCGGCTTCGCTTTTTATCTGATTTTTTTCATCGGCCAGGCTGTTAAAGGGAATATTTTTCGCTCCGGGAATGTGCCCGGCGCGCGGCATATTTCCGGCGTTCGAGCCGTCGTAAAAATTGGCGGTCCGTGAATCGATGATCTTTACATTGTCTTTATTGAGGTTTGCTTTGAGCCACTGGGCTTTTGCCAGAATATTGTCATTCGCGGTTAGTTTTACCGAGCCGGTTTTTACCGCGGGCACATCTTTACTCAACGTTTTTCCGGCCGTCGTCCAGGCGGGCATTCCGCCTTGCAGGAGCGAAGTGTTTTTGCCGAGGCCGAAATAGTCGAAGGTGTAATACACCCGGGTCGCCGGCGAGACCCAGTCTTTGCCGAAGTAAATGATTATCCGCGAATCGCCGCTGATGCCCATTTTCTCAAATGCCGCCTTCGCCTTTTCCACCGAGGGAAGCTGCAGAGAAAGGTCGCCGCTTTCTTCCGGCGGCGCCGACAGGTCCTGGGTGTTCACAAATAGAGCGCCCGGAATATGTCCGGCGTCGTATTCGTCTTTTATCCCGACGTGGAGCAGCACCAGATTTTTATGATCGAGATGGCCTGCCAGCCAGTCGACCGTGACCGTCATCGGCGTTTCTTCCGTTATGGCGCAGGTTTCCTGTGCCGCGAGCGGTGTCAAAAGCATAAAGATCGCACAGATAATAATGGTTAATTTCATAATAAAGCCTCCGGAGATCGGGAAGTATAGATACGATGCCATCGTATAGGGCCATTGGGCGACAGTATTGAACAAACCCAAGCTTGTTGAATGAATTTAAGGAATGTTTATAGTTTGAAGTGGCATTGCCGATAAATTTTTATTTTGCGTATAAGCAATAAAACTAAAAGTTTAACCACGAAGCACACTAAAAACACTAAACAACAGCCGTCTGATTTTTCGTTATTTGCTTTAGAAAACTCACTTGGGGCTAAAAGCCCTGACTCAAGGCAGCCTTTTTTAGCCACTGGCTAAAGCTAGTGGCAATGTAAAAAAGAACAAACTAAAGTTTGAACTCTAAACTTTTTTCCGATTTACAATCTGATCGGCTGGAGAATATAGCCTTTGGTTTTTAATAATTTGATCACGCCGTTATCACCGCCGAGGTGTCCGCCGCCAACAGCGATAAAGCAGCTTTTTTCCTGCATGGCTTTTTCTATCTTCGGTATCCACAGCTTATTCCTTTTATCCAACAGGTCGGCCTGGAATTCCTTTTGATCGCTTTGCTGTCGTGATACCTCGTCATAGAGTTTGTCGATATTCTGTATTTTGTAGGCCGACAGTAAACTGGCAAATATGTCCGCACCTCTTTCCGGGTCTTGCGTTGCCTCGTAAAGGTCCCTGGCTTGTTTTTCCAGCGGGATCTTATCAAAGACCGCGAGTTGCTCGGCGGCAGTTTCCAGCCCTTCGACCGGTTTTTTGTTGGCCGTTGCGATCTTAAGGAACAATAACTCGTAAGATAGGGGAGCAGTACATCCGATCGTTTTTGGCGCGCCCACCAAAGCCATTTGTAAAACCATAGGTTTGATGTTCCGCAGGTATTTAAGGGTCATCCCATTGGTTTTTTTAAGATAGGCTTCAACCTTGTCGTATTCTTCCTGCGTCAAAAAGTCGGCCAGGGTTTTCCCCTCCGGCATAAAAGTAGCTAACGCGGCCGCCCGCCTTTCCTCCGGGTCATCCATATCCACTTCCAAAACGACCCGCTCCGATGCCGTAAGATACGAATTGAGCCTGGTCATCGGAAACATATCTTTTTCGCAAATGACGTGGATCGTGCCAAAAATATACGAAGGTTTTTTGAGGCCGTTGCCGGAGACCTTGTAGAATATTCCGGTGGTTGGGGCGGTCATTTTGACCGGCTGTTTAATTGGGCGTTTAACGGGGCGTTTGGCCTGTCCCGGCGCCGGTAGGAACAGGGTGAGCAGGACGAGAAGGGCAGCGAATATCGAGAACTGAATTTTCTTCATATTGGTAAAAACACGGATGATTCGGCTCAGATTTTACATTTTTCGGACGTTTTTTGACAGTACCTGGGCAGTGAGGGACAAAAATAGCCGAAATCACTAGATATTCTATTTACCTTTTTGCCCTTTGGCATTAAAATTAGTGAGCTTTAAGCAACCGGTGAAAGGAGGTGCGCATCATAGACAGGGAAGATTTTATCCATTCTGACAGTGAACTGCGGGAGTCTATAATGAGCGCAACTTCGCAAGCGGTTAGCGAAAACGCAGGCTTTTCCATAGAGGAAAGTACTGCCGGTCCTGTCTTTATTCCAAAAACCCGTGAAAATAATGCGGCCCTGACAAACACCGAAACGGATTACGAATTGGTGCAGATGGCGGCGCATGGCAACTTGGCGGCTTTTGAGAATATTTACCAGCGATATCATCGCCGGGCCTACAGCATCTGCCTGCGGATGACGCAAAGCACTGCCGAGGCCGAAGACCTGACTCAAGAGGTCTTTATCCAGCTTTTCCGTAAAATGGGAAGCTTTCGCGGTGAATCTGCTTTTTCAACCTGGCTGCACCGCCTGACGGTCAACCAGGTGCTGATGCATTTCCGCCGCCGCGGGGTACAGGTGGAAAAGACCACGGACGACGGCGAGGTTCCGGAACAGACCGTTCCCGGGACGGAGAATTTTTCCAGGATGCCGGTGCTGGACCGCATCGCGCTGGATAATGCGATCGCGCAGCTTCCGCCGGGCTACCGTACCGTTTTTGTTTTGCACGACGTCGAGGGTTTCGAGCATGAAGAGATCGCCCGTATGCTGGGGCTTTCGATCGGAACATCCAAATCTCAGCTTCATAAAGCGAGATTGAAACTGCGCGGGCTTATCCTGCAGCAAAAGCAATAAAGACGGGCAAAAACTAAGGTTTAATAAGAATATTTAAGGCTTCCGAGGCAACCAAAAACGGTTTTAACGCAATCATACTTTGCGAGAAACAAGCGGGAAGTCCGGTATTTTCTTAAAAGTTCAGGCACAAAATGAATTGTGAACATTGTCAAAATTTACTGAGTGAATTCGTGGATGATCGTACAGGATGTACGATGTCCGCGGAGATCGAAGCGCATCTGGAGTTTTGCCATGATTGCGCGGGCATCCACCGGGACGTTGCTTATTTGACAGGATTTTGTTCGAGCTATGAGACTCAGGAGATCGCACCGCCAAACTCCCAGGCCCTTTGGTGCCGCATCAGCAATATCATCGAAAGCGAAATACAAGAGACGTTAGCCCCGCCGGCCGAAGAAATAAGGAAACCAGGTTTTTGGGGACGCGCGTGGGAAAAACGCTGGCAGCTTTCTTTTTCTCAAGCCGTCACAGCCGTGATCGGTATTGCGGTCATCAGTTCGCTTCTGACCATCGTCAGTATCAGAAATGCCGTTCGCTCTTCAAATAATCTGACAGCGAATGCGGCCATGCAGCCGACCCTTTTTGAAAACTTATTGAGTAAAGCGGGACTCGCGCCTGCCCCGGAAGAATTGCGGGAGAAAAGCCTCAATGAAAAACAGGCCGTCATCGATTACTGGAATGCCCGTGTCGGAGAACGCAGAACGCGCTGGAACCAGAGAATGCGCGATACTTTTGACCGCAACCTGCACGAGATCGATCAGGTGGTGATGGAGTATTCCCGGAACTTAAAAGAAAATCCGGCAGACTCTTTGTCGGAAGAAATGCTTAATTCCGCCCTGACGGAGAAAATGGACCTGTTGCGGGAATTTTCTGAATTGTAATTCTATAAGTTTTTATCTTATTAAAAATTATTCATTTGTATGATTAAGGAAGTTAGTTGAAGTGAAGTCCTCCGGGAAAAAATTGTTGTGTATTCCGATACTTAAGAATCTTACTTTCATAGCAGTGGCCTTGAGCCTCCTGCTGCTCCTATCGGTTCAGGAAAATTTCGCACAAAAAAAATTCAGCAAGGTCTATCCGGCCAGCAAGAATGTCCGTCTGCAATTGACCAATCGCAGCGGGACGGTGACCGTTGAGGGCTGGGAAAAAGACGAGGTCAAGATCGTCGCCGATCTCGAAGCACCCGCTGCCAATATCGTTCCGCAAAATCTGAGCGGCACCATCGTGATAAATGTGGTCAAGGACAACCAGGGCCGCGGCGAAGTTGGCAATGTGAATTTCACTATTAAGGTCCCGGCCAGCTCTTCGGTGGACATCGAAACGAAGATGGGAAACCTGAGCGTGAGCAACGTCCGCGGCGGTTTGGTGCGCGCCCACATCACTACCGAAGGCGATGTTACGCTGACCAATATCAGCGCGGATTCCGTTTCGGCGGAAAATGTTATCGGAAACATCTTCTTTGACGGCACTTTAAGGACTAAGGGTATCTATAGATTTGCCTCTACCAGGGGCGAAATAAATTTGCGCATCCCCTCAAATTCTTCTTTTACGTTGGTCGCGACCGCCCCCAGTTCGCGCAGCATCTCTCTCGGATCGTTTTCCAACAGCGGCTTTAATTTTAGCGACGGACGCCGCGTAGTTGGGCAGGTAGGCGACGGAAGTGCTAAAATGAGCGTGATAAATCATAGCGGAAAGATCTCGTTCATAGCGCGCTAAACATGAAAACTTCAAAAAATTTGGTACTCGCTCTGGGGCTGGCAATTATTGCTATGCCCTTATTCGTTTTTGGGCAGAAAACCGCCCCCGCCGCCGTCCCGCAAAATTTGCTTAAACGCATCGTCAGCCGGTCCGAAAAGACCACGCTTGGCCCCGGCGGGACGGTCACCATTATGGGCGGGCCAACCGGCGCCGTCACCGTGGAAGGCTGGCATAAAAGCGAGGTCGAAATAACCGCCGAGATCGAACTGCAGGCGCCGACCGAAGCCGACCTGGCACTTTTGGCGCAGGTGAACGGGTTCGTGATGGACGAGAGCATGGCTACCGTCAGTATTCTGACCGTCGGGACCTTCGATAAAGATTACCTGAAGAAAAAGTTCAAAAAATTCCCTAAGCAATTGTTGAATATGCCGTGGAAGATCGATTATATCGTGCGGGTCCCGGCGCTGAGCGACCTCTCGATCACCGTGGGTAAGGGCAGCCTTAAAATAAAAGGCGTCGAAGGCGCGATGCAGCTCAAGGGCGCGGAGACCGACGCCGATCTTGAATTCACCGGCGGTTCTATCATCGGCACTTTCGGGACCGGCAGCGTCGATCTGTGGATCAATACCCGAAGCTGGCGCGGCCGCAGTTTGCAGATGCAGCTGGCGCAGGGAAATATGAATGTGACCTTTCCCGCGAGTTTTAATGCCGATATAGACGCTTCCATTCTGCGCACCGGCGAGATACAAAACACTTACACCCCGCTAAAAGAACGGGAAAAGAATAAGTTCAATAATAAACTGATCGCGGGACGCTCAGGTAACGGAGGAGCTTTGCTTAGTTTTACCGTGGGCGATGGGGTAATGAAACTTTCCGAAGAAGTCGCGAAAAAATAAGTAGCAAATATTAACCACTAATTACACAAATAACACGAATAAGAATCTTTAATTCGTGTTATTTGTGTAATTAATGGCTAATATTGAATTCTAAACTTCTTGCCCGACAAAAGCCATTTGCGCATTTAATACTGCTTCGAGTTCGCCGGCTTTGATGTGTTTATAATCTCCGTCCGGACTTAAGTATCTGGGCGTTAAAATTATCATTGAGATAAGTTTCCAGCACTACCTCGCGTAAATACTTTCGCAGGTTAGGAGATTTGACCGGAGCGATCACTTCGACGCGGCGGTCAAGATTGCGCTGCATCAGATCGGCGCTGCCGATGAACACTTCTTCTTCTCCGCCATTTTCAAAATAGTAGATCCGGCTGTGCTCCAGAAAACGCCCGACGATGCTGGTCACGTTAATATTTTCCGAAAGGCCTGCGATCCCCGGGCGCAGGATACAAACACCGCGCACCAGCAGATCTATCTGTACACCCGCCTGCGCGGCCAGGTAAAGCTCGCGGACCGTATCGACGTCGGTCAGGCTGTTGACCTTGGCGATTATCCGGGCGGGCTTGCCGCGCATCGCGTGATCGGCCTCGCGCCTGATAAGCGCCGTGAATTTTTTGCGCAGGTTCACCGGCGCGACGAGAAGATTTCGATAGTCGGTCTGCTTGGAATAACCGGTCAGGTAATTGAACAGGTCGGAAGCATCAGCACCGATCTCTTCATCCGCGGTAAGAATTCCGATATCCGTATAAATGCGCGAAGTAGTAGGGTTATAGTTACCCGTCGCGAGATGCACATAACGGCGCAGCTGGTTTCCTTCGTGCCGGACGACCAGCGCCAATTTGCAGTGCGTCTTTAATCCGCGCAGCCCGTAGACCACGTGCACGCCTTCTTTTTCCAGCTTGCGTGCCCATTCAATATTATTCTCTTCGTCAAAACGCGCTTTTAATTCGACCAGCGCCGCGACTTGTTTACCGCGCTCGCTGGCGCGCATCAGCGCTTTAATAACGGGCGAATCTTTTCCCGTGCGATACAGGCAGATCTTGATCGCCTGGACGTCCAGATCGGCCGCGGCGGCGCCGACAAAATCCGTCACGCTGCTGTAGGCCATGAACGGGTGATGCAGTAAAACATCGCCCTGCCGGATCACTTCAAAAACGGATTTTTTCTGGCGGAACGCCGGCGGTATGACGACCGGGATCGGTTTGTCGCGCAGCTCCGGAAAATTAAGCCCGTAAAGCTGCATCAGATCGGGAATGCTGAGTATTCCGTTGATGCGATAAACGTCATCTTCGGTCAGGCCGATCGAGGCGGCAAAAAATTTGACCATATCTTCCGGCATCGAAGAGTGTACTTCCAGCCGGACAGGGAAGCGGCGTCGTTTGCGGCGCAGCTCCTGCTCCATCGTACGCAGCAGATCGCCGGCCTCGTCTTCGCGAAGCTCGATATCGGCATCACGCGTGACGCGGAACATATGGCAATCGATCACCACCATTCCGGGAAACAGCTTATCGACATTTGCCGCGATCACTTCACCGAGCATGGTAAATTTCGTTCCCGAATCATCGACCGGTATTAACCGCGAAACATTCGGCGGCAATTTAATACGCGCAAAACGCAGTTCACCGGGATCTTCTCGCGTCGCGTCGCCCTCGGAAAGATCCTCCGGAATAAGCGTCAGCCCCAGATTCAAACTCAGGTTCGATACGTAGGGGAACGGGTGGCTCGAGTCGACGGCTTGCGGGGTCAATACGGGGAAGACGTAATTCAAAAAATACTCATCGATATTTTTCCGCTCGGCTTCATTTAGCGAATCGTAAGGCCAGATGGTAATTCCTTCGGCTGCCAAGCGCGGCAGTATATCTTCGCGCAGGCACAGCATCTGTTCCGCCAGCATGGGCTTTAAGCGTTCCCGGATCTCCTTTAACTGCTCGGCGACCGTCATGCCGTCCGGCGAAAGCTCGGCGACGTTTTCCGCGATCTGTTCTTTAAGGCCCGACACGCGGATCATAAAAAACTCGTCCAGGTTGGTGGAAAAGATCGAAAGGAATTTCAGGCGTTCGAGCACGGGGTTCGCTTCGTCCAGCGCCTCTTGAAGCACACGGCGGTTGAATTCGAGCCAGCTGAGTTCACGGTTAAAGAGAAATCTGCGGTCGTATAATAACGACTCCGGCAGAGACATTTCCGTGGTCTCATTCTCAGGCAAGGCAAATTCTCTTACTGCTTGGCTCATAAAGTTATCGAACACATCGGGGAGGGCTCGGACATTTTAGCAGGACAGAGGGGCAAAATTGAAGGCTCCGGCAAAGATTTAACATAAGATTAAGCTCGTAATCGCAAAACCCCACTAATAGGATACCAAACCGCTTGGGCATAGGTCAAAAAACTTATTTTAAGCCGCAAAACAACTCCCTTACAGTTAAGATGCCTGAATTTGGCGATTACGCTGCTATATTATTTCAACACGCCTCAAGGTTAAAATGCACCGAGTAGCAAAAAAAGTTGCGAAAAAATTATAAAGACCCTATTTTAAGGCTATTAATATCAAGAAACCATGCTATTATCTTGCCGTAATTGGTTAGCTAGTTGTTTTTAAGTTTAAGGGATAAAAGGCACACTCCCACTGTCGCACCGTAAAAGAGAAGCTTGCGGTACGCGAATTTTATCCCTTAAAGCAATTGAAAATTGCCGCTAAAACAAATTCCGGCTCTGCGTGAGGTTCTCCCAGAAACCTTTCAGATACTGGTAAATATCTCCCCCAGAGGGATTTGTGTTGGCAATAACCCGTCCAGACCCTTGATCATCCGGAGGCGGGGGAGCGATTGGGCAATGGCCTTCACCGGCGAAGCCGAATGACGCCAAAGTTAAAGTTAGTAAAAAGGTAGAGAAATATAGTCTTAAAGAACTTTTTTGCATTGTTAAACTCCTGTGTTCGTAATTGGAAGATCTGATTAGCAATGATATTGGCAAATAACAGGCTAGGCAAATTATGAAGATTTCACAAGCATTAAAAGAAGCTGAAAATACCGGTATTATTTCGGACGTTATTGCAATGTGTGATTTAGCCAAACAACTGGAAGATTCGGGTGAATATGCAGATGCCGCGCGTGCTATGGGTAAATGGTGGCTGGGTATTGGCGCTAAACCTGACGTAAGTCAATTACCCGACAACAAAAAAGCTGCTATTTTATCGCGTATCGGAGCGCTTTCCGGTTGGTTGGGTAGTATGAAACAAATTCCCGATTCGCAGGAGAAGGCTAAAGATTTAATCAGTGAGGGGGCAGATCTTTTCAAATTGTTAGGCGACTATCAAAATTGGGCCGAAACACGCAGCGATCTGGCAGTTTGCTACTGGCGCGAAGGCGCTTTTAATGAAGCGAGGATTATCCTTCAAGACGTTTTAGGAAGTGGTTTTGTATTTCCACCTGAACTTGAAGGGAAAATACTTCTTCGTTCAGTAAGCGTGGAAATATCAACTAAGCATTTTGGCAATGCATCAATTCTCGTAAATCAAGCTGTTTCTGTGGTTGAAGACAAAGGAAGTCCTTTGCTTCGGGGTAAGCTTTATTTTTACCGAGCATTTACTTTACGAAGTCTGGGAGAAGAAGACCAAAATAATCGTAATTTACTTCTTTCAGCTGTGGATGATTACCACAAAGCAGGCTTGTATTATGAAAAGGCCAAGCATAATCGGTATGTAGCCATGGTAGAAAATAATTTAGGATATCTTTATTTATCTATACAAGATTTTCCAAACGCCCATTCTCATCTGGACAAAGCTTTGAGAATGTATGAAAAATTAAAAGATAAGGGACGTGCGGCGTTAGTATACGACAACAAAGCTCGAACTTTTATTGCACAAAATAGAATTTCAGATGCTCAGTTAGCCGCTCTCACATCGGTAAATATGCTTCGCGAAGGCGGAGAGAATGCTACGTTAGCAGAATCTTTAACCACATTGGCCATTGTTCTAAGCCGGGGAGGTGATTTAAAAGAGGCCATGAGTACGTTTGAAGAGGCGAAGAATACTGCGCTTAGCGTGGGCGATACGGAGAGCGCGGGAAATGCTCTGTTGACCCACATAGAAGAGCTTCAACCTTATCTCACACCGATCGTGATCCGTAAATTGTATTTGGAAGCCGATGAGTTGCTAAACAACTCTCCCAAGATCGGCACTATTAACCGGCTGAAGGTGATCGCCAGGAAGCAGCTTGAGATCAATAGTACCGACGCGCTTTTTAAGAGCGAAAAATTTGTTAGCTGGAAAAATTTCTCTTTATCTGATGCGGTCCATACCTTTGAAAGCGAGATCATTCTAAAAGCCATAAATGACGCCGGTGGGCGCGTGACAAAGGCTGCCCGGCTGCTGGGAATGCCGCATCAGAGCCTGAGCATTATCCTGCACAGCCGCCACAAAGAGTTGAAGCAATACTGTGTACAGCGAAAACCGCGCCGGGATGGGAAAGCTAACACCCACTAAAGCACACGGTTTATCGCACAAGTTTTTTAAGAATCCGACCTCACCCTTCGGACACCCTTCTTTTACAAAGGAGGGTGTTTTGTTTTTCCAGCCCGACTATGCACTGTGCGCTACTAACTGCTACGGCGGCTATAAAAGTTAGCTATAAGCTGGTAGCTGTCAGCTAACAGCTAAAAATAATCTATGAAAAATAATGAATAGTTAATAATGCATGTTTTAACAGTTCAAATAGCTTCGCTTATAAGGTCACGGATTTAGGCCACAAATGTCACAAATAACACGAATAAGGAATGTTTAATTCGTGTTATTTGTGTAATTAGTGGCTAATACAGGGCCGTGTGGGTTTTTCAATTTAATAAACCGACTTTATAGGTAAAGCCGGTCCAATATATTTAAAATGTTAAATTCGCAGAGTTGAGAAAAAACGTATTTCCCGCTAGTTTAGATATAATAGCTTAAGGTAATCAATGAAAGTTCCTTTACTGGATCTGTCGATTCAACATCAGAATTTACGGGAAGAGCTTCGCCAGGCGATCGACGGGGTGATGGATTCCCAGCAATTTATCCTCGGTTCCGAGGTTACCGCTCTTGAGCATGAACTGGCCGAATACTGCCATTCGAAGTTCGCTATCGGGTGCGCTTCGGGCAGCGACGCGCTGCTATTGGCGCTGATGGCGCTCGATATCCATCCCGGTGATGAGATCATTACCACCCCGTTCAGTTTTTTTGCCACGGTCAGCGCGATCACGCGGCTGGGGGCAAAACCGGTCTTTATCGATATCGACCCGCAGACCTACAACCTCGATGTTTCCCGGATCGAGGAAAAGATAACGGACAGGACCCGGGCGATAATGCCGGTGCATCTTTTCGGCCAATGCGCGGACATGAAGGAACTGATGCGCATCGCCGGGCAAAACGGGATCCCGGTCATTGAAGACGCGGCGCAGGCCATCGGCTCCGAAGAAGACGGCGTGCGAGCGGGTTCGATGGGCGCGATCGGATGTTTCAGTTTTTATCCTTCGAAAAATCTGGGCGCCGCCGGCGATGGCGGTCTGCTTACCGCGCAAAACGAGGAAGTCGCGCGAAAGCTTCACATGCTGCGGGTTCACGGCGCGGAAAAAACTTACCAGCATCAATATGTCGGAATAAACAGCCGGCTTGATTCTCTGCAGGCGGCGATCCTGCGGGTAAAACTGCGCGAGCTTGATTCCTGGACCGAGGCGCGGCAGAAAAACGCTGCGTTTTACCGCGAGCTTTTTGGCGATTACTATCTGGATGACCGGGTCGTGCTGCCGCTGGAACGAAAGAATATGCGGCATATCTATAACCAGTTCGTGATCAGGGCGCCGGGGAAACGCGATGAGCTGAAAACTTTCCTCCTGGAAAAAGGCGTGGGAACGGCGATATATTACCCGATCTCGCTTCATATGCAGGAGTGTTTTGCGTTCCTGGGTGGTAAAGAAGGCGATCTGCCCGAATCTGAACGCGCGTCTGCGGAAACATTGGCCTTACCGATATTTCCGGAATTGACCGAAAGTCAATTAGAATACGTAGTAGAAAAAATAGCAGAATTTTACGGCTAGAATTATGCCCGGTGAAAAAACTTCGCAGCTGGTATTTATCAAGTCGCGCAATATCCTAGTGCGCGCCGGACTGCTCGTGGCGGTGTTGCTGGCGCTGTGGTTCGGCTGGTACACCTTTAGCCGCGAGATCGGCAATATGATGGCCGAGGTGACCGAGCCGACCGAGGTGAACGCCAAGGCGACGGCCTACGCCGCGCTCTGGATGGCGCCGAAAGACCCGTTTGTCAACTGGCTCCTGGCGACCACGGAAAATGATTCTTTCGTCCCGGAAAAAGCGGAAGCGTCGATACATAACTTTGAAAACCTTGTCCGCCTTTCGCCGAATGATTACCGCTGGTGGATAGAACTCGGCCGGGTGCGCGAACAAACCGATGATCCGGAAGGCAGTGAAAGGGCTTTAAAGCGCTCGATAGAACTTGCGCCGACATATTCTTATCCGCGCTGGCAGCTGGGAAATTTTTACCTCAGACAGGGACGCTCAGAGGAAGCCTTTGCCGAATTAAAGATGGCGGCGGAAAATAACGTGATATACCGCGAACAGGTTTTCTTTACCGTTTGGGAATTTTTTGGGCATGACAAGGTGCAGCTGGAAAAGATCGTGGGAAACTCCGCCGAAGTCCGGGCTTATCTGGCGAGGTTCTATGCCACTCATGATCAGCCCGACGACTGCCTGCGTGCCTGGAACACTTTAAGTCCCGAAGAAAAAGAAGATAACAAAGCACTGGCGCTGGTGATGATGCAGGGCCTTTACGAGCGAAAATATTTTCGGGCGGCGCTTATTTTTGCGCGTGAGCTGGGAAAGGACGCGCCTGAGGGCGTCGGGATGATACAGAACGGCGGTTTTGAATTACCCCTGGGGCAGATGAACGAGGTGGCCTTCGGCTGGCAGATAGCAGACAAAGACCGCATCGAGATCAGGCCGGACAGCGACAAGAAACACGAAGGCAAACAAGGCCTGCGCATTAAATTTGACGCTTATAATGAACCGACCCTGGTAAATGTCGGGCAAATAGTACCCGTCGAGCCCGGTGCGCGTTACAGCCTTACTTTTTGGGTGCGTACGGAAGGCTTAAAGAGCGGGGGGCCGCCGATGGTCCAGATCGACGCGATAAATGAAGCCCGGACATTTGGCGCATCCGCGCCGTTTCCCACGGGAACGAACGATTGGCAGCAAATGAAAATTGATTTTACCGCTCCCATTGACGGGGACGGGGTCTTTATCCGAACTTTGCGTTTATATTGCGGTAACAATTGCCCGATAGTGGGCACCATCTGGTATGACGACTTCAACCTCCAAAAACTTTCCGATGGAAAGTAAAAGCGCCAAAAATCTTCCGGGGGAAAGTAAAGCCGGAAAGGATTATTTGATGCCGCTCGAGCCGGAAGATGTACGGCGAACGTGGGCCGCCAAGATGATCGTGTTCGTTCTTTGCGCGGCGGTCGTCCTGACAACCATTGCTTACGGCACCGTACACCAGCCAATCCTGGCGCTTTTTTATCTGAGTGCCGCGCTCCTCGTTATCCTTTGGGCTTTTGACGCCTGGTTCAGCGGTTTCCTGCGGTTTGGCCGCAGCTGGCTACAACTCCCGTTCATCGGCGCGATTGTCCTGGGCCTGATCCAGATAATTCCTTTTGGTTCGCTTTCCGAAGGCGGGGTGTCAGGAATAGTCCGTACCATCTCGCTGGACCCTTATACGACACAATTCGCCGTAATCCATTGGCTGGCGCTGCTGATATATTTTGCGGCGGCACTGGCGTTCCTGGATAGCGAGAAACGGCTGAAGAAGGTGTTCTATGTGATCACTATCTTCGGTTTTATTTTTGCTTTTTTCGCGATCATTCAATTCGTGCTCAGCCCGACCCGGATCTATGGCATTTACGAACCGCATCTGGCGCGGCCCTTCGGCTCGTTCGTAAATCCAAATAACTTTGCCGCGTACATGGAGATGACGCTGGCGCTGCCGCTGGGATTGTTTTTCGCCGGGGCGGTCGAGAAAGATAAAAAGCTGCTCTACCTGACGGCTATCACGCTGATGGGGGTTGCCCTGGTAATGAGCGGTTCACGCGGCGGTTTTATCAGCCTTATCGCCGAGATCTTCTTTCTCGTTTTGCTGACGACAAAAGCCGGCGGCCAGGGAAAACTTGTGCTGCGCTTAGGGGCCGCGGCGGCGCTGCTGCTTTGCATTATTATCGGAACGATCTTGCTGGGTGCTGAAAAATCGGCCCTTGACCGGTTTTCCGAAACTACCGCCAAAACCGATCAGACGACCAGCCGTACCCACATCTGGGCTACGACCGTGGGAATAATCGGACAAAATCCGCTCTTCGGCTCGGGGCTCAATGCTTTCGGGGTCGCCTACACGGCGCATGATACCCTAAGCGGCATCGAGCGCGCCGAGCAGGCCCATAATGATTATCTGCAGGTGGTCTCAGACGCCGGGATCATCGGCGGGATCATCGGGATAGGTTTTCTCATCGTATTCTTTCGGACCGGGCTGGACAGCATAAAAACCCATGCCAAATTTCGCCGAGGATTGGCGGTGGGCGCATTTGCGGGCTGCTTTGCCGTGCTGGTGCATAGCGTGTTCGACTTTGTCCTGCATACGACCGCGATCGCTTTGCTTTTCACGATCCTGATGGCGATAGTCGTAAACAGCAAAAAGAGAGACGGCGCGGCGGAGGAAAAACCCGAGCCGGTCAGAAAACGCGAACCGCGCAGCGATAATGTAACGCCGCTGAAACGCAGAAGAGAGCGCTCCAGATAATCCAGATGGATATTGCCGAGATCATTTCCGGTGCTGCTAACAGCAAGCTTTTCCGGATGCTCGATATCGAGATCGAAAAGGCCGAGCCCGGTTCGGTAATACTTTCGATGCCGGTCGACGACCGCGTCCATCAATATATCGGGATAATGAACGGCGGCGTTTCGCTGCTGCTGGCGGAATCCGCCGCATCGATCGGCGCGGTGGTCAGCAGCGATCTGAGCCAGGTAACGCCGGTGGGTATTGAGATAAACGCCAACCACCTGCGCGCGGTAAGCCGCGGCAGGGTCACCGCTGAAGCGGCCTCGGTGTATCATGGAAAAACTTTGAGTGTGTGGCAGATAGAAATAAAAGATTCGCGCGGTCGCCTAGTTTGCGTTTCACGCTGCACGATCGCCCTGAGAAAAGGCGCGGCCCCATTTCCGGAAAAAGATAGACAGGATCAAAAATAGTTACCGGCAGTTATAATAAAAATTATGTCCACAGAGTCCTTATTCGGCGATCCGAACATTCCTTTGACGATCCCTCATTTTTGCCTGGCGGCGCTGCGCAAATACAACAAATCCGATGCGATGAACCACAAGATCAAAAAGGATTGGATCGGCTTTCGGCCGAAGAGGTGATCAGGCGCGTAAAGTGGCTGGCGTTGGGTCTGGCGGAAAGCGGGATCAAGGAAGGCGATCATGTCGCGCTCATCTCCGAGAATCGCCCGGAGTGGTCGCTGGCCGACCTGGCCCTGCTTAGCCTGCGCGCGGTCTCAGTGCCGCTTTATACCACGCAGGCTGTCGATCAGATCCGTTACATTTTAGAAGACTCCGGGGCAAAGGCCATCCTGCTTTCGGGTAAAAAGATCTTCAAACATATTCAGCCGGCGCTCGAAGGCGTCGAATCACTGGAAAAAGTGATCTATTTTGATGACGACGGCGTTGGCGAAGAAACCCCCGACGCCATCTCGTTGTCGGAAATAGAAAAACGCGGCCAGGCGGCCGACGAGCTTGATGAGAAAGCTTATGACCGGCTGCTGGAAAAGATCGGCACGGACGACCTGGCGACGATAATTTACACTTCGGGCACCACCGGCGAGCCGAAAGGCGTGATGCTGACCCACGAAAATTTTACGTCCAACATACTTTGCATCTCCGATGAACTGCCGTTTGATTCCAGCGACCGTTCGCTTTCGGTGCTTCCTTTGTCCCACATTTTCGAACGCGTGGTTTTTTACGTGCTTTGCTCAAACGGCGTTTCGATACATTATTCGGCGTCGTTCGATCACCTGGCGGAGCACTTACAGGAAGTAAAGCCGACGATCATGACCGCCGTGCCGCGCCTCTTTGAAAAGGTCTATCACAAGATCGTGCGCAAAGGGATGACCGCCGGCGGCTGGAAGACAAAGTTGTTCACCTGGGCGCTCGATGTGGGTCAGCAGTATTGGAAATATAAAGACGAAAGAAAGCCGGTTCCCGCAGCGCTCGCGGCAAAACAGGCGATCGCCAGCCGTTTGGTGTTTTCCCGCTGGCGCGACGCGGTGGGCGGAAGCCTGCGGTTCTTTGTTTCCGGCGGGGCGCCGCTGTCGAAAAAACTTTCTTATGCCTTCTGGGCGGCGAATATTCCGATCCTGCAGGGCTATGGAATGACCGAGGCCTGCGTCGTTTCCGCCAACCGGCCCGATGACCAGCGCTCAGGCTCGATCGGCAAGCCGTTCGTGGGCATCGAAATGTCGATCGGAAACGAAGGTGAAATTCTTATCCGCGGTAAAAATGTGATGCGCGGCTATTACAACAAGCCCGAACTCACCGCGCAGGCCATCGACGATGAAGGATGGTACCACTCCGGCGACGTGGGTTATATCGGCGACGACGGCCACGTCTATATTACCGACCGCCTGAAAGACCTCTTCAAGCTTTCGAATGGAAAATATATCGCGCCGCAGCAGGTGGAAAGTTTGTTAAAGCAGAGCCCGCTGGTCGGGCAGGCGGTGGTGGTCGGATCGGGCCGCAAACAAACCGGCGCGCTGATCGTGCCGGATTGGGAAGCTCTCAAGGTCGCGTTATCGGAAAAAGGGCTTTCACCTTCCGGGACAAAAGAAGAGCTTAGCAAGAAGCCCGAGGTCGTAAAATTCGTCCAGCGCGAGATGAGCGAGATGACCAAAGAGCTTTCCGATTATGAGCGGGTAAAAAAAGTTGCTTTGCTGCCGCGCGAGTTCTCCATTGAGAAGGGTGAAATGACGCCCACGCTAAAAATAAAGCGCGGAGTGATCGACGAGAAGTATAACGATCTGATCGATGAGATCTGCGGTGGGGGCGCCGATTAGATATAGCCTCATCGCCATCGCCACCATTTCTTTTTATTTTTGTTATTAAATTGTTTCTGTTGCGAGCGGCAGAAAACGAAGTCATCGCTCGGTAAGAGCGTAAGAGTTTACATGCTTTGACGAGTTTCTCCAGATATGCTTCTCAGCTCACTATGACTGTTGGGCAAACATACCGCCGGATGCCCCAACAATGGCCCTGTCCGATTTCTGACTCGCTGCGCGCACGAACAGAGTAGGTTCGCACAGCTAGCTTTCATTAACTTTCCGTCCGTGACAGCTTGAAAGCGAGCCCCCACGAATGGTGCCTAACATTATCATTTACGAGCCGGCAAGGCTTTGGCTCGGCATGCTCAGAGTCTACTTCCGTTTGAGGTCGAACCCTGCCGCACGCAACAGAATGTTGTGAGTATAGAGTTAGTAGAGTCAATAGAGTAGAAGAGTTTTTGGCGTTTGTATTGTTTGGTGAATTTTTTGGTTTTAGCCGACATTGCCCATAAATGGAGGTGATGACTATTGTGACGAGGTCAGTACCGGGAACGCAGTGACCGGCTTAACTTCATAATTCGCTGGCTTCATTTAAAAAAGAAAGAACCACCCCGTCATCGCCCGCGGCCATGCCACCCTCCCCGGTAAGGAGGGGAGCTTATTTGCTTATCAGCTCAGGCGTCGAAAAGTAGTGATAGAATGTGATCAAGCTTCGGTTTTTATGGGAAGCGGTTCGTCCTCGTTCACCATGTTATCCAGCAAACGCGACCCTTCGCTTTTATTCGTGAGAAGCGCTCGCGCAAGTTCCAGCAGAGGGATCGGTATTTCCACCGTCGTCGTCTGGAATTCCTCGGATTGTGGGAAACGGGTGTAGAATTCTATTTCCGCCGTGCAGAATTCACATCCTTCCAAATGTTTTTCGATCTTTTGTACCGTTTTATCGGTTATCTCTCCCTTTTGATAGGACAGGAGCGACTCCGATGACGGACATCTTGGACTCTTGCAAAAGGTCATCATCTTAATTAAAGGCATAGCTCAAATTTTAAAGAAACTGAATTCAAATGTGACCATAACGGCCGGGAAAGCATGGCGGACGGTCACGTCGATCTCTCTGGCACTTCATTAGAAATAAAATCTGCAATGCCTCGTTCCTTCCAAATAAAACGCGATAAAACCTGACTTTTTCTCAAGAAACGTTAAATTTTTACCAAACTCTGGAATCTCAAAAGGATTAAGCGTTTAAATTTGTTAAAACTTGTAAAAAAGTATTGCTCAATTAAAAATTTCCTGCTAATATCTTAAATGTGGTCGGGAAACGTTAAAGTTTCCTGAAAGCCTTCCTAAATGATTTGACAGTCGAAACGCGCAGGTAAAAATTCACTGTCATCCTCCTTAAACCTATCTACTAAGTGAGTTCCACGTGTTGGAGTTTCTCCGACAGCGGGTATTACTGTCCAAATCATTTACCTCATCATCTGAAAACAAGGTCAATTTTCAGCTAAGGCGCCTCAGAACAAGTTCGGAAAGGTACAACATGAGCGCTATCAAAGAGCAAATACCATCCCGGCCGGTAACGGAACGCACCCATAAAGTCGGGAAATGGATAGAAAGTCTCAAAACCTCAAATGTCAATCAGATCTGGACGGAGCTTCACCGGGTTGTTTCCAGCCATCCGCTGGTCAGAGCATCGCGAAGTGCCGGACTGTTGATCGAAGAGGGAAGGCACAATGCCCATACGGATCTGACGCAGGAGCTTTTCGTAGCCCTGCTCAGCAAAGAAAGATTTCAGCATTATCTCGAAACCGGGATGACAGATGTTGAGGTCGAAGCTGAGATCAGTCAGATCGAACTAACAAATCTTTTAACCGCGGAATTAAGAAAACGCTACCCGGAATCCTACCGGCTGGCGCGCCGCATTTCCACCCTTATCCAGACCAGCGACACCTTCAAGCGATTCGATAATATCGGCGTCGCGGGCGAATCGCATCGGCGTCTGGCGGACCGGGTCTATGGCTTAAGCGTCTGGCAGGACGCAAAAAAGCGCCGTAACCAGCCGGAGATGGAAGAACGCATTCACGTCGTTCCCATACACCAGCGCGATACGCGCATGGTCGGCTGTACCGGCGACGCGCAGATCGTCATCAGCAATCCGGATCTGGAATTGCTAATAGTAAGGGTACTAAGAGCGGTAGACTCGCCTTCAGACGTGCGCACGCTGCGCAGCATGGTGATGTCGCGGCTGCCGGTAATGGATATTTACCTGGTGCCGATAGCCGCCGGCAGCGATGACGGTGAAGATAACCACTACGAGTACGATCCGGTCGATACCAAGGAAAATCCCGAGCAGGACCTGCTTCGCCGCGAAGCCGAAACGATGGCCGCCGGGTACGTAGAAAAATTTCTTTCGAACCTGAACAAATCCGTCCGCGGCAAGGCCAAGCAATATCACCGCATGATCGGCGTCCTGTGGCACTGCTATCTCAGCTCTGACAGCGGCACTCAGCTTGAAGTCGCCGAAATGCTGGGCGTATCGGATTCGCTGGTTTCCGACTACCGCAAGCGCATCGAAAGCAATCTACAGCAGCTTTCTTTTACCGGCGTGGGCGAGGCCCGCCAGTTTGAACAGGCGCTGCGTAAAAAGGTCCGCGAAATAATCACCGTCGATGAGGAAATGGTGGCCGTTTAGGCGGCTTGCCATGAAGCTATTTACTTATTAACAGGCAAAACCGTGCATCATTATTAGCCACTAATTACACGAATAACACGAATTAAAGATTCTTATGTGTAATTAGTGGCAGATATCCCCGACTTTATAGGCAGAGCCCGCGCTGGGGAGCAAAAAGTCTGCAAAATTCCGGAAATAGATTAAGGAAAAACAAAGTTTTTAAGAGTTTAGATATATGTGTCGCCGGAAAAAAGGCGATAGAACCATTCAGGTAGAGAAATGACGAGACTGTTGTAAATGCCCCTACGCAGTGAAAATCAGGATTATACCCCGTTGAAACCATTTACAAGCGGGGAAAAGCCAAGCGCTGAAGACGGACGCGATTATGCGTCTGTTTCTGCTTTTAAAAGAAGCGCTGAAGAGGCGCCAAACCTGCTTCCGCCGGGCGTTTCCGCGGAGAAAAAGGGCCAGTCAGAGCACGAGAATTCACCCCCGAAAGAAACCGGTGCCGAGCGCGCCGAAATGGGCGCCGAAATGGGCAGGGATTTTAGCGGGCCCGGTGTTGAAGATCTCGAAACGCTCACACCCATCCGGGAAGCACCTGAAGTTTCGCCGTTAGATGAAAGTCCTGATGTAGCCCGGCGCAGAGAGAAAAAGCGCAAGGCGGTAGAAAAAGACACGACCCTGCTGGGGCGCGACAACTGGATAAAACGAAACGGGCATTTGATAAGTTACGCCGGCCTGTTTCTTTTCACGTTCGTTCTTTATTTTCGCCCGTACGAACTTTTCCCGGCCCTCTCCAGCTTAACGGCGCTGGCCTACGTTATCTCCATCATCACAATTATATTTTTTATCCCTTCGCAGCTGGCGATCGAAGGAAATCTTACCGCGCGCCCGTCCGAAGTCAATTACATCTTGCTGCTGACATTGATCGCCCTTTTGACGATCCCGATCGCGCGAGACCCGGTCCATGCCTGGAACACTTTTAACGACGTGTTCATCAAGGTCGTGCTGATGTTCATCGTGATGGTTAACGTAGTGCGCACGCCGGGCAGGATGAAGGCGCTGATGTGGCTGTCGATCGGCGTCGGGCTGATGCTGAGCGTTAACGCGATGCAGCTCTATGCCGAAGGCAAATTCACGGTCGAAGATTACCGTGTCGGTGTTGAGTTCGGCGGAATGTTCGGCAATCCGAATGAGCTGGCGCTGCATTTCATCCTGTTCATCCCGATCGCTTTCGCGCTTGGGCTGGGCACAAAAAATATTTTCATGAAGCTGATCTACTGGGGCGCGGCGTTTTGCATGATCGCCGGCACGGTAGTTACTTTTTCCCGCGGCGGATTTTTGGGAATGATGGCCTGCGGGGTATTTTTGGCATGGAAGCTGGGCCGCGAACAGCGGTTCAAAGTGATGCTTATCACCGCCATCATCGGCGCGATCTTCCTGGCGGTGGCGCCGGGAAATTACGGCTTGAGAATAATGTCGATCTTTATTCCGGGCCTCGACCCGGTCGGTTCTTCCGATCAGCGGACGGAATTGCTGAAACAATCTTTCTGGGTAACCTTGCGCAATCCCTGGGGCGTGGGAATGGGCTGTTTCCAGATCGGTTCCGCGCGCAATCTCGTCACGCACAACGCTTACACGCAGGTTTCGTCGGAATTGGGCATCGCCGGGCTGATCGTGTACTGCCTGCTGATAACGGGGCCGTTTAGGAAACTCGGCGCGATGGAGCGTGAACTGTTCGAAGCGAAAAATAAATCCTGGATGTATTACCTGGCGATCGGCATTCAGGCGAGCATCGTCGCCTATATGGTGGGAAGCTTTTTCGGCTCGTTCGCCTATAATTGGTTCGTGTATTATCCGGTGGCATATGCGATCGCACTGCGGCGCATTTATCTCATCGGAAAGGAAGAGAGCGAAAAGACATCGGCAGCCCTGGAAGGAGCCGAAGGAGCGAAGGAGCCGAAGGAGCAGCAGCGGAAAGTTCACCGGAACTTCAACCCGCATAAAACAAATGGCGGTTTTGACGATGACAACTTCGGTCATATTCGGGATCAGCACGCTGGTGCTGTTCTACACGTATGCCGGTTATCCGCTGCTGGTTTATATCGTCAGCCTGGTCAGGCCGCGGCATATTCGCAAAGGCGACTTCGAACCTCTGGTGACGGTCCTTATCACTGCTTACAATGAAGAAAAAGATCTTCGCTCAAAGCTGGAAAATACTCTTGAGCTGGATTATCCCAAGGAAAAAATCGAGATAATCGTGGCTTCCGATTGTTCCACCGATGGAACGGATGAGATCGCGCTATCTTTCGCCGATCGCGGTGTAAAACTTCACCGCCAGCCGCAGCGTCATGGAAAGACCGCGGCGCAAAATGCGGCCGTTGAACTTGCCGGTGGTGAAGTCATTCTTTTTTCGGACGCGACGACGATGTACCGGCCCGATGTGCTGCGAACGCTGATGCCGAATTTCAATGATCCGGAGATCGGATGTGTGGCCGGCAAGCTGATCTACGTCGACCCCGCGGATTCGAATATCGGCAAGGGTGCGCGCTCCTATTGGAATTACGAAACATTTTTGAAAGAGGCCGAAAGCCGCGCCTGTTCGCTGATCGGTGTTTCCGGCGCGCTGTACGCGGTTCGCCGCGCGGCTTATGTGCCGATGTACCCGGAAGCCTGCAGCGATTTTCTCATCGCCACCAAGCTTTACGAACAGGGATTGCGCACGGTCTATGAACCTGCCGCGATCTGTACCGAAGAAACGAACCGCCAGCCCGAACGCGAGCTGCAGATGCGCGTGCGCGTTATTACCCAGACGCTGACAGATCTCGGCCGCCATCTTTATATGATGAACCCGTTCCACAGCGGCTTTTACGCGGTGCAGCTTTTTTCGCACAAGGTGCTGCGTTACGCCGTGCCGGTCTGGCTGATCCTGCTTTTTGCGTCGTCCGCCATTTTGGCCTTCACGTCGGATTGGTTCTTGCTGTTTCTCGCTTTGCAGGCGATATTTTATGGAATTGCCGGCCTGTCCTGGCTTCTGACCCGCGGTGAAAAACATTCTGCCCTGATCGCGATGCCGCAATATTTCGTGCTGGCAAACATCGCCTCGATCATCGCTTTCTTTGGATTTATCAGGGGCGTGAGAATGGCCACCTGGGAGCCGATCCGCGAATCTTCGAAAGAAAATTAATGATAGCCACCTTGGAAAAAACACCGAAAAAGGAAAAAGTTAAAGCGCCCTTGCCAAAGGTGAGCGTGATCATTCCTGTTTATAACGTGGCTGATTACATCGCTGAAACGCTGGACTCCGTCCAGGCGCAAACCTTCCGTGATTTCGAGATACTAGTGATTAACGACGGATCGCCCGACACCGAAAAACTCGAACAGGTACTGGCGCCGTACTTCGGTAAAATAATCTACCTGAAACAGCCCAACACCGGCGCCGCCGCCGCGCGAAATACCGGGATCAGGACCGCGCAAGGCGAGATACTTGCATTTTTGGACGGCGACGATATCTGGCTGCCCGAGTACCTGGAAAAACAGATCGCCTTTCTCGGATCGAGCGGCAGCGACATGGTCTATTGCGACGCGTATCTTTTCGGCGACAAAACCAAATATAAAACCTTCATGGAAAAAGCGCCGACCGAAGGAGAAGTAACCACCGAAAGTTTGCTGCGCGGAACCAGCCATGTAATTACTTCCGGCACGATCGCCCTGCGGGAAAAAGTGCTGGAGGTCGGCATGTTTGACACCGAAGCTCCGAAGCGCGGCGAAGATTTTAATCTCTGGTTCCATTTGCTCAAGGACGGAAAAAAAGTGGCCTGCCAGAGAGAGGTCTTGTTAAAATATCGCCTTCGCGCGGGCAGCCTGACCGGCGATAGCATCAGCGTCGCCTCGCGCTCCATGCACGTCCTGGAAGAAGTAAAACGCAAATATGACCTGACGCCCAGTGAAAAAGAAGCGCGGCAATATCACTACGACCGGGCCGCGGCTCAGTTCAACGTGCAAAGCGGAAAAGCCCGCTTGGTAGCAGGCAAATATAAAGAAGCGCTCAAATTTTTCCGCGAGGCGAAGAAGACCTCACGATCTTTAAAACTAAGCGTGATCACCGCCCTGACCTGGGCTTTCCCCACGAGCGCAAGATGGAGTTACAGAACATTCCGCCCCGAAGAGGCCAGATCCTTCACCGCTAAAAAGTAGTAAAACAAATGTCCGAGCAGGCAGAAACAACCAAACCATCGCTGAAAGAGCAGAGCGCCTGGCTTTTGATAGCTAAGACCGCCGGCTTTGCGCTGAGCTTTTTGCTGCCGCTGCTGGTTGTGCGCTACCTGGACCAAACGCAGGTCGGAATTTACCGCCAGGCTTTTCAGGTAGTGACCACAATGGTCGCGATACTGCCGTTCGGTTTTAGCGCCAGCGCGTATTATTTTCTCTCGCGCGATAAAAAAGACCAGCCTTATATTATTTTCAACATACTGCTTTTTAATTTTGTGATCGGCGGTATCGTTTGCGCGCTGCTGGCATTTTTACCGCAAAGCCTGGGCAAAGTTTTTCAGGATTCTGAGTTAACCCATTTGGCGCCGTTGATCGGGGTTGTTATTTGGCTGTGGGTTTTCGGAGCGTTTCTCGAGATCGTCGCGGTAGCGAACCAGGAACCTCGCCTGGCTACATTTTTTATTATTTTCTCGCAGTTCACCAAGACCTTGTTCATGGTGACGGCGGTAGTGGTGTTTGCGACGGTAGAATCTTTTGTATACGCGGCGATCGTTCAGGGGGCGGTACAGACGGTGGTGTTACTGCTGTACCTGAATTATAAGTTCCGCGGATTTTGGCGCAGCTTCGATTTTGGCATCTTAAAAGCGGCAATTTTTTTACGTACTGCCTTACGGCCTGATGGCGCTGCTGTGGATAGTGCAAACCGACATTCACAATTATTTTGTCGGCTACCGGTTTTCCGCGGCGGATTTCGCGGTTTATGTCTACGGATGTTTCCAGCTTCCTTTGCTCGGCATTCTTTATGAATCGGTAACGTCAGTGATGATCCCGCGGATGAGCGCGCTGCAGCACGAAGGAAACAAGCGCGAGATGATAGAGGTCACCGTCCGCGCGATGGACAAGCTGGCGTTCTTTTATTTTCCCATTTACGCGCTGCTGCTGATCACCGGTTACGATCTGATCACCGCGCTTTTCACAAAAAATTATGCCGCCAGCGTGCCGATATTTTTGATCAATATCACGCTCATCCCGTTTGGAATTTTGATCAGCGACCCGATCGTCCGGGCCTTTCCGGAACTCGGCAGATTTTTGTTGAAATTGCGGCTGGTGATCATCCCGCTGATGATCGCGGCGCTCTGGTTTGGCATTAATTATCTTGACCTGCGCGGAATAATCGCCATCGTAGTAGTAACGACATTGGTCGAACGGCTGATCACAATGAAGCGCGCCGCAAAAACACTGGGCGTAAAATATGAAGACGGTTACCTGCTGCTTAACATGGGGAAAACAGCCGTCGCCACGTTGTTCGCGGGCCCTGATCACCTACGGATTTTACATTTATTTCCGCGAGCTGACGCCGTCTTTTGGCCGGCAAATAAGCGGCATTTTGTTTTCCACGCCCAGAGAAAGCTGGGTAAATCTGATCTCCGGCGGGCTGACCGTCGCGGGCTGCGGAGTGGTTCTGTTTGCGATCTATCTGCTCATCGCCAACTACCTGGGAGTGATCACCACGGAAGAAAAAAATTCGATCAAGAAATTATTTATCCGCTCGAAGGAGGCACAGAGCTGACAGCCAATAGCTGAAAGTTCGTATCTTTATGTGCGGTATAGCCGGATTTATTAATACTAAAATCAAGCCCAGTGCCGAGCGCGAAACGCTGCTCGACGGCATGTGCCGCATCATCGCGCACCGCGGGCCCGGATGAGCAGGGAATGATGGTTGACGATCATGCCGCGCTGGGCATGCGCCGGCTGTCGATCATCGATCTGAAAACCGGGCAGCAGCCGATCTACGACGAATCCGGCAATTTGGGTGTAGTTTTTAACGGCGAAATTTACAACTACCGCGAAGTAAAAACCGAACTGGAAACCCGCGGGCACAGGTTCAAAACAAATTCCGACACGGAAACGATCGTTCATGCCTACGAAGAATTTGGCGCGGAATGTCTCCGGCATCTGCGCGGGATGTTTGCCTTTGCGATCTGGAACAAGGGGAAGAAAGAGCTTTTTATCGCGCGCGACCGCGTCGGAAAAAAACCTCTTTATTATTCAGTTCTGAATGACGGAGAATTGGTCTTCGGTTCCGAACTAAAGGTTCTGCTCACACATGGCGGCGATAAACGCGAGATCGATCTGGGCGCACTGGATGCTTATCTGAGTTTTGGCTACATACCCGACCCGATGTGCATTTTCAAAAATGTGCGCAAGCTGGAGGCCGGGCATTACCTGACCTGGCGCGATGGTAAAGTCGAAACTCACGGCTACTGGGATTTTCGAATATAAAGAAAACGCCGCAAGTAAAAAAGAAGAAGATTACATCGATGAACTCCGCGAACTGATCAAGGACGCCGTAAACGTGCGGCTTGATCTCCGAGGTTCCGCTGGGCGCTTTTCTTTCCGGCGGCGTCGATTCCAGCGCGATCGTGGGAAACATGGCGCGGATTTCAGACAACCGGTGAAAACATTCTCGATCGGTTTTAACGAAGATTCTTTTAACGAGCTGAAATATGCCCGCTTAACGGCAGAACATTTCAGCACCGAGCATCACGAATTTATCGTCACGCCTGATCTCTTCGATATTGTTGACGAATTGGTTTGGCATTTTGACGAACCGTTCGCCGATTCTTCGGCGCTGCCGACCTATATGGTTTCAAAAATGGCGCGCGAATACGTCACCGTCGTTTTGTCCGGTGACGGCGGCGATGAATTGTTTGGCGGTTATACGCGCTACGTAACGGATAAAAAGCGCGCCGGCTTAGCGAATCTGCCCAAATCGATCCGCACTGGATTGCTGCAGCCGGTGAGCCAAATGCTGCCGCACAACGCGCCGGGAAAAAATTATCTCTACAATGTTTCGCTCGACGCGATCGACCGCTATATCGATAACATTTCGCATTTAACCGCGCGGCATAAAAAAGCTCTTTACTCCGCCGGGCTACGGCAGAATATGAACGGCACCGCTAACGCCGGCGAAGAGCTTTTCCGCCAGTTTGCTTCCGGCACCCGAACCGGTAACCCGATTGACAAACTGCTTTATCTCGACAGCAAAACATATTTGCCGGGCGACATTTTGACCAAAGTAGACCGCATGAGCATGGCCGCTTCGCTCGAGGCGCGCGTGCCTCTGCTCGACCACAAACTGATCGAATTTGTCACCGGGATCCCGGCTGAACTAAAACTGAAGGGCCTGGAAACCAAATATATTTTCAAACGCGCGATGCAGGGCGTTGTTGCCTGATAGTATTTTGCAGCGCGCGAAGCAGGGCTTTGGCGTGCCGATCAACGAGTGGATAAATCTGCAGCTGCGCGACCGCATCCGCGAAGACCTGCTGGAAAAACGGACGCTTGACCGCGGTTATTTTGAACCCGGTATATATCAAACTTTTGTTGGATGAACACGGCCGCGGGCGCCGCGATCATTCGCATTCGCTCTGGATCCTTTGGATGCTGGAATTATGGCACCGCAAATACATAGATAATTAAATTAGCCATAGAGAACACAGAGAGAAGGAGGAAGAGAGGAAAGAAGGAAAGAAGGAAAAAGGAAGAAGAAAGAAGAAAGAAGAAAGAAGAAAGGGGAATTTCTCCGTTTTCATTTTTAATTTTCTCTGTGTACTCTGTGCCCTCTGTGGCAAAAAATTCTTAAGATGTCGATCAACGCCAAACTGAAAAAGATTGGAACGAACCTGCCCTGGCTTGCGCGCTACCCGTTTGCCCGCGTGCAGGACTTTCTTGGCAGAGAGCCGTTGGAAAACAAGCACATCATCTTTACCGTTGCCAACCATTTCGAGCCGGGCTGGAAAGAATCCGGGGTGCACGATCTGAAAACGCAGATCAGGCGGCTGGAAGATTACTACAAGATCGCTCGCGACACCGGAGAAGCGGTAAAAGATTCCGACGGGACAAAATTTCGCCACGGTAATTTCTACCCCGGCCGAACAATATCACCCGGAGCTGCTAAACATCATGGCGGAAATGCAGGCCGAAGGCCTGGGCGAAGTAGAGATACATCTGCACCACGGCGTGGAAGAACCCGACACCGCGGAAAATTTGCGCCGGAGCCTGCTGGATTTTCGCGACTGCCTGGCGGAAGAGCACAAATGTCTCTCGCAAGCGGACGAAAAAGGCTCGCCGATGTACGCCTTTGTCCACGGCAACCTGGCGCTGGCCAATTCGCACGGCGGAATGTACTGCGGCGTCGATGATGAAATGCAGATCCTGCAGGAAACGGGCTGTTACGCCGATATGACGCTGCCCTCGGCCCCGGAGCCGACACAGGTCCCGATGATCAACCAGATCTATGAATGCGGGCTTCCATTAGACCAAAAAATACCGCATCAAAAAGGTTTAACAGTGTCGGTAAATGGAAAACAACCCCTATTACCACTGATATTTACAGGGCCTTTGGTCTTTGACTGGGGGCGGCGTATCAAAGGATTGCCGGTCCCGAGCATTGACGAAGGCGGCTTGGCCGCCAGTAAAAAGCTGGATACGGCACGGTTCCAGCGTTGGCTTTCGGCCAATATCACGGTCAAAGGACGGCCCGATTGGGTGTTTGTCAAACTCTATTGCCACGGCTTTATCGATCAGGACCAGCCGGCCTGTATCGGCGAAGACGCCAAAAGGTTTTTCAGCGACATCATCGAGCAGGGTGAAAGAGATTCGTCTTATAAAGTTCACTTTGCCGCGCCGCGCGAGGCTTTTAACATGGTAGCCGCGGCGATCGACGGCCGGACGGGCTCGCCCGGGGATTTTAGGAATTATCGCCTGCGGGCGATCATGGACAAGCAGGCAGCCAAACTGCCAATTTCAGAGAAAGAGAGTATATTGATTTGCTAATAGAAGAAATGGCAAATCCATTGGATAAGTTCAAAAAGATCCGAACCAGGAGCTGGTCGGAGCTTCGCGCGCGCGGCAGCCAGGTCATCTCCGCTTATACGGAAAAGATCGGTCTGTCCGGAGGTTTGCCTTCGGAAAATGAGATCTGGAATCTCATTGATCCGGAGTTTTTTGCCGGCGAAGAAGTTGGACTCAAAACTTTGCTGGCTAATTTTCGTAAAAGCGGCGCCGCCACTTTTTTTCCTTCGCTGGTAGACAAAGAAACCAGCGCCAATTCTTTCCGGCGTCTTTTTGGCGAGCAGGTGATCGACCAGACCATCGAGCGTGCCGAAAGAATAATGGAGGGGAAATTCGATCTGCTCGGCCACAAAAATCTCTACCTCGGCCAAATCCCCGATTGGCATTACGAACCCATCTCCGGCAAACGCTCGCCGATGAAACACTGGCGGCAATTCGAAGATTATTCCAATGACGAGACCGGCGACAAAAAAGTCGTTTGGGAACTTAATCGCCACCAGCATTTTTTTACGCTGGGCGTGGCCTATCACCTGACCTCGCATGAAAAATACGCCGAGCGGTTTATCAAACACCTGTTTGATTGGATGGAGCAAAACCCGCCGCAGCAAGGCGTGAACTGGTCGAGCAGCCTGGAAGTGGCTTTCCGCGCAATGTCCTGGATCTGGGGATTGAATTTCTTCAAAAATTCGAAATTCTTCGATTCAAAAGCGCTGCTGCAAGTACTGCGCTATTTGTATTCGCACGGCAGCCACCTGGAAAAATATCTTTCGACCTATTACAGCCCCAACACGCATCTGACGGGCGAAGCTTTGGGCCTGTATTATCTCGGCACCCAAACGCCTTTTTACCGCGCTAAAAAATGGCGCGCGCTGGGTGAAAAGATCCTGCTCGAAGAACTCGACCGCCAGATCCTGGCCGACGGGGTTTATTTCGAGCAAAGCACCTGGTACCAGCGTTATACCGCGGATTTTTACCTGCATTTTTTGATCTTAAATGACCTCAAACCGGAAACCGACGCGGTGGAGCTAACTGGATCCGTAACAGACCGCGTGCAAAAAATGCTCGATTACCTGATGTACATCACGCGGCCCGACGGAACCACGCCGATCATCGGCGACGATGACGGCGGCAGGATGCTCCCCTTGAGCAGCCGCAAGCCGAATGATTTTCGCGCCGTGCTTTCGACGGCGGCGGTGCTGATGGGCCGCGAGGATTACAAATTTGTCGCGCAGACCCCGGCCGAAGAGATGTTCTGGCTGCTGGGCGACCAGGGAATCAAAGAATTTAAAGAGATCGCGTCCCTAAGCCCGGAAGATGAGTCGAAAGCTTTCACCGCCGGCGGCTATTTTATGATGCGCGACGGTTGGGACAAGAGCGACAACTATATGCTGATCGATTGCGGCGAACACGGCGCGCTATCCTCGGCGCATTCGCATGCCGATGTGCTTTCGTTCGAGCTGGCGGCGGGCGGCAAAACCCTTCTGGTCGATCCCGGCACTTATACCTATCACAAATCTGGAGAGCTGCGCGATTATTTCCGCTCATCTTTAGCGCACAACACGCTGGTCATTGACGAGCGTTCGTCATCTATTCCCGGCAGCACATTCAAATGGGAAAAAGCCGCCAAAGCCGAAGTCAAAAAATGGATCGCCCAGGACCGCTTCGACTTTTTTGAAGGCTCGCACGACGGTTATGACGACCTGCCCGATTCCGCGGCGAAACATACGCGCAGCATCCTCTTTCTTAAGAACGACTATTGGATCATTCGCGATTATGTCGAAACTTTTGGCGAGCACACTTACCAGCTGAATTTTCATTTTGATCCGAACACCGATCCGCGCGCGGAAAATCCGGAAGAAAAACTCTGGAGCATCGTGGAAAATTCCGACAAGAACGCCGGGCTAAAGCTTCTGCTTTTCGGCGACAACGGCGAGTGGCAGAAACGCGAAAGCTGGGTTTCCACTTGCTATGGCGGCCGCGTCAACGCTCCTTATCTTCGTTTTATTTCCAAAGGCAAAGGCCCGCAGGAATTTTTCACCTTCTTTTTGCCGGCTCTTGGCAGTGACCCTGAAGCTACCATCGAAGAGATCGAGATCAGCGGCGGGCGGGCATTCGCTATCAACAATAAGGGTTACCAGGACCTCTTCTTTTTTGGCGACGGCGGCGGGCAGATCGCGCGAAATCCGCTGTTTTCCACGGACTTTCGCTTTGCCTGGACGCGTGTTGCCGCGGGTGAACGCAGCCCGAAGAGTATGTGTTTATAGACGGTAAATACCTCGTCTTAAACGACCGGGAAATTATTAATAACCCGTCGAACCTCGAATTCGCCACGGCCCGCAGGCTCGGGCAAAAACTCAACGTTAGAACCAGTGGCTCCGGTGGTGATAGCCTCTTTTCCGTTTCGCTGCCCTCACCGAAACCGCAGCGTCCGAAGGCTTATGTGCTGAAAGACTCGCTCCAGTCCGACGAAGAATAATTTTATTATGTGCGGTATTAACGGCATTGCTTTTTCACCCCGCTCCGGCCGGCAGATCGACGAGAACGTCCTGTGCCGGATGCGCGACGTGTTTGCCTATCGCGGGCCTGATGATGCCGGCGCGTTCATTGATGGCAACGTCGGGCTCGGCCATCGCCGCTTAAGCATCGTCGATGTTTCAAACGGCCACCAGCCGATGAAAAACAACGACGGTTCGCTGGTCATCACTTATAACGGCGAGATCTACAATCACGCCGATCATCGCGAAGATCTGATTGCGCGCGGGCACACTTATCAAACCCATTGCGACACCGAAACCATCCTGCATCTTTATGCCGAATACGGCGCTGGATGCGTGGAATATTTACGCGGAATGTTTGCTTTTGCGATCTGGGATGCGCGTAAAAAAGAGCTTTTTATCGCCCGCGACCGCTTCGGGGTAAAGCCGCTTTATTACGTTCACGACGAGCAGGGAAATTTGTTCTTTGCCTCAGAGATCAAGGCGCTGCTTGAGGCCGGCGCGGTAAAGGCCGAAGATAAACTTTAACGCTCTGCCCGACCAGCTTGCCAACCACGGGACCTCGGGCGACGAAACACTTTTTGCCGGCGTAAAACGCCTGGCGCCCGGGCACACCTTGTCGTGGAAAGACGGGCGCATCGAAATTCGCAAGTTTTGGGACCTGAGCTTTGAACCCAAGCATGAAACTAAGAGTGATGCGGAATTTGTCGAGCAGTGGCGCGATCTTTTTCGAGAATCGGTCAGGCTGCGTCTGATGGCCGATGTGCCGCTGGGAATGTTTCTCTCGGGCGGCATCGATTCGTCCGCCATCGCCGGCGGTGATGTCGACGATGGTCGATGATCCGATCAAGACTTTTTCCGTCGCTTTCAACGAACGCGATGCTAACGAGCTGGAATACGCGCGGCTCGTCGCCGAAAAATATCGGACCGACCATCACGAGATCACCATTTCACCGGCGCAATTTTTCGAAGCTTTGCCGGAACTGATCTGGCACGAAGACGAACCTCTCGGTTTTTCCGCGAGCGTGCCGCTTTATTTTGTTTCCCGGCTGGCGCAGCAGCACGTAAAAGTTGTCCTGACGGGCGAAGGCAGCGATGAGATTCTCGGCGGCTACGGCCGGTATCAGAAAGCCCTGGCGCTTTTAAATTACGGTGAAAAATACGAGAGCTTCACGCCCGGATTTTTGCGCGAGGCCGTTAAGACCGGCGTGGCGACACTGCCCGCTTCTTTGAACCGCAAACTAAAACGCACGTTTCTCGCGCTCGATGCCGATATCGAAAATCTTTATTTCGACAATTTCGCCATCTTTACCAAGGCAATGCAGAATGGGCAGAACGGGCAGCGGCCTTTTGTCCGCCGGTGCGAAAGCCAGGATTGCCGATACAAACCCGTATGCCGGGCTGCACCGCTGGATGGAAAATACCGATGCGGAAGAGCTGCTCGACAAGCTTTTGTATGTCGATACCAAAACCTACCTGCACGAACTCCTGATGAAACAGGACCAGATGAGCATGGCGGCGTCGATCGAAAGCCGCGTGCCTTTTCTCGATCACAAACTGGTGGAATTTACTGCGCGGATGCCGGTCGAAATGAAATTGCGCGGCAAAACGACCAAGTGGATTTTGCGCGAAGCGATGAAGGGAATTTTGCCCGAAACGATTCTGACCCGAAAGAAGATGGGTTTTCCAGTGCCGCTGGGCAACTGGTTTAGAAATGAATTCCGCCACGTAATTGATGAATACGTCCTGAGCGAACGCGCATTGTCGCGCGGCATTTTCAACGCCGAATTTGTGCGCGGCCTGGTGGCGCAGCATAACGCCGGCGAAAATCACGATCAACGTCTCTGGTTTTTGGTCAACTTCGAAATGTGGCAGCGGAGATTTATTGACGGGGAAACGAAATGAATTATCAGATATTAAACGCGTATCCCGATGATAAAACGCTTGCCGCCTGGCAGGATTTTTTAGCCGACGCCGCGTATCCCACTCATTACACCACGCCTGGATTTTTTACCGATCCATTCATTCGCGGCGGCGAAAGATTTGCAGTTTTAGCGCTTGATGGAGAAAAGATCGTGGCGGTTTTGACCGGGGTCGATACGGGAAAAACGATTGCGTCCGGTTTGGCGGTGCGCCCGCAAACAGTGTTTCGCAAAGGTGTCGACCGCGCGGCCGCGGCAAAGGCGCTGCTCGAAGGAATGCTGGAAAAAGGCGGCGACAGTCTCGAGGTAATAAACTTTCATAGCTGGGAGCCAGTCGAAAATAGTAAAAGCATCGGTTTGAGCTCGGAAGTCGTGCTCGGGCGGAGACGCCGTGGTGATGCTTGACCTGACAAAAGGCGGCGAAAATTTATTCAAAGATTTTTCCCAAACCCGGCGCAGCGAGATCCGGCAGGCGATGAAAAAGGGCGAGGTCACGGTCAAAGACCTGGAAACCGAGGACGAGCTGGACCAGCTTTACGAGATTCACGTGGCCTGGAATAAACGCAAGGGAAACAGGGCGGACTTGCGGGAAGATTTCGTCAAAGTCTCTCAAGATAAAGATAATAGAAAAACGCTGGTCGCGATCTACGAAGGCAAAGTGATCGCCGGAACTTTCTTCCGATTTTGCAGCGGGGGTTTGGTTGAATACGCGGGAAATAATTCTCTCGAAGAATATCATAAGCTGCGCGCAAATCCTCTCAGCTGCTGGCGCGCGATAGAATGGGCCGCTGAAAATAACTTCACGCACTTTAGCATGGGAGCTTCGCACGATTACCTGCGCCGCTTTGGCGGAGACATTCGCTCAAATTACCGCTATACTTTCGACAGGACTTTTTTGAAACGGCACGAGAAAAAAGAGAAGTTGAAAAAATTCCTGATCGGCACTTATTTATTTTTGCCGGTCTCAGCGCGCCGGAAAATAAAACAAGCCTTCGGAAGAACTTAATAATGACCTTCGCATCGGAAACTGAAACCTTCGCAAAGACCACCGAACCATTGCGAAACAGGGATATTTTGTGTTTTAGCCACGATTGGACCGGCGACCCGTTGTCGAAAACTCACCTGATGCGGGTTCTTTCCAAAGACAACCGCATTCTCTGGGTCAATTCGATCGCTAACCGGATGCCGACCGCGTCTTCCAAAGACGTGGGCCGCATCTTTAAAAAGCTTAAAAGTTTTATCGAACCGGTAAAAGAGGTCGAGCCGAATATTTTTGTGATGAACCCGCTGGCGGTGCCGGCCTACGGGTTTGGCCCGGTGGTCAAGCTGAACCGGAGATCGCTGATTTCGCAGGTCAAGCGGGCGATGAAACAGCTTGGTTTTAATCGCCCGATCAACATGACCTTTAACCCGGCCGCCGGAATGGTCGCCGGAAAACTCGGCGAAGATCAATTGATCTATTACTGCGTGGACGAATACACGGCCTTTACCGGCGTTTCGCCCGGCTTGAAAAAGATCGAAGAAGGTCTTTTCCGCGAGGCCGACTTGGTGATAGTTTCCGCCGACAAACTTTACGAATCAAAAAAACACTTTAATCCGAACACTTTTATCATTCCCCACGGCGTTGATTACGCTCATTTTAGTAAAGCGCTGGATGACGATACAAAAATTCCCGCTTATCTGGCCGATCTGCCGCGGCCGATAATCGGATTTCACGGCTTGCTGGCCGACTGGGTCGATTTTGAACTTTTAAAAAGGGTCGCGCTGCATTTCTGGTCGGGTTCGATGGTTTTGCTGGGCAAGGTAACGGTCGATGCCGAGGAAAAAATAAAGATCCTGCGTTCGATCCCCAACATCCATCAGCTCGGCAGGCAGCCTTATGCGGATCTGCCCGCCTACTGCAAAGGGTTCGATGTAGCGTTAAATCCGTTCGTGATCAATGAGCTGACGGAAAGCGTCAATCCGTTAAAGGTAAGAGAATACCTGGCGGCGGGGCTGCCCGTGGTCTCGACCAATATACCCGAGATGAAAAATATCGGCGGCTGCCGGGTTGCCAAAGATCACTTTGAATTTATCCGGATGGTTGAGGACGCGCTGAAGGATCCGGGCGAGCGCAGAGAGATCAGCGCTTCGATGAAGAACGAAGGCTGGGAGGCAAGGGTCGCAAAGCTTCGTGAAATAATGGCCGGGGTGGAAAGCGCGGCGCATAGGTAGGTGAAGATATTTTCCAATAAGGGTGGTGGATTGGCCGCGGGTTCAAAATAGCCTTAACGGCCGTTTTGTTATTGCTGCTCTGGAGCGCGCTTGCCTGGTGGCTGGCGGAGAGGCTGATCGTCCAGCGGCCTTTAGAAAAGGCGGACGCGATAGTCGTGCTGGGTGGTTCGGCCACCTATATCGAGCGCACGCGGAAGGCCGCCGAATTATTCAAAGCAGGTGTTTCCGATCGCCTGATCCTGACCAATGACGGTTTGCAGAGCGGATGGTCACAACCCGACCGGCAAAATCTCTATTTTATCGAACGGGCCCGCCGGGAACTGGTCGCGCAGGGCGTTCCAGCGGAAAATATTGAGGAGCTCTCACAAATAGTTTCCGGGACAAAGGACGAGGCCCTCCTGATCGGCCAGGAATCGCAGAAGCGCGGTTGGCAGCGGGTGCTGATCGTTACTTCATCCTATCATTCGCGCCGGGCACTCTGGTTATTTGAACTCTATGCAAATAAAGGAGATACCGAATTCGGCGTGGCTTCTCCCGCCCCTGGGGAGCAAACCCCTCTCCCGTTTTACTGGTGGCTGTTGCCAAAAGGTTGGAATATGGTGGCCGGTGAATACCTCAAATCAGCCTATTATATGTTGTTCAATTAATTGGTGACGTTTACTATAAAGTCCGTTTTCTCATTGGTTATGTAAAACGATACGGTTTTATTAGCCACTAATTACACAAATAACACGAATTAAAACTCTCTATTCGTGACATTTCGTGGGCCGTGCGCTGTTAACCTTGCAGATAATTCAATTGGTGATACCAATTTGCCTTTTATTTTCAACAAATTAAAATTGTATCAACAAAAGAAAACACTTGCTAAACAGGTTGGAAATCCCTAAAATAATATGGGGCCTTATTGTGTCTCCGCAGAAAACCTCACGACCTCTCTGACCGCCCTCAGATAGAGAAAAGGCCGCAAAACACCGTTCCAATTGCTTGCGATGAATAGTTCACGTTCCTGGACATACCGGACCGCCATACCATGGATAGCCGTCTATCGCTGGATCATTGTAGGTCTGGGCGCCATGATCTGTGCCAGCACTGTCTTACAGGTGGCTGAGAACGGCAGTGAATTTCGCCTCTGGATACTGGTGGCTTTGACCGCAGTGGTGGCTTCGCGGGTCAGCGTTAAAATACCTCGTTTTAACGGTACGATCACATTTTCCGATGTATTTATTTTTCTGGCCTTGCTCACCTGGGGATTGAACGGAGCTATCATGGCCGCGGTTGCCGAAGCGATCGCTTCATCGATCGGTATCAGCCGGAAAGCAACCACCTATCTTTTCAACATCGGCCTCAGCGCAACGGCCACCTGGATAACGGGGCATTTGCTGTGGACACTTTACGGTGATCCCGCAACTATTGCCACGCGGCTTTCCAACGCTGATTTTATTTTAGCGATCGGCGTAATGGCGCTTTCGCAATACATCGCCTCCACCTCGCTGGTCGCGGTCATGCAGGCCCTAAAGCTTGAACTTTCGCTCTGGCGAGCCTGGAGAAAATATTATCTCTGGGTGAGCGCGACCTTTATCATGGCGGCGATACCGGCGGGTTTTGTCGCGCGCTACTTCGGCGATTTCAGTTCGATGGCGCTGCTGACGATCGTCCCCGTGATCGGGCTGATCTATTTTTCCTACGAAACATATATCCGCAATCTCGATGCGCTGCAGGAATCGGAACAGCTTTTCCGAAGCTCTTTCGACTATGCGTCCGTGGGAATGGCGCTGGTGTCACCGGACGGGAAATGGCTCCAGATCAACGAGAGCCTTTGCGGCTTGCTGCAGTCTAAAGAAGACGAGCTGCTGAATTCCGATTACAAGAACGTGGTCCATTCCAGCGATCTGCCGTTTTTGCAAAGCCAGCTCGAAGATCTGATGGTAGGGAAAATGACGTCCTGCCAAAAAGAACTGCGGCTGATATCTTCCCGCGGCGATGTTTCCTGGGTCGATCTGAGCGTTTCCACGGCGCGCGACGCTCATAATAATGTTCGCCATCTCGTGTTTCAGGCGCAGAACGTAACCTCGCGAAAACAGGCCGAAGAACAGCTTATTCACGACGCTTCGCACGATTCCCTGACCGGCCTCTTGAACCGCACCGCCTTCCGCGAAAAACTCGAGGCGGCGCTGGTCAATGTCAGAAAAACGCCGGATAGGATAACCGCGGTCCTTTTCCTCGACCTAGACGGTTTCAAATTGGTGAACGATTCGATGGGCCACAGCGTCGGAGACAATCTGCTGAACGTCACGGCGCAAAAACTGCTTGAATGCGTGCGCGGAAAAGACACGGTCGCGCGGCTGGGCGGCGATGAGTTTACCGTCCTGTTGGAAAATCTGACCGATATCGAACAGGCGGTTCACGTGGCGGAAAGAATCAACCTCAAGCTGTCCGAATCTTTTTTTCTCGGCGGCCAGGAAATATTTGTCGGGGCCAGCATCGGCGTGGCTTCGAGCTTGATACCTTACGAGAATGCGGGCGATATGCTTCGCGATGCCGACGCCGCCATGTACCAGGCCAAGGCCGTGGGCAAGGGATGCTATGTGTTCTTCGATCACGAGATGCACGATAAGGTCACGCGCGAACTAAGGCTCGCCAACGACCTGCGCGGCGCCGTAAAACGCGGCGAATTGTTCGCTACCTATCAGGTCATCCGCAACATCGAAACGGGAGACATCTGGGGCTTTGAGGCCTTGGTGCGATGGGACCACCCGCTTTACGGTGTCCTGCCGCCGGGCGAATTTATCCCGCTGGCCGAAGAAAACGTTCTGATCGATCAGCTCGACGATTGGGTGCTTTCGGAAGCCTGCCGGCAGTTGAAGTTTTGGAAAGACAACGAGCCCGGCGCCGAGAATTGTTCGATCAGCGTGAACATCTCCAGCAAACGCTTTACGCAGCGCGACCTGGTGGAAAAAGTGGCGCGTGTTTTAGAGGAGACCGGCCTCGAGCCGCATTCGCTGCAGATCGAGATCACGGAAAGCGCGATGATGAAAAATCTGCGCAACACCGCGCACACTCTGGCGGAACTCAGCCGCATGGGTGTTCAGATCGCCCTCGATGATTTTGGCACCGGGTATTCGTCGCTCAGCTATCTGCAGGAATTTCCCATCTCAACACTAAAGATCGACCGTTCTTTTGTTCAGAGAATGGGTTCGCAAAACGACAGTTCGCAGATCGTTCGGGCGGTCGTTACGCTTGCCCGCAGCCTGAAAATGAAAGTGATCGCCGAAGGCGTGGAAAGCGAATCGCAGCTAAAACAGCTCAAAGATGTCGGCTGCCAGTATTGCCAGGGATATCTCTTCTCAGCCCCCATCGTTGCCGACGACGCATTTAAATTAGTGAGCGAACATCTCGCAATATTTACGCCGCCCCGGTCTAAAAATTACGGCCTCAGATTGACCTCAAACCTTTAAGTTTATAGTACCGCCTTTAACAGCTTTGCCTGTAAAGTCAGATACGGCTACTAATTACACAAATAACACGAATAAGAATTTTAATTCGTGTTATTTGTGTAATTAGTGGCTAATAATTCTGCGAAGATGCAAAACCGTATCCTTTCAGGTAAGATAAAAGTTTCCGCCTGACGGCAAATTCTATTCTTATATGCCCGCGGAAGCTTTTAGTAATGAGTATTAACAAGATAACAGTTCGCGGGGCGCGCCAGCACAATCTAAAAAACATCAACGTCGAGATACCGCGCGATAAATTGACGGTCATCACCGGGCTGTCCGGTTCCGGCAAGTCTTCGCTCGCCTTCGATACGATCTATGCCGAAGGCCAGCGCCGTTACGTGGAATCTCTCTCGGCCTATGCCCGCCAGTTTCTCGATCAGCTGGAAAAACCGGATGTCGATTCGGTCGAAGGCCTGTCGCCGGCGATCTCCATCGAGCAAAAGACCGTTTCGCGCAGCCCGCGTTCCACCGTCGGCACGGTAACCGAGATCTACGATTACCTGCGCCTGCTTTTTTCCTCTATCGGCCAGCCGCATTGCCACATGTGCGGGGCCCCGATCACGCGCCAATCCGTCGAGCAGATCGTTCACAACATCTTGCAGCTTCCGGAAGGCGAGCGGGTGATGATCCTGGCGCCGATCGTGCGCGGCCGCAAAGGTGAGTTCAAAAAAGAACTCGAAAAGCTGGCCAAGGATTTTATCCGAGCGCGCATCGACAGCGAGATGAAAATGCTCGACGAGGAGATCGCCCTCGACAAGCGCAAAAATCACACGATCGAGGTAGTGGTCGACCGCCTGCTGATAAAAGACGGCGTGAAAGACCGCCTGACGGAATCTGTCAAGATGGCGCTCAAGCTGACCGGCGGCGCCGTGCTCGTTTCGATCATTGACGGAGAAGAAAAACTTTACTCGGAAAAAATGGCGTGCGTAAATTGCGGCATCAATATCGCCACGCTCGAACCGCGCTCGTTCTCGTTCAACTCGGCCTTTGGCGCCTGTAAAAGATGCCAGGGCATCGGGACCGTTGCCGAGGTCGATCCCGTCAAGCTCGTGCCGGACGCAAACCTGCCGGCGAACCGGCTGACCTTTACCGATGAATTTGACCGCCAGGGAGCCAGTCATTTAAAAGCCGCCATCAAGGCGGTGATCGAAAAATTTCACGAGAAAAAAGATAAAAAGAATTCCATTCTCAAGCTCGATTCCTACGACTTTGACGAAAAAACCCCGTTCGTCGATCTGCCGCAGGAGGTGCGTGACGCTTTCTTTTACGGCATGCCGGGCCGCCTGACCTTTAAGCAGGGCGGGTTGAATTACGAAAGTGAATGGAAAGGCGCGGTGCGTTTTCTGCGCGAAAGATTGGTCAACGCTCCTTCGGAACGCGTGCGCAACGGCTTGGAAGAACTGGTTTCACCGGTCGTGTGCCAGGAATGCTGCGGCAAGCGCCTGCAGCCGGAATCTCTGGCCGTTAAAGTCGGCGGTTTAAGCATCTCGCAATATGCCGGGCTGACCATTGAAGATTCCGTCAAGGCTTTTGAAAAGATCAAGCTCACCGGACGCGAGGAAAAAGTCGCCGGGCTGGTGCTGAAAGAAATAGTCAGCCGGCTGAATTTTTTAAACACCGTGGGCTTGGGTTACTTGACGCTAGATCGCCCGTCGGCGACGCTTTCCGGCGGTGAAGGCCAGCGGATCCGTTTGGCGACGCAGATCGGTTCGCAGCTGCGCGGCGTTTTATACGTGCTTGACGAACCTTCAATCGGCCTGCACCCGCGCGACAATCAAAAACTTTTACAGACCCTGGCGCAGCTCCGCGATCTGGGCAACACCGTTATAGTGGTCGAGCACGACGAGGAAACCATCCGCCAGGCCGACTATGTGGTCGATCTTGGGCCCGGCGCCGGCTCGCATGGCGGCGAAGTGGTCGCCATCGGTGAACCGGAGCACATCCTTCAGGATGAGCATTCGATCACCGCGCAATATCTTTCGGGAAAGTTTCAGATCGAAGTTCCCAAGCTGCGGCGTTCGCCGAACGGCAAGAATCTGGTCGTTCGCGGAGCCCGGGCAAACAATTTAAAGGACATCGATGTCACGTTTCCGCTGGGGCTTTTGACGGTGGTAACGGGCGTATCCGGTTCCGGCAAATCGACGCTCGTTGACGATATTTTATACAAAGCTTTGGCGCGGCAGGTCTATGGCTCGCTGGCGGAACCGGCTTTGCATAAGAGCATGGACGGCGCCGAACTGGTAGATAAGGTAATCGAAATTGACCAGTCGCCGATCGGCCGCACGCCGCGTTCAAATCCCGCGACCTACACGGGCCTTTTCACGCCGATCCGCGAGCTTTACGCAATGCTGCCGGACTCGCGCGAGCGGGGATACAAGGCCGGGCGTTTTTCCTTTAACGTCAAAGGCGGGCGCTGTGAAGCGTGCGAAGGCGACGGCCTTAAGCGCATCGAGATGAATTTTCTGCCGGACGTATATGTCACCTGCGACGTTTGCCGCGGCGCGCGTTACAACCGCGAAACTTTGACGGTGAAATACAAAGGGCTTTCGATCGCCGATCTATTGGATACCACGATCGAAGATGCGCTGCCGGTGCTGGAAAATGTTCCGCAGATCAAGCAGAAATTGCAGACTCTGCTCGACGTAGGTTTGGGATATATCAAGCTCGGCCAATCGGCCACGACACTTTCCGGCGGCGAAGCCCAGCGCATCAAACTGGCCAAGGAACTTTCCAAACGCGCCACCGGCAAAACGATCTATATTTTGGACGAGCCCACCACGGGTTTGCATTTCGCCGACGTGCATAAACTGCTCGACGTGCTGCAGCGTTTGGTGGACGTAGGGAACACGGTGATCGTCATCGAGCACAATCTCGATGTCATAAAATCCGCCGATCACGTGATCGATCTCGGGCCCGAAGGCGGCGCGCACGGCGGCAGGGTGGTCGCGGTCGGCACGCCGGAAGAAGTCGCTAAGGTGAAAAAGTCCTACACCGGCCAGGCCCTAAAAGAAGTTCTCAACCGTAAATTTCCCGCCAGGAAAAAAACCAAAAAGAAATAGTTAGTAGTGAGGATAATTCCTGGCTCTGTTATGGGAAGTAAGCAGGGCAAACAGTTTAGAGTTCAAGCTTCAGCTTGTCTTATTTGAAGATAAGAACAAACTAAAGTTTGAACTCTAAACCGTTTAAACAAACTTCCGCATTTCGACCTGACAAAATTTCTCGTCTTAATTCATAAAACCCTACTCTAATACTTGACGCCGTTTTCGGCCTGCATTATCTTATTATTGAAAACGAATTTCAATTTCACTAATACAACTTATGACGATCAAAAAATTCGGCATCGATGAGATGGGAAAACGCGAAGACATCAGCGTTTGGCATTGCGAACACTGTGTGCAGTATCACGTTAAGGCAGGGAATGTTTTGCTTTCTTTTGACCGGCAGGAATTCTCGGAATTTGTCGCTTCAGCCTGGGATTGTTTTTACGGACAGCAATTCAACTTGTCCGCCATGAACTAAAGTAGTTTTGATAATAAAATAGATCCTGATTTTTAATTCTTTCAAATTGGGATGACGTAAATGATCTTAGCTAAACTTAAAGAAGCGACCAGAGAGCAGCACGAGGGTTTGGAAAACACCGTCAACGTGATGGACCAGATGTTTTCGCCTGATGATTATAAAAAACTGCTCTGTAAATTTTACCGGTTTTATTCCGCGATCGAGCCGCGCATCGACCAGCTTGATCTGAGCGCCAGCGGTTATGATTTTAACGAGCGGCGTAAATTGCCAAAGCTGGAGGCGGACTTGAAAAGCCTCGGGATATTGGAAGAAGCAAAAGAACTTCCCCGGTGGGAAGGCCTGCCGGCGCTGGAAAATAATGCGCAGGCCTTTGGCAGCCTTTACGTAATGGAGGGCGCCACGCTTGGCGGGCAAATAATTAACCGCCATTTGAAAGAGCATCTCGGGATCTCGCCTGAGAACGGCGGGGCTTTCTTTAACGGTTACGGCGAGCGGACCGGCCCGATGTGGAAAGAATTTGTGCGTATCACCACGGAATTTGCCGGGGACGGCCGAAACGACGAAGTGATCATCGGCAACGCCAGGGAAACGTTCGATAGTTTTCGCGATTGTTTTTTGCAGACAGAAGTTTAATACGCGATTGGCAGAAGTTTAATAGCGGGCGAAATTTTAGTTGGCGGCAATGATCTGCTGCCGAAAATAAAAGAGGCTGATGCGTAACGACCTCGAAAATCAATCACGCACCAGCCTTTTGATAAATGAACGACGACCTTTTACGGACGGCGAACACTGTTGAAAGTGTAATTTTGCCGGCCGGAATCTGCAAGTTTTTTGAGGAGATTATATGACCGGCAAACGGCTTTTATTAATATTTTTATCTTTATTCTTATTAAATCTTACCGCGTTTTCCCAAGGAAAAATAGCTGAAAAAATCGTTAAAGGAAAAGTAACCGACCCGGCTGACCGCGCCGTCAGCGGAGCCACGGTAATTTTGATCAATCAAAGTACCGGCCTGGAGAGGACCGCCAGTACCGATGGCGACGGAGTTTTTAGTTTTAACGGCCTGGATTCGGAGAGCTATCGGGCCGTAATAACCGCGCAGGGTTTTGCGCGGATGGAGAAAATGGTTGATAGCGGCGTCGATAGTGGGAGCGAGCTTGTGTTCAAACTCGAGATCGCGCCTTTGCGTGAAGACGTCACGGTTGTTTCCGGCTCGCGGCAGGAAGAGCTGCGTGAGCGGCTAAACACCAAGGTCGAGGTATTGACCGAAAACGATATTAAAACGACCGGCTATGAAACGGTCGGCGAAGTGCTGCGCGAAGTTCCCGGCGTGATGACCCGGCGCGGTTCGGAAACAACGGGCGTGGCCGGCGAACAGGTACAGGGTGTAAATTCCCGCGAAGTGCTGGTGCTGATGGACGGCCAGCCGCTGATCGGCGCGCGCGGTATCAAGAGCGGAAATCTCAATCTTGACCGCCAATCTACCGGACGCTTAAGCAGCGTGGAAGTGGTCAAAGGCGCGTCGAGCGCGCTTTATGGTTCGGACGCGATCGGCGGGGTGATCAATCTCATCACCCGCGAGCCGGACCGCCCTTTTACGGCGACCTTTACCGCGTCCGGCGGGAATTTCGGCATTCTCGACACCCGCGGCGACGTCGCTTTCAAACATAAAAAGCTGAGCGGCATCTTCAGCCTCGAGCGTCATAAAAACAACGGCTTTGACTTAAACCCGGCCACTTTTTCACAGGAAGGCTCCGGCTTTCATCGCTACGATACCTACGGCAAATTGAAATACCAGTTCAATGATAAATTTTCGCTGATCGGGTTTGCCAACAGCTATTGGAACACTTCCGTAGGCAGGGTGAACGGCGAATCGGGCCCGCAATTTAACAACGTCGATGATCAATCGCAGAATTACGGCCTGACCGGCGACTGGGCGATAGACGACCGTACGGCTCTGCAGATGCGCGGATACTTTGCGCGGTTTGATGAAATAACGACCGGAAGTTTATTCCCCTCGGGCACGGCGCTGCCGGACGGCGATCTTTTTGAACGCTACGGCAAGCTCGACGCCACTTTTTCGCGCATTATCGGCGAAAGGCAATTTTTTCAGGCCGGTGTCGAATGGACGACCGACCGCTATCAGCGGGATCAACCGTTTGCAGAACGATGCAGGCGTAAAAGCCGATACGAGCGTTTTATGGCTGCAGGACAAGATCAGCGCGACCGGAAAGCTGACCCTGACGATCGGCGGACGGGTGGATCATCACTCGGTTTTCGGCACGGCTTTCTCGCCCAAGATCGGCTTGAATTATCGCCTGACGAATTACGCCAGCCTGCGCGCTTCGTGGGGACGCGGTTTTCGCGCGCCCGATCTGGGCCAGCTTTATTATCACTTCAACAACTCGCCGAATTTTTACCAGGTGCTGGGAAACCCCTCGCTTAGCCCGGAGCATGCCGGTTCGTGGCAGGCGGGCGGCGAATTCAACGGCTTTTCCCGCAAACTTCACATCGGCGTAAATTATTTTCGCAATGACGTGCGAAACTTGATCGATAGCGCTTCGCTTGGGTTTGTCACGCCGGCGACGATCGACGATATCTTTACCTCCAACGGCATCGACCCTTCGCTCCGCCAGTTCGTGGTTTTTAATGCGCTGCTGTTTTACTACAAGAACCTGGCGAATATTTATACGCAGGGCGGTGAGTTTGACGCGTCTTACGCGCTGCCTTTTGGGTTTGCCGTAAGCGGCGCTTATACCTATCTCGACGCGCGCGACAAGACGTCGAATCGCTACCTGACCGGCCGCAATCGCCACCAGGGATTCGTAAAACTCGCCTACGATAATATTCGCTATAAATTTAACGCGAATTTGCGCGGCAGTTTTTACAGCAAGTGGATCGTTTCGCGCAACGAAACTACCAATGTGGAAACGATCGCGGCACCGTTCCGGTTATGGGATCTGTATGGAGCAAAGTCGCTGCCGAAAGGCTTCGAAGTTTTTGCGGCCATGGATAATATGTTTGACAGCAAAGATTCCAACAGCGGCACCAACCAGGCGATCTTTCGCCCCGAAGCCGGACGAACATTTCGCATAGGAATTCGCTGGAGCCTGGATAAAAGGAAGTAATTTATGGAGCGCGGGCATCCTGCCCGCAAAGGCTGCTTTTGCAGCCTAATGTCAGTAGCGTCTGCATTAGCAGATGCGTCTTGAACGCTACGCGTTCATTGCGGGCAGGGATGCCCGCGCTCCATAAGTTGTGATAATCTTTTCCAGGTTATTTATGAAAAGACTAATCTTTGTTTTGGTGTTTATCGTTCTCATGAACCTCCCGACCTACAGCCAGACGACCCCCGCCTCCGAAACTTTCCGCATATTTGACGGGCAGGGGAATCCCAAAAGCCTGGAAGAAATAATAGACTCTCTGGCGCAGGCCGACGTTGTCTTCCTCGGTGAACAGCATGATGATACGGTCGCGCACAAATTGCAGTTTGAGATATTCAAACGCGCAATTGAAAAGTACGGCGCCGGGCGCAAGCTCGCTCTTTCGCTGGAAATGTTTGAGCGCGACGTGCAGGTCGAGGTCGACGAATATCTGAAAGACCTGATCTCCGAGCAGCATTTTCTTTCCAGTTCGCGCCCGTGGGGAAATTACAAGATCGATTACAAACCGCTGGTCGAATTGGCGAAGGAAAAAAAGCTGCCGGTGATCGCGGCCAACGCTCCGCGGCGTTATGTAAATATGGTTTCGCGAGGCGGCCGCGACGCCTTGAACGCCCTCTCGCCGGAAGCGAAAAAATGGCTGGCGCCGCTGCCGTACGCGCTGGCGACGGAAGGCTACCGGAAAAAATTCGAAGCGCTGATGGGCGGTTCCGGCGATGCGAACAGCCACGGTATGTCAAAAATAATGGATTCGCAATCGCTGTGGGACGCGACGATGGCCGATTCGATCGCTGGGTTTCTAAAAGAAAATAAACGCCCGCTGGTCGTGCAGCTTAACGGAGGTTTTCACAGCGAAAATCGCTGGGGAATTCCCGATCATCTTCTGAAATATCGCCCGAAGACAAAATTTGTGGTAGTTACGATCAAATATGAACAGGATTTCAACCGGTTCGACAAAGAAAAACACACGGGCCTGGGAGATTTCGTTATCCTGACCGACGCCAAACAGCCGAGAAGTGGCAAATAGTAACTGTCAGAACCGGAGAAGTGGCGGCCGGGTAACTCTCGACTCCGTAGGGAAAACGGTTTAGAGTTCAAACTTTAGTTTGTTCCGGTTATCGGAAACAAGACAAACTAAAGTTTGAACTCTAAACCGTTTAAACAAACTTTCAGCGTTCTATCCGAAACCTGGTCGCTACCGCTCGCGGTTCTGACAAAAAAAAGACCACCCTCCAGGCGGTCTCTTTTTTTCAGCTGAAAGCGTTTAGCTTACGGTGCTTTTTCCGCGGTAAAAGGCAGTATTCCAAACCCCGGAACGTTCAATGTCCCGGACATTTTATTACCGTCCACTTTACCTTCCATCACGATATCCAGCGGTTGGCCCTGAAGTTCGGCTTTAATGACCGCGGTGACATTGCTGCCGCTAACCTTGCCGTTTCCGACCGAGCCTGCACCCAGGGCCGAAGTCATCGACCCGTCAAACGCGGCCGCTGCCTGTTTCAACTCGAGTATGACCGGAAGCGTCTGCCCCTGTGCGTCGACGGCCATATTCCATTTGCCGGTTATGTTGACCGCGGCGGCCGCATTCATATTCACCGCCGCCGGAAGGGAAACGGTTTTCACATCCACCGTGATCTCTTTCAGTCGCTTGGCAACTTCCGGGGTCATCGTTTCCTGGTAACGCCCGCCAAGATATTTCGCCAGGAATTTTTCCGATCTCGGCAAACATCGCCATGTTGTTGACCGGGCGGGCAAATCCGTGGCCTTCGTCATCGGCCAGCAGATACTGCACCGGGTAATTACGGTCGCGCAGCGCGATCACGATCTGGTCGGCTTCGCCGTTTGTTGACGCGCGGGTCGTTGGCACCCTGCACGATCATCAGCGGGGTTTTGATCTTGGCGACGTGATTCAGCGGCGACTGGCGTTCGAGCTGCGCTTTGCCTTCCGCGGTGTTCGGGTCGCCCATGCGTTTGTAAAACGTCGTGCGGATCTGCTTCCCAGTACGGCGGGATCGATTCGAGCAGCGTATTTAGATTCGAAGGCGCGACGATCGCGACCGCCGCGGCATAAAGGTCCGGCGTGTAGGTCACGCCGGCCAGCGTCGCATAGCCGCCGTAGCTTCCGCCCATGATGCCGACGCGTTTCGGATCGGCAATGCCCTGGTCGATCGATACTTCACGCCCCAGGTGATATCGTCCTGCATCTTGTCGCCCCACTGGTTGTTTCCGGCGTCGAGAAACTTTTTGCCGTAACCGGTCGAAGCGCGGAAGTTCGGCTGCAGCACCGCGTAACCGCGGTTTGCCAGAAACTGGGCGAATCGAATTATATCCCCACGAATCGCGTCCCCACGGACCGCCGTGCGGAACTACGAGCAGCGGCAGATTTTTTCCGGCGACGCCTTTCGGCAGCGTCAGGTAAGCGGGAATCTCCAGGCCGTCCGAAGATTTGTAATGCACCGGCTTCATCGTGCGCCAGCGCTTCGCGGGGAAGTTTTTCGCGCACCTGGTAAAGCTTGGTCAGATTTTTCGTATTGCGGTCAAACAGCCAGACCGTTCCCGGATCGACGTCGCTAAAGGTGGAGACGATGAATTTTCTTTCATCTTTCGTGCTCGAACCGAACGCGATCTCACGATCGCCCAGTTTTTTCTTGATCAGGTTATAGTCTTCTTCGTATTTTTTGTCTTTCCAGTAAATGCGCTCGCGGTCGTCTTCATAGGTCGTCGCGATGATCTCTTTGGTGATCTCAGAGAAAGACGCGCCGCCAAAATCCACTCGCTTCAGCGGATCTTCTTCGACGAATTCTTCCTTCATCGTTTCCGGATCGAGCAGGACCAGCTGCTGGAAATTACGCGCATCGCCTTTATCAGAGGTCAGATAAACACGCTTGTCGTCTTTTTGAAAACGGACGGGGCCGCAATTTTCAAAAACGGTGCAGGAATAAATTTTGGTCAACTTGTCGCCATCAACCCGCAAAAGTTCCGTTTCGCCTTTTTCCGTCGAGCGGGTCGCCAGGCGCAATTTGTCCTTGTTATCAAAAACCCAGCCCGTCAGGCGGTCTTTATTTTCCCGCAGCAGCGTTTTGGTGCCGGTCGAGATCTGCACTTTATAGAGATCGTGCCACGAAGGGTCACGTTCGTTTATGCCGACATAAATAACATCGGGCTCAGATTCCGGCACGGCCGTAGATAAAAGCGCGCACTTTTTTGCCGGCGGTCAGATTTGTCGCGTCCGGAACTTCCGCGCCGCCAGGCGCCGTGGCGGTCGGGCTTACGGCATAAACGTTAAAATTTTCGTCGCCGTCATTGTCTTTGGTAAAAAGAACATATTTGCCGTCGTGGCTCCAGAAATAGCCGCCGATCGGGCGTTTCTTTTCCGCGGTCAGCGGACGGGCTTTTTCAAAGGGTTCATTGATACCTTTGACCCAAATATTACGAACATCCTTAAAAGGTTTGATAAAAGAAATATACTTGCCGTCAGGCGAGATCTGCGCGCCGGCGTATTCCGGGTTGCCGAAAAATACTTCGCGGTCGATAAGCGCCGGAAGCTGAGCGGCAGCTTGTGTCGGGGCGGAAAATGTAAACAGCACGATCGCCGCACAGAGAGCGACGATAGACAAAAGATATCTGGACATAGTTCCTCGCATTTTTTTATTTGTATTAATTAACCACAAAGCTTAACGCCGATGTGAAAGGCATTGTTTCAAAAACCGGTAAAGTCGTCATCCGACCAGTGATTTTTGCGAAATTTTTCTTCCGTCCAAAAGGATTTGAAATGGTCGATCCGGGGCGGAGCCTGTTTGCGTAAGACTATACTTATCACATCATAACGAAAATTAACATTGTTTAAGCGAAATATTTTGCGGTATTTTTTGGCGGCGCGAATGATCTGCCGCTGCTTGCGCAGATTAACGGCTTCTTCGGGCGCGGCAAATTCGTCGCTGCTGCGGGTCTTAACTTCTATAAAACAAAGGGTTATGCCGTCTATAGCGATGAGGTCGATCTCGGTGTTTACCGCCACGCCTTTTATACTCCGCCCGATAGGGATGCGGAAATTGGCCGCCACCATGCGCGCTCCGGCTTTTTCCAGAAAACGCACCGCGAGTCTTTCGCCTTTGCGGCCAAGAACGCGGTTCGGATCTTCGGTTATCTGCGGCTCTTGTGGGAAAAGAGTGTTCATAATTAAGTAAGTTTCGAGTTCAAAGTTCGAGGTTCAAAGTTAAGGAACTCCAAACCTTGAACTTGAAACTTTGAACCCTGAACTCATTGGATCACCTGTATCGGTTCCGGCACATAACTCCAAGAATCGTTTTGCGCATTATAGCGAAAATGATAAGCCGTTTCCTGTTTTTCCGTGGGAGCGACGAGGTTAAAGTTAAATTCGATCCCAAAGAGGAGCATCTCGCCACCCCCCTGATTCGGTTGAAAAGTGATCTTTCGCACCTTGTCATCACCGCGCGGCCCGATATTTTCCAGCGATGCTTCTTTGCGTTTTGTACCGTTGGGAGCGCCGGCGAGCGTTCCGTCGTCGTTTAATCCGACGGACCATACTTCGGGCCGCCGCGCCAGCCCGTAAAAAAGACGCTTGCCTTTTGGAGTGTTAAAAACACTCAGCCCAAACCCGTCGATGTTTTCCAGTAAAGGAGACGCCTGTTTGGTTTTTGTGTCGATGCGGTAAATTTTTCCCTGCTCCTTGTCGCGGGTGGAACCAAAGACCGACGAAACATACAGGGTTTCCGTTTCGCAATCAAAGGCCAGGTCGAGCGTGCCGTATGCATTCTGTTCGCTCGCCCGCACATCGCGCGGCAGGTCGAGAAATTTCACCATCTCCTGCGTTTTGCTGTCGACCCGCCAGACCGCGTTTTGCTCCGCCGCGGGATTTAATAAAACGTTAATGAACGGCGCGGGCGCGACATAAATATTTCCGTTCTGATCACGCTCGATGGGCGCCAGAAAACCGGCGTTTTTCCACGAAGGATGCTGGTAGTGACGATCGCCTTCGATCATCCACAGCCCCGGCCGCGCTTTTTCCGAAGTGCTAAGCGCCGCCCGGTTACCAAAATTCAAACCCGCCAAAAACTGCGGCGACTTTTGGCAGCCGGTTACGATTCCGGGTTTTATCGCGGTCCTTGCTTTTTGCGCGGGAAGATTTTTCCAGGCGAAATAACCGCCGGTAACGATGACGGCAGCGGCAAGAAAGATCAAAGAAATATTTCAGCAGATTACTTTTTGGCGGCGGCGAAGAAACGGATCGTTCTCAGGACTCGCCTGAACTGTTTTTGTCCCTTTGATTTGAATGTTTTTTTTTAGCCATCGATATTAAATTTGTTTAGTGCACTTCGTGTGTTTCGTGGTTAATTTAATGCTGACAAATGATCAAGCCTGAAAAACTAACCACGAAACACACGAAACACACGAAACACACGAAAATGTTCTGCTACCTCAACCTAATTCGACCGGCCGCAGCATCGGCCCGGCGTAGCAGGGATATTGTTTCACGCGATAGATCCCGTCATCGAGCACGCTTTCCGCCCAGCAGTATTTTTGATTCGGACGGTCGTCATTCTTTAGCTGTGCCACGTACCACAACACCAGCGGCGCGTTTGCGATCGGCTCAGCCGCAGGCTCGATAAATTTTTCCGGGCCCTGATGGTAATCGGTGTTACAGCAAGGCCCGATCGTGGTCATATCGGAATCACCCTCGTCTTTGTCGGGATGGTGCCGGGTGACATAGAGAAAAGCGTTATCCCCGCGCCCGCCGTCGCTAAATTGTCCGCGGCTGGGTTCGAGATAAAAACCCTTACCGTCCGCGCCGGTCACCCGGTATTGAAATCCTTCATTAGTGTAAGCCGTGCTTTCGTCCTGCAGTTTCCATTGCTCGGTTGACCACGGCTGCCAATCGCTGCCATTCCATTCCGCGAAATTATTCAGATCGTCGGCCAGCGAAACGCGCAGCACGGGTCGGTACATCCCGTCATTTCCGCAGCCGCGTCCCTGGCTGGCGACGGCGAAACGAAAACTCCCGTCGTTAAAAAATTTGAAAGCCTGCGTGTAGTAATAATTACACGGCGTCGGGTAGCCTTCGCTCCAGAAATCCTGGCGAAATTCAAAGCCGGTGTCTTTCCCGTCCACATCGATAGTATTTGTCCGCGGCCCTTCGACGGCGACGACCGCCGCCTGGCTAAAGACCGGGCAGCCGACCGCGTCGCTATAGCCGAAATTGTCCGTGCGCGAATAGCTGACGTGCCAATCGACCAGCTTGGCATCTTTTATCAAAAGCTTGCCGTTAAACTTTACATCCGATATGCGCATGCCGTCCGAACTGGTCAGGATATAGTCAAGAGACCACCCGTTCTTATCTAGGTGACTGGTGGTTTCGCAAAAGCGTTTGGTGAGCACTTCATTCTGCAAAGATTTTTCCGAGATCGCCCAGTCGCCCATGCTCGCCGGCGCGGCGTAGCCTACCTGCGTCCAGCGCGTGCCGACCAGCGCCAGGTCCGTCAGATCGACGATCGCCCACAGCGCCTTATCATCTTTAATATATGTCGGCGCGACGCAGAGATGCTGCGAGCGTTCGCAGCGCGTCCGGCTGAGCGATGTTTTGGTGTTCGCCATCAGCGCGTCTTTTTCTTCCGGGTTTTTGCCAAGCGCGGAAACGACATCGGGCGCCGCGGAAGAAATATGAACAGCCAGCTTTGTCAGGTGATCGGGGATGTCCGGCTGGGCATCAGGGAACCGCGTGACTACGATGATCTTTTTATTCGTAACATCCGCCACCGCATTGGTCGTCAGGTTTTTGGCGAAGTTGTACATCTCCACGCGGTAGCATTTGTATTTTTACACGCGGCGGCCGGCCCGTCCATATCGCTTTCACGCAGCGGATAGATACCAAAGATTTCGTTAAAGAGCGGCTCTTTCGTTTTTTCATCGAGCGTTTCCCGCAAAAAACGCTCATCTTTTAGCGCCAGTTCCTGTGCTGTTTTTTGCTCGTTATTAATATCTTCGGTAAGGGTCAGCACCGGCGGGTTTTGTTTTAGCGAAGCGCGGATCTTTTCCACCCGCTCTTTTAATAAGGGGTCGTTTATCTTTTCAATATCTGGTACGCCGCGCGAATCGGACAACTGTCCGGCCTCGCTCATTATAGCTCGCATTAGAATTTGCGACCTGGCTGGTTTTGCAGGAGACAAACACGAAAGTACAGATCAGCAACTGAAGGTAGATAAGCTTTTTCATTAAAATCGTCGTTAAAGAGGAATAAAAATAATAGCTGACAGCTCTGAGCTAATAGCTTACAGCTATTTTTCATAACGATAAAGCGTTAAAATGAATCTATTATGAACTTTTCAAGGGGTTTAAAGAGAACGCTGCAAATATCGCTGGGGACGGCGCTGGGAATACAGTTTATCGTGGTGACTGCTGCCTGCCAGTCAAAAACGCCCGTCGGGTTAAAAGTCCCGGTCGTGGTCGAATTTACTGCGCCCAGGCAGTATGAGATCAAGCCCGACCAGCTGCCAAAGCCTAACGAAACCGAAAGCGCCATGCGCCCCTCGCGCATCGTGACGCAGCCGGAAACCGCCACTTTCAATTTACCCAAAGGATTTAAGGTGAACGTTTTTGCCGAGGGAGATTTTTCCTACCCGCGCTGGATGGTGCTTGCGTCTAACGGCGATGTCTTTCTCGCCGATTCTTACGGGGGAAAGGTCATCGTTCTGCGCGACAAAAATAAAGACGGCGTGGCCGAAGAGCGTTTTACCTTTGCCGAAAATCTGGAGCGCCCCTTCGGAATGGCGTTTTATAAAGATTGGTTTTATGTGGCAGGCACCAGCGCGGTGGTCCGGTATAAATATCAGCCGGGCCAAACAAAAGCCGTGGGCGAGCCTGAAAAACTTTTCGATCTGACGGCGGGTGGTTACAACCAGCACTGGACGCGCAACATACTTTTTTCCCCCGACAATACGAAAATGTTCATCAGCATCGGGTCCGCTTCAAACGTCAGCGCGGGCGAAGAACCGATCCGCGCCGCCATCTCCGTGGCTGATCCGGACGGCAAAAACCTGCGGCAGTACGCGACCGGTTTGCGAAACCCGATCGGGCTGGCCTTTAATCCCGCCACCAAAGAACTGTGGACGGCGGTAAATGAGCGCGACGGTTTGGGAGACGACCTGGTGCCGGATTACATAACCTCGGTCAAGGACGGCGCTTTTTACGGCTGGCCGTTTTCCTACATCGGGCAAAATGAAGACCCGCGGCGCAAAGGTGAAAACCCGGCGCTGGTAAAAAAAGCGATCGTTCCCGATGTGCTGCTGACTTCGCACTCGGCAGCTTTGGGGCTGGCCTTTTACAATGGCAAAATGTTTCCGCCGGAATATAACGGCGATGCATTTGCGGCGCTTCACGGTTCTTGGAACAGGCAAAAACTTACCGGTTACAAGATCATCCGGGTCCGCTTTAAGGACGGGAAGCTCGTTAAGAACGCCTATGAAGATTTTATGACCGGCTGGCTGCCCGATGAGAACGGAAGCGAAGTTTGGGGGCGGCCCGTGGGTCTGCTGGTAGCGGCCGACGGTTCGCTGTTGGTCTGCGACGACGGCGCGAATAAGATCTGGCGGGTATCTTATGGGAAGTAATGGTAGTTGGTGATTAGTAATTAGTAATTGGTATTGGTGATTGGTAACGGGGTAATTAGTTTCTGCTTTTTTCGTGTTGTTTCGTGTGATTTTTCGAAGTAACCACGAAACAACACGAACAGATCCAAACCGGTAAGCCGTTAGTCATCAGTTTACCGGTGGCTAATCACCACCTGCTAGTATCTATCGACACTATGAAAAAAATTCTCAAATGGGCAGTCATCCTTCTCTTTGTTGCCTTCGTCGGAATTCAGTTCGTTCGCCCGGATTACAGCACCCCGCCGATAAACGAACAGGAAACGCTCGAAGCAGACGACGCAGGTGCCTGACAATGTCGAGAAAATTCTGACGCGCTCCTGCAACGACTGCCATTCGCACAAAACGGTATATCCGTGGTACTCCAATGTCGCGCCGCTTTCGTGGCGGATGGCTGATCATATCAAAGAGGGCCGCCGCCACCTGAATTTTTCCGTCTGGAATACTTACGACAACAACAAGAAAAGAAAAAAGCTCGACGAGGTCTGTGATGAAGTGACCGACGCGGCAATGCCCATCGGGCAATATCTCTGGCTGCACGGTGATGCGGTGCTTTCCACCGAAGATGTTAAAACGCTTTGCGATTGGACAAAACAAGAGGCCGAAAGATTGATGGCGCCTGAGAGTAAATAGCTAACCCGATGAACCGATTTCTTCGCGAGTTTATTACCCAGTGGCGCCGGCTCGAATTGCCGTTCGAGGGCGAAGTTTTTGTCGCCGCGGTTTCCGGCGGGGCAGATTCGGTCGCACTCTTACTTGCCCTTCACCAGCTAACGCAAAAAAACAAACTGGGATCTGAGATCGTGGTGGCGCATTTTAACCATGCTCTTCGCGGAAAGGAAAGCGATCGGGACGAAGCCTTCGTGCGAAAGCTTTCCGGGAAACTTGGCCTGAAATTCGAAAGCGGCAAATGGAAAGCCATAAAACCTTCGGCCTTAAATGCAGCAAATAAAGAAAACCTCGAGCAGACCGCCCGTAACGCCCGTTATGAATTTCTCGAAAGCGTAGCCGGGAAATATAAGGCCTATGGCGTTCTGACGGGCCATACCATGGATGACCAGGCGGAAACATTTCTGCTGCGCCTGATCAGGGGAAGCGGTATCGACGGCCTGGGGGCGATGAAACCCGTGCGCGTGCTGGGCGGGGATAAGAATATCTTGTTGATCCGCCCCTTACTTGGCTGGGCGCGAAGGGCCGGCACCGAGGAGTTTTGCCGCCTCGAGAAAGTAAAATATCGCAATGACCCGATGAACAGGGACAAGGCGTTTCTGCGCGTTCGCATTAGGCGCGAAGTGCTCCCGCTGCTGCAAAATATCAATCCGCAGATCGTCCCAAATTTAGCCAAAATGTCCGGCGTCCTGCAGGGAGAGGGCGAAGAGTTAGGCATGGCGGCCCGGGCAGGCCTTTTCGCCGTTCACGACGTAAACCATGACACGCTTGACCTTAAAGGGCTGGTGGAATTTTCGTCCGGAATGCGAAGGCGGGTGCTGCGGCTCTGGCTGGAAAACCTGCGGGGCGGCCTGCGGGCGCTGGATATGAAACATTTCGCGGCTCTTGAGGGTTTGGTTTTGAGTGGCACGGGCGGAAAAACCGTGGAATTGCCCGGTGGAGAAAGGGTTAGCGTAGGGCGGGGCAGGCTTATATTTAAGAAAACAAAGGTTGAAAAAAGCCCGCCGGACAACTAAAATCTAAGGTTGGGTAAGTAGCACCCTAAGACGGTGGGCTAAATACTTTTAGGCGCAACGAATTGAAAAGACTTATCATCTGAATGTGTAATGATATTAGGCTATTACACATTTCTATTAAAAGATGAAAGTTTTTCGGAGGCAATAATATTTTGAGTTCTAAAGCTAAACAAATTTTCCTGTGGGTTTTGATCGTTTTGAGCGCTGTCGCGTTTTACTTCCTGATAATGCGCCAGCAGGCCAAGCCCCCGACGACGATCGCATATGACCAGGCGCTGGTCCGAATGGAAAATGGTGATTACACCAAAATGTATTTGAAGGCTTCGACAGTGGAGCTGACCGATAAGGATGGAGCTGTTTTTGTTGCGAATATTGACAAGAGCGAGGCCACCAGAAAACCGCTGATCGATACGGCAAAAGCCAAACAATTGGAAACTAATATTGAACAGCCGAGCGACGGAACGCTGCTGCTTTTCCTGCTCAACGCTCTTCCGTTCATTCTTCTGATAGGTTTTTGGATCTTCATCTTCCGCCAAATGCAGGCGGGCGGCAACAAGGCCTTAAGTTTTGGCAAATCGCGCGCAAAGCTTCTTAATAACCAGCAGAAACGGGTCACCTTTAAAGACGTGGCCGGCGTCGACGAAGCCAAGGACGAACTGCAGGAAATAATCGAATTCTTAAAAGACCCGCAAAAGTTTCAGAAACTCGGCGGGCGCATCCCCAAGGGCGTATTGATGATGGGCCCCCCGGGAACGGGTAAAACTCTTTTGGCGAAAGCCGTGGCCGGCGAAGCCAACGTTCCTTTCTTCTCGATCTCCGGTTCGGATTTCGTGGAAATGTTCGTCGGCGTCGGTGCCAGCCGCGTACGCGACCTGTTTGAACAGGGCAAGAAAAATGCTCCGTGTATCATTTTCGTTGACGAGATCGACGCGGTCGGACGCCATCGCGGCGCGGGCCTCGGCGGCGGGCACGATGAAAGAGAACAGACGCTGAATCAGCTTTTGGTTGAGATGGACGGTTTTGAATCCAACGACGGCGTTATTTTAATGGCCTCGACCAACCGCCCTGACGTGCTCGATCCGGCGCTGCTCAGGCCTGGACGTTTTGACCGCCGCGTGGTGGTTTCACGCCCCGACATCAAGGGACGCGAAGGTATCCTGAAAGTTCACATCCGCAAGATCCCGCTCGACGCCGATGTCGATATCAGCGTGATCGCCCGCGGCACCCCGGGATTTACCGGCGCCGATCTGGCCAATCTGGTCAACGAAGCGGCTTTAAGCGCCGCCCGTTTGAATAAAAAAGTCGTTTCGATGGTCGATTTCGAACTTGTCGAAAGACAAGGTCCTGATGGGTGCGGAACGCCGCAGCATGGTTCTTTCCAATGAGGAAAAGAAGGTAACGGCCTATCATGAAGCCGGCCATACACTGGTCGGGCTGAAAGTGCCGAATGCCGATCCGGTCCACAAGGTAACGATCATCCCGCGCGGAATGGCGCTGGGTGTGACGCAGCAATTGCCGGAAGGCGACCGCTATAGCTACACCAAGGAGTATTTGCTGGGACAGATCGCTATCCTGATGGGCGGCCGTATCGCTGAAGATATCTTCCTCGGCAAAGACAAGATCACCACCGGTGCTTCAAACGACATCGAGCGCGCCACCGAGTTGTCCCGCGCGATGGTTTGCGAATACGGTATGTCCGATCTGGGTCCGCTGACCTTTGGTAAAAAGGAAGAGCAGATCTTTTTAGGCCGCGAAATTTCGCAGCATCGTGATTTTTCCGAAAGCACGGCCATTCGCATCGACGAAGAGGTCAAAAAGATCGTCGATCAGCAGTACGAACGCGCTTACAAGATCATCACCGAAGGCAAAGATGCCTTGGTCAGGTTGGCTGAAGCGCTGCTCGAACTCGAATCGCTTGATGCTACTCAGGTCCGCCGCGCGGTCGAAGGGTTGCCGCTCAATGATACGAATGCGGGTACTCCGGCGAGCGATGACAACGACCGTCCGGAAACTAAGGAAGAAAAGGTCAACCCGTTCAAGAAGCCGATCCTGCCGCCGATCACCGGTAATAACCCGGCCACGGCGTAGCGTGAGAAAAGGCAAAGGATAAGTAAAAAAGGATAAGGTGAAAGCTTTATCCTTTTTCTTTTAGATCGATATGCTGCGAGACTTGCTGACAAGATATAGCCCATAAACAAATATTTACCGGTTGGTCCGGAGCGCAGGTTTATTATCTGCCCGGCCTGGCGGCGTATTTAAAGATCGCTCCGATCGAAAGTTTGACGGACCTTAAACGTGAGGCGGAAGTCCTGGGCTGGCTAAAAGGAAAATTGCCGGTCCCCGATGTCCTGGAGTTTGAAGAGACAAAACGGCGCTATTTGATATTGATCTCGGAAGTGCGCGGCGTACCCGCATCGCAATATATTGCAGGCAGTCGCGATAATCCGGGCTTAATAGCAGAATTTGTTGAAACGTCCGCCGTGGCAATGCGCGCCATGCACGATCTGCCGATCGCTGATTGCGGTTTGAGGCAGGATATCGAGGTAAAGCTTGCCGCAGCGCAGGGAAACATTCGCCGCAAATTTGTCGACGAAAGCGATTTTGATAGCGAAAATCAAGGCCGCTCGGCTTCAGATATTTACGATGAGCTCGTCAAAAAGAAGCCTCTTAGCGAAGACCTCGTTTTTACTCACGGCGATCTTTGTCTGCCGAATTTCATGATCGCAGATAGCAAAGTAAGCGGATTCATAGACCTTGATCGCGGTGGAGTAGCCGACCGTTACCAGGACATCGCGTTGTTTTTGCGCAGCTTCGCGTTTAACATCGAAATGCAAATGGATATTCGGGAAGCTTTTTGCCGCGCTTACGGTATCGGCTCGCTCGATGAAGAAAAACTGTATTATTACCGTTTGCTCGACGAGTTGTTTTAAATGACACGCATCTGGAAAACATCAAAAAGGGAATTAGACTACGGCGCCGGAACGCTGGTGATGGGCATTTTAAATGTCACTCCGGACAGCTTTAGCGACGGCGGAAAGTTTGCGTCGGTGGATGATGCGCTGAACAGGGTCGGGCAGATGATCGCCGAGGGAATGGACGTCCTGGACATTGGCGGCGAATCGACGCGCCCTGGCAGCATGCGCGTTTCGGCTGATGAGGAAATTGCCCGGGTCGTTCCGGTGATAGCAGCCGTCTCCAAAAATTTCGCTGTTCCGGTTTCGATCGATACCAGCAAAGCCGAGGTCGCCGAAGCCGCGGTGGATGCCGGCGCGGAAATAATAAACGATATTTCCGGCCTGCGTTTTGACGCGCGGATGGCGGAGATCGCGGCGAAAAAAAAGACCGGCTTGATTTTGATGCACCTGCGCGGCACGTTCGAAACGATGCACAAACAGGAACCGGTTTCCGACATTATTCAGGAAGTAAAAAACGGGTTAAAATGGAGTATCGAAAAAGCTCTTGAGTACGGTGTCGATAAAGGTCGGATCGCGCTTGATATAGGCCTGGGGTTTAGTAAAACTTTCGAGCAGAATTTCGAGTTAATGGCCAAGCTGGAACAGATATCCGGCGAATTTCCGGATCATCCGCTGCTCTTCGGCTCGTCGCGCAAATCATTTATTGGCAAGGCTTTAGGTGATGCACCGGTGGGTGAGAGATTGAGCGGTTCATTGGCTGCTGCGGCGCTGGCGGTTTGGAACGGGGCCGCCATCATACGAACTCACGATGTTAAAGAAACGGCTCGTACCGTGCAGGTAATAGAAGCCATAAAAGGTCAAAAATAAGTAATGCGTTATCAAAAAATCATCAGAATTTCCGCCGTCACGCTTTTGTTTTTTCTCGCGTCCGGTTTTACCGAATGCTACAAACCGGTGACCAATACCGGCCTGCCGAAAAAGATCAAAAAAGTGGCGGTGCCGGCTTTTGGGTTTGAGGCCCGCGGGCTGCATTACCGCGTTGAATCGCGCTTTACCGATGCCGTTGCGAAAGAGATCATCAAGCGCGGCCACGGATTAATTGTGCAAGGCACGCGCGACGGCGCTGACGCCGCGATCGAAGGCACCATCCGCGATTTTAGTTTCTCGGGTGTGCTGCTTGACCGCGAAGGCCGAGCCCGCGTTTTTGAAGTCACGATCGTCGCCGCCGTGACCGTGCGCGACCTGACCGATAACAAGGTGCTCTATGACAACCAGAATCTGATCTTCCGCGATTCCTACGAATTCAGCGAAGACCCCCGCAGCTTTTTTAACGAAGAAGACCCGGCCGTGGAAAGAATGTCACGGGCCTTTGCCGAATCAGTCGTGTCGACGATCGTGAACGGATTGGGCGTAAAAGAAGAAAGAAAAAGTAAATAGTAATTGGTAATTAGTAGTAAGCATTTTTCGTGTTGTTTAGTGTAATTTCGTGGTTCCGGTCTTTTTCTTAAACCCTTAACCACTAAACACACGAAACAGCTTACCAATTACCAATTACCAATTACCAATTACCAATGCCAATTTTGACTCGCGAACAATTAAGAAATCAGATCCGGGACAACAAGATCGCGCCCGTCTATCTTTTCTTTGGCGAGGAAACGTATCTTCGCGATCTGGCGGTAAAGACCATCTCGGACAAGATCTTTGCCGAGGGCGATCTGCGTGAATTCAACGAGTCGTGGATAAGCCTGGTGAGTTCCGATGTTCGCGACGCTCTGGCCGCCGCAAACCAGCTTCCGATGATGTCGCAAAAACGCGTGGTGCGCGTCACCGAAGTCCGCGTTAGCGACGCCGGGCGTAAAGAAACCATCAAGGAAGAGCACGAAAACGCGCTGGCCGCCTACCTGAACGACCCGGCGGAAACGTCGGTAATATTTTTTGTCGCGGACGAGTTGGACAAGCGCCGCAAGATCTCCAAACTGCTTTTAGATAAATGTACGGCGGTCGAATTTGCCCCGTTAAGCGACCGCGAAGTCGCCGACTGGTTAAAAGACCGCTTGAAAGATTTCAGCGCCAGGGCCGACGACCGGACGCTGCAATACCTGGTCGCGACGATCGGCAACGATCTGCGAAAAGTTTCCAGCGAGCTGGAAAAACTTGCCGTTGCTTCGCTGCCGGACGGGATCGTTACCACCGAGCTGATCGACGAACTGATCTCAAATTCACGCGAACTTTCAAACTTTGCCCTGACCGATCACCTGCTGGCGAAAAACCGCACCCGGGCGCTGGAAACTGTTTATAAATTGCTGAATGACGGGGCGGAACCGGTGATGCTTTTAGGGCTGATCGCGAGCAATTATCATCGCCTCGCGCTGGTCAAAGATCTGATGAAGCAGGGCCTGGACCGCAAAGATGTGGCGCGCGCGGTCAACATGCCTTACAGCAAGCAGGAAGAATTTATGACCGCAGCGCGGCGTTTGGAATGGGAAAAATTAACTCATATTCTGCGCCGGATGGCCGAGGTCGACCTGGCGATCAAAACATCGGTTGCCACCCCGCGCCTGCAGATTGAGATGCTCGTGTGCGAGCTTACCTCGTAGGATTCACGTATATGGAAAGAGAATAACCCCGCCGCACAAACCATGCCACCACTCCATTTATTCAACGCGGCCTTTTTTAATTTACCGGCTTTAGAGTCAAAAAGCCGTTACTTAAAAATGCGTCCTATTGCGATCGATCTGTTGAGATATTGAAACTGTTCACAAAAGCTCGCTTAGGGGTTAAATTCCGCTAATTAATCGTCTCTTTTACATTTCCTCTAAAGTGTTCTCCGTAGCTATTTATACATTCATATAACCTATTAATGGGTCGATCCTTTCGGCGCAACGACGCATTCAAAGTGTTAAAGCTCTACCTGAGCGTTAATAAGATCATAAAACCGGGTTTCTTCCCAAGAGCCTGATAATTTTATAAGGAGAATTTTTCATGTCAACACCTTTTATCGGACAAATACAATGTTTTAGTTTTGAAGACGCGCCCAGCGGATGGGCCAAATGCGACGGGCAGGAGGTGTCCGTTATTACCTATGCCGATCTTTTTGCGCTGATCAGCACCACCTACGGCGGTGACGGTATAGATACTTTTGCCCTGCCCGATCTGCGCAGCCGGTTTTCACTGCATATCGGCGAGGGGCCGGGTTTAAGCAGTTATTCCCTGGGAGATAACGGCGGCGCGGAAGAGATAACGCTGGCCACGGGAAATTTGCCGAGTCATAACCACTCGCTTGATGCCAGTTCGGGAACTAAACTAATTGGCAACCCCGCCGGCGCTTCCCTCGGCGGGGCGACTATCTATACCACGGCGGCGCGGGATTCAACACTGAGTTCCGGCAGTATCGGGATGACCGGCAGCGGCGACCCGGCCGCCAGCCTGCCGCCCTACCTGGCTTCGAACTGGTGTATAGCCCTCGAGGGAACGGTGCCAACCTTTGACTAAAAAGCCGCCTGGTATATTTGGGAAGCCGGAGGCGGGTAACTGGCTTCCCAAAGATCTTGTTTAATTAGTACAAGCCGCCTTACTTTAGCAAGACATTACACAGTGCGCCCAGCAGGAGTAGAGCAGCATATCCTGGTAACAATCCGAAAGATGCTGGTACGGGCAATTCGGATCGCCGTTGGGATTGCCCCAATCGCATAAATTTAAGCAATACTGCTCGTTTGCATCGCATTCAGAACAACAGGGCGCGGCATGAACGGGAGCGGCATTTTTTACCATCGCGACAAAAGAAAGCCCCACCACGAGGACGGCAAGAATTACCATCCGATGAAGTATCCTCGACGAACGTAAAATTGTGATCATTTTTCCTCCTATTGGCTTTAAGTTTTGGGATTTATGAGAGCCGCCTCGTAAAAATCTTTTTACGTTTTCAGGAGCTAAATATATTTATAAAAATATGCTATTTGAATGTTAAAGGCAATAGATTTTGCTGAAGGGCCATAGTAAGGCTTGTGATCAAACAAAAAATGCGTTATCTTTACGGCAATGATCTTGCGCTTAGAAAAATTTAATCTCCTCCTTAGATAGCCACTCGACGCAACCCCCGGGTTTCGGCGACGTGGCGAGCCTCCATTCGAAAATCAATCAAAAATAATTATCACTTAATTGGATAGATCTTATTTATCCGTTAAACTTGGTCTTTTGTTTGTGCGATAAAACTGCAAACATCTGGCCGCGAGGCTTAAATTTATGGACGAGAAATATTTTGCAAAAAAGATAGAGGAAAAATGGCAGACGAAGATGGGCGGAAACCGGCGTATTTCGAAGCCGAGGTCGATGACGACCAAGCCGAAATTTTATCAGCTCGAAATGCTGCCTTACCCGTCGGGCAATCTGCACATGGGACACGTCCGCAATTATTCGGTCGGCGACGCGACTGGCGTGGTACAAGCGCCTGCAGGGATTTAATGTGCTGCACCCGATCGGCTGGGATTCATTCGGCCAGCCGGCCGAGGACGCGGCGATCAAGCGCGGCGTAAACCCGCGCGAGTGGACCGAAGAAAATATCAGTCACATGCGCGGGCAGCTGCAGCGGCTGGGTTTCAGCTACGACTGGCGGCGGCAGATGGCCGCGCACCGGCCGGAATATTACAAGTTCGACCAGTGGTTTTTCCTGAAAATGTACGAGATGGGCTTGGCGTATAAAAAGATGACGCAGGTCAACTGGTGTCGAGCACGACCAGGCGACGTTCTGTCGAACGAGCAGGCGAGCGGCGGTTTGTGCTGGCGCTGCGGCAACCCGGTGACGAAAAAAGATCTGGAGCAGTGGTTTTTGAAAATCACCGCTTACGCCGACCAACTGCTGGACGACATGGCCGAGATCGAAGCGGGCTGGGCGGACAAACGTTTTGAAACGCCAGCGCGATTGGATCGGTCGCTCCGAAGGCGCGTTTGTCGATTTTGCGGTGAAACGATTCGGACGAAAAAATTCGCGTTTTCACGACGCGCATCGACACGATCTACGGCGCAAATGCGGTCGTCGTCGCGGCTGAGCATCCGATCATCGAAGGGCATCTGGCGCGAATTGTCGCCGAAGAAGTTCGCGCGAAGATCGAGAAGATCAGAGCCGAAAAGCTGAAGTCGACCGACCACGACGAGGAGATCTGAAAAAGACGGCATCGACACCGGCTTGAAGGCGATCAATCCGTTCAGCGGCGAAGAGTTGCCGGTCTGGGTCGGCAATTACGTGATGATGGAATACGGCACCGGCGCGGTGATGAGCGTTCCGGCGCACGACGAGCGCGATTTCGAATTTGCGAAAAAATATTCGGTCTGCCGATTCGGCAGGTAATTGAGCCGCGGATGAAGCACGGATGAACACGAGATGCGGCAATGCCGCAACTCGAATGTGCCGTTACCGATTACGGCGTCCTGGTCAATTCCGGCGAATGGTCGGGCAAAACATCTGAAGAAGCCAAAACGCGAAATGGCGGAATATGCCGAAGAGAACGGTTTTGGCGAAGCGGCGACGACCTATCGCCTGCGCGATTGGGGCATTTCGCGGCAGCGGTTCTGGGGCGCGCCGATACCGATCATTTATTGCGAAAAGTGCGGCGTCGGTGCCCGAAAAATACGAGAATCTGCCGGTGCGAATTGCCGGAAAACGCTCCATTTACCGGCACGGGCGAATCGCCGCTGGCAAAGGTGCCGGAGTTTGTCAACACTGACTTGCCCGAACTGCGACGGCCCGGCCCGGCGCGAAACCGACACGATGGATACGTTCGTCGATTCGTCGTGGTATTTTTTCCGCTACCTGGACCCGAAAATTCCGAGATTGCCGTTTGACCCGGAGATCGCGGCCTACTGGACGCCGGTCGATCAATACATCGGCGGCGACGATCACGCCGTGATGCATTTGATCTACACGCGTTTCTGGACAAAGGTGATGCGCGATATCGGCCTGGTGAAATTCGACGAGCCGGTCAAGCGTTTGCTGACGCAGGGAATGGTCGTCGGCGAAACTTTCTTTGACGATGAAACCGGCAAACGAGATCTATCACATTCCGGCTGAACGTTACCGTCGAGCGCGACGCAAAAGGCAAAATCACCAGCGCGGCTAATCAGCGACGGCAAGCCGTTGAAATGGGCGATCGAGCGGATGTCGAAATCGAAAGGCAACGGCGTCGACCCGGACGAAATGGTCGAGATCTACGGCGCGGACGCGGCGCGATTATTCGTCTTGTTTGCCGCCCCGGTCGAAAACGAATTGGTCTGGCACGAAACCGGAATCGAGGGCGCGGTGAGATTTTTGCAGCGCGTTTATCGATTTGTTTACAAATGGCAGGAGCAGTTGGCAGCGGCTAGGGAGCAGGAGTCAGAAAGCGGCGATCGGCTGCCCGCTGACGCAGGCAGTTCTGACGTGCGAGCGCTGCGGCGAAAGACGCACCAAACCATCAAGCGCATCACCGAGAATCTGGAAAGCTTGCAGTTCAACACTCCGGTCGCGGCTTTGATGGAATTGTCGTAATTCGATCGATGATTTCAAAGTCGAACCGCAAACGGCCGGCGCCGAAGAAATTTTCGCCGTGCGTGAAGCGGTCGAAAGCTTGCTGATAATGCTGGCGCCTTTCGCTCCGCATGCGGCTGAGGAAATGTACTCGCAGATCGTCGGCAATGACGACGGGATGCTGGCAAATGGCGCGAGGTTTCCGGTCGCCGATGAAGATTGGCAAAGGCCGACGAGATCGAGATTCCGGTGCAGGTCAACGGCAAGTTGCGTTCGCGCGTGATGGCTTCGCCCGAAACGCCTGAGGCAGAGTTGCAGGCCATGGCCCTGGCGGATGAAAAAATAAAAGAGCTGACCGCCGGTAAAGAGATCGTCAAGGTCATCGTAGTGCCCGGGCGGTTGGTGAGTATTGTGGTTAAAGGATGATATCTGCGGCTTTGCCGCAACTATAAGAGAGAACCACCCCGTCACGCTGCGCGTGCCACCCCTCCTTCGTAAGGAGGGGAGTTTAATTGAGTCGACCCAAAACTCCCCTCCTTACGAAGGAGGGGTGCCCGAAGGGCGGGGTGGTTCTCCGTCGAAGCTTGAAGACCTCACTCTAATCCCTTTTATTTACGGCAATTTTGCTATAAAATTACCCCGTAGTGTTGTGCCTTGATTCATTTATCCACGCGACTGGTTTTGAACTTTGCCAAATGCATAACGTATCTGATACTGAAAGCTCGATTTTAAGCGAATGAGAGAGTGCCAGACCTGTAAGTGTTGTTATTCTGACAACATAAAGAATTGCCCGGAAGATGGTGAAGCTACCACGCACACCCTCGTGGGCGAGCCGCTGCTTGAAGGCAAATATCAGCTCGAGTCGCGGCTTGGCCAGGGCGGGATGGGCGTCGTCTACAAAGCCCGCCATACCTATCTCAAAACTTCTCATGCCATCAAAGTAATTTTGCCTGATCTGGTCGGAAACGATCCGCAGCTCATTACGCGTTTTCGCCAGGAAGCCCTTGCGGCGGCGGCGATACGACACCACAACGTGGTCAACGTAACGGACTATGGCGTGGTCGAGGGAAAAATTCCTTTTCTGGTAATGGAGTTCGTGCAGGGCGAATCGCTCCACGACCTGCTGGTGCGGGAAAAACGTTTGGCGCCGGAATTGGCCGTAGAGTTGATGTCCGCCATTTGCATGGGCGTTAGCGCGGCGCACCGCCACGGCATTGTCCATCGCGATCTGAAACCGCTAAACGTGATGATCCAGGCCGACCGCCCGATGGCCGAAGCGGTAAAGATCCTCGATTTCGGTTTGGCGAAAATAAAATCCGGTGAATTGCTGGGCTCATTTATTCAGGCACAGACGACCGGCCTGATGGGGTCGCCTTACTATATGGCGCCCGAACAGTGGGCGGACGAAGAGCCCGATGCCAGCTCGGATATTTACAGCCTCGGGCGTGATGCTTTTCCAGATGCTGGCGGGCGACGTTCCTTACAAAGGCGGCTCGATCCCGGCGATAATGAAAAAGCACCTGGATGAAAACCCGCCGGCATTTGCGGACCTTGGCGTTTCCATCCCTCCCGCCGTCGAAGCGGCCGTGCTGCATTCGCTGGAAAAACATCGCGATAAGCGGACACCGTCCGTCGAAGCGCTGGTCCGGGAATTAAGAGAGGGGATTCTCCAGTCAACCCAAAATCAGATCAATGCCGCCGCGACAATTCCCGGCGGGCTTCTGCCGGTTTCTTCCTTACACGTGCTGACCAAACCGCCGCAATCCCAGGTTTATTTAAACAATACCGCGGTCGGCGAAAGCCGGACGGACGGCTCGTTAATGCTGGAGGGGATCCAGAGCGGTAATCATCATATTCGCGTCACTAAAGACGGCTTTAACGATTGGGAAAACAGCATTTTCTGCGACGGCAAGCCGCAAAAGGTGACGGCGGAATTGGCCCCCAAGTTTTACAACCCGACAGCCAACCAGCCGGCGTTTAACCCGGCAGAAACGATGAAAGTGCCGCAGCCGACCATGCCGCTCGGGGTGATCGAAGACGAAACCATCGTTTCATCCAAACATCTGCCGGTGGGCCAACATCCGCCGGTTGGGTTCCAACAGCCGGTGCAAGACTCTTTCATTAAAGAGAAAAAAGGCTTCCCGATTTTGCTGGTTTTTGGCGGCCTCGGGGCGTTTTTACTGCTTGGTGTTTTTGGAATCGGCATTTATTGGGTGTTTTTTAGTAGTGGCGGCCTGACAGGCAATACCAACAGGCTGGAAAATCGAAACGTGGTGCCGCCTGCAAATACGGCAAATACCGGGGTAAATAAGCAAAATACCCCGCCGGGGGCATCTAAAGCGGAGATGATCTTGATAAGCGGCGGAAGTTTTAAGATGGGCCGCAACGACGGCCGGCTTGAAGAACAGCCGGCGCACGACGTGGAAGTAAGTAGTTTTTGGATGGACAAAACCGAGGTGACCAATGGTGAATACGCGGATTTTGTCCGGGAAACGAAATATCGAGAGCCGGAACACTGGGTGAACGGCAAACCCCTCGGGGGACAGGAAACAATGCCCGTTATCTTTGTCTCATTGGAAGATGCAAAAGCCTTTGCCGCGTGGCGTTCTAAACGTGACGGCGTGGAATACAGGCTGCCGACCGAGCAGGAGTGGGAATATGCCGCCCGCAACGGTTCGCAAGCCGACCTTTTTCCCTGGGGAGTGAAATGGGAAGAAGGAAAAGCGGTCATCGACCAGCCCGCGCCGAAACCGGTAGGTTCGCAGTCCGGCGGAAAAAATAAATGGGGTGTCGAAGATCTGATCGGAAACGTTTGGGAATGGACCAGCTCTGAACCGCAGGCGTATCCGGGCAGCAAGCTCGAGACGAAGAAGAACGATGTGCCCAGGGTGATGATCCGCGGCGGCGCTTACCTTAGTAAAGCTAACGGCGCCGATGCTATTACAGCCGCGCGTAGAGTGGATTTCGAAGCCGGCAAACGCGATAAACTTTTAGGTTTCAGGCTGGTGCGGCCGGAATAAATGTTGAATAAAATTATGTTCAAAGCGATCTTGAAAAAAGAAATTTTGTTCCGCGCAGTCCTCTTGGGGGGCGTTTTATGTATCGCGCCCCTTGCTTCACCCATTGCCTCGTATGCACAGATCGTCGGGGGCGACCTCGGCAGCAGCAGCAGTTTGTTCAAGGGTAAAGGAAAACCTAAAAATACTTCGACTACTTCTTCGGCCCCTAAAAAGGCTGCCGCGAAAAAGCCTGCGCCGAAGGTAAAAAACACTACAGCAGTCGCCAAACCGGCAGCTAAAAATACTGGTGGCGGGACACCAACGGTCGCCCGCAACGCCAACCGGAATGTTTATAGGCCGGCCGCGAGCACAGACCCGAATGCCGAAGAGCTGTTTGAGCAGGCGTTGGAAGAGGGAAACACCGGCCGGGATAACCGTAATTACAACGGGGCTGAAAAGTCTTATCGCCGCGCGCAAAGCTTCAAGCCGAGGGATTCGCGGGCTATTTATGGCCTGGGAAATCTCTATAGCGACCAGCAGCGGTGGGAAGAAGCCGAAAAAGCTTATCGTGAAGCCATCGCGCTCGACCCGGACGTCCCCGAAACCTACGTCGCCTTAAGTTTTGTTCTGACCCAGCCGATCGCCGGGGTGAACGTGGCCGACCGTTATGTCGAAGCCGAAACGGCCGCGCACAAGGCCATCGGGCTCGATAGAAGCAGCGGCATCGCCTATGACCAATTGGGGACGGCGCTCGAATTACAGGGCAAGATCGGCCAGGAAACGGAATATGCCTATCAAAGGGCGATCCAATTATTGCCGGGTTACGCCCTGCCTTATGCCCATCTGGGACGGCTCAAGGGACGCAATAATCAGCAGGCAGAGGCCCAGAAAGCTTTTCAGACGGCTATCCAATTGGCTAAGGATGTGCCGTCTATGATATTGGTAGCAGACACTTTACAGGTTTCAAGGTCAGCCGATTCGGAGCGGCTTTTGCGCCAGGCTCTACAGCTTGATCCGCGAAACCCGACCGCGCTTTTCCTGCTTAGCGATGTGCTAAGACGCCAGCAAAAATTGGCCGAAGCAGAAAAAGTCTTGCGCGAGAGCCTGCAAATAAGTCAAAATAGTTATACTCCCCACTCAAAGTTGGGAGACCTCTTTCTTCAGCTCCGGCGCACTAACGAAGCCGAAGCTTCCTTTCTCAGAGCACTTGACTCAGCTTCCCCCGCAGAAAAAGTAAAACTCGCCGGATTACAGGGATTTACCGGTGTCGGTGACGGCTATCTGAAAGACCGGAAATTCAAAGATGCCATCCGGGCCTATAACCGGGCCAGGCAGATCGACCCGAAAAATACCGATATCCAGGCGAAAATAACCGCGGTAGAAAAACTTGCATTTTAGTTATTTCCCCGCCCATCCACGCAAACCCTGAAATCACAGGCCGATTAAGACTATTTACAATTGTCATAGAAGGATACAGCCGGAAAACCGTGTTAAAAAAGCTGCTATCCGGGTCGATTCTTCTGTTTTCAAGATATGCAGGGTAATATATTGATTAATAGCGTAGAGCAAGGAAAAACGATGCTTTATTGTCCCAGATGTAAAAGGGAATATGAAGAAGGAACACAGAGGTTTTGTGTTCAGGACGGCGGCCGCCTGATCTCTAAGACGGCGGCGGCGCGCAAAGCCGCATCCGGCGGTATCTTTACCAGCCTGGTGGAAAAAGCGCAGTCCCCGAACGAGACCGACGAAATATTGTCCTTGCCGAATTTTGTTCCGGTGGCCAAATCGACAGGGCCGCTCGCCGGACCTCTCGAAGAGCCGCCCGCGCCCAGTTTTATCACGAAAAAAGAGCCGGAAATCCCGGTCGAAGCCTTTAGTGCGGAAAAACCCACCGGCAAACAGGTAACGATGGACGAACTTCCTTCGTTCCAGGCGCCTCTCGGCGATCGCAAGCGAAACCCGACGGGAAGGCTGGCGCTGAGTTGGGAAAACCCCAACGTTTTGCTCGGCCACGTTGTCCGCGGACGCTATTTTATTGAGCGCCGTTTAAACCTTGACGACATTTGCATCACCTACCTGGCGCAAGACCGCGCGGCAAACGGCAAACGCGTGATCTTTAAAGTGCTCGCGCTGGGCAGTGATTTTATCCAGAATTCAGCCGAAGAGCGCGTGGCGCTTTCGCATCTCAATCACCCCCACATCGTCAAGATCCTCGATAGCGGCGAAATGCCCGAAGGAATGCCTTTCGCGGTGTTCGAATATGTCGAGGGTGATTCTTTAAGAGAAGTGCTCGATAGTGGCGACCCGCTCGCGGCCGCCGATACCGCGCGCATAGCCAAACAGGTTTCCGAGGCGCTTAGCGGCGCTCAGCAGAACGGAGTGCTGCACTATGACGTGCGCCCGCAGAAGGTCATCTTAAAACCCGAAGCCGACGGCTCCAAGATCGCCAAGGTGACGGATTTCGCGCTCGCCAAAGGTTACAAAGCGCCGTCCGTGCGCAAGTTAAAAGACGTCGCCTACCAGTCGCCCGAGCAGCTGCAGGGCAGGGAGCTTTCTCCCGCGAGTGAATCGTATTCGCTGGCAGCGATCGCTTATGAAATGCTGACCGGCCGGCTGCCTTACAATTTTACCTCGATGCGCGAATTGGTTGATGCCCAAAGGGGCGGGCTGCGGTCGAAACCGACGATGATCTTGCCTGAGCTTCCCGGGCAGGTAGATGAAATATTTACCCGCGCCCTGGCATTCGAGCCGGAAAAACGGTATCAGAAAGCCCGCGACTTTGGTGAGGCGATCTATAACGCGCTCGGCAATTTTGCCATGTCGGACGAGATCCTGGTGATCGATGACACTGCGTTAGTTCATCATGGTTCTGCGGCCAATGAATTTGCGGTATCGTCGCCGGGCAAAGTTGAAGCCGGTAACGATGTGCTGGAGCTTTCAAACCCGGTGGCCGAAGTTAAAGACGCGGCACCGGTTCATGCGTCACCGGCCCCGGCGTGGGAAAAACGCGCCGCGGAGAGCCAAAGAATGTCCGGTTGGGCGATCGCGACGGCGGGCTTGATCGTATTGCTGCTCATAGCCGGCGGGATCTTTGCATATCTTAATTATTTTACCGGCGCGCCGATTTCCGATCCGCCGCCTGCTGATACCAGCAATGGCCAGGTACCGGTCGATGCAAACCAAGCCGTTCCACCGACAGCAGCCGACGCGGACAGCATTCCGCAGCCGCGCGAAATAACGCCGCCGGCAGGCAGTGTTGCATTCCAAAATTCAAAAGACGATCTGCCCGCAGCGTTAAAGAAAAATTTCCGCGGATTTTCGGTTTATTACCCTGGCACCTGGGTTAAAAACAAGAGCGACAAAAACTTTTTGGATATTTCCAGGTCGACCGAAAACGGCACGCCGATCGAGCAGATCCTCGTCAGCTGGTATGAAAGCAAAGGCACTTTCACCGAAGACAGCGCGAATTTCCCGAAACTGGCCAAGGCCTTAAATGATAAGTGGTCGGAATCGATCCCCAATTTCCAGGCGGTTTCCCAAGGCGAAGACTTCGTCAACGGGCGTAAGGTCTTCCAGGTGAAATTCCAGGGCGAAGGCGAGACCAACACCGGCGAAAAAATAACTATCTGGGGCCGGACATTGTTCATGCCGCCCGGAAGATACGGCCAAAAGAACGGGTTTGTCATTACGATGCTCGCTACCTCGCATTCGCCGGAAGTTCTGAGCGCGGATGACGTCGGCACAAAGGGAGAATTAAAAGAAATATTGTATTCCTTTGAAGCGGCGCCGCTCGACCCTGCGGTTTAAGCTAAAGTACTGAATTGGTAAATACCAGCCGCCAGGTCCTTAGCCTCGCGGCTTTCTTTAATGGCCGGTTTAATGGTAAGGTTTTTTGAGTGACCAGTACCCGGGGCCGGCATTTTGCGTATAAATGCTGAGATTTTGAAAGGTTCGCGTATTAATGAAAAGATCGACCGTTTATTTATCGTTATTATTTATTTTACTTTTGATTTTATCGGGTTGTAACAGGCCGGCCGCCACCAGTGTCAACACGGCAAATACCAACTCTGCAAGTACCAGCTCGGCAAGCACCAATTCGGCAGACCCCTCGAATACCATTAAGGCAAAAGGGCCCAAGGTTTATCCGGAGATGCCCGCCGTCATCATGAATTCCAAGATAAAAGGGCTTGATGGAAAGACGTTCACTTTGAAAGATCTCCAGGGAAAAGTCGTGCTGTTAAATCTCTGGGCTACCTGGTGCGGCCCGTGCCGGATGGAAATGCCGGAACTCGTCAAGGTAGAGAACGAGTATAAGGACAAAGGCGTGATGGTCATCGGGCTGGACATCGAGTCTTCGGAATCCGAAGACGTGGTAAAAAGATTTGTCGAAGAACGGCAATTAAATTATAAGATCGGCTGGCTGGACGAAGAGCCCACTACCGCCTTGATGAGTATCAGTAAGATGAGCGGTATTCCGCAGAGCTTCCTGCTTACAACGGATGGTAAACTGGCCGGAGTGTTCAAGGGCTTTAATCCGACAAAAACCGCCACCGACGTCAGGGCCAAACTGGATGAATTGCTGAGCGAAACAAGCGATTAGCTATATAAACTAGAACCACTTGGAAGCCCGGTAAAATGCAGCCAGCATATTTACCGGGTTCTTTATTTACCGGAAAATGCCGTAGACCTGGGAGCGCAGGCATCCTGCCTGCAAAGCGCGGCTTGCCGCGCTAATGTCAGTAGCGCTAGCATCAGCGAGTGCGTTTCTTATGCCTTTTACGCATCTGCTAACGCAGACGTTACTGACAGCCAATTGACCGGTACCAAAAGGAGTTCTTCCCACGCTTGACGGCTAATGTTAAAATATAAACATATTGGTCGAGACAAATATGGCAGCGAAAAAAGAAGAGTTTCAGGAAGAGAAAGACATCTTTCTTAACCACGTCCAAAAATACGGGTTGCGGCGGACCGCGCAGCGCGACCTGATCCTGGAAGTTTTTCTGCGCACCGAGGAGCATCTTTCCAGCGAAGACCTTTATTGGCTGGTAGAGAAAGAAGATCCGGCGGTGGGGCATACCACCGTCTATCGCACGCTCAAGCTTCTGACGGAGGCCGGCCTGGCGCGCGAGGTCCGCCTGGGCGACGGAAAAACCTATTACGAACATCATTACCGCCACGAGCATCACGACCATATGATCTGTACCGAATGCGGTAAAGTGATCGAATTTTACTCGCCGGAGATCGAAGAGCTGCAGGAAGCCATGGCTGAGAAATTTAATTTCAAACCTACGCATCATTCTATGCGTATTATGGGTTTGTGCGACGAGTGTCAGAAAAAGGAAGAGCATCATGCGCAGATGGCTTCCGGCGCGCAGCCGAAAGTACGCGTTGCCGGCCGTCCCAAATAAATTGCTGAAATAGAAGTTTTATATATGGCAGAGAAAAAGCAGGTAGAAGTACAGGAATGGAACGCCGAGATCAGATTTGAACCCGAAGGCATCGAGGGGTTAATAGCCGAGGGCACCTATCTTTCCGAGGCGGCCAACAGATTCGGCATTTATTTCGAAGGCGAATGTGCCAGGCAAACCAGAGAGCAAACCACGGATGGGGCCGATGGACAAGAAAGCCATTGCTGCGCCGTTCTAATTGAAGATGGCGGCGAATTGCTTTCCGCTCCGACTCAGGATGAACTCGACAACTTAAGCGCTGAGGCGCGGGGAGCAGGCCAGAGATTAGCATGTCAGGCCCGGATCGAAAGAACGGGAGAAGTAATTGTGGCTATCATGGAAAAAGAAGAAGAGATAAAAGATGAGACCGTGGTGCAGGAAGAGAAATTTCAGGAATTCCGCAAGGGGTTTTCCGATCTTCCGCTTAATAAAAAGGTCGGCGAGCTGATGCAGCTTGAGGCGATCACGCTGGGCGAAACATTTGCCTATGTTTTAAACCTTCCGTTCACCATCGGCGATCAGATCATGGGAGTGATGGCCGGCTTCGGAAAACAGATGGACAAGGCCGCCGAAGAGGCAAAACGTCCGAAAGAGCACACGGCGGAACCGGCGGTATCACCGGCGGCAGAGGGACAAAACGGCGCAAGTGAAGGATGACCTGCAAAAAAGAATAAACACGCTGGTAAAGGAAAAAGGCGTATACGGGATGGCGCTCATCGTCATCATAGGCATATTATTGTCCGTCAATTTTCCCATTTACCTGCTGGCGTTTTTTGGCGTCTTCGTCTTTTTTGTCTGGAAAGCTTTTTCACAGCCGCAGCGAAATGAGGTCCGCGGTATCTTTGAATTTTACCTGGCTGCCAACGAAATGCTGCGCGACGATGAAAAACGCTGGTTCGGTTTTGAAATGCAGGAGATCCTGCATTCCGGCGAGCGCGTGCTGAATACGATGCCCGATCCGCCGCCGCTGATGCTTTTTACGCTGGGCGCGCTGCATCATAAGCTCGGAAATTACGACGCCGCGGTACAGTTCCTGAGCAACGTCCAGGAAAACGAGCAAATTGATGAGAAGCATCGCCTGATCGCCTCGCCCGAATTAAAATCTTACGTAAAGATATTGCGCAAGATCGAACGCGAACCCGCCGAAGCCCCGCAAACGTCGGCTGCTGTCCGCGCTCTGGAACGCGCCCGTCGAAATCGCGCCGGCGTCTTACTGGAAGACAGCCGAAAAAAAGCCGCTGCCGTAAAAGTTGCCGTAAAAGAAGGCAAGATCGGCTTGCTAAACGAGAGAGCGAAAGACGAACAGACCATTTTGGACCTGACGACCTCGATAGTAGATGCCGGGCATCTGAATAACGAAAACGCCCCAGTTTATGAGCAAGCTTCCACCAACGGCATTAAAAGCCTTTTTGACCATGATAGCCGCAACGGGCATGATGAAGGCGACGACCCGCAGGCGTTTAAAAAAGAACGCAGCGACAGAAAATCCATCTCCGAAGTCCTCAAAGATATTTACGATAGATAACGCTGTAGTGAACCTGGGAGCGCAGGCATCTTGCCTGCAAGATCGCAAAGCGATCTAGAAACTCTCTATCTAATCGCTATTTGGCGCGAAGAATCGCGCTTGCAGGCAAGATGCCTGCGCTCCCAGATTAACGTCGATTTTTAACCCCGCAACTTATAAAATTTAGAGTTAGGACTTTATGTGCAACGCCAGTTCAGAGTTAAAATCTTAATTTGCAGGTTCGATGATCGGGCAGGCTACACGTGAACTCTAAACTTTGAACTTTTCAACTTTGAACTGTAAACTTACCGCTATGTTGAAAGCTGAGATCATCGCCGTCGGTTCAGAGCTTCTCACGCCGGACCGCACGGACACCAATAGCCTCTGGCTCACCGAAAAACTCAACGAGATCGGGATCGAAGTAAGCGCCAAATCTATCATCGGCGACGATGAAGAGCGCCTGGAAAAATGCTTTCGCGCCGCGCTCGAAGAATCCGATCTGGTCATCAGTACCGGCGGCCTCGGCCCCACGGAAGACGACGTGACCCGGCAGGTGGCGGCCCGCGCGGTCGACCGCGCGCTTGTCCTCGACGAAGCCGTGCTGGAAGAAATAAAAAAGCGCTTTCTGCACTGGGGCCGCGAAATGCCCGAGACAAACAAGCGGCAGGCGTTTGTCATCGATGGGGGCGAAGTGCTGGAAAATCCCAATGGCAGTGCGCCGGGAATGTACCTGGCGCTCCACGGAAAAGGTTTGGCGGTTTTGCCCGGGCCCCCGCGCGAGATGAAACCGATGTTTGAAAACCACGTGCTGCCGCGAATTTTAGAAAGAGCGGGTAAGGTAAAGGTCCGGCGCCGGGTCCTGAAAGTTTCGGGTATGGGCGAATCGGCGGTCGATGAAATGATTTCTCCGGTCTATAAAGAATACGCCAATGTCCGGACCACTATCCTGTTTAATAAAAGCGAGATCGAGGTGCACCTGGCCGCCAAGAGCGAGTCTGCGGACGAGTGCGAAAATATGCTGGCGGAATTGACCGTGAAGATGAAAGAGAAACTCGGCATCGCGCTTTACTCCGAAAGCGGCGAAAGCCTGGAAGAGGTCGTCGGGCGCATGCTCAAGGCGGCGGGAAAAACAGTGGCGCTGGCCGAAAGCTGCACCGGCGGATTGATCGCGGAAAGATTGACCGGCGTGCCCGGTTCGTCCGCTTACTTTATGGAAGGCGCCGTTACTTATTCCAACGAAGCCAAGATTCGCACCTTGAAAGTTTCACCGGAAATATTAGACGAGCACGGCGCGGTCAGCGCGGAAACCGCCGAAGCGATGGCCCGCGGCATTCGCGAACGCGCGGGAACGGATTACGGGATCTCGGTCACCGGGATCGCCGGTCCTGATGGCGGCACCGAAGAAAAACCCGTCGGGTTGGTGTACCTGGGCTGCGCCGACGAAACCGGGGTGAAAACTCTGCGGCTGATCATGCCGGGCGACCGGTTTCTGATCCGCTGGCGCAGTTCACAGACCGCGCTGGACCTGTTACGCAGGAGGATGTTAAAAACATGAATGATGAAGGCTGTCTTACAGTTTGCCGCAGGCAAATGACAGAGTTTAGCTGCGCGCGTAAGCGTGCAGTTGGTAATAGAAAAAATAAACAAGCCTGTTCACAGGCGAAAGAGGCAAAAATGTCCCACATAAATTTGCTTTACCATATCGTTTTTGGCACCAAAGAACGTTATCTATTTATTACAAATTAATTAAAACCGAGAATTAACCAATGGGCGATTTGGCTGGCAGAAGGGCTACGGCGCATTTACTGTAAGCGAGTCGCAGTTTGAAACGGTTCGCAAATACATCCGCGATCAAGAAAAGCATCACGCAAAATTCGATTTTAAACATGAGTCGAAAGTTTGCTGAGAGCGAACAAAATAGAGATCGATGAGAATTTGCGGAGAGATTAGCTCTTTCGCCTGCAAGCAGGCTTTGGTGAATTTTTTCGCGGCTCTTCTACACGCTCACGCGTGTAGCTAAAATCTAACGCCGTCAGAGACGGCTAATACCAAATGCAGCCAAAATAAAAAGGGGCGAGATCAACTCGCCCCTCATTTTTTTGATCGACAAACTTACATCGTCTCCGCATTCGACGCGCTGGCCGAAGCGGCGTTGACATAGGTCAGCCACGGGGCGTTATTCGGCGCGGGGCGTTTGCCTGACGTAATTCCAAAGAAAGCGTCCTGGATCGCATGAGTGATCGGGCCGCGTTTGCCGGTGCCGACCGTGATGCGATCGACCGAACGTATCGGGGTGATCTCTGCCGCGGTGCCGGTAAAGAAAAGTTCGTCCGCCAAGTAGAGCGCCGCGCGCTGCATCGCGCCCTCGACCACTTCGTATCCCAGCTCTTTAGATATCTCAAGCACGCTGTCGCGGGTAATGCCGGGCAGAACCGAAGACGCGAGCGGCGGAGTAAAGAGCTTGCCTCCGGAAACCATGAACAGGTTTTCTCCCGATCCTTCAGAAACGTAACCGCGATCGTCGAGCGCGATGCCTTCGGAAAATCCGTTAAGGATTGCTTCCATTTTTATCAGCTGCGAATTCATATAATTCGCACCGGCCTTAGCCATTGACGGCAGGGAATTTGACGTGATGCGCGTCCAACTCGAGACGCAAACATCTACCCCGGCCTCGAGCGCTTCTTCCCCGAGATATTTACCCCAATCCCAGGCTGCGATATAGCAATCCAGCGGATTTGCAAAAGGGTTGACGCCAAAGGCCGGCTTTGATTCGTCCAGGCCCCGAAAAATTATCGGCCGCAGATAGCACGCTTCCAACTCGCTCTGGCGGACGACGCCGACCGCGCCTTCGCACAGCCGATCGACGGTCAAGGTCGTATCCATGCGGTAGATCTTGGCGGAATTGAGCAGGCGCTGCATATGTTCGTTCAGGCGATAAATCGCCGGCCCGCGTTCCGTTTCGTAACAGCGAATTCCTTCAAATACGCTCGATCCATAATGGATCGCGTGGGTCATCACGTGCACACGGGCATCGTCCCATTTAATAAAATCGCCATTTTTCCAGACGGACGGAGCTATCCGCAAAGTGCTGACGTCTTTAACGCTCATAAAATAAACTTCTCCTTACGATATATAAATGTGGAGTAAATAGGTGACTTGATAAACAATTTTTATTGCTTTTATAAGTGTGCCTTTCACCTGACAGAATAAACCATTGATAACGGTTTCGCAAGACATCTTAAAAGAGGGTAATGTCCCGCTATTGTGGTGCAAAATGAAGCAGACACAGATCGGCTTTCAGAATAGATAAAAGATGATAGCTGAGAGATGAAAGATCCGATCTATGACCTAATATCTATCAGTTATCATCTATTTCGAAGGTAATACCACCGCACCAAAACTTTAGGACACCACCTAAAAGAGGCACGCAGCAGTTAAATTCGTACTATAATCCGGCCTCTTTTTACGAGAAAATACTATTACTGAAAAGGGTTGTGTATTAATGACACATTTATTCGAAAAAAGGAGATAAAGATAGGACTTAAGAGGCCTTTGCAAAGCCAACCTGCAAGAGCGAATACTGCATCTAAGGTTCAGTTCAACAAGGTTAGTTATTTTTACAAAAGGCGCACTGCTTGCAGAACTGTCTACAAACGCTTAAAATGCAATGTTTTGTGATTAGTTATTTGGGATACCTATTATTATAATCAAATAAACAATTTCCACAGGGAAGCGCTTTATTATGGAGGAGTTTGCGTGAAGTTTTCCTTTCGGCTTTTTATATCAGTTTTATTTATCATGGCAGCGGGCGGTCTTTTTTCCGCTTCCGCGCAGGCGGATTTTTTTGTCGCACAGGTGACCTCGGCCACCACGACCTGTGTGGTGCGCGGTATGAGCGGTGACGGGCGGTTGGTTCTTTTCCAATCCAGCGGAGACCTGGCTTCCGAGCTTTCCAATCGCAATAATGCCGACGGAAACAACGAATTATTTCTATACGATTACGCCCAGCGCCGTATCTTTCAGATCACCAATACCAAAAGCGTATTGACGGACATTACGAAACCTACAACGTTTGACAACATCAAGGTCGACATAGTCAACGTTGAATCCGCCTTAAGTTCGGATGGCCAATGGATAGTTTTTGCTTCAAACGCCACTACCTCTACACCGACCACCGTTAACGCGACAAACCCGGGAAATTTTGACGGCAACGCATTTACCGCCAGCAACGGTGACAATCCGCTGACCTTGGATGGAAACACGGAGATCTGGCTGTACCACGTGCCCGCCGTTCCCGCGGTCGATCTGACCCTGGGATTAGATGTGCCGTTGACCGATCTGAGCACCGGAACTTTTACTCTGGTGACCAACACGCTGCCCAGCCGAAGCGTGCTGCCCGGCAGCACTACCGCGTCACCTTTTGTCCCTTGGGATAATCGCGAAACCAGTCTCAGCGATAACGGCAACGTAATATCATTTGTATCTAACAGGGACATCGTCCGCGGCGGTAATTCTTTTCCCGCCGACGATAATACCGAGATCTATACCTACATCCGGACGGGCGGAAGCACTTGTACGCCGGACGTTCTTCCTTCGGGGGCGGGCACCTGTTCTCAGGTAACGCAAACGCCGCGCAGGGTCACTGTGCCGCAGCCGACCGGTACACCGGCGGTGATCCCGATCTTTAACGAAAACCCTGCGGTTTCGGGAGACGGCCAGCACATCGCTTTTTACGGCAATGGAGAAAACCCTGTCAGAACAATGACCGGCGGCGCGAATCCCGATGCCAACGGAGAGATCTTTTTTACTGATATCGATGGTTCGGGAAATCCCGCCGGTACCAGAAAACAGGTCACGCAATCTACCAGGGCCACTTTTGACACCATCTCCAATACTTTTTCGCCGGGCAAACGGCTCAGCCGGACGGGGAGATACCTGGCCTTTGAATCTATTGCCGATTATGTCGGCACAACGGGGAACCAAAGTTCGAACGGGACTTACCTCTACGATACTACTGCTGCTACAAATGCCTTCCGGCTGATCGGCCCGCGAGGTGCCGACGATTTGGGAGCGAACGGTGGTGATGTGATCCGGGCTCCGTCTTTTACCGACTATGACGGTGCCGGTCTTCCCCGGACAATAGTATTTGCTTCGCGGCTGAATTTTAAACCGGATGGAACAGTGCCCACCGATTCGACGCAGGGGTTAAATAACTTCCCGAACAGGCCGGTGCAGTTTTTCTCTTATCCGATCGATATTCCGCAGGCTTCGGCGACCTTTACGAGGATATCCAAGTTTCCCGGAAACGCAGTTTCTGCCCTCTTCTCAGCCGATACCCAGCGACACGCACAACCGGATCGCTTTTAATCTTGGCCTGGCCGAACTTGGAACGGGAAATGGGGACCTGAGCACTGAGATCTATTATTTATTCCTTCCTAACGTGAACGGGCACACTCCGGCGACCTATAGTTTTCTGACCGGCGCCAGCTCGAGGATAGTTTCGAATGACCCGGTGCCGACACCGTCGCCGACCCCTTCCGTGTCGCCGACGGCCACCCCGAGCCCGACACCGACCGTCAGTCCGACGCCGACGCCGAGCCCCACTCCGACCCCGACGCCGGTAACTCCGCCCGCGGTACAGGGCATATCCAGAGGTATGCTGGCCGAGGTTAATATTACTTCCGGCATCTCGAGAGCGTTTACGCCCGCCACGGCGACAGGCAACAATTTTACCCGCACACCTGCGCTGCCGATAGAGCTAAATGGCGTGTCCGTATCAGTTGACGGGGCGGCCTGTGGGCTGATGTCCATCAACCGCAAAAAGATATTGTTTGTGGCGCCCCGCGCCATCGCCGCCGGTGACCACCAGATGATCATCAATAATAACGGGTTGATACTGACGGGCAAGGTAAATTTCGCGATCACTCAGCCGGATATTTTTACGACTGACCTGACGACGATCCCCGGCGCGCCGGGAGGGCGGGCGCGGTCGGAAAATGTTACTAACCGCGTTCACACCCATGAACCTTTTGTGGTGCGGACGGTAAGAATAAAAGGCGGCGTTTTTGTCGATACCCGGATCAGGCTTTATATGACCGGTATCGAGGGTGTGCCCGCGGAAGCTTTCCAGGTACGCTTAAAAGACAAACCGCGAAACGGCAGCAGCGCGATCCTGACCCCCGCGACTTTGAGCGAAGAGCCCGGTGTCTATTATATTGATTTTACACTCGGAAATGATGTCCTCGGCCTGGGAGATTCGCCGGTAGTGGTGACGGTTTTCCAGGTTTTAACTGTCCTCGGTCGAAGCCGGCTCGACGATACGGCTCCGCGAATATTCATTCTCTAAACAAGGCTGAGGCCGGTCAGTACTAAATGCAGGGAATCCGCAAATTCCCTGCATTTTTGTTATCATTATCCCGCCAATGGAGAAAAGCGTCAGTTTAATGATCGTAGCCGGCGAGCCCTCAGGCGATGCGCATGCGGCCGCGCTGGTAAAAGCGCTCCGCGAAAAATTGCCGCAGACACAGTTTTATTTTTTCGGCTCGGCGGGAGAGAAAATGCGTGAGGCCGGCGTCGAAGCCGTCATCAGGGCGGACGATCTTTCCATTGTCGGAATACCTGAGATCACGCGCGCCCTGCCGATGTTCTGGCAGACCTTTCGCAAACTAAAAGAAGCCGCTGTCCAAAGAAAACCCGATGCTGTCATCCTGGTCGATTTCCCCGATTTTAATCTTCGCCTCGCGCGTTCATTAAAAAAAGCAGGGTTAAATGTGATCTATTACATCAGCCCGCAGCTTTGGGCGTGGCGCAGGTATCGCGCTCAGATAATTCGCAAATATGTGGACCTGCTTTTGGCGATCCTGCCTTTTGAAAAAGATTGGTACGGCGAACTGGGTATCGAACATGTGGAATATGTCGGAAACCCTCTGGCCGGCGAGATAAAAGCAAAAAAAAGCAAAGCCGAATTTTGCCGCGAGCATCAGCTGGATGAAAGCCGTCCGATCGTCGCGCTTTTGCCGGGCAGCCGTCATAAAGAGCTGGTGCGAATTCTTCCCGGGCTGCTGGAAACCGCCGGAATAGTTGAGAAAGATATTTCGGGCGCTCAATTCGTGGTTGCGCTTGGCGGGCAGCCGAAACAAAAACGAGGTCGCGGAAATAATTGCCGCGCTAAAAACGAAAAATATCATTTTGCCGGCCGGTATCCTGACCGTGCATAACGAGACGCTCGAAGCTCTGGCGGCGGCGGACGTGGCGGTAGTTACCAGCGGCACGGCGACACTCGAAACCGCTATCATCGGCACCCCGATGGTCATCGTTTATAAAACCTCGGGCTTTAATTACAAAACGCTCCGGCCGCTGATAGATGTGCCGCATTTCGGTTTGATAAATCTTATCGCGCAGGAAAGATTGGCGGTTGAATTGATCCAAGACGACTTTACACCCGAAATTCTGCGCAAGGAATTATTGAGTTTGCTTGGGCCCGAAAATAACACCCGGATGCGAAAGAGATTAAAGGAAGTGGTCGAAACTCTCGGTCAGGGCGGCGCTTCCGAGCGCGCCGCCGAAGCGGTTTTGAAATTTCTTTCCGGGGCGGAAACCCGCGCGTAAGCAAGGGTGTCAAGGTTGCCACACACTGCTTAATAGTTAGTAGAGGATCAATTGAAAACGGGTATTGTCCGCGTAGCGGACTGGAGAGAATAGCCCAGGGTAACGATCAAGTTTAGTGTCGGTAAGGGGGTCAATTTTAGTAAGTGTCCGCCCCCTTGGGGCTGGACTTATAGACATCTGATACCCAGGGTCTCGCTCGCTTTGCTCACTTACCCTGGGCTATTTTCTGTGTCCCCGCCGGGGACTTTAAGGATAGATTTTCAAAACTGAACCATTACCTGAGAGTTGGGTTTCTGCCTTTTTCCTACTTCGCCAAATTCTCCGCCGCAAAATCCCAGTTCAGCAATTTGTCGATCACGGCATTAACGTAATCGGCGCGGCGGTTTTGGTAGTCCAGGTAGTAAGCGTGTTCCCAGACATCGATGGTCAGCAGCGGTTTTGATCCGTCAAGGAATGGCGCATCGGCATCGCCGGTCTTAACTATCTTGAGTTTGCCGGTAGGGTCGGCGACCAGCCAGCCCCATCCCGTGCCGAATTGCGACACCGTCGTGTCGGAAAATTCCTTTTTGAATTTATCAAAGGTGCCAAAAGCCTCGTCTATCTTCTGCGCCAGTTTTCCGGTGGGCTTTCCGCCTCCATTTGGCTTTAAGCTGTGCCAGTAAAAATCATGATTCCAGATCTGCGCGGCGTTGTTGTAGATCGCGGTTTTGGTTTTGTCCCCGGCAGTTTGTTTGATTATCGCCGGCAGCCCTTTGGCCGCAAACTCGGTGTCTTTCGTCAATTCATTCAGCTTGTCGACATAGCCTTTGTGGTGTTTGCCGTAATGAAAACCCATCGTGTTTGACGAGATGACCGGCGCCAGCGCGCTGTCCGCGTAGGGAAGTTTCATCAGCGTGAAGGGCGCCGCCTGATTAAAATTCAACATCGGACTTAAGAGGGCACCCGCAGCCCTTGGAGCCAGTATCGAAGCCGCCACCACACTTCCACCCAAAGCCAAAAATGAACGACGGTCGAGTTTGTTTGATCTCATAATTTCTCCTGTCTGGTAACCAAATTATATTCCATTTATACGGAAATGGAATCGCCGGGTTTCGCCATCACGCGAAATTTAATGCCGCGGTCAATCCCCCTTGTAAATAAAAAAACTGTTATCTGATTATAAAATTCCTCCAACATCTCCATCCTTTAAAATCCTCCATCGCCATCCGTCTCAAACTCAGCTATCTTCTCTCTCTATCTGCCGGATTCCGGCTTCGTGCGATTCGTGTATTTCGTGGCTAATTCTTAAGGCTAATAACCCATACCCAAACACACCAAAATACCTCAACACGCTTTGCTTAGGCGGGGGTGGTTCTCTCTAAACAGGCTTCTTCAGAAATGCCAGGACAAGCTTGTTGTACACGCGCGGCTTTTCCATATTTAGGTGGTGGCTGACGCCGGGGATCATCACTTTTTCCGAGTTTTTAATTCCGGCGTGTAAGGTTTCCGCGGTGGCGATAATTTGCGGCGCATCTTTGTCGCCGGCGATTATCAGCACGGGAACTTTTATTTCCGGGAGCCGGTCGATAGTAAGATATTTGTCCCACACCAGCGGGATCGGACTAGGCGTCGGGCCCCAATATTTGTAATTGTCTATCAACATTTCCCTGGTCCGGCGCGCATATTCGCGATCGTTTTTCCCGCTGGCAAAAAACGGGTGATCCGCCCACATCGCCACGGCCTTATCGCGCCCCTTGGTTTCCGCCATCTTATAAACCGCGATCGACTGTTCATTCCTCGGCGATTTGTCACCGCGCAACCCGGACGAAGTAAGCACCAGTTTCTCAACCATTTCAGGATGCGCGACGGTAAGATCAGCGGCAATAATTCCTCCGAGAGAAACTCCTACCAGCGAAGCCTTATCGATCTTGAGATAATTCAGGAGCGCATAAAGGTCGCCCGTATGTGAAAATTCTTTCGCCGGGAAATCCGACTTGCCAAAACCGCGCAGGTCGTATCGAACGACCCGGTAATGTTTGGCAAATTCGGCAAACTGGTCATCCCACAAACGGCTGTCGGCTAACCCGCCGTGGATCAGAACGACCGTCTTGCCTTTGCCCGCCATTTCAAAATACAGTTTGGCGCCGCCGATGTCGGCGTAACCGGATGTTTTATTTTGGGAAAAAACGAAGGAACAGAACAGAAGTATTGCGAGGAGAATAAGAATATGATTTCTGGGTTTAAGATAGACTGAAGACATTGGATTTTGTCTCTTTTAAATTGCCGTTTTGAGTTCCGGTAGGAACGCTATATTTATAGTATCGGCCCGAGAAATAGAGCAGGAGCTCCATCGGAGCGATATATATGCCGCTCCGGTGGAGCTCCGAGAATTATATTTTTACGCTTTCTACAAATATAACGCTCCTACGGAGCTTAAAGCCTGTCTACTGAATTACGTATATTATTGTCCTTGTAAGAAAGAGTCTTGTTCTAGCTTTTATTTTCTTCTTCGAACTTCTTTTTTAATTCTTTTACTTCTTCTTTCAATCGCCCCAAACCCTTAACATGAGCATTCTGGCGTTTGTAATCTTCCAGCGGCTGTACGGGTGTGCCCCACCAGACGCCGGCGCGCACGATCTTGCCCGGCAATACACCGGCCTGCGAACCGATGATCGCGCCGCTTAACACGCGCGCGTGATCGCCCATGCCGACCTGGCCGCCGATCACCGCATCTGATTCGATGACGGTACTTCCGGAAATTCCCGTTTGCGCGGCGATCACCACGCGCTCGCCGATCTGTACGTTGTGCGCGATCTGCACCAGATTATCGAGTTTCGTCCCGCGGCCTATCCGCGTTTCACCAAGCGCGCCGCGGTCGACGCATGAATTAGCGCCGATCTCCACATCGTCTTCGATCACGACCGTTCCGATCTGCGGGAATTTCACATAGCGGCTATCTTCGGCCGTGCCGCGGACAAAACCAAAACCATCGGTGCCGATCACCACGCCGCTGTGCAAAATGACATTATCGCCCAGGGTGCAATTGTCCTCGACAAAAACATTCGGGTCGAGCAGGCAGTTTTTTCCCACCTTAACGTTATCGCCGATCTTCGAGCCGGCGCGAAGCTGAGTGCCGTCGCCCACCTCGGAATTTTCGCCGACGCAGACGAACGCGCCGATAAAAACATCATTGCCTAGCTTTGCGCTTCCCGCGATCACGGCCGACGCGTGAATTTCCGGCAGCCGCCGTTTTGGCGGATGCAAGACTTCCGCGATCTGCGCAAAAGCGAGTTTGGGATTTTTAACGCGCAGCAGGGGAATAGAGGTCTCGATCTTTGCGTCCGACGGCACGATCAAACACGAAGCCTGGGTGAGCTCAATAAGCGCGGCAAATTTTTCTTCACCCGGCTTTTCGACAAAAGTTATCTCTCCGGCTTTGGCAGCTTCCAGATCGGCAACGCCGGAAATTTCCGCGTCACCCCCGGTAAGCTCGCCATTTACGAGATCGCAAAGTCCGGAAATTTTATAGGTTTTGGTCATTCCTTTTGCCTTCGGTTTCTGCTTTTTCTGTTTCATCAACGGCTTTTTGCAGAAAGATCTCCAGCCCTTCCAGCTCGAACCCGTGCTCGCGTTCGAGCCGCTTGATGATCGGAGCGCTTTCACTATCGAGAAAATTCAGATCGGCTAGGTCGAGGGTGATATTTTTATCCAGCTGCCGGCGCATATCGAGCGCGATTTTTTCCAGCAGGACGGCATCTTCCAGCGTCATTGAGCCTTCGACGTGCAAAATGGTCTTGCCGCGCTCCGTGTCTTCTACCTGTGTCAGGGTGGTCGGCATTAAGTTATGTCCACACGCTCGCGCCGCGCGGCGATAAATGATCTGATGCCGAATAGGACCAGCGCTAAACAAAGCACGGCCGTAATGGATTTGGACGCCGTCGCGGCCGTTGCCGTAAACGACAAAGTCGCGGCGGAGGCGATCGCTCCGATCAGCGCGATGACCAACGCGGCGTGCATCAGGTGTTTGCGCAGGCTTTCTTTAAATATCGAAAGCACGCCGCAGAGCATGATCAGCAGCCCGATGGCCGCCGGGATCAGTGCGGTCGGGCTGACGTGGCCTTCGGCGCCCTTGGTGGCAAAGGCATAGCCATATCCTCCCAGCCCCACAAGCACAAGCATAAGTCCTATCAGTACAGTTAAAGCAGGCATCGATTCTCCTCAAAGTTTTCTATGATTTTAACACAGGGTAGGCCTGGGAGCGCGGGCGTCCCGCCTGCAAAGATCGCGCAGCGATCTAAGCGATCTTATCCGGGTGCTTTTTTTGCGTGCGAACACACATGCAGGCAAGATGCCTGCGCTCCCAGGTTTGCGCTCCAGTTTTATTTAGCCGCCGTCAGTTTCAAGTGCGATACGTTTGAACCCGAGACATAAACCCGCTGGGTCGCTTTGATAAAATCGCCGTCCTGCGCGTCAAAAATATTCGGCACGTATTTTTGCGGGTTGCGGTCGACCAGCGGAAACCAGGTGCTTTGTACCTGCACCATTATACGATGTCCTTTTCTAAAAGTATGCGAAATGGCCGGCATGGTGAATTCGATCCTGGTGATCTGGTTAGGCGTCATCGGCTCGGGCTTTTCAAAACTGTTGCGAAAACGCGCGCGGAAAGGTTCGCCGCGCAGCAGCATTTGATAACCGCCGGGTTCGAAAACCGAGAATGCCGAATCCATTGGCGGCTTCATCCTTTCGGGTTCGCCGTCGGCATCCGTTTTACCGGTTTCGGGATAATTATAATCGTCGGGAAAAACATCGATCAGCTTGACCACATAATCCGCGTCGGTGCCGGTGGTGGAAACATACAGCACGGGTGTCATGTCTCCGGTTATCGTCAGGTCAGCCGCCAAAGGCTCGGTCTGATATACCAGCACGTCCGGGCCGGGCCGCGGCAAAGCGCTGGTCTTCGGTCATAAAATCGCGCGGGTAATTGAGCGTGATCTTTTGCGTGTAGGGAACCGGCTTGGCCGGGTCGGAAACATATTCGTCTGGCGGGTAACTGTCTTTTAACTCGGGCCGGAAGTCGAATGAAAGTTTGCCGCCGTGCTGAAAATAAAGCACCTTTTCGTTATTAGAACTCCAGCTGTCATACCTGTCCCATTTGTACGCGCCCGTGTCAAAGAAATTGATGTCCTTCAGGTTCGAGATATCGCCTTTGTCTTTTAAGAAGTGGTTAAAGAACGGCAGTTCAACTTTCTCGCGGTAGTAGCGCGAATTTTTTCCGCCGAAATAAGCCGTGCCGAGCCATTCGCCGTTAGAGCGTTCCCAGCCGCCGTGAAACCACGGGCCGACCACCAGGATGTTGTAAATGCCGGGATTCTGGCGTTCGATATATTTGTAGGTTTGCAGCGCGCCGTAGAGGTCTTCGTTGTCATACCAACCGCCCACGGTCATCACCGCCGCCTTGATATTTTTGAGCCTGGGAAGAATGTTGCGGTCCTGCCAGAATTTATCGTAATTCGGGTGGGCCATCATCTCATTCCAGAATTTGATATCGCCCACCTGCTTGCGATAGGCGTCATCGGAATTTGCCAGCGATCCCATTTCCAGAAAGTATTTATAGCCGTCTTCGGTACCGAAATCAAAATGTTTTATTAAAGCCCGGTCGGATGTCGGTTTGGGGCGGGCCTGGCCAAAGTTGGCAAAGAAAGAGTAGTTTTGCGCCAGGAACAAAGCGCCGTTATGATGCATATCGTCGCCGCGAAACCAGTCCGACACCGGGGCCTGCGGCGAAACCGCCCTCAGCGCGGGGTGTGAATCGATCGCGCCCGCCGAAGTGTAAAAGCCCGGATAGGAAATGCCGTAGATGCCGACACGCCCGTTATTGTTCGCCACGTTTTTTATCAGCCAGTCGATCGTGTCATAGGTGTCGGTCGATTCATCGATGTCTTTCGAAGTTTTGTTGTCGATATCGGGGCGAACGTCTTCAAACTCGCCTTCGCTCATCCAGCGCCCGCGCACGTCCTGGTAGACAAAAATATAGCCTTCCCTGGCAAACAGCTCGTTGGGGCCGAGCACCGCCATGAATTGATTTTCACCGTAAGGCCTGACCGTGTAACAGGTGCGGTTCATAAGGATCGGATATTTTTGCGCTTTATCTTTCGGCTCGTAGATCGCCGTAAAAAGTTTTACGCCGTCGCGCATCGGTATCATCACCTCGCGCTTGGTGTAATTTGTTTTGATGTATTCGGTAAGTTCTTCCGGTGTTGGAAACTGGGCAAAAGCGGCCAGCGGGCACAGTATCAGTAGCGCAATAAGCGACAAAACGACACGATCGATCTTCATATTTCTTCCTCCATGAAAAAGCTTGAAAAAAAGCATGGAAAAAAGGCTGAGTTGCTTCAGCCTAATTTTCGCGCAATTGTAAGGGAGACACAAGTTGATATGGAGCGCCGAATTCATTCGGCTCGAACGCTCAGTGCCGAAAGCCTGGACTGAGAACCACCCCGGCGCAAGTCTGCGCCACCCTCCTTCGTAAGGAGGGGAGTTTTAGATCCCTCAGCCGCGTCCGCTTTCGATCTCCACCACCAGCAGCACCTGCGAGCGCACATTGAGCGAGCCCGCTTGAACGGGCGTGCGATAGGACTTTTCGTCCATGTTCATCGCGGTGTTGGACGCGGCAAAATAATCGTTCGTCGCTGGCTGGGTAGGAACGCCTCCTTCGTTCGTTTCCACCACCCGCACGATCCGCCCGTTTAGCGAGCGGGCGATCGACTCGGCCTTGGCCATCGCCTGGCGGGTCGCCATTGCCAGCGCGTCACCTTGCGCCGGGCTGTCTTCCCGCACGACAAAAGCGATCCCCTCGACGCTGTTGGCGCCCGCTTTGGTAGCGGCGTCGATCACGGCGCCGACCTGGCCCATATCGCTGATAGAAACCGTCACGGTATTTTTAACGCTGTAACCGACGATCGAAGGCATTTTTTCACCGCTGTAATTTTCCTCGGGCGCCAGGTTGTAATTACTGGTCTTGACCTCGGCCTTGCCGTCTCCGGTGACGGCTTCGACGGCGATTTTAACGGCCTCGCTCTTTTTAGCATTCTCCTGCTGCGCGGCCAATGCCTGTTTGCTTTGAGTTACGACCGAAAAAGTTACCACGGCCGTGTCCGGCGCGAGCTTGGCGTGGGAATCCCCAAGCACGGTGATACGGGTCAGTTTGTTGGAAACGGGGCGGAAAACAAAGATCGCCACGGCAAATAACACCAGGGCAATAGATATCAGAACCAGCTTATAAATGTTCTTCATAAAAGATTTCCTCCTGTAAAGATTTGAACGAAGAACGAAGCAGGCCGGGTTTCTTGCAGGGAAATTATGGAGCCCCTAGCTCCATATTTCACTTCGGAACTCTTACTTTCAGCGCTTGGGGAACGATCTCATAGGTCGCGGGGAGTTTGCCGGGCAGTTCGCCGTCGGTTTCGAAATGGATCTCCTGGTCGGGTTGGGCGGGTTTTATCTCGACGCGTTTGGCATGGGTATGTTTTACTTCGTCTAGGCTGAGATGCGAGCCGCCGTAGAGCTTCCATGCGTTGAGCAAAATTTTGGCGGTTTTGATATCGCCGATATTCACCACATCAAAAAAGCCGTCATTGAGCTGCGCGTCGGGCGCGATCTTCATTCCGCCGCCAAAAAAACGCGCGTTCGCCACACAGAAATTTATCGTGTTCAGCAGGTACTCTTCCTTGTCATCGAGCTTTACGCGGACGGTAGTGTAGCTGAGGTCCAGAACTTCCTGCAGCGTGGAAAGCGCAAAACCGGCTTTACCGCGCAGGGTGTCATGGGGTATCCAGTCCAGGGCCTTTTGTTTTTTGACGCGCTCGATTATCGCAACGCTCAATCCGAATGACGATACGCCGACAAAGTAGCGCGACGCTTTCTGCTTTTTTACATCAAAAAAGGTAACTTTGCCGACATCGATCGTGCGGGTTTCGCCGGTCTTTAAACCGCGCGCGGCCTCAGTGGCGGTAGAGGGGATCCCCAACGTGCGGCGAAAATCTCCGCCGGTGCCCGAAGGCAGCACGCCAAGTTCGACATCAGCTCCGGACGCCAAAATACCATTGGCGATCTCGTTGATCGTGCCGTCGCCGCCGCAAGCGATGATGAATTTTCGCCCGGCCTTTGCGCCTTCTTCTGCCAGCCGGATGCCGTCGCCCGGCCCGCGGGTAAATTCGACACTATACGCGCCGAAATGCGTCGCCAGATCGGAGGCGATATTTGCCCAGCGCGTCTCGGTCGAACCGCCCGCCGATCTGGGATTGACTATCACCAAAGGAAGACCTGAATCGCGAAGATTTGAATCGCTTGGCATCGAGTCAGAGTGTAAGAAAATTTCGCGGGTTTGGCAAAAGTGTTAGCAGGATGGAAAAACAAATCACAATTGCCTCTCAGGTTAGGAAGGGGTGCTTGCGCCCGCTGTTTTTTAGCTTGGCCTATAAAAGTAAAAACTTTTACCACTAGTAAAAAAATAGCTAATAGCTGTCAGCTAACAGCTATTTATTGTTTTTCTGGAATTAGCTAATGAAGAGCGGGCGCAAGCAACCCTTTCCGACCTTGAGGTAATTAACTTGTCAGATATTCTTAACTGAATCATCCGCCGCAACAGGTTGGTTCCGCGCGTTGATCGTCGTTTGTTCGGCCATCAACATTTTTTCGCCGACTTCTTCATCATCCCGTCCTTTTCTTCCAAGCTCCTTTTTAGGCAAGAGAAAAGCGACAAAAAATGCGAGCAGCGAAAAAGCCCCGCCGATCCAGAACACGATATGATTCGATCTTGCCATCGCGTTCTGCAAAACGAGCAGCGTTTCCGGGGGCAGGCTGGCTTTGGCCTCGGGTTCGATCAAAGCGTTCGGGTTTGAGGCAAGTTCCGCCGCGCGTTCGATGGTCAGCCCGGCCGTGCCGCTCTGCGCCGCCTGGTGAAGCTGAGTCGCCAGGCTGGCCGTCAGGAAAGCTCCCATGATCGCCACGCCAAAGGCGCCGCCGATCGCGCGCGAAAATTGGTTCAGCGAAGTCGCGATGCCAAGCTTTGATCGCTCTACCGCCTGCTGAACGGCGATCAGCAGCGTCAGCATCGTCATACCCAAACCGGCGCCGATAATGGTCAGGTCGAAATAAAGCCAAAAACGCGACATCTCCCGATCGTAGATCGCCAGCAGCGCAAAACCGAAGGCGAGCACGATAAAGCCAACAATGGTCAAAGAGCGATAGCCTATCTTTAACATCAGCCGTCCGCCGATGACGGAAAAAGAAACCCAGCTGAGCATCAGCGGCGTAAGCAGCGAACCGGCCTGCGGTCGCGCTCGAGCCCAGCGCGCCTTGGGCAAAAAGAGGCACGAAAGAGATCGCGCCGAACATCGCCACGCCCGAGAGAAAACCGGCCCCGACGGCAACGGCCACCGTGCGGTTGCGAAAAAGATCAAAAGGAATGATCGGGTCGGGCGCTTTCTTTTCGACCCAGACAAAGACCGCCAGCAGCGTAACGGCCGCGGCAATAAGTAAAAGATTTTCCGCCGAAAAAAATGTCGCAAGGGAAGCGCCGCCTTCGACCATTGCCAGCATCAGCAGGCTGATCGCGGTCATCAAAAGTGTCGCGCCCGCGTAATCCACCGTCGGTTTTTGGGTGCGCTTCGGTTCTTTTAGCGAAAAGCCGATGATCAGCGCGGTCGACGATGCCGATGGGAAGATTGATGTAAAAGACCCAGCGCCAGGAAAGCTGGTCGGTGATAAAACCGCCGATGACCGGGCCGATGATGCTTGAAAGGCCCCAGACGCCGCTGAAAAAAGCCTGCATCCGGGTGCGTTCTTCCAGCGTGAAAATATCGCCGATGATCGTCATTCCGAGCGGTATCAGCGCGCCGGCGCCCAATCCCTGGATCGCGCGAAAAATAATCAGCTCCGTCATCGAGGTCGCCATTCCCGAAAGCATCGAACCCAGGATAAATACGCCGATACCGATCTGGTAAAGCAGCCGCCGCCCGTAAAGATCAGAGAGTTTTCCCCAGACCGGCACGGTCACCGTCGAGGTCACAATATAAGCCGAAAATACCCAGCTGTAGTGATTCAAACCGCCGAGCGAGGCGATCACCGTCGGCATCGCGGTGCCGACGACCGTCGCTTCCAGCGCCGCCACAAACATTCCCGTCATCACCCCGATAACAACGAACCAACGCTGTCTGGATGACATTTCAACCGCCGGATGTAAGTTGTTTAAATTTTCTGCTGCCGAGGAACTTTCCACCTTGTTAATTGATCCTTATTTGTTAATTCTCTTCTATTATAATTTGCCGCGCAGTTTTATTAAAACAGGAACGGGCGTTTAAACCTGGGAGCGCAGGCATCTTGCCTGCAAGATCGCGTAGCGATCTAAATGTATTTTTATTTTGGTGCGTCAGCGCGGCAAGCCACGCTTGCAGGCAAGATGCCTGCGCTCCCAGGTTAACTTTCGCAGACTTTATTAGCGGTTTTATCTTTTTCCGCCAGTTCCGCGATCTTAGCCATTAAAAAATCGGCGATTTCTTTGTGAGTGCGCAGCGCATCGCGCTTTTCGTAAAATTCGGAGAGATCCACGGGCGCGCCAAAATACATTCTTATTTTTTCACCGCCCGTCCAATTGCCCAGTATCTGTTTCGGCAGATCGTTGCTCAGCCCGGCGATAAAGACGGGGATAACCTGCGGGCGCGCCGACATCACGATCTTGCCCACACCCGGCTGCGCCGGCAGAAAACTGTAAGGATTCGGGATCCTTGTTTCGTTTGCCTTCGGGATGCAGCCCGATCACATTTCCCCTGCTGTTACTCGGGGCCGCGGAGCAAAGCTGTATCAGGCGGCGCAGCGAAAATTTGTCGAATTCACGCTGCTCGTTTTTATAGAAAAAGGGCGGGTACATTGCCCACCAGCCCATCACCAGATTTACGAACCAGCCCAGCGGCGACGTATAGAAAAACTTGGCGCGCACCGGAAAGAAAAGTGTTATCGGGCGTTTGGTGCGGCGGAAAAGAACGCTGGAAACGGTGTAGAGGTCGAAGTACGAGCGGTGATTGGCAACCAGTAAGAGGGGGCGTTCGACGTCGCTGTTTTCGACATTTTCAATACCGAAAACGTTCATCAGGTTGTAGGTCGCGAGAAAGATCCAGAGCGAACCGATGTGACGCTGGCAAAAGGTCCAAAAGCGCTTCCAGACGCCCTGGTTCATGCGGTGGGTCAGCGAAAATCCGAACCTCTCGACGGGCTTTAACGCCGAAAGCTCTTCCCGGGTCGGCGCTAACGCGGTAGTTTGAGGCGGTAACAGTCTTTCGTCAGGCATAAAACACGCAGTTTACCATCAAAGAAGTATCAGGCTGTAAACCTGGGAGCGCAGGCATCCTGCCTGCAAGCGCGGTTGCTGCGTTAACTCGTAACAAAATGAAGCGAATTTAGATCGCTTCGCGATCTTTGCAGGCAGGATGCCTGCGCTCCCAGGGAAGCTTGAATAAAGGCCCCCAAACAACCCCGCTGCCAAATAGACTTATCAGCATTTTACGGGCATAATATTTCGTCCGCTTTATCCAAGGCTCAGACAGTAAGACCGTTATTATTTTACAATAGCAATCTTCTCTCCAATTGTATTTGCTGAGTACAGGCGAACCCACTTTTGAATTGAATAGGAGTTACACATGATCGAAAGAGTTTTTAAATCAGCCCTGCTCGTGGTCATAGCGGGAGCGCTGATAACGTCTGTTTTCGCGCAGAAGAGAATGTCGGATGACAACGTTTGGCGCGAGGTTAGCGATGCAGCCTTGCAGCAAAGAAGCCTCGAACGGCAGATCGTTCCCGATGAATACCGCACGTTCAGAATGAACAAAACCGCCTTGCTGGCGATCTTAAACCGCGCGCCGATGGAATTCACCGGCCAGACTAAACCTATCCTGACGCTGCCGATGCCTGACGGAACTTTCCAGCGCTTTAGCGTCGAAGAGTCGCCCGTAATGGAGCTCGGCCTGGCGGTGCAATACCCGGAGCTTAAAACTTACCGCGCGCAGGGGATCGATGATCCGACCGCTACCTGCCGGTTCGATCTGCTGCCGAGCGGCTTTCACGCAATGATCATTTCAGCCAGCGGCACGTCTTACGTCGATCCGTACGCCAAGGGAGACACGGCTAATTACGTCGTTCATGCGAAAGGCACTCTGCAGCGCAGCACGAGCAGCGGCAAAGGCGATCATTGTCTCGTAAATAGCGGCATCAGAGATATCATCGGCCACGAAAAGATCCTGCCTGAAGAGCGTTCGAACGCTGCTCCGGAAGTTTCCAGCGGCACGCAGCTGCGCACTTACCGGCTGGCTCTGGCAGCGACCAACGAATACACGGTGGCGGTCGGCAGCAACACTGTCGCGGGAGCGCTGGCGGCGGAGGTCCTTATCATGAACCGCGTCAACGGCGTTTATGAGCGTGACCTGGCCGTCCATATGAACATCGTCGCTAACAACAACCTGGTCATTTATGCCGGAAACCGGATGTGCGGCGCGGTCGCCTGCAACACCGGCAACGATCCTTATACGAATGACAACCCGGACGATCTGCTCGATCAAAACCAGGCTACGCTGGACAGCGTGATCGGCAGTGCCAATTACGATATCGGCCATGTGTTCAGCACCGGCGGCGGCGGCCTTGCGGCACTTGGTGTGCCGTGCGAAGGCGGCTTTAAGGCCCAGGCCGAAACGGGATTGGATTTTCCCGTCGGGGACGATTTTGCGATCGACTTTGTCGCGCATGAAATGGGACACCAGTTCGGCGCCGATCATACTTTCAATACCAGCTGCGGCGGAAACCGCAACGCCAGCACGGCATATGAACCGGGCAGCGGCATTACCATCATGGCCTATGCCGGTGTTTGCGGGGCACAGGACCTGGCGCCGCACAGTATCGACACTTTTCACGTAAAGAGCATCGAAGAGATCGTGGCCTATACCCAGAGCGGGGGCGGCAATACCTGCGCCGTCACGACCGCCAGCGGAAACACGCCCCCAACCGTATCGGTCGTGGGCGGCCCGGCCTTCAATATTCCGAGACAGACTCCCTTTACGCTGTCGGCGACCGGCAGTGACATAAACGGTGATACCGTCACCTACGATTGGCAGGAATACGATCTCGGAACGTCCACTTCGGCGATCCCCAATACCGACGCTGCCGGGGCCCGTCCGATCTTACGCCCCTATCTGCCGACGGGCGGCAGCCGGACGTTCCCGCAGCTGCAGTATATTTTGAACAACGCCAACGTTCCGCCCTCGACCTACAGCGGCGGATTTTTGACGGGCGAATTGCTGCCCGCGATCACGCGCACCATGACGTTTCAGGTGATCGCGCGTGACAACCGCTCGGGCACCGGCGGCGTCAATACGGCGACGGCCACGGTCAATGTTTCCAGCGCCGCGGGCCCGTTCGCGGTGACCGCACCGAACACGGCGGTGGCGTGGAACGGCAATTCGACCCAGACCGTAACCTGGGACGTGGCGAATACGGCGGCGGCCCCGGTCAGCGCGGCCAATGTCGATATCCTCTTTTCTTCGGACGGCGGCCAGACTTTCCCGACCGTGCTGAAATCGGCGACGGCGAATGACGGCTCGGAAACGATCACCGTACCCAACGTCACCGGCAGTACGGCCCGCATCAAGGTGCAGGCCACGGGAAACATCTTCTTCGATATTTCGAATGTTAATTTCAGTACCACGGCTGTGGTCGTTGCGAACAAGGCCCGCGCTGATTTCGACGGCGACGGCAAGTCGGACATTTCGGTCTATCGTCCTTCGAACGGCGTCTGGTTCCTGCAGCAATCGACCGCCGGATTCGGGGGCTTGAGTTTCGGCATTAACGGCGATCTGCCCATTCCGGGAGATTACGATAATGACGGCAAAACCGACATCGCGATCTATCGTCCGGGCGCTCCGGGAACGTTCTATATTTTCCAGAGCTCTAATTCCTCGGTGGTGATCAACCAGTGGGGTACCACCGGCGACACACCGATCAGCGGCGATTTCGACGGTGACAGCAAATCCGATTTTACCGTCTATCGGCCGTCTTCCGGCGGTTGGTTCACCATCAAGAGCGCCGGCGGTTTTGCGATCAACACCTTCGGCCAGGCCGGTGACCTTCCGGCAGCGGGAGATTATGACGGCGACGGTAAAACCGATCTCGCGGTTTTCCGCGGCGGCACTACCTGGTACATCGCCCCCAGCTCTAATCCGGGCAGCCCGATCATCAGTTCCTGGGGCGTCGCGGGCGACCTCGGTGTTCCCGCCGATTACGACGGCGACGGGAAAGACGATATCGCTGTTTATCGTCCGAGCAACGGCGGTTGGTATGTAGTCGGCTCTTCCACGGGAATTGCCATCAATGCCTGGGGCGTGTCGGGAGACATCCCGGTTCCGGGTGATTATGACGGTGACGGCAAGGACGACCTGGCTGTATTCCGGCCGTCCAGCGGAATATGGTACCTGTTCCGTTCGACCGCGGGCGTGTCGATATTCGGCTTTGGCTTAAACGGCGACATTCCCGTCCCGAAAGGCTATTTGCCTTAACCGGGCAAAAAGGCCAGTTATTGATCCTAAACGGGTTGCCGGTTTTTGACCGGCAACCCTTTTTTCTTTGGCTAGGGAAAAGGGATGATGGAAATGAGAAAGCCGCTGCGGCTGCCACGGGGGCTATCCGGGGCCGGCAGAGGCCTCAGGCGGCAGTGCCCGGGCCGTGAAAGACAGATAAAACGGGTGGAAACGATAGACAACGCCTGAGCGTTTAATATATTATATCAGGATAAATTCTTAGACGATTTTCGTTCATTTTTACAATTAAAGCTTTCTGACTCGCTTCCGTCATTTTTCTGCCGATTTCAAGCCGGTATGATGAACGAGATTTGTACACCAAAAGATCTAGAAGGAGCCTGTTTTTTATGTACACCAAGTGGAACCACAAAGTAGTATTTTTGCTGGTCGCAATTGTTGCATTTTCAACACTTGCAGTTACTGCCCAGCAAAAGGTCTGGTCTGTAAATAATGAAAACCGCGCTCGTATGGCCACCGACAAGGCCGTTGCGAGGCAATCATATCCTAACGAGTTCAAATTATTTAATTTGAATATTGACCCCTTAAGGGAACAGCTATTTTCTGTCGTAGACAGCAACGGCCGCATGAGTTCAACTGTGATCTCGCTGCCTAACGCGGACGGCAACATCGAATATTTTGAGGTATACGAATCTTCCAACTTCGAACCGGACCTGCAGGCTCAATTTCCCGAGATTCGGGCTTTTTCCGGCAGAGGCGTGACGGACAGATATGCCACTTTGAAACTAAGCATTTCCCCGCAGGGAATCCAAACCATGGTTTTCAGGGTCGATAAAGACAATGAGTTCATTGAGCCCTATTCGCAAGACCACACCGTTTATTCCGTGTTCAGAACGAATCGTCAGGGCAGCAGCCTTCCGTGGGCGTGTTTCACCAAAGAACATGCTGCCGATGAAAATCCGCTGCTGCCGGATACCGGCCTGCAAAAATTCAACCTGCTTCCGAATACTTCGGCCGCGCCGGAAAACTCCGACGGCATTGTGAGGACCATGCGCCTGGCGCAATCCTGCAACGGTGAATATGCAAACTTTTTTGGTGCAACTGGCCCGACACCCGGCACTCCTGCCGGGAATACCGGAGCGGCTGGTGTTTTGAGTGCTTTTAACGCAACGCTTACCCGCTCAAACGGTGTTTACGAAAAAGACCTGGCGATCCACCTTAATCTTATCGCAAATACTACCGCGGTCATTTATTATGATCCGGCGACCGACCCCTACGGCACCAGCATCGGTGGCTGGAATTCGGCGCTGCAGAACACTTTGAACACCAATATCGGCGCGGCGAATTATGACATCGGCCATATGTTCGGCGCTTCAGGCGGCGGCGGAAACGCGGGCTGTATCGGCTGTGTCTGTAATGACGCCAACAAGGGAAGCGGTATCACTTCACCGGCTGACGGCATTCCGATGGGAGACAATTTCGATATCGATTACGTGGTGCACGAAGTGGGCCACCAGATGGGCGCCAACCACTCCTTCTCATGGTCGAACGAAGGTTCGGGTGTAAATATGGAAGTCGGTTCCGGCATCACCATCATGGGTTACGCGGGTATTACTTCGCAGGACGTAGCGCCGCACTCGATCGATACTTTCCACGCGGGAAATATCGCGCAGATCCAGAGTAACCTGGCGAGCAAGACCTGCCCGGTTTCGGTGACCATGACCGCAAACCATAAACCGGTGGTCGCGGCTGTTCCTAACGCGACGATCCCGATCACTACGCCGTTTGCCTTAACGGGTTCGGCGACCGATCCGGAAGGCGACGCGCTGACCTATCAGTGGGAGCAGGTGGAACCAGACGACCACGAGCGGAAACGCCAGCGTTGCGTCGCCGACCAAAGCGACCGGCCCGAACTGGCTGTCATTCCTGCCGACGTCTTCGCCGACCAGAACTTTCCCGAGATTGTCAACGATCCTGTCAGGGTTATTCGTAACTCCGACACTGCCGGGCGGCGATGCGATCGCTAATATCGAGGCCCTGAGTTCGGTTTCCAGAACATTGAACTTCAGATTGACGGTTCGCGATAACCGTCCGTACGTGGCGGGTTCGACGACCGGCCAAACGGAGTTCACCAATACGACCGTTACGGTTACCAGCGCCGCCGGCCCGTTCAAGGTTACCTCGCCCAATACCGGCGTGACATGGAATGGAAATTCGAACCAGACAGTGACCTGGGATGTCGCCGGTACGACGGCGAACGGCGTCAATGTAGCCAACGTCAAGATCTCGTTCTCGAGCGACGGCGGCCAGACATTCCCGACCGTTCTGAAGGCTTCAACGCCGAACGACGGTTCCGAATCGATCCTGACGCCGAGCGTCAACAGCTCAACGAACAGGATCAAGGTCGAAGCCATCGGCAATATCTTCTTTGATATTTCCGATGCGAACTTCTCGACCACGTTCGCCCCGATCCGCGCCAGGGCCGACTTTGACGGCGACGGCAAAACGGATCTTTCGCTGCATCGTCCGTCTGAAAGCGCTTTCTACCTGCTGCGGTCTACTGCGGGATTTGGCGGAGCGGTCTTTGGAAACCCGACCGATGTTCCGACACCGGGCGATTTCGATAACGACGGCAAAACCGACATGGCCTACTATCGTCCGGGCGCATCAGCATTGTTCGCGGCGATCAGAAGTTCGAATGGAACGATCGCGGTCCAGTCGATAGGCACCACCGGCGATATACCTGTGGCCGGAGATTACGATGCCGACGGCGCCACGGACTACGCGGTATTCCGCCCGTCCAATAGCACCTGGAACGTCATCCGCAGCAGCGGCGGCAGCAGCAACCAGGCCTTCGGACAAGCCGGCGACATTCCTGTCGTTGGTGATTTTGACGGCGACGGCAAATGCGACACCACCGTTTATCGCGCCGGAACCTGGCTCTATCTTCCGTCCGCGTCACCGATCAACCCGGTAGTAATGGCGTGGGGCCTGGTAGGCGATCTTCCGGTCCCGGCTGATTATGACGGCGACGGCAAGGATGACATCGCGGTCTACCGCCCGTCTAACGGCGTCTGGTACATCGTCAACTCGAGCGGCGGAATGGCCTTCTATAGCTGGGGCATTTCAACCGACATCCCGGTACCGGGAGATTACGACGGTGACGGTAAAGATGATATCGCCATCTATCGTAACGGTGTCTGGTGGATCTATAACCCGACCTCGGCAACTATGTCGCTTGGGTACTTCGGTGTCGCCGGTGATAACCCGATCCCGAGATACTACCAGCCGTAATTGACCCCTAATCGACGCGGCGAAAATTAGCCGCACAGGACCAGGCTGTCGTTTCTAACGGCAGCCTTTTTTTATTGGTATGTGAAATGAAAAAAACTCTCAGGCAGATTAAAATACTAACCGGCAATAGCTTTGCCTATAAAGACATTATGGGCAAGCCGGAAGCCAACTATTAACTATGCACTGTGAACTATCCACTATTTTCAAGAATTCCGGAAAGCAGTTGATAGTGCATAGTGAAAAGTTAATAGTTGCATTTATAAGCATAGCCACCGGCAATGAATAAAATATGAAACGGGCGTTAATTGCATCATTTATCAGTTTTATTTTTCTTTCTCCCTGCGTGGGGCGTGTAATTTCACAGGCCTCCGGGCCCGATTTTCGGAAAAGCGCGGAGCGCAGGATAGGCAAGAAAATTGCATCCGTCTGTGCGGTGGATACGGATGAAACGGCGCGGCGTATCTTTACCGAATACGGAGCTGTTTTTATTGCCGACAAGGAAGTCGCCATTCCGCCAAAGTGCATCTTTACCGGTGATGACGACCTGGGGCAGTTTCAGGCCGCCGCCGGCCGGAAAACGATCGCCCTTGACGGGGTGCCGATAACTTTACAGCCCGCTGCTATGGGCGCATTATTAAAGGCCCGGGAAAAGGCCGCACAGATGGGCTTAAGGATCACGGCGCGGGGCGGTTCATTGGCCGGAGGGCGTTCTTACGCCGACACCCGCGCGCTTTGGGACACGCGGTTCCTGCCGGGCCTGGAGCATTGGGTACGGAAAGGGAAGCTGAAGAAAAGCGAAGCCGAAGCGGCCAGGCATTTATCAACCGAGGATCAGGTCGCGCAGGTGCTGGAGTGGGAGGAAACGCGCAATGCCTTTTTCAGCAAAGACCTTTCCAAATCCATTCTTTATTCGGTAGCGGCCCCCGGCGCTTCGCAGCATAATTTTTTGCTCGCATTTGATGTACAGCAGTTCGCCGACGAGAGGGTCCGCGCTATCATGGCTGAATTCGGATGGTTTCAAACGATCAAAAGCGATCTGCCGCACTTTACATATTTGGGGCGCGAAGAGAGCGAGCTTCCTGGCTTTGGCCTGAAACAAATTCTTATAAATAAACAAAAATTTTGGATACCCGATCTTAAATAACATGTCATTGATCTTCCGCAAAATGTTTTTCCCTAAAATGTTTTTCCCTGCTCTATTTTTGGCCGGCGCCATTTGCACCGTTTCCGTGGGTGGCTGCCGTTTGGAAAAAGCAGCCAATCTGTCTTCTGCCGGGGGAGACAATAAGAACACTCCTGTGAGTAATTCAAAAACAAACGCCCCCACGAACAACAATATGAAAAACGATAAGTTCATTTCGCACCTGCCCGCCGGTTTCAATATTCCTTCCGATGAGACAGGCCAAATATTGTTGAAAGAATACGGCGCGGTTTTTGTTGCGCAGGGCGGAGCGGTGGCTCCGCAAACGGTGATCTTTAAAGACGAAGCGGAAGTCAGCGCGTGGCAGGCATCGGTGCCCGTTTCAAAAGACATTATTAATGGGATACAAACAGAATTACAGACGCCCGCGATGAACGCTCTTAAAGAAGCCGTAAGCGAAGCGGCGCGCAGTAAGCTGACGGTCACTCCCCGCGGCAATGACGCGGCCCGCCGCAGCTACACCGAAACGGAGGAGCTGTGGGAAAGCCGGGTAACGCCGGGATTGAAATACTGGGCGGATAAAGGGAAATTGGATAAGAACGATGCTGCCAAAATAAAAGCGCTCTCGCCCTTTGAGCAGGTCACGGAAATATTCCGGCTGGAAAAACAGGGAATGTTTTTTAGCAAGGACCTTTCCAAGCCGATCATTTACTCCGTCGCCCCGCCCGGGGCATCACAGCATCTCTCGATGCTCGCGCTGGACGTAGTCGAGAATGACAACCCTAAAACTCGTGAAATATTGGCGCGGCAGGGCTGGTTTCAAACCGTCGTTTCCGATCTGCCGCATTTTACTTTTCTCGGTGTAACTGAGGACAAATTGCCCGACCTGGGTTTAAAGAAAACCGTCAGCGGCGGGCGTTCATTTTGGATACCGGAATAAAAGCTTGTTTGAAAAGGCTTTGCCTATAAAGCACTAAAATCTGCCACGAATGTCACTAATAGCACGAATAAGAAATCTTTAATTCGTGTTATTAGTGACATTCGCGGCTAATAAGAACAAGCATACCTTTGAAAAAAAAGCTTATTCGGAATCCAAAGTTTCCCGCACCTTGCGGGCGAGCGCGTCCAGGCTAAAAGGTTTTTGAAGGAAATTTGTGCCCTTCGCGATTATCCCGTGCCGCACCACGGCGTCGTCCGTATAGCCGGACGTGAATAGTACGCGGATCTTGGGAAACTTCTGCATCAGCTTTTCCGCCAGCTCGCGTCCGCCCATCTGCGGCATGACCACATCGGTCAGCAGCAGGTCGATCTTAAGCTTACCGTCTTCGCACAAAGCGAGCGCCTCAACCCCGTTATCCGCATCGATTACTTTGTACCCGCAAGATTCCAGCGTGTCCCTGCTCAGACCGCGCACCAATTCCTCATCCTCTACCAGCAGCACTGTCTCAGTGCCTTTTTGCAATCTTGCCGGTGCATGTGTTTTCTCGACATTTTTGATCTCGTCGTCAACGCGGGGAAAGTAGATCTTAAAGGTCGTGCCTTTTCCCACCTCGCTATAAACCCAGATGTTTCCTCCCGATTGTTTGATGATGCCGTAGACCGTGCTGAGCCCTAATCCGGTGCCTTTGCCGACGCCTTTGGTCGTGAAAAAAGGCTCAAAAATATGAGGCATGGTTTCGTCATCGATACCGGCGCCGGTATCGGTAACCGCCAGCATCACATAGTGGCCGGGCATGACGCTGATATGCTGGCCCGCATAATTATCATCGAGATCGATATTTTGGGTTTCGATGGTGATATGGCCGCCCTTGGGCATAGCATCGCTCGAGTTCACTACCAGGTTCATCAGCACCTGTGAAAGCTGTCCGGGGTCGGCCTTTATTTTTCCGGCGTCGGGGTCGAGCACGGACGTCAGCTGAAAGTCCTCGCCGATGACGCGCTGGAGCATGGCGCCGGTTTCGACGATGACCTGGTTCATTTCCAGCACTCTTTCCTGTAATATCTGCTGCCTGCTAAAGGCCAGCAGTTGCCGGGTCAGCTGCGCCGAGCGCTCGCCGGCCTTCTTGATCTCTTCCAGGTTGCCGCGCAGCGGATCATTCATCCCTAAGCTGCGGAGGGTCAGGTCGCTGTACCCATTTATGGCCGTCAGCATATTGTTGAAATCGTGCGCGACGCCGCCGGCCAGCCGCCCGATAGATTCAAGTTTTTGCGCTTGCCGCAATTGTTCTTCGCTCTCCTGCAGCGCCACTTCCGCGCGTTTGCGCTCCGTGATGTCGGTGAAGGTTCCCACCCACTGGCGAAAAGTACCGTCGCCGTTAAGTACCGGGATCCCGCGCACGGCAAAATGGCGATAAGTTTTTTCTTTTGTCAGGATGCGGTATTCCATGTCAAAAGAGGTCTTATTTCCAAAGGCCTTTTCCCAGGTACTTTTGACGAAGCTGCGATCGTCGGGGTGAATAGAGTTTGCGCAGTCGCCGTTGCGGCATTCTTCGATCGGCTGGCCGGTCAGGATCGACCACCACTCCGGTAATTCTTCGCTTTCACCGGCTTCGTTGATAGACCAGACAAATTGAGAGGTAGCTTTGACGAGGGCGCGGAATTTTTCTTCCGATTCACGCAGCGAATTTTCCGCCAGTTTTCGCTCGGTGATATCGGTCAGCGCCCCGACCCATTCGCGGATGGTCCCGTCTTTCTCTAAAACCGGCGTGCCCCGTGACACGAAGTAGTGATAGGTATTATCATCCACGTTTAACAAGCGGTACTCGTCTTTATACTTTTTCTTATTTCCAATGGCCTGCCGGAAATTTTCCACCGCCCGTTCGCGGTCATCCGGGTGGAGATGTGTCACCCATTCGGTCATCACCGCCTCATTGGCCAATGTCTGCAGCGCTTCTTTGGGGCTGTGCGCGGTTTTCAGGTTGCCCTCATCATCCGTCGTCCAGACTATCTGGGAAACGGCGCTCACCAGCGAGCGAAAGCGCTCTTCACTTTGACGCAATTCTTCCTCAGCCTTTTTGCGCGCAGTAATGTCCCGGACCGTTCCGACCATTCTCAGCGGCTGACCGTTTTTGTCATAATCGACCTTTCCATAATTTGCCAGCCAGATGGTTTCTCCGGTCGGTTTGATAAAGGGAAATTCGATCTCGAAGAGCGTATTTTCCGTGACGGCCCGGTTAGCGGCCTGGCTTAAAAGCTCAACATAATCGGGGTGTACATAGCGGGTGAAATCGTCGAACATGCCCTCAAAATTCTCCACGCCCGCTATCTCGTAGCACTCGGGAGACCAAAACACCTCGTTGTTCGCCACGTTCCATTCCCAGACGCCCATCCCGGCTGCGGTCAGCGCTAATTTAAGCCGCTGTTCACTTTCCCTTAAAGACTCTTCGGCCTTTTGCTTGGCCCGGCGGTTCATCACTTCCTGAGTTTCGCGCTCGATCGCGGGGATCAGGCGGCTCAGGTTATTTTTCATCATGTAATCATTAACGCCCCGAAGCATCGCGTCGACGGCGGTATCTTCACCGATAGTTCCGGAAATGATGATGAAGGGAATATCCAGTTCACTTTCCTTTAACACGGCAAAGGCCTCAAGGCCGCTGAAGTAGGGCATTCGATAATCGGAAATGATCACATCCCACGTTCGCGTAGAGAGCGCCGCCCTCATTGTTTCCGCGGTCTCTACTCTTTCCGAGTGAACTTCGTAGCCGGACTTTTTAAGATGGCGCTGGATCAGATCGTAATCATCGATCGAATCTTCTACGTTTAATATATTGAGGAATTTCATCTGTCTTTTTTATCGAACGGTTTTATTAAGTATCAGCCAATAGGTGCCCAATTGGCGGGTCGCCTCTATAAAGGCATTAAAATCAACCGGTTTCTGGACAAAGCTGTTAGCGCCCAGATCATAACTTCGGAGCAGGTCTTCCTGCTCGGAAGAAGAGGTCAGTATCACGACCGGAATATACCTGGTGCGCTCATCCGCCCGGAGCTGCTGTAAAACCTCAAGGCCGCCGATCTTGGGCAGTTTCAGGTCGAGCAGCATTAATTGCGGGGTTAGGTTAACGTCGCGTCCTTCGTATTTCCCGCGGGCAAAGAGGTAATCGAGCGCCTCGACGCCGTCCCGGGTTACCGCGACTTCATTCGCGATGTGATTTTTTTCTAACGCCCGCAGCATTAAGATCTCGTCGTCGGGGTTATCTTCCACCAATAAAATGACCTTACTTTCCATTTCGTGCCTCCTGACCGGACAAAGTAAAATAAAAGGCGCTTCCTTCTCCAACCGTGCTTTCCGCCCGGATATTGCCGCCGTGCCGGCGGATCACGCGCTGAACGGTCGCCAATCCGATACCGGTTCCTTCGAAATCGGCCGTGCTGTGCAGGCGTTGGAATGCTCCGAAGAGCTTATCGGCATACGCCATATCAAAACCCGCGCCGTTATCGCGGATAAAATACTCGGCGCTGTCGCGTCCAAATGAGATCTCCGAGGTGTCGCGCTTGGAAGTAAATTTCCAGGCGTTGCCGAGCAGGTTTTCGAGTGCCACCCGCAAAAGGCGTTCATCTCCGTAAACGGTTACGCCGGGTTGAATATTGAAAGTCACGCCGCGTTCCGGCTGGCTTTCCCGCAGCCTTTCGGAAATTTCAGTTGCTACCTGGCTTAGATCGACGGTTTCGCGGACAAATTCCGTCCGCGTGATGCGCGACAGTTTAAGCATGTCGTCGATCAACTGCGCCATACGCTGGCTTCCCAGCCGTACGCGCGTCAGATAATTTTGCCCGTCAGCGTCGAGGTTAGCGGCATAATCTTCCAGCAGGGCCAGGCTGAAACCGTCGATCGCGCGGAGCGGCGCGCGCAGGTCATGCGAAACCGAATAGGAAAAAGCTTCCAGCTCTTTGTTGGCCGCCTCCAACTCGTGGGTCCTTTCGATCACTCGCTGCTCCAGCGTTTCATTCAGTTTGCGGATCTCTTCGGCCTTGCGCCTGCTTTCTTCGACATCGGTATTGGTGCCGATCCATTTAAGGATCGTACCGGCTTCGTCCATGACGGGAACGGCCCTTGTTTTGAACCAGTGATACTCTTTGTCGAAGCGGCGAATGCGGAATTCCACGTCAAAGACCGAGGCCGTTTTAACTGCCTGGGCCCACGCGGCCATGGTCATTTTGCGATCGTCCGGGTGAACTTGTTCGATCCAGCCAAATCCCAATTGCTCTTCCGCCGGGATGCCGGTGTATTCCAGCCATTGCGGGCTGAGATAATCGCAACTTCCATCGTCACCGCGGCAGGTCCATACCAACTGCGGGAGGCTTTCGGTCAGCTCGCGGAATTGCTTCTGGCTCTCGACAAGTTTTTCCTGGGCGCGCTTACGCTCGGTGATGTCGTTTGCCAGCACGAGCCTCGCCCGCCGGCCTCCGAACATCAATTCGTGAGAGGTAACCTCGACGTCTATGATCGACCCGTCTTTTTTGCGGTGCTTCCAGACGTCGGCGCTGTCGATCTTTTTATGGACCGCCGCGACATTTTCCATTAAAGCGGGAACATCCTCCGGCGGACGAATGTCCTTGATGTTCATCGTAAGGAATTCCTGTCTGGAATAGCCGTAGTAAAACGTCGCGGAATCGTTCACGGCCAGGAAATCGAGAGTTTCCAGATCGTAGACCCACATCGGGAAAGGATTGTTTTCAAAAAGAAGACGGTACCTTGCTTCCGATTCGAATATTTCTTCTTCGGCCTTTTTGCGCTTTGTAATGTCACGATAATTAGTGACGATCGCTCTCACCGCGGGATCGTCCAAAAGATTTGTTGAGATCCCTTCCAGCCACATCCAATGCCCGTCTTTATGCCTGCGTCTCCAGATCCTGGAAATAGGCTTGCCGGGATTTTTCATCAATTCTTCCACGGCATTTTTGACCAGGGGCAGATCGTCGGGATGAGTGTGCTCGATCCCGCTTCGCCCGAGCAGCTCTTCCGGCTCGTAACCCTCGACATTTTTTACGGAGGGGCTGAGATACAGGATCTTGTTGTTCTGATCTATCAGGGCAATGCTGTCGGAACCGTGTTCGATCAAAGTGCGAAAACGGTGTTCATTGTTCTTGAGGGCTTCTTCAGACCTTTTACGTTCGGTAATATCGTTGATCGTGACCACCGCCAGGAGCGGTTTGCCATGATCTTCGTGAACTAAAGTGCCGCCGTAATTAAATATCCGATAGTTATCGCTCCCGATCCTTTGGATCCTTATTTCTTCGTCATGCAATTTTTCGCCGCGCAGGACCCGCGCCAGGGGCCACTCTTCTAACGGAATAAGGGTGCCGTCCATCTCTCTTAGTTCAAAAATTTTCCCGAACCGCTGCAAATGGACGCGGCTCTCTTCCAAGGTAGTAAAATCGTGCATCTGCAGGGCGGCGCGGTTGAAATGCAGGAGATTGCCTTTAAGGTCGGAAACCGCGATGCCTTCGTTGATATTTTCAACGATAGTTTCCAGTTGGGCCTTGCTTTCCTGAAGTTCTCTCTCGGACCGTTTTTTCTGGGTGATGTCCCGGGCAATGGTGGAAGCGCCCACCACTTTTCCGTCTTCATCTTTAATGGGAGAAGCGGTGATGGAAACGGTGATCCGGGAGCCGTCTTTTTTGATGCGCTCCGTTTCGAGGTGCTCTACTTGTCCCCCTAAACCAAGCGTGGTCAAGATCATTTTTAGCTGATCGGGATATTCGGCCGGGATCAGGCGGGAAATGGATTGTCCCAGCATTTCTTCCATCGTATATCCGTAGATACGGGTGGCCGCCGCATTCCAGCTCGTGATGGTACCGTCGGTCGTTTTGCTGAGAATAGCATCGTCCGAAGTTTCTACTATCGTGGCTAACTGCGCCAATCTTTCAACGCTTAATTTGCGCTCGGTGATATCGAGACAGGTTCCGATATACCCGACAAATTCTCCTTCCGCGGTAAAGCGCGGCACGCCCTTGTCCAGAATCCAGCGGTACTCTCCGTCCGCGCGCCGGAGCCGGTATTCCATTTCAAATTCGGAACGCTTATCAAAATTTGACTGGTATATCTTGAGACACCGGTCCATGTCATCGGCATGAACACCTTCGGCCCAGCCATTTCCAAATTCCTGCTCGACCGTCCGTCCGGTAAATTCCAACCACTTTTTGTTGAAATAATTACAGAGCATGTCCACGCCGCTCATCCAGATCAGCACGGGTGCGGTATCGGCCATAGTGCGAAAACGCGCCTCGCTTTCGGTGACCGATTCTTCCGCTAGTTTGCGCTGGGTGATATCGTTGCGAATAGCGACATACTGGTAAGGTTTTCCTTTTTCATTCAGAAAGGGAACTATCGTCGTATCGACCCAATAGTAGGTGCCGCTTTTGGCGCGGTTCTTGATCTCACCTTTCCAGACGTTTCCGCTCGCGATCGTGATCCAGATATTGCGGATAAATTCTTTCGAGTGATAGGCGGAATTGATGATGCGATGGTCCTGGCCGAGCAGCTCTTCGCGGCTGTAACCTGAGATCTCGCAAAATTTATCGTTAACGAAATTTATCCTTCCGCTCTGGTCCGTAATGGCGACGATGGAAGATTCGTCCAGCGCGTAGGTGATATTCTCCAGGTCCTTGGCGGATTTGATGACCGTTTGTTCGGCCCGCTCGCGTTGAGAATCGGTACGGTCAAGCGACAAAGCGGAGCGCCAGATCAGCAGGGTAAGAATAAGAATATTGGCGGTGGCAAACAGCGCGATGCCGAAATCGTTCTCATAAAATCCCGATTGCTCGCCTTTCACTCGCACAAACCTGAATAAAAAAGGAAGGATCACGGCGGCAGGCAGCAGGCGTCGCGCTAAAGAACCGCCCAGGCTGTCTTTGAGCATGACCATCGTCAGCCCGCGGTTGCCGCCCGAAAACAAAAAGCCCAGGGCAAGCACGATGAACGAGATCGCGGCATTTAAAGCCAGCACTGAGGAAAAAGCCACCTGGGTGGGATTTTGAAAACCGAATACATAACCGCTGATAGCAAACAGCGATACTACTCCGATAAAAAGCGCGATCCACTGGCTGGGACGGAAACCCTTTTTTGTTTCCACGTTTATCAGAAATAACGCCGGCCCGACGAGAAAAAAATTCAGCGCGGCGGTGAAAGCTACCCTTTCCGTCCCTTGCATATTCAAGGCAATAGCCTCGTCGATGCCCAGGTCCCACAGGAAGATATATTCGCTTAAAACAGAGGCGCCGAGGATGGAGACCGCACCGGCCAGTATGTATCCGATAACGCGGCTCACGGTTTGGACGTAAGCGGTCTTATTTCCGATCAGGAGCGCTAAAGAAGTTCCGCTGAGAATGAAGCCAACGGCGGCAAGGGGTTTCATCGTGGGCAGGCCGGGCGTGACACTTTTGAGAACAGCGATGTCCTGCCACCAGCCGATGAGCACTAAAACACCCATCAGGATCGCAAACGCACAGGCGAATCCCGGCAGATAATTTACGAACGACAGATCGTATTCCCGCCGCGCGTACGCACCGGGATCTATCGTGCCGTGAATATCATAAGGATCCGTGCCTGGCGATAATTGATAATACCGCGCGGCATTTTCCGATTTTTCGGTCATGGAAGATGGCTCCTTAAATAAAAACTCTTGCAATCTCCGCACCAAAAAAGACCGGAAGGTTCTACTTAGGGTGGTAGCGCCGTGCCTGTGAAGTTCGGACTTTCTACCGGAAACACAGAAGCCGCGTTAGCACAGTAAATACGGGGTCAAAAGAGGCTAGTCTCACATCGATCGGGGATACGGATTATCCTTGATAGCTTTTAGCAATTACATACAACCAATATGACTGAGTTTATTTATTTAGAGGATGTAGCAAAATTCCCCGTATAAATGCTCATAACTACCTTAATGCCCCATAAGTAACTCTAAGAAACAACCGTCACGAGGCTCTGGGAGAAAACAAAGATAAAACTAATATTCAATAATTAACCCTGTCGTAAGTAATAGTCAAGAAAAAAATCACCTTATTCCGGTGTGGCACGTCTCTTGCAAAATGCCGCGTGACGCCGGTCTTCTGGCCGCAGGCGTTGAAATTTGATCTTCCCGCGAAAAATACTACAGCGTCCTAACTGTAAGTCCTTAAAAAGATATAGATACCAACAATATTGCAAAGGACTGAGCAGCTTTCTGCAGCCGCTCTTTAAGACCTGAAGCGATAAAGGCACCCCCGCAGTGATGCGGGTCCGCAAAGTTAAGAGTCTCCATCAAAACCGAGATCGTCTAGCTACCGAAATGAGGTCCTATGAAAAAAACTTCCCCTTTACTTTTAACACTTGTACTTTTTATTTTAGGCGGAGCTTCGGCGCCAGCCAAAGCACAGGCCGTCGAACCACTACTGATCTCCGGCGGCCCCGGCGGTGATGGAAACACTGCCGGAAAAACCGGCCGGTATCTGGAACAGGATGTTTTGGATCTGATCAATAGAGAGAGAATTGCGAATAGCTTACCGCCGCTCAACTGGAATCAGAAGGTAGCGGATATGGCCCGCCAGCATTCAAGAGATATGGGTTGGAATAATTATTTCAATCATCGTGGACTGGATGGCAAGATGGTCACCGACCGCGCCGAATCTTTCGGTATTAATTGGCAGATGATCGGTGAGAATATCGCCATGGTCGGCGGATTCAGCGACCCGATCCAGCACGTCGTCGAAGGCTGGATGAACTCGCCCGGCCACCGCAAAAACATTCTCGAACCGCGCTGGAAAGAAAGCGGCATCGGAATTTTCATTAACTCTAACGGAACATACTATTTTACCCAGGTTTTCGTGGTAAAAGACTAAGATCTTCTACCGCAAGTTTTGAGGTTGTTCCCCCTGCGCCCCGCGCTTTTGCCGGACGACGAATTTCAGATTCGCCGGCAGCGGGGCACTTTTTATGGACAGGCGCATATGAATGCGCCGCGGCAGAAGCCCGACCGTGAGGGGGCGCTTCTCCCGACCAGATGATCAGGAGCCCTTCCTTACGGGCGGCTTCCGATATGAAAAGGCTGGCAATGTTATTTCTGCGTGATATAATCCGGTGTGTGAAAAGCGACTTCCACGCATTAGTGATAGATGATGAGCCGCAGGTGAGCGGTTTTGTAGCCCAGGTGCTGCGTACGAACGGTTGGATCGTCCAGGAAGCCCGCAACGCCGAGCAAGCTTTTGGCCTGCTTGGCGAACGTGATTGGCAGCTTGTATTTTGCGATGTGGTTCTGGGCGGGCCTGACGGGTACGAGGTGCTGCGCTCTTTTTCCGAACAGCAGCCGAAGGCCCGTTTTGTCTTGATGACCGGGCATGGTTCCGCTGCCGGAGCTTTGGACGCCACCGCCATCGGCGCTTACGATTACCTCGTAAAACCCTTTACAATTGAAGACGTTAACCGGATCTCGAACATGGTCCGCGACCGGTATCAGAGCCGCGTCAGCCGCAGCAGGACGGCCACCGGAGAAATAACTTCGGAAGGATATGTTTCCGACATTCCGCTGATCGGCAAGAGCCCGAAATTCGTCGAATGTCTCAAGATGGTGGGCCGCGTTTCCGGCACCAATCTCCCGGTACTCATCGCCGGCGAGTCAGGGACCGGTAAGGAAGTGGTAGCAAAGGCCGTGCACCTGCGGAGCGTGCGCGCCGGAAATGCTTTTGTAACAGTTAATTGCGGAGCCATACCGGTAGAGCTGATCGAATCCGAATTGTTCGGGCATGCCAAAGGCTCCTTTACCGGCGCGGATCGCGAGCGTATGGGCTTGTGGGAAGAGGCCGACGGCGGAACTATTTTTCTCGATGAAATTACCGAAACAAATCCGCTTTTCCAGGTAAAACTTTTACGCGCGCTGCAGGAAGGCGAGATCCGCCGGGTCGGTTCGAATCGCACCGTCAAAGTCGACGTTCGGGTGATCGCCGCCACGAACCGCGATATCGAAGAAGAAGTTAAGAACGGCCGCTTCAGGCAGGACCTGATGTATCGCTTAAACGCCGTCACGATCCATTTACCACCTCTTCGCGAGCGGCGCGAAGACATCCCGCTGCTGGCAGAGCATTTTGTAAAACAAGTACACCCGGCGGGTTCCCAGCCGTTGAAGTTTTCATCCGAAGCGCTCGCGTTCTTAGAAAATTACCAGTGGCCGGGAAATATTCGCGAACTCGAGAATGCGGTATTGCACGCAGCGTCCATGAGCGACGATGTCATTTATCCTGAACATTTATCCGCGCAGATCCGCGGCGCCCAAAAGTCTCTGAGAGTGAGCGAGACTTCCGAACGCATTCTCCCCGATACCTGGCCGACGCTAAACGAAATGGAAGAAAAATACGTCGACGAAGTATTGTCCCATACGGGCGGTAACAAACAGGCTGCCGCGCGGATCTTAAACATCGACCGCAAGACCCTTACCCGCATAATATTTCGTTCCAAAAAAGAACCCTCTGAATAATGGCGGCCGTGGCGGTAGCCCAACCGTCAGGGAGGGCTCAGCTTCTAAAACTTCTGAAAAGAAGCCCTTGCTGACGCGCGGGCTACTGACCTTACCGGCAGAGGAAAAATGCCTCGGCCCCGAGGAAAATTAGTACAGCGATTTTCTTCTCAGCGAAAACCTTTTTGATAAAACGAGACTTTTTTGGAACTTTAGGCGCCACGCCGCGCTGGCATAGGAGTTGCACAAACGTTTCTGCCGAACACTTGAGTTTGGCGCTTTAGTCTTCCCCGAAATGTCTACCGAAATACAAAAAAAATCGACGGTCCTTCTCGTAGGCGAAAGCCTGAAAGAGCAGGAACTTCAAAAAGCCACCTTCAGCCGTGCCGACTTTTTGGTCATAGTCGCCGACAACATGCGGGAAGGCTTTTGCCTGGCGCGCCGCCATCAGCCTGACGTTATCGTCAGCGAGTTCGACCTGCCCGGAATATCCGGCCTCGAATTGTGCCGGATGGTCCGCGAAGACATTTACCTGCGGGCGACTTCTTTTATATTTGTCGGCGAATCATACCTTTGCAACGCAAAGATATCTGAAGCTCTGACCGCCGGCGCGGATGATTATATTCCCGCGCATTTCGACACCCAGTATCTGCTGGCAAAGATCAAATGGCTGATCGATAAAGGCTCATCGAGCAAGAATTTAAAGGATTATTTCGAGACGGTGCGTTCACGGCACCTGCGCATTACCAGCGTGGTAAAAGAAACATCCGTGTTAATGCGTGAGCTCGATTCGGAATATAAGAACGACGACGTTTCCAGCGCGAAAGAAGCGCAATTTCCCATGGGCATCAACGAGCGGATCGATCTCGGGATCGGCATGATCGGGGCCATTGCGGATCTGGTCGAAGAGCAGACCAGGGCCTGGGATGCGGTGTTGGAATCGCGGCCTCTCGAGCATATTCACGCCGCGTAAGATCATAAAGTTACGGATACGGCCACGAATGTCACAAATAACACGAATTAGAATTTTCTAATTCGTGTTATTTGTTTAATTAGTGGCTAATAAAGAACTATATGGTTTTTCAATTTTAATGAGAGATCGCCTTTTATAGGCAAAGCCAGCTAAGACAATTTATTGAGACTCCAGCAGGCGGGTGAAATCCGCTACCGGCACCGGCTTGCTGAAAAGATAACCCTGCCATTCATCGCAATTTAATCGCTGCAAAAACTCTAACTGTTCCTTAGTTTCAATGCCTTCGGCTACTACCTTCAGATTCAAGGTATGTGCCAAAGTGATTATTGCTTCGACCAAAGCCGCATCATCGCTGTTATTTGTAACATCGTCGACAAATGATTTGTCGATCTTTAGGATATCTATCGGCAGCCTTTTCAGATAGCTGAGAGAAGAATAACCGGTCCCGAAATCGTCAAGAGAGATCTTGATCCCAAGCTGCCGCAGTTCGTTCAAGGTGCGGACGGCCATTTCCGGCTCATTCATTATTGCGCTCTCGGTGATCTCCAGGTCCAGAAATTTACAATCGAATCCGGTCTCCTGCACAATAGCGCTCAGCCGTTCGGCGAGATCGGGCTGCTGAAATTGACGTACCGAAAGATTGACCGACAAACTGAGGTGATGTCCCTCGTCGTGCCATTTCTTTCCCTGTAAGCATGAATTGGAAAGGATCCATTCGCCCAGGGGAATAATGAGCCCGGTCGATTCCGCCAGCGGTATGAATTCGGCCGGTGAAATAAATCCGGTATGAGATTGGTTCCAGCGGATCAGGGCTTCCATTCCACTGATCTTTCCTGTGCCGACATCTACTTTCGGCTGATAGTACATTTCAAATTCACGCCGGGCCAGGGCGCTTCGTAAATTGCTCTCGAGCGCGAGGCGTCTAAGAGCGTCGGAATTCATGCCGGTAGTGTAGAAATAATAAAGATCGCCGCCGCCTTCCTGCGCCGTCAAAAGGGCCGCGGCGGCATTTTTCAGCAGGGCCTGCGCGTCTTTCCCGTCATCCGGGTAAAAGCTGATACCGATGCTTGCCGTGATAAATACTTCGCTGCCGCCGGTGTTATAGGGCTTTTTAAGGGCATTGTTTATTCTGTTCGCTATCTCAGCAGTTTCTTCGGTGCTGGCGACCTGCGGAAGCAGCACGCCGAACTCATCTCCTTCAAAACGCGCCACGGTCGTGTTCTCGCTCACTTCGGAAAGCAGCCTTTTGGCGGCCGCCTGCAGGATCTCATTCCCGGAATCATGCCCCAATGTATCGCGCACCTTTTTGAATCCGTCCAGCGAGACAAATAGAAGCGCGATCTGCTGATTTTCCTGCATCAGCAATATCGCCTGTGAAAGACGGTCTTCAAAGAGAGTACGGTTCGGCAGCCTGGTAAGCAGGTCGTAATAAGACAGGTAATTTAATTCTTCCGTCCGTTTGCGCACCAGTTCTTCCAGGTGGTTTTCGTATAAGCGCTTTTCGCGCAGGAGGTTATGGTGGCCAAGAGCACGGTCGACCGCCACCATTACGTGATCGATATCGAAAGGTTTTTTTACGTAATCGAAAGCTCCGCTGCGGATCGCATCGATGGCGCTGTCGATGGTCTGATTGCCGCTGAGCATTACGATGACCGTGTCAGGCGAGAGGGCAAGAAGCTGCGGGATCAATTCAATACCGGTCATGCCGCCCATATTGATATCACTCATTACCAGGTCGAAGGTGTTGTTCTTAAAGATCTCAAGTGCTTCTTCGCCGGAGCCGGCGGTTTGACAGGCGTGTTCGGGTTCCAATATCTGGACTATTAGGTCGCGGACAAGCGGTTCGTCATCCACAACGAGAATTTTAGGTTTAGGCTCAGTATTACTTGCCATAGGTTCAAAACCCATTTTTTTAGGTTTAGGAGGAAATCAGTGTGCGATTTTTAGCCCTATGTTTTTCCTTAAAATGTTAAAACCATTGTGGCAATTTTCCCGTCCTCGTAAAAGAATCCTGTCTTAAACGCCACATCAAAATGACAATGCCTAATTTTTTTAGGTGTAACTAATACATAAACCTTTGTAAAACAATAGTCAATAGGAAATTGCCGCAGCGGCACGCCGGTTGCACTAAGGATAGTGCAGCCCGGTCTCACGCGGCCCGGTTTGCTTCCCCCTTGTCATTACCTAAAAGCTTGCATTGATCTTTACTCATCTTTCTCAAGTTTCCAACCAGTTATTCCCCGGAGCACAAGATGAGATCAAACAAATCGTTTCATTTACGCATCAGGTCTTTTTTCACCGCCTGCCTTTTAATATTCGCTATGACGCTGGCCGCCGCCACAACAGGAATGCCCAACACCCTCAACCCCGTGGGTTATTCGGCGGCTCTTTCCGCGCCTGTCCCTTTCCCCGGCCCGGCACCCAGAAACGTACCGGCGACCGTCGAGATGGAAAACTTTGATCGCGGCGGCGAAGGCACCGGTTATCACGAAGTCTCAGGAATTGCCGAGAGCGGCATTTATCGAAACCGCCCCGTCGAGGGCGTCGATATTCAGGCATTCTCAGGCGCCTCCGGCGGATTTGTCGTAACGGAAACGGCAGCCGGTGAGTGGCTCTCCTACACGATCTTTAACGAGGCCGCCGGCAGTTACGAATTAAGCGTGCGTTACACGTCGGAATTTCGCGGCGGAACTTTTCATATCGAGATCGACGGCTTAAACGCGACCGGCGCAATGGCGGTGGCGTCAACCGGTGTTGCCTTCCGCTCTTTATTTAAGAAGGTCGAGCTAACCGCCGGCCAGCATACGCTCCGCGTGGTAATGGACGGCAACTCGATCGGTGCTTCGAGCGTTTGCGACTTTGATTCGATCACGTTCCGGGCGCTGAAAACCCAGGCTTCTTCGGCAGCGAAAGCGGGCACGCTTTCCGAAACCATCGCGTCTTTTTCCGGTACATCTTTCGCAGCTCAGACACTTTCCGAGGGTTATTAAAATGAAAAACATTCTCTTGTTATTGTTACTCCTGACATGCGCGCTTGGCGCGGCCGCCCAAACGCGTCCCCGCTACGTTTTTGATAATTTTTCTTCGGGAAAGATAAACGTCGAGGCGCCGTCGCAACCGGTAACGCCTAAAAACGCCGCTAAAAACCCAGCGAAAAAACTGGTCAAGAAAACCGTGCAATCCGAAGCCTCTCTTAATGCCGCTTTCAAAAACAGCGGGAAGGGAAAAGCGCAGCTTGGTTCAAACAGGTCCTTAAACGGTTTTACGACCGGCGACGTAGAGATCGATGGTTTTATCATGGATTCCTGCGCGCGCTACGGGGTCGATCCGCTTCTGATCTACGCGCAGATGAATCAGGAATCTTCTTTCAAACTTCGCGCCACTTCTTACAAAGGCGCGCGCGGCCTGATGCAGTTAATGCCGGCGACGGCGGCGCGTTTCGGCGTGACGGATATCTATGACCCGCGGCAAAACATCGAAGGCGGCGTAAAGTATATGCGCTGGCTGCTGAATACCTTTAACGGCGATCTTTCGCTGGCGCTGGCCGGCTACAACGCCGGTGAAAATGCGGTGATGAAATACGGCTGGGCGATCCCGCCCTATAACGAAACTCAAAATTATGTGGCCCGCATCAGCGCCCGCTATCAAAGCCTGCGCGGCGGAAGCCCACTGGTTTCGATGGCGGTAAAGCCTTATCCGACACAGGCTCCAATACAAGTCCCGGCCCCGGTTGAAGAGAAAAAGCCCGGTTCGATAAATATCGATCAACGAGCGGTCTATGCCATCAAAACGCGCGACGGGAAAACCCAGCTCGTAACCCAATAAGTTTGTAAAAAGTGTTCTCCATCTGGTCCTTAGGACTTCGCGGCTGGTTAAAAACCGGCCGCTTTTTTATTTACATCAAGCTATTTTTTTACTAAGAATGAAGATAAGCCAGGCGCTCATAGTTAGCCATTAATTACACGAATAACACGAATTGGAGATCTTTATTCGTGCTATTTGTGACATTCGTGGCCAACTATGTCGCTGTTAAAATTTGGAAGAGAGATTATTGCCCGATCTAGGCGTCCAGCAATTCTCGGACTTTCTGGACCATGTCGTTATAGGCGAACGGTTTCTGAATAAAGTTATTGTTGATCTTGATCACGCCTTGTTTTAAAACTTCGTCATCGGTATAGCCGGACATATAAAGTACTTTTATATCGGGACGCATAAGGGTCAATTCTTCCACGAGCTGGCGTCCGGAAAGATTCGGCATGACCACGTCCGTGATCAGCAGATCGAATTTCATATCGGGTCGGTGGCAGAGTTCGAGCGCTTCAGCGCCGTCACTTGCTTCGATGATCGTATAGCCGCAGGATTTGAGTATGTCCCGGCTCAGATTCCGCACCAGCTGTTCGTCCTCTACCAGCAGTATGGTTTCGGTGCCTTTATGAGATTGTTCGGGCAGGCTGGTGGTTTCTATTTTTTTGAGCTGTTCTTCTACCCGCGGCAGATAGATCTTGAAAGTCGTTCCGCTGCCCAGCTCGCTCAGCACCGAGATCTGGCCGCCCGATTGTTTGATGATACCGTACACCGTCGCGAGTCCCATCCCGGTGCCTTTGCCCAGCGGTTTGGTGGTAAAGAACGGCTCGAAGATACGCTCCTGGGTTTCTTTGCTCATCCCATCGCCGGTATCCTTGACGGATATCACCACGTATTCTCCCGGGTTGGAAATGTTTCCATGAATATCGCTTTGCGCTGAGAGAGAAACATTGCCGGTCTCAAGAATAAGCTCTCCGCCCTGCGGCATTGAATCACGTGAGTTCACCGCCAGGTTCAGGATGACCTGCGTCAACTGGCCGGGATCGACCTCGACCCGTCCTAATTCGGAAGCCAGGTTAGTGACCAGTTGGATGTCTTCGCCGATCAGGCGTTTTAGCAGCGTGCTTATTTCGGTAACTTCGTGATTAATGTCCAGCACCCGCGGTTTCAGCATTTGCCGGCGGCTGAAAGCAAGCAGCTGCTGGGTCAATGAAGCCGAACGTTCGCCGGCTTTTTTGATCTCTTCGATATATTTTCGGACCGGATCGTCAACGGCCAATTTTCTCAGGATAAGATCGCTGTAGCCGTTGATCGCGGTAAGCATGTTGTTAAAGTCATGAGCGATGCCGCCGGCAAGCTGCCCGACAGATTCGAGTTTTTGCGCTTCGCGTAATTGTTCGGCCTGGTTACGCTCCTGCTCCAGCAGCCTGACGTTTTCGATCGCGTTGGCTGCCAGATTTGCCGCCATTCGCATGGCCGTGGCATGCTCCTGTGTATAAGCGTCTTCTTCGTAGGCCTGGACCTCGATTACGCCCACGGCATTTCCCATGATCTTCATCGGGGCAATGATGGTGGAGTGGGGTTCGCGCGGGTCTTCGTCGTAACCTAAATATACCGTCGTCGGTTTTTTCTGGGTCGCAACCTGATAGTCGTTCACGATCATCACTTCGCCGGAGGCGAGGGCTTTTCCGACCGAGCCGCTGCCTACACGCACCGGCTCCAGATCCGAGAGATCCTTTTCATTGCCGTTGTACCACATGTATATGATCTTACGAGTGCTTTGTTCCTTATCGTAAAGCGAGATGAACAAACCGGAGCAGGGGACCGATTTGAACGCGAAATCAAGGATGGCGGAAAAAATGGTCCCCAGATCGCGGGCGGCGCCCGTTTCCTGGGCAAGCGTGGAAAGCCTCTTTAACAGGTGGTCGTATTCGCGGATGGCGCGTTCATTCGCTTCGGCAAGCTGGATCGAGTTTATTTTTAACTGCTCTTCATCCAGCTTACGCTGGGTAATATCCTGCAAGGTCGTGCGGATGCCGGTAATATTGCCTTCCGCATCGTAGATCAGCCGGTCTTCCTTTAAAACCGAAACCAGGGAGCCGTCTTTTCTGATCAGCGTGCGTTCAACCGGATGGAGCGGCGACTTGCCGGCCAGCCGCGCCAGAATGATCTCGCGGTGATCTTCCTCGACCACCAGTTCCCAAACGTGCAGGCCTTTTAATTCTTCATTGGTATAACCGAGCAGCATTTCCTCGGTGCGATTGATGCGGGTAAAACGGCCTTTGGTATCGAGTTCGTGATAGGCGACCGGCGCATTGTCGAACAGGTCCCGGAACTTGGCTTCGTTTTCCCGGAGCGCTTCTTCAACCGCTTTGCGTTCGGTAATATCCATATTCACGCCGACCAGCCGCATGGGAGTGCCGTCATCGTTATAAAAAACTTTACCGGTCGCATTGAGCCAGCGCACTTTTCCATCAGCGCGGATAATGCGAAACTCGGAATCAAGCACACCGCTCGTTATCGCTTCCAAGTTACTGTCGTAAATTCGTTGGCAATCTTCAGGATACACGTGCGAAATCAATTCTTCAAAGGTTTCCCCCAATTCACCGGGGCCCACGCCATATAAACTTTCAAGCGCCGGGGAAGAAATTACCCGCTGGGTAAGAGGGTCAAATTCAAAGCTGCCGACGCAGGCCACCTGTTGTGCCAGCGTGAGATGCTCACGGCTTTTTCGCAGTTCTTCCCGTGATCTCTTTACTTCTTCGCTGGCCCGCTTGCGCTCGATGGCAAGGGCTATCTGGTCGCCGGCCGAAGCGAGAAGTTCGAGGTCCCTGTCGGTATATACGCGCGGGTCTTCATAATGCTGTACCACCAGAACGCCTATGATGTCAGTCGGCGACCGCAGGGGAACTCCCATCCAGATCGCCGGCGGGGTACCGATCAGCGCGACTTCCTTTCGCTCCATTAATTGTTCTATGTCCTGTGCGGACAACAACATAGGGCGGCCTTCGCGCATCACGTAAGCTGTTAAACCCTTACCGAGTTTTTGCGGCGGCGCCGCTTCGTCGAATTGGTCGCGGCAAAAAGGTATATGCAGAAGCTCGGTCTTTTTGTCGTAAAGCGCGACATAACAGTTTTCCGCGTAGAGCACTTTTTGCAGGGACAGGTGAATATGCTCAAGCAGCTCATCTAAATTAGAGGTGGTAGCGACCCCCTGAATTATCTCGAATATCACCAGAGCTTCAGACTCCGCCCGCTTGCGTTCCGTAATGTCGCGCCCGATCCCCTGGACGCCGACCGGTACGCCGTTATGTTCCATCAGGCGGGTATTTAACTCGAGCCAGACACTACGGCCGTCTTTGGTAATTATTTTGAGTTCGTAAGGTTCGGTTTTTTCTCCGGCGACCTTTCTCATTATCATTTGCCGGGCGGACTCCAGAAGTTCCGGCGCTACTATGTGTGCGATGTTGGTGTTCAGCGCCTCTTCACAGCTATAACCTGTAATAAGCTCTCCGGCGCAATTGAGGGAAGTAAAATTTCCTTTCAGATCGTGCGTGTAGATAAGATCGTTCGCGTTCTCATAAAGATCGCGATATTGCTCTTCGCTGATACGAAGCGCTTCTTCGGTCACTTTACGCTCCGTTATGTCGCGCGCAATGCCCTGGATGGCAAACGGCGCCCCGTTTCTGGTTATTATTCTGCTGTTGACCTCGAGCGTTATCCTCTGCCCGCCTTTTGTAATACATTCCACTTCGTAAGCGGTATTCTCTCTTTTTCCCCGCGTCTTTTCCGCCATGCTGCGGCGGATCAAAGGGATATATTCGGGCGCGACGATCTGCCCCATGTTCATTGAGTTGATCTCACTGCGGGTATATCCGAATATGTGCTCCGCCGCCTTGTTAAAGGAAATGTAGTTTCCTTTCAGGTCGTGAACATAAATAATATCGTTCGCGTTTTCAAAAAGGTCGCGGAAATCGGCCCCGCTCTTTTCGAGAGACTCTTCTATTTGATTAGCTATAATGTCTTCGGTCATTTTCAGACTGCTCCCGGCTCGATCAAAGCAAGGCCGCTCGCACGCGCGAGGTTATCGAGCCCTGACTTTAAATAAGTTCAATTATGGCAGTAGCTTTGGCGGGCAGGAGGCGGGGATATCAAAACGGGAGATTTTGATAATTTGGCGCACTCTGTCCAAACCATCACTCTCTGCATTGGCAAATACCGTGCCTCAATTTCGCTCATCTATCTATTCAAAATAAAGCATTTAGATTTATTCATTAAAGCCCTCCAACAGGGAAAGGATATTTGGAGGACAAATATCATCACTTGGCACCACGGTGTAGGGAAAAACTCCCCTCCTTACGAAGGAGGGGTGCCCGCAGGGCGGGGTGGTTCTCTCATAAACCATAAATAAATCGGAGCGGGCGCAAGCACCTCTTCCCAACCTTTCTAAGCCCCGTTAGGAGCGACATATGCCGTTCTCATCATAACGGCAGTCGTTTTATATTAAAGATGTTTTGCCTCTAAAGTCGAAGAAGTTCGGAGTTTTATAAGCAAACAAGTTATCTGTAAAAACATTCGGCTTTACCTGGGAGCGCAGGCATCTTGCCTGCTTGGGTCGCGCAGCGATCTAAAAGCTCTTTATTCGATAGCTATTTAGCGCGAGAATCGCGCTTGCAGGCAAGATGCCTGCGCTCCCAGGTTAACGTCGATCCTTTTAAATTCAGCGAGCTTACTAATTTAGAACTGGGACTTTAGAGGCAAAGCCATTAAAGATCACCAAAAAACACGCTTCTTCAAAACCCTTCCTAACCAAAACGACTGTCATCGGCGATAATAACCTCGCGGCATTTCTGCCTTCGGCAACTCTCCAGGTTCCGCTGATCTTTTCAAGCCGCCTTTACATATTTTTGGGACATCACGGGTGATTTTTAAGATTTCTGTAACATTTTTGGAACAGGTGTAACACTGTCACAGCCTGTAACAGTGTTACACCCAATGAAATTTCTCGCTGTTTTTCCTCATCCCGATAATTTGCAGAGGTATCAGGTTTCTGCCTGGAGCCAGGCAAAGCTGACTATCCGCTTAAAATAGTGTATTTTAAGCTCACGCCGCGAGCGTAACTTATGTCTTCTGAACTGAAATTAAACCCTTATGCCGCGCTCGGTGTGGAGGAAACGGGGGATTGCATTCTGGTAGCCCCAAAAATAAATGAGGGGCTTCAGATCCTCGGTGTACGTGAATCCGAACGCCCGGACCTTTACCGGCTTCTTGCCGAATTATCCGGGATCGGCCTTGACCTGCTGGATATAAAAAACGACCTCGACGACGACGCGCGCGAGCTTCTGACCCGGTTTGGAGTGCTCGTCACCGCGGAAAATGTCCCCGAAAAACCTCTCTTTTCATGCCCGCTTGATGGCATTGAGATTGGCGCGGCCAATGGTATTGATCCAGCCACTGCAGCGCAGGTAAATCCTACTTTCAGATTTGAGCCTTTTGACCTCTCCAATTTTCGCGCCCTGATTACCGACAAACATTTTTCACCCTATTTACCCACGGTGTGGATAAAAAGCGCCGGAACTGAATTGGACCTGGGATACTGGCTGACCAACGAGCAGGCTTCGGTTGTTTCCCGGCTTCGCGCCGGCGGGCCGGTTCCGGCGGATGTGATGGATATGGCCCGGGCCTGCGCGGGAAACTGGCGGCCGCCGAAATAATTATCGAAGCCGATTCTTATAACGAAAAGGAAAAAAATGCCGCCGCCGGGATCGAAGAGGCAAAGGAACTTTTTTTACGAAACAAATATGCGACGCTCCGGAACGTGATACCCGGTGCGCACATCCGGTCGATGCAGGCATTTTACCGGTTGTATACCGCGCAGGGCTTTATGCCGTTTGGCGATTCGGCCGTTAAGCGCAGGTTCCGCCAGGCGAATGAGCCGCTGGCGCGATTTTTTCATCTCAGTCTGACATCGCTGATGAGCAAGCTGGTCGGGTGCGAGATCAAGCCGTCATATTGCTATGCGGCCTCTTACCGCGAGGGCGCCGACCTCAAACCGCATGTCGACCGTGAAGCCTGCGAATATAGTTTTTCTCTTCAGGTCGATTATGAACCTGAACCGGCGGATGGTATTTCTCCCTGGCCGCTTTGGCTTTCTACCGGCAAATATTACGAGGACGTCGAAGACGGGCACTCGCTGGAATGGAGCGATCGTCCGCCGGATGAAAAAACCGAACGATCTATTATCCTGGGTAACGGTGATTGCCTGGCATACAGGGGGCGCGCTTTGGCGCATTACCGGTACGAGTTACCGCCGGGCCATAGATCGACCTCGCTCTTTTTTCACTACGTTCCGCTGGATTTTGACGACGCCATGATCTGATCTGATTGTGAGATCAGCCCCATCCGGGAATTTGCACAAAACCCGGTTTTAGGATTCTATAGGTAAAGTGAGACCTGCCTGGAAACAATATGTGATCTCGATCACTGCCATCGCAGCAGTCACACTGGTCCTCGCTCCCTTTGCGCTGCAGATAAATACCACCACAATCGCGCTTGTCCTGCTGTTAGCTATTCTTTTCATCGCAGCGGCTTTTGGCAGCCGTCCGGCTTTTCTGGCCTCGCTGCTGGCGGTTCTAAGTTTTAACTTCTTTTTCCTGCCCCCGCTGCATACATTCACCATCACTGAACCGCAGAATTGGATCGCGCTTGCCGCGTTTTTAATTACGGCGCTAACGGCGGGGCAGCTTTCGTCTTACGCGCGGCGCCGCGCGGATGAATCTGAAAAACGCCGGGCGGAAATTGAAAGGCTCTATCACGAACTGCAAACGGTCTTTGAGCAGGCGAGCCAGGCTGAAGCATTTCGGCAGAGTGAAAAATTGAAATCCGCGTTACTCGATGCTGTGACGCATGACCTGCGTACACCGTTGACCTCGATCAAAGCGTCAATTACCGCCTTATTAAATGATCAGAAAGAAGGTGTATTGGGCGAGGAAGGGCAGAGTGAATTCCTGGAAATAATAAACGAGGAATCTGACCGGCTAAATTCCTTTATCGAAGGAATGGTGGCCTTGGCTAAGATCGAGGCAGGCGCGATGCATTTGCGCAAAAATTGGAGCGCGGTGGAAGAGATAATAGATCACGCGCTGGACCGGGTAAAGAATCATCTGGAAAACAACCAGATGATCCTGGAGCTTGAAAATGAACTTCCGAATGTTTTGGTAGATGCGGCGTCGATCGCCGAAGTCGTTTATACACTGCTGGATAATGCCGTCAAATATTCGCCCGCGGGTTCAAAGATCAGGGTGTCGGCCCGGCGCGCCGGCGACGAAAAAGTTGAAATATCAGTCGAAGACGAGGGCCGTGGAATTCCGGCTGAGATGCGCGAAAGAGTATTCGATAAATTTTCCCGCGCCGCCGGCAGCGATATACACAACACATCGGACGGCCTGGGACTCGGCCTGGCCATTGCGCGCGGCATAGTAGAATCGCAGGGCGGATCGATCAGGATCGAGGATGGCAGAGACGGGTTTAAAACACGAGTCGTTTCTCTGATCCCGATAGGAGATGAGTGATTTAGTTTGAGGGGATCGCCATTCGGAATAGATGATAACTGATAGATGAAAGATAATAGATCAAATCTCTCAGTTATCAGCTCTATGATCTTTCATCTATTCCGCATGGTTATTTAGCTAAGACTGTCGGCAATTTAGATAAATATGTCTTCACAAAAAATTCTTGTCATAGACGACGAACCGCAGATAACGCGGGTGCTGCGCCGCAGCCTGGCCGCGCATCGTTACGATGTTCGTGTCGCGGCTGACGGTGAAGCGGGCCTTGATCTTTTTCGCGACTTTCAACCGGACCTGGTCATCACCGATCTTTCGATACCTGAAATGAACGGGATCGAGGTTTGCCGCGAGGTTAGAAAAGTCTCCGCGATCCCGATCATCGTTCTCTCGGTAAAAGGTGAAGAAAAAACAAAGGTCGAAGCGCTTGATGCCGGCGCTGACGATTACATTACGAAGCCTTTTGGAATGGACGAGCTTTTGGCGCGTGTCCGCGTGGCGCTGCGCCGTGCGCCGAGCGAAAAGGAAACATCAAAACTCGAGGCCGGCGATTTCCTGATCGACCTCGCTACTCACCGGGCCGTTGTCCGCGGCCTGGAAGTGCATCTTACTCCCAAGGAATTCGAACTGCTCTCTCATTTTGTCAAAAATCACGGTAAGATTATGACCCATCGCAGTTTACTGGCTGCGATCTGGGGCGGGAATTTTACCGAGCAGACCGAATACCTGCGCGTTTTTGTGGGCAATCTGCGCAAAAAGATCGAGCCCAACCCGGCTAAACCTACTCATATTCTCACCGAACCCTGGGTCGGATATCGCTTCGATCCCGCCTCCTAAAATCTTTATAAACTTTTTATAAAACCTTTACCCGGCCTTTATACCGCCGCTCGTAATCTGTTTATGTACGGACGCAAGGAAGAAGCGTTCCGAAAATGGATTATGAGGGAATTAGCTTTGCCGCAAATTTTATCTTCGGAAAAAATCACGACAACCGTCGATGTGCTTAACAAAGCACGCAAAAGATGGCTGCTTGGCTCACTTATCGCAGGTATTTGCGGCGCTTGCTCTGGTCTGCTCGGATTGGCGCTTTGCGGAATGTTCGCGTTCGAACTACTAACGGAGACCCTCACACTGGGCCGGCTGGAAACAGGATTGATGGTGGGTGCTTTTCCACTATTTATTTTAGCGGCTCACTGTCTGGATAAGTCAGATGAGATAAAAAAAGCCGCCAGGGAAGAATTTTGCAAGCAACAAAGGTCAACGAAGGAGACTTGTTAGCCTCCATAAAAAGAAACCCATGAGAAATCTATTTTATAGTTTTACGTTTTTATTTATTTGGGTATTGACGTCGATAACTGCAGATGCGCAACAGACGATCTTTAATGTTCCTACCACGGACGTTATGGATCCGGGCAAAGTTTATATCGAACTCGACGCGGGTTTTAAGACGAACGATCAGCCGGCATTGGGCAAATTTTCCAGCTTTGTTCCGCGGGTGGTGGCCGGTGTGGGCCATAACGTCGAGGTCGGGTTAAATCTCAACGGAAATATCCAACCGGGGCCTGATTCGACCACGCTGGTGCCGACCGTGAAATGGAAGTTTTACGAGAACAAAAAGAAAGATACCGCGCTTGCCGCGGGCACCAATTTTTACATTCCCGTTCGTAACCGCGCTTACAATTTCGGCAGTTACAGTTATGTCGAAGTCAGTAAAACCATCAACAAAACACGCCTGACCGCGGGCGGCTACGTCTTTAGCAGGAACGTTGTCGCGCCGAACGCCGTCCGTGCCGGCGGGCAATTCGGTTTTGAGCAAACCATCAACAAAAAGCTTTCTCTCGCCGCCGATTGGATCACCGGCCGTCATACGAGCGGTTATTTCACGCCGGGGCTGATCTACAAACCGCACCGGCGAGTGACCGCGTATTTTTCATATTCGATCGGCAATGCCGGATGCGAAAAACGGGAATCATTTTTTTCTGTTCGAGCTCGGTTACAACTTTTAGGGAGATATATGTTGGACATAATTTTTAGTTTGTCGATAGTCGTATTTTTTCTGGTGGCAATTGGCTACCTGCGCTTTTGCGCAAGCTTAAGAAAAGGGGGACCGGAGCAATGAATTTAGAAAGTATTTTGGCGCTGATCCTGTCAATTTTATTAATGGCTTATTTGATCTATGCGCTTTTGAAGCCGGAGAAGTTTTAGAAAATATGACTACCAACGGTATTTTACAAATTTTATTTTATCTCGCGGTGCTGACCTTACTGGCCAGGCCAATGGGGATTTATCTGCTGCGTGTTTATAACGGCGACAGCACTTTTCTTGACGCTCTCTTAAAACCGGTCGAACGGGGAATCTGTAAACTTGCGCGAATCGAGTGGGCGCAGGAAATGAACTGGAAAGAGTACGGCGTGGCGATGCTTGTCTTTAGCCTGGTTTCGTCGCTTGCGCTTTATTTTATCCAGCGCGTGCAATTTTACCTGCCGCTCAACCCGCAGAGCTTTGCCGCGCCCACGGAACATTCATCTTTTAACACCGCGGTCTCATTCGTGACAAACACCAACTGGCAAGGCTACGGCGGCGAAACGACGATGAGCTACTTCACGCAGATGGCGGGCCTGACCATCCAGAACTTTGCCTCAGCGGCGGTCGGAATGGCTCTGGCCGTTGTGTTTATCCGCGGCATCGCGCGCTTCGAAACGGAAAAGCTGGGTAATTTCTGGGTCGATCTGGTGCGCGGCACTTTGTACGTGCTGTTGCCGCTTTCTTTTCTGGCGGCGGTGTTTTTTGTTTCACAAGGCGTTGTGCAGAATTTCAAGCCTTACGATGTTGTGAAAACACTCGATGGAGCGCAGCAAACTATCGCACAGGGGCCGGTTGCTTCGCAGCTCGCGATAAAAATGCTTGGTACCAACGGCGGCGGTTTTTTCAATGTCAATTCCGCGCACCCGTTTGAAAATCCCACGCCGTTTTCGAATTTTGCTCAGATGCTTTTGATCCTGATCATTCCGGCCGGTTTTACTTACACGCTCGGCCGGATGGTTAAGTCGCAGGGGCACGGTTGGGCAGTGTACGCGGCGATGATGGCGTTGCTCGTTGCCGGAACATTTACGGCCTATTGGGCGGAATCACAAGGCAATCCACTGTATCCCGACAAACGTGAACCAAACTGTCGTTGGTGGAAATTTCGAGGGCAAGGAAACGCGCTTTGGTGTCGCCAACTCTGCTTTGTTTGCCGCAGTTACCACCAGCGCGTCTTGCGGGGCAGTGAATGCGATGCACGACAGTTTTACGCCGGTCGGAGGGATGGTCCCGCTGGTAAACATAATGCTCGGCGAAGTGGTCTTCGGCGGTGTCGGCGCGGGAATGTACGGGATGCTCATCATGATCATCCTGACGGTTTTCATTGCCGGCTTGATGGTCGGGCGAACGCCGGAATATCTCGGTAAAAAGATCGAGGCTTACGATGTGCAGATGGCAATGCTCTACGCGCTGATCTTCCCGCTGATCATTCTCGGAATGGCGGCAGTTTCGATACTGTCGGCGGAATGGGGGTTGAGTTCATTGGCAAATTCCGGGGCGCACGGCCTCTCGGAAATAGTTTACGCATTTACATCGGCCACCGGTAATAACGGTTCGGCTTTTGCCGGTTTAAGCGCGAATACGGTTTGGTACAACACCACTCTCGGCATCGCAATGCTGATGGGAAGATTTTTAATGATAATTCCTACACTGGCCATTGCGGGGAATCTGGCACAGAAGAAACTGATCCCGCCGAGCCTGGGAACCTTCCCGGTCGATACGGCGATGTTCAGTGCGCTGCTAGTGAGCGTTATCCTGATCGTGGGAGCGTTGACGTTTTTCCCTGTGCTTAGCCTTTCACCGATACTGGAGCATTTTCAGATGATCAACGGACAAGTATTTTAAGAATTTTTAGCCACAGAGAACGCAGAGATCACGGAGAAAGAAATTAACAGGGATAGACAGGATGAACAGGATAAAACAATTTATAAGAAATTCCCTTAACATCCTTCTATCCCCCCATCCCTGTAAAATTTCCGCTGTGCCCTCTGTGCTCTCTGTGTCAAATAAAAATATGAAAAAAGAAATTTCAATCTGGGACCGAAAAATAATCGCAAACGCATTGATCGACGCGATTCAGGAAACTAAACCCGCGCACGATGATGAAAAATCCCGTGATGTTCGTCGTAGAAGTGGGCGCTGCGTTTTTGACCGTGAGGTTACTGGCAAACCTCTTTGCACCGGGTGTGCCCAGTATGCAGAGCCACATCGGGTTTGAGCTGCAGGTGACGCTCTGGCTTTGGTTCACCGTTCTATTTGCCAATTTTGCCGAAGCGATGGCCGAAGGGCGCGGCAAGGCGCAGGCCGACACTTTGCGAAAGGCGCGCACCGAAACCACGGCGAAACGATTCAAATCTAATGGTGATACAGAAATAGTAAATGCGACGGACCTGCGCAAGGACGACGTGGTGCTGGTTTCAGCCGGTGAATTTATTCCCGGCGACGGTGAGGTGGTCGAAGGCGTTGCATCGGTAGATGAATCGGCTATCACGGGCGAAAGCGCTCCGGTCATTCGCGAATCGGGCGGCGACCGTTCGGCCGTCACCGGCGGGACAAAGGTGTTGTCTGATTGGATAAAAGTGCGGATCACTTCAAATCCCGGCGAAACTTTTATCGACCGGATGATCGCGTTGGTCGAGGGAGCTTCACGGCAGAAGACGCCCAATGAGATCGCGCTCAATATTCTGCTGGCCGGCCTGACGATCATATTTTTACTCGCGGTCGTAACGCTTCAGCCTTTTGCGATTTATTCGGGCGCTCCGCAGACGACCTTTGTGCTCATCTCTCTGCTGGTCTGTCTCATTCCCACTACGATCGGCGGCTTGCTTTCGGCGATCGGTATCGCCGGAATGGACAGGCTGGTGCAGCATAACGTACTTGCAATGTCGGGCCGCGCGGTCGAGGCGGCGGGCGATGTGAACACCTTGCTGCTGGACAAGACCGGCACCATCACGCTCGGCAATCGCCAGGCGACGGAATTTATCCCGCTTAAGGGTGTAGATGAAAAATATCTGGCCAATATCGCGCAGCTTTCTTCACTGGCCGACGAAACACCGGAAGGGCGTTCGATAGTGGTGCTGGCAAAAGAAAAATACGGGTTGCGCGGGCGCGAGATCAGCGAATTGGCGGCGGCCGCGGAATTTGTTCCTTTTACCGCGCAAACTCGTATGTCCGGCGTCAACCTCGACGGGCGCGAGATCCGCAAGGGCGCGGTCGATGCCATCGAAAAATACGTCAGCAATAACTCCGGTAACTCCAATAATGGGAGCAATGGCTCGACGTCTGCGGCTGAACTGCGTTCCATTGTCGAGAGGATCGCGACCGCCGGCGGCACGCCTCTGGTCGTGGCGGACGGGCAAAAGCCGCTCGGCGTTATTTATCTCAAAGACATAGTAAAAGGCGGAATGAGCGAGCGTTTTAATCAATTGCGGCAGATGGGAATCAAGACCGTAATGATCACCGGCGACAACCCTTTAACTGCCCGGTCAATCGCGCAGGAAGCGGGTGTTGACGACTTTCTGGCGGAAGCCACGCCCGAAGACAAGATGTCTTTGATCAAACGCGAGCAGGCCGCAGGCAAGCTGGTGGCAATGACCGGCGACGGCACAAACGACGCTCCGGCCCTCGCACAGGCGGACGTAGGCGTGGCGATGAACACCGGCACACAAGCCGCCAAGGAAGCCGGGAATATGGTCGATCTGGACAGCGACCCGACCAAGTTGATCGAAGTGGTCGAGATCGGCAAGCAGCTTTTGATGACGCGCGGCGCTTTAACGACTTTTTCCATCGCCAATGACGTGGCGAAATATTTTGCCATCATCCCGGCGATGTTCGTGGCGACTTTTCCGGTGTTGAATGCGCTCAACATCATGGGGCTTAAGACGCCGGAGTCGGCAATATTGTCAGCGGTCATCTTTAATGCGCTGGTAATAATCGCTCTGATCCCGCTGGCGCTGCGCGGCGTGAAATACCGGGCGATGTCAGCCTCGTCTTTGCTTCGCCGGAATTTACTTTTATACGGACTGGGCGGAATTGTCGTTCCGTTCATCGGCATCAAAATTATTGACATGATGATCACGGCAATAGGATTGGCATAAAGAAATTAGCACAGAGAATACAGAGGGAATTAACAGGGATAAAAGAGATAAAAGGGATGTCAGAACATTATTTAATAAGATCCGATCTATCCCTGTTAAATTCTCTTCTCGTGCCCTCTGTGATCTCTGTGGCAAATAAATAAATATATGAAAAACGTTATTACTTCAGTTTTGATGATCTTAATTTTTACTGTTTCGCTGGGCATTATTTATCCGCTGGCGGTGTGGGGAATAGCCCAGACGGTTTTTCCGCACCAGGCGAACGGTTCGCTGGTAAAAAATCAAAACGGTGAAGTTACCGGTTCTGAATTGATCGGGCAAACATTTATTTCGTCCGGATATTTTCATTCACGCCCCTCGGCAGCGGGCAACGGCTATGACGCAGGCGCTTCGAGTGGTTCTAATTTGGGGCCGACCAGCAGGAAACTGATCGATCGGATAAAAACAGATACCGAAACGATACAAGCGGAAAACCCGGCGACGGCTGTCCCGGCTGACCTTGTGACCACGAGCGCTTCCGGGCTCGACCCGCATATTTCTCCGGCGGCGGCGGAGTTTCAAATTTCCCGGGTAGCAAAAGAACGCGGCATAAGTGAAACAGACTTGCGGCGGATCGTCGCGCGTTTTACCGAGGGCCGTCAGCTCAGCTTTTTTGGCGAGCCGCGAGTGAACGTGTTGATGCTGAATTTGGAGATCGATAAGAAGTTTCACATTCACGATTAACGATTCACTATTCACGAATTTTATGTTTGTCGACACGCACATTACTGACATACCCGAGCGCAAAGATAAAAAGCGTCTTTCTCCGGAGTTCTTTCTTAAGAGAATGGAGGAGACCGAGCGGGCAAATCTGCGCGTATATATCGGCGCGGCGGCTGGTGTTGGTAAGACTTACCAAATGCTCGAAGACGCGCACCTGCTAAAAGATCAGGGTATTGATGTGGTGATCGCGGTGGTGGAAACTCATGGCCGGGTCGACACAAAAGAGCTGGCTAAAGGCCTGGAAATAGTTCCGCTGCAACGAACCAAATACCGCGGAAATTTCTTTGAGGAAATGGACCTGGAAGGTGTGATCGCGCGAAAGCCGGCCGTCGCGATCGTGGATGAGCTCGCGCATACCAATCTGGAAGGGGCAAAAAATAGAAAGCGATACGAAGACGTGCAGGAGCTCCTGGAAAACGGTATTTCCGTCATCACTGCCGTTAATATACAGCATATCGAATCGCTGAATGACGTTATCGTTCGGACCACCGGCGTTCAGGTACGCGAAACCGTGCCGGATTGTTTTTTCAAACGGGCCGATGAAGTGATCGATGTTGATGTTTCAGTTGACACTTTGCGGACCCGGCTTCGCCAGGGAAAAATTTACTCGGTTGAAAAGATCGAGCAGGCTTTGAACAATTTCTTTCGCAAAGGAAATCTGGCGGCCCTGCGCGAACTTGCCCTGCGCCAGGTAGCCCAGCAGCAAGCTGCCCAGGACCACCAATACCGCGAAAGCGTCGGGCTGGAACAAGCCGTAATTCCGGAGAAAGTAATGGTGTGTATGGCTTCGCGCGGCAGCGCCAAAAAGCTTTTGCGTACCGGCGCGCGCATCGCCGGCCGCTTTGCCAACGACGACTGGTTTGCCGTCTATGTCGAAACCCCGGACGAAGACTCCGGCCGCATCAAACCCGAAACTTATGCCGTTTTGCAGGAAAATATCAGCTTTGCACGGACGCTCGGCGCCAAGGTCGTTAAATTAAAAGCCGCCAATGTGTCCGATGCCTTACTGAATTTCACCCGCGAAAATCAGGTAACTCATGTGATCTTCGGCCAATCCGCGCGCACCCGCTGGGAAATATTCTGGAAAGGCTCGATCATCAACCGCTTTTTGCGCGAGGCAAAAGACGCCACTGTCCACGTCATCCCGTTGGAAAAGACTTGAAACCGATACTTTAGAGATAGGTAAATAAATGGCTAAAGACGTAAGCGAAGGTTATTCGTCACTAATTACATAAATAACACGAATTAAAAAATTCTTTATTCGTTTTATTTGTGTAATTAGTGGCCATATCCGTGACTTTATAGGCAAAACCTTAAGATATAAAGAATATTGGAGCCGGTGAAGGGACTTGAACCCCCGACCTGATGATTACAAATCAACTGCTCTACCACTGAGCTACACCGGCTTAAGGCGGGCTGTCTTCAGGAAACAGCAAACCAAAATACTACAAAATAGGCAGTTAAAGCGCAAGTTTGGCCATTTTTAATAAAATTAAAAGCCTGCTGATCGTTTAACATTAAAAATAAGTGTTGACCTTTATTTAACAACATAATATCCTTATAGATAGCCCAATAGGAGGTTTCTCTGCCTCCTCGATTTTCTACAAGGTTTATTGTTTATCCCACAACCAAGCAAGCCAAATAAGGAGATTTTCTTGAGTATGCAACGACTTGCACTAAAATATTTAGTATCGGCCATGGCCGCTATTTTCCTGACCTCAATGGGTATTATTGCCCAGAATCCGCAAGGCACCCCGCCACCGACGGTGATCTATAATCCGGGGACGCAAAATAATTTTGTGGCCAAAGGCAACAATCTTTACTGCGCCGGGTTTATTCAGACCTCGAAGTTCGATACCGGCCTTGAGATCGTCGGCGGCGACGAAGAAGGCGAAACCCGGCTCTACGAGCAAGGTGATTACGTGTATATCAGCGGCGGTACGGCCAACGGCGTGGAGATCGGTGACGAATACACGATCATCCGTCCGCGGGGCAGAATGCATTCGCCGTTCTCTAAAAAACGAAACCTGGGTGTGTACGCTACAGAGGTCGGATTGTTAGAGGTGATCGACGTTCGCCGTGAAGTTTCCGTGGCAAAGATCACTATGGCCTGCGATAACGTATCACTGGGCGATCTCCTTAAAACAAGGGAAGACCGCGTCGTGCCGGTAAAGAGGGCCGATGAAGTGATGGACCGCTTTGCCGAGCCTAACGGCAAGAGCGTAGGCCGTATTGTGATGGCGCGCGACGGGCAGGAATCCGTCAGCAAAGACCAGATCGTTTATATCGATCTGGGCGCTGAAGATAATATCAAGACCGGGGATTATTTCACCATTTATCGCAAGCTGGGTAAGAAAGAGATATTTCCATTCACCAACAACGAAACCGCTAATTCCAAAGACCTCGGTTATGAAAGTTTTCATTATCGCGGCGGAAAGTTTTCCAACCAAACACCGCGCAAAGGCGGCAGTGACGGTACCGGAGACGTGGTTACCACCGATAAGGCCAAGTCGGGCCGTCCCAACAACCTTAGGAAAGTTGTCGGAGAAGTGGTAATATTAAGCGTCAAAGAAAGAACCGCGACCGCAGTGATAACGAGAGTCATTCAGGAGATACATCCCGGCGATTTCGTTGAGTTGCAGTGATACAGGTCAGCGGATCAGCTTAGGAAAAAGAAAACGCAGCTTTCGGGCTGCGTTTTTATTTGGTGATGCTTTCGGAAAACTCCAGCTTGGCGGCTTCAATTTTTTTTTCCCGGTCCGCGCGGCGAAAGAGCATAAAATATTCATACATCGACCAGCAGGCGGTGATCACTGAAACCCAAAGGGCGGCGCGTCCGACCAGGTAGCCGAAAACCCGCCAATCGTTACCGGTCAGCGAGAGAGTGATCAGGTTGCTAAAAGCGGTCTGCACTTCCGGAACTTCCCAAAAAAGAAATGTCGGCATGAACTGGCCGAAATTAGAAACCGGCGGCGTGCCGGCGGAGCCGGCGATGAGCAGGCTTACAACCGCCACGCACTGCGCCCACATTTTTATTTTTCCGATACTTCTGGCCGAGATTATTATCCCTTCGGCGGCGGCGACCGATCGCAATCCGGTCACGGCAAATTCGCGCCCTAAAATGATCACCACCGCCCAGGCCGGGGCCAGGTGTTTATCGACCAGCACCACCAGTGCCGAAGAGATCAATAATTTGTCGGCCAGAGGATCGAGCAGCGCTCCCAGTTTTGAGACCTGATTCCGTCTTCGCGCCAGTCGGCCGTCAAGTATATCGGTCAGGGCCGCGATCAGAAACACTACGATCCCGAGCGCATAGCCGATGGATCCCGAACCACTCTTCCGAATAGGGCGTAAGCAGCACCACTACCAAAAGCGGAACGAGAAAAATGCGCATTAAAGTTAGATAATTGGGTAAATTCACAAATATATCGACGCGGTATTTAAGTTTAGGTTTTAAGCGGTCAAAGTGTCAAGATGAATCAGCTATCGAAAGTGGCTTAATTTGCCCTGAATTAGCTTCGATCAGCGTGGAGTGGAACATGTTCAGCGTGTTACAGCGTTACACCTGTTCCAAAAATGTTCCAGAAATCTTAAAAATGCGATGCCATTAAACAAATCTCCCAAAACTGTAATTGAAAACTCCTTTTCAAGGTATTGACAGCGTCTTTTACCGGAATCTTCAAGACTGCCACTGCTAGACTACATTTGCGAGAGAAGAAAGTTCCACCACCGCTTATGATACTAATTATAGTTTGTGAATAATCGGTTTTTTAGCAGTGGTGTAAATGTGTGTTGCCGCACAAAAAACATTGCGCCATGCGGAAGCCCGACCGTTAGGGAGGGCCAGTTTCCCGCAATAAAATCGAGCCCTTGCTAACGCGCGGGCTTCTGCCTTCGCCGATTCAAAAAGCCTGGCTATATTAGCAACACTGATTTACACCACTGCCGGTTTTTTTGCACGCTTTCAGCAGCCCACAATTTAACAGGCTCTTTTCCGCGCGCATCACGGAACGTGACAGTGTCCGAATCCAAATTAAGACACTGCTCGGAATCGCGTATCAGGCGAATGAAAATACCGGCCTCTGGCCAAAGTTTGAATTGAAGCATTTCTTCCGATATTAAAACCTAAAGAATGGAGGCAATAATGCGATAGGAACAGCAATATTATGATAGTTTTTACGCGGGCATTCGTGATACTTTTTTGTTAAAAATACGGGCCAGCCGGTATCAAAGCGACCAGACCGTATATCGATCCGATCCAAGGCCCGGAAAAGGTCTTATTTTAGAGGGGCAAATAATGAACAAAAAATTATTCTCATGGCGCTCTGCAATGATCTCCAGTCTGACGCCGTGCGTTCTTATCGGGATGATGTTTATATGCGCAGTTCAAATCAAGGCGCAGCTTGATCCAACGTTCGGCACCGGCGGCATCAGACAGCTAACCGATACCATCGACCGCCTGACTATGGCGGTTTACGGATTGCCCGACGGAAAAGTATTGCTGGTATCCAATCGATATCCCAGTCAAAACTTCGATCTTATCAGGCTAAACGCCGACGGAAGCAATGACGCTACGTATGGCACCGGGGGAGTCGTTTCGCTGCCAAATGTATTCCAGGCCGGTCAGTTTGATATAAAAGGAATCTACGGCGCTGCCCGGCAGCCCGACGGAAAAATAGTTTTTGTCGGCACGGACATTAGTCAGGCGCTGATCGCCCGATTCAACGAAAACGGAACACTGGATACGAGTTTTGGCGGTACGGGAATCGTGCGAAAGACCCCTGTACCAGGTGACCTTAACCCGCTGCGTTCCGTGTTGATCCTGCCCGATGGAAAGATCCTGGCCGGAGGTGAAGCTTTTAATACCGGCCGGCAGTTTTTCCTCCAATTCAACTCCGATGGAAGCGACGACACCATGTTCGGAAACCAGGGCCTGGTGGATAACGGTGACTTAAACGGCGGGCCATATATATTGGCGCGGCAATCAACCGGTAAGATCATCGCCAGGATAGGAGCCTCAAATAGCGGCAGGATCAGGAGGTTTAATGCCGACGGTACAGTAGATAACACCTTTACCATGACGAACAACCCGCGAATTTCGGTAGCGGTGCAGGCGGATGATAAGATCGTTGTCACCTATTACACCGCAACTTCCGAAACATACGGAAGAACAAATAACGACGCCCTTGTCACTCGCTTGAATGCGGACGGAACGTTAGACACCGGATTCGGTACCGGGGGTACCGTAGGTCTCAGCTGGGCGCGCTACATGAATGAAATGCCCAGTGCGTTAAGGATACTACCGAAGGGCGGGATCCTGGTGGCCGCGGGAACCGACATACTGCCTAGTATGAACAGGATCAAAGGGAATACCGCCGCGTTCGCCAAGCTGTCTTCGGATGGCACTGTTACCGGACGTTTTCTTGCGGGGGGCGCTTTTATGCCGGGGCTCGACGAGAATGTGGCGGTAATGCCGAACGACAAGATCGTCTTTGGCGGTGGTACTTATGTTTCGTCCGGAACCCCAAATTTTAGGCAGCAAATCTCTCAGATCAGCGGTGTTCCGATGGAATCTTACAGATTCCGCGCCGTCCCATTGGATATGAAATCCTCCTACAACGGCTTTACCGACCGCGTGGTTTTCCGTCCGAGCAATCTCCGCTGGTATCCGGGAGAAATATTCGGCGAGTTGACCGACATTCGCGTTCCCGCCGATTACCTGGATAAAGGATACGATTCTGAATTTGCGATATTCCGCCCCAGCACCGGCATCTGGCAGATCTCGCCGCATTCCAATGGATTACCGGTAAATCTGGTTACGGTCAATTGGGGGATAGAGGGCGATATACCCGTACCCGCAGATTATGACGGCGACGAGAAGGCCGACATTACGGTTTGGCGTCCCTCTACCGGTGTTTGGTATGTCAGAAGGAGTATAGATGGCGTTATGAACGCGCTTCAATGGGGCATGACCGGCGACAAGCCCGTTCCGGGAGATTACGACGGTGACGGCCTCGAGGACTTTGCGGTATTTCGCCCGAGTAACGGCGTTTGGTATCTCTACAAAACGACCGAAGGAATGTCATTTATATATTTCGGTTTGAACGGAGATATTCCGGTACAGGGCGATTATGACGGCGACGGAAAAACGGATATTGCGATCTGGCGTCCGTCAAACGGAGCGTGGTACATCATGAATAGCGGGAACGGTACGTGGAGCGCGATGACCTGGGGATTGTCGGATGACAAAGTCGTTCCGGGGGACTATGACGGTGACGGCAAGTTCGACATTACGGTCTGGCGTCCGTCGACCGCACTTTGGTACGTCTTTCAGAGCAGCAACCAAACGATGAGCGTATCTTCCTGGGGGCTTAGCACCGATCTCCCGGTCGGAGCAAAGAACTAGTAAAAATGCCTCGTTTAACGACGGGGCATTTTTGTGTTTAGAATTATGTGTTTACGCGTGATCGCGCCTGAAGCCGTAACTCTGAACTGCATTATTCGATATTAAAATACTTCGCCTCCGGATGATGAACGATGATCGCCGAGGTCGATTGTTCCGGGTCGAAGCTGGAATTCTTCGCGTGAGTTCGACATCGATGCGTTCCGGGTTGCAGCAGTTCGAAAAGTTTCGTCTGGTCTTCCAGATTCGGGCACGCCGGATAGCCAAAGCTGTAGCGCGAGCCTTGATAGCCCTGATGGAAAAGTTTGGCAAGCTCGGGCGCGTCGCTGCCGGCGATGCCGAGCTCCTCGCGAATCCGTTTATGCCACATTTCGGCGAGCGCTTCGGCCGATTCGACCGAGAGGCCGTGAAATAAAAGATAATCGGTGTAATTGTCGGACTTGAAAAGCTCGGCGCATATTCGCTCGCGCGGCGTCCCATCGTGACCAGATCGAAAGGCGACGACATCAATCTTGCCCGAATCTTTCGAGGCAAAATAATCCGCCAGGCAGAGATTTTTTCCGCCGCGCTGTTCCAGCGGCTGGCGCGGAAAGGTGAAGCGCAGTTTTTCCGTCGTCTCGTCGTCTTCGTAAATGATCAGATCGTTGCCTTCGGACTGGCACGGGAAAATAACCGTAAACGACTTTCGGCGTCGAGCAGATTTTCGCGTTTCGCTTTTTCCTTGATCTCGGCAAATTTCGGATAAACTGTTTTCTCGAGAAGCTTGCTCGTATTCTTCCTTCGTGCTTTCGCCCTGTTTGTATTGCCACTGACCTTTGAAGAGCGCGGTTTCGTTGATGAAGGCGAAAACTTCGTCCAGATCGATGTCTTCGACGACTTTCGAACCGTAAAACGGCGCGGTCGGAATTTCGACGTCCGTCGAAACGTCGGATCTGGTCGTGTGCGTCGTGTCGCCGACTTGTCTCGAGTCGAAACACGCGCCGCCTGCTTTGCCGAGCTTGGCGTCTTCGCCGACCAAATCTTCGGCGTCCGTGACGGTTTCGATGAATCGTTCGTGCCGCATGCATCCGTTGCCGTTTCCGGCTGCCGCGGCTTTTGCTTTTTCGGCGATCTTCACTCTGCGACATTCGCCTCCCTTCTGCGTCAACAGCGTCCATCGCGTGCAGCCCGTCAAAAGCGTCGCGCGCGTAAAAAAGTTTGCCGTTGTAAAGCGGAACAAGATCGCTGTCGACGTATCGCCGATTCAGCGCCGCGCCGCCGAGAATGACCGGAACGTTGATGCCGCGCTCGTTCATAATTTCGAGATTGTCGCGCATGACGAGCGTCGATTTCACCAGCAGCCCGCTCATTCCGATCGCGTCGCATTTCGTTTCTTCGTACGAGCTTGCAAAATGTCGTCGATCGGCTGTTTGATGCCGAGATTGACGACTTTGTAGCCGTTATTGGTCAGAATAATATCGACCAGATTTTTGCCGATGTCGTGAACGTCGCCTTTGACGGTCGCCAGAACCAGCACGCCTTTGTTCGATTCGCCTTCGACTTTTTCCATAAACGGTTCGAGGAATTTCACCGCCGCTTTCATCGCTTCCGCCGACTGCAGAACGAACGGCAAGCTGCATCTGCCCGCAACCGAACAGATCGCCGACGGTTTTCATCCCGTCGAGCAGAATATTATTGATGATTTCGAGCGGCGGATATTTTTCGAGCGCTTTTTTCAGATTGTCTTCCAGGCCGATCTTTTCGCCGTCGATGATGTGATGTTTCAGTTTTTCTTCGACCGGCAGATTGGAAATGTCCGGCTTCATCGACTTGCGTCGTTTTGCCCTCGAACATCGTCGTAAATTCGCCGAGCGGGTCGTAAGTGCAAATGTCGCCGTCGAATTTTCGCTGGTCGTAAATCAGTTCGCGCGCGACTTCGATCTCGTGTTCGTTAAAACGATTGAGCGGCAGAATTTTTGAAGCGTTGACGATCGCCGAGTTCATTCCGGCTTCGACGCATTCGTGCAGGAAAACCGAATTTAAAACGACGCGCGCCGCCGGATTCAAGCCGAAACGAAACGTTCGAAACGCCGAGGATGATATTCGCTTCCGGCATTTCTGCGTGGATCTGCCGGATGGCTTTGATGGTTTCGTCGGCGTTTTTGCGGTCTTCTTCGATGCCGGTCGAGATCGGCAGCGCGAGCGGGTCAAAGAAAATATCGTGCGCCTCGAATGCCGAATTCCGTCGCTTGTTTGTAGGCGCGGCGCGCGATCTTCAATCTTGTTTTCCGCCGTGCGCGCCATTCCTTCTTCGTCAATCAAGCCGATCGACGACGCCCGCGCCGTATTCTTTCGCGAGGTCCAAAACTTTCAGAAAACGCGGCTCGCCGTCCTCGTAATTCGTCGAATTCAAAAGACATTTGCCGCCCGCGTGTTCAAGCCCGGCTTCCATCTTTTCCCATTCGGTCGAATCGAGCATCAGCGGAATTTTGACGTTCGTCACCAGCCGCGAAGCAAGCTCGTGCATATCGGCAACGCCGTCGCGCCCGACAAAATCGACGTTGACGTCGAGAATGTGCGCGCCTTCGCTTTCCTGCGATTTGGCGAGCTAGACCAGCCCGTCCCAATCTTCCGCTTCGAGCAGATCGCGCATTTTTTTCGAGCCCGAAGCGTTGACGCGCTCGCCGACGATCAGAAACGAAGTTGTCCTGCGTGTAAGGCTGTTGGAAATAGATCGAAGAAGCCGACGGAATAAGTTTCGCGCCGCGCTGTTTCGGCGAGATGTGCTGCATCTCGTCGACGACCAGATTTCAGATGTGTCGGGCGTCGTGCCGCAGCAGCCGCCGACGATGTTCGCGCCGAAATCCTGCGCGAAATGCATCGACCTGCGCGGCAAAGCTTTCCGGCGTTTCGTCGTAATGCTGCGCGCCGTCTTTTACTTCGGGCAAACCGGCATTCGGCAAAACCGAAACCGGCAGCGGCGAGTTTTCGCAAAGATAGTGCAGGCTGTCCGCCATGTGTTTCGGACCGGTGCCGCAGTTCATTCCGATCACGTCGATCGGAAACGGTTCGAGCGCGGTCAGCGCGGCGCCGATCTCCGTTCCGTTGAGCATCGTGCCGAAAGTTTCGATAGTGACCTGCGCGATGACGGGAATTTTGACCTTTTTTTCTTCGAAAAACTCAAAGATCGCGGCGAGCGCCGCTTTTGTCTGCAGAAGGTCCTGACAGGTTTCGACGATGAACATATCGGTGCCGCCGTCATACAAGCCCGCGCACCTGTTCGTCGTAAGATTTTTTCAGAATCGTGATAGGTGATGTGCCCGAGCGTCGGCAGTTTTGTTCCCGGGCCCGATCGAACCGGCGACAAAACGCGGCTTTTCTTTGGTCGAAAAATCATTCGCGAGTTGTTTTCGCGAGCTGCGCGGCGATCTTAGATTCACGTCGTAGGCTTTTTCGGCGATCCCGAATTCGGTCAGCACGACTTCGCCGCCGCCAAAGCTGTTGGTTTCGATCACGTCGCAGCCGACTTCCAGAAAACTCAGATGAACTTTTTCAATCGCGTCCGGTCTGCGTGTAAAGCAGATTTTCCGAGCAGTTTTCAAAATTCGGCCCGCCCCAATCTTCGATCGTCAAATTCTGCGCCCTGCAGATTCGTGCCCATCGCGCCGTCGAAAACGACGATTTTTTCTTTTAATAAATCGAAAAATGAACTCATTTGTGATATTTAACTTTGCAATTTTGCGCGGCCGCTCAGCTTTTCTTTAAGTAATGATCTAAACTCCGCAATTGCGTTTCTACCGTCAAAAAAACGTTTCGGGATCGTATAAAATATCTTTCTCTCCGGAAAGAAAATAAAATCCTGTTTGGTTTCGTAGATCTTATAAAATTCGTCCCAGGGCATTTGAGCCGAGGATGAATCTCCCGCCGATTCCATTCCTTCTTCGTTAAAAATTACTTTTGCCGGCTCAAATATCTTTTCTATTCTTTCCGCCTGCCGCGAGATGCCCCAGTAAAAAACCGCCAAAACCAGCAACGGCAAAATAAGTAAGAACCAGAGAACGACACCGGGAGGGCGGCCACCCGCATCCGTGCTAAAAAATGCCGCGTACAGGATCGGAATGCCGACCAGAACCGCGATCGCGATAGTTATCGCCAATCTTTTCCAGCGATACCAGATCAGCACGCGGCGGTAATCTTTAGCGGTTGCCAGATACTCTACTTCGATAATTTTATTCTCCACAGCGTAAAAACTAAAAAACCCTGTGCTAAACAACACAGAGTTTTCATCAAAATGATTTGTCTAACTCAAAGGCTGTTTAGCGGTTTATTTTACGTGGTCGCAAGTCGCTTTAACTCACCACATTCCGAATTCAAAAGTTTAATATAAGCGGCCTTTTTAGTCAAATAAGTATGGAAAATCGGATTTCCATAACTTTTTCTTATAAAAGGCCGCAAGAAAAATTTCCGACCCCCGTTCTCTAGGGTGAGCACACAACACCGCTTAATAAAAACAATTTAGGAGAATAAAAAGTATGCGTAAACTAATTATCGCTTTGTCATTCGTGTGTCTTCTCGCCTCTAGCGCGATGACGACATTAGCAGCCCGGCCGCAGCCGGTTGATCTGAGGGTGATGCCCTGGCAGGGGCCGGCCTCACCGATGGTAAACTCGCCGTATCAATACCGGGTCACCGTTAAAAACACCGGCGGCACCGCGGCGGCGAACGTAAAAGTCATCGTCGATCTTCCGCTGACAAATACCAGCCCGACGAAATACATTCTGGGCAAGCTTACCGGCGTCGATCCGCAGAAATGCCAGGTGGTCTCAAATAAATTACAGTGCAACCTGCAAAATCTGACTCCCAATCAAAGCAAGGATCTTACCTTTACTTTCGAGCTTCCGGTTTCGACCCGGACATTGACCTTTAATGCGACGGCTTCGACCACTACCACGGGCGAAGTTGCGCTGGCAAATAATCAGCTAAGCAACACGCCGGTTCCCACCTATGGAACTCGTCAGATCACGGGGCCCGTGAATGTTTTAGTGTCACGCTGCACGGGCCAGAATTTGAGCTCGTATTATGAGTGCGAAGTTTCGCCGGGTTCCGTGACAACCGTGATGTTTGCACTAAACGGGGACCAGTCGATCTTTCATGCCGAATATGGCGCCATCGGTTTATGGGACCAGTTTGCTTCGACCCAGCAGCTGCATATGCAATTAATGGGCGGAAATTCGATCGCGGATTTTAACGGGTTCTCGACGGGTGCGAATTGCTTTGAAGGGCTCACTACTTTCACGCCGAGCTCACCTTATGTAAGCCCTTACAAAGTTTGCATTCAATAATCACGCAGGCTCAATATCTGCAAAAAAAACCGCTTCAGCGATGAGGTGGTTTTCGCCTTTGAAAAATCCCGCTTTTCACCACAAAGGCACCGAAGAACACAAAGCGATCACAGGTACCCAAAGTTTCACATTATAAAGATTCGATAGCCGGGAGAGGACTATCCTGTCCTTACATAAGGAAGGAGTTTAAGTAAACAGTTTAGAGTTCAAGCTTCAGCTTGTCCTGTTTTTAAGATCAAGACAAACTAAAGTTTGAACTCTGAACTGTTTTGTCTTTTGAAGCATTTAAAACTGGAACCACGAAATCACACGAAGCAACACGAAAAGAGCTGCATAGAGAACCACCCCGCCCTTCGGGCACCCCTCCTTCGTAAGGAGGGGAGTTTTAAGAAACTGGGCGCTACTGGGATTATTTTTTCTCGAAAGCGTTTGAATAAACGCCCTGGTTTGCCTGGCGGCGGATGCGGCGCACTTCCTGGATGGACCGGTAGCTATCGCGCAACACGTTCAATTTGGAGCCCGCCACATCATTCCAGCGCACCGGCACTTCACTTAACCTTAAACCTGCCATCCGGGCGACATAGAGAAATTCCACATCGAAGCCGAAACGGTCGATGGTCATCACTTCCAGCAGCGGGCGGAATTTGCTCATATTGAACGCCTTGAATCCGCATTGCGTATCCCAGAAAGGCATTCCGGTGGATCGCTTGACGATGAAATTGAAAACTTTTCCGCCCTGTTCACGACGCCAGGGCTGATGCGTGCCGATCAGCGAGCGGTCGAGCGCGCGCGAACCGAAAGTAAGGTCAAATTCGCCGCTCTTAATAGGGTCAACTAATTTTGGCAGTTCTGAGATTGGTGTGGCCAGGTCGGCGTCGGAAAAGAGCGCGATATCTCCCCTGGCAGCGAGCAAACCCTTGCGAACGGCGTAACCCTTGCCGCGGTTAGGCTCGTAACGGATAACCTGAGTGCCGGCAATTTCGTTTGGAGGAAATTCGGCAAAGGCCTCTTCGGCGACCCGCGCGGTATCATCATTTGAACCGTCGTCTACCACGATAACTTCCGCGGCCGGGGCATTGGCTTTGAGGTATTTGACGATCTCGCGCAGTGAATCGCCGAGACGGGCCGATTCATCATACGCAGGAACGATTATCGACAGAGGAAAACCCATAAATAAAGCCCAAAAACCATCATGCGTTTAATGGGCAAGAAAAGACTATCATTCTTTCTAAGCTAAGCCAAAGCTATGGTATATTTCTCTTAGAGTTTGTTTAAAATGAGCTGAAGCGCAGCAGAGAATTAATGAGAAAAACATTTTGGATATTAGCGGTCGGAGTCATTGTTTTAGGCGCAATTGCCGGAGGCCTTTTCGGCCGCTTGCCGATGCAAAGCGAGCCCGGGATCGCGGGCGATTACCAGGAAGCGTTGACCTTGATAAGCAGTAATTACGCCGGCGCGGTAAAATACGAAAATGTGACCGAGGCTTCTATCCAGGGAATGCTCTGGACGCTTGATCCTCATTCTCAATTTTTCAACAGCAGGGAACTGCAAAAATTATACGAAGACCAATCGTCGCGTTTTTACGGGATCGGGGTTTCGATCCTGCAGCACCGCAATGGCGTCTATGTCCAGTCGGTGGTGCCGGACACGCCGCCGAGAAAGCGGGGCTTCGTTACGGCGACCGCTTTTTAGAGGTCGACGGGCAGGATGCCTTAAAGTGGACCAGCGCCGAAGTTTCAAACAAGGTCCGCGGCGAACGTAACACTCCGGTCAATATCAAGATCGAACGTGCCGGCCAGGCACAGCCGGTGGATTTTCAGATCTATCGCGACGGTGTGCCTTACCCGTCCATTCGCGAGTATTTTATGCTCAAGCCCGACACGGGCTATGTCGGCCTGACCGGCGGGTTTCAGGAAACCACCGCCGCCGAATTAGACCTGGCGATCACCGATTTGAAAAAACAGGGAATGAAGCAGCTCCTGCTGGATCTGCGGGGAAATCCGGGGGGATTGCTTCCGCAGGCGATCGAAGTTTCCAGCCGCTTTATCCCGCGCGGGCAGGTGATAGTTTCCGTTAAAGGCCGCACCAATTTTATGGAAGCCAAGGATTACCGCGCGGTCTCCGACAAGGCGGAAGATTTTCCGCTGGTGGTGCTGATCAACGGCGGCACGGCCTCGGCTTCCGAGATCGTGGCGGGCGCGATACAGGATTATGGACGAGGCCTGGTAGTGGGCAGCACCAGCTTTGGCAAGGGACTGGTGCAAAAAGTATTTCAATTACCGATGAGGACCGGCTTGACGCTGACCATGCAGCGTTACTACACGCCGTATGGCAGATCGCTGCAGCGGGATTATTCGAGCGGTTCGATCTATGAGTATTACACCCACAACGCGTTTGCGGAAGAAGAAAAAAAGGCCGCGCCCACACCGGAAAACACCCCGGAAGGACAACCGGTGCAAACAGCGGGCGGGCGAATGTTCTATGGTGGCCGCGGCATCGAACCCGATCTGAAAGTACCCGCGCTGACCTTTAATACCCTGCGCACGCGGATCGCCGAAGAAGCTTTCTTTTTTGTCCGCCAGGCGGCTGCCGGCCAGGTTGCCGGGCTGGAAAATCTCCAGATCGAAAAGCAAAAGGCCGGGCACATTTTGCTGCCGGGCGATTACGAGATAAACGAGCATATTCTTTCGGCGTTTCGCGAATTTATTTCAAAAGACAAGGAAAGCGGCCTGACCGCCGAGCTTTTGGAGAAAGAGTTGAATTTTGCCAAACTTCGCCTCAGAGATGAGTTCGTCACGGCCGCTTATTCGACGGAAATCGGCCAGCAGGTACTGCTCGAACAGGACCCGCAAGTGCTAAAAGCCATCGACCTGCTGCCGGACGCGAAAAAGCTCGCGGAAAATATCAAAGGGAACCGGCAAATAGGCTGATATGGAGCGCGGGCATCTTGCCCGCACGAACGCCCCAGCGTTCGGAACGCACCCGCTGACGCAGGCGCTACTGACAAGATCACGTGCCCGCCGGAGCGGGTGTTACTGACAGGTACAGTTTTAAGATCAATGTATAAAACTATCGGAATCGTTACCGGGGGCGGAGATGCGCCGGGCCTAAACGCCGTTATCAGAGCGGCGGTCAGGACCGCGATCAATCAATACGAAATGAAGGTCATCGGTATCGAAGACAGTTTCGAAGGATTGATGGGCGAGCCGCGCACGATGAAGCTGACCAAAAAGGCCGTCAGCGGCCTTTTGCCAAAAGGCGGCACTATTCTCGGCACGCGCAACAGCGGCCATTTCGTCCAGCACAATAAGGACGGTAAGGAAGTCTTTCCGGAAAAGCCGATAAAAGAAGCGCTTCAAAACATGGAAAAGCTCGGTATCGAAGCGCTTATCGTGCTGGGCGGCGAAGGGACACTGGCGATAGCCGAAGAATTTTATAAGCGCGGGTTTCCTATCATCGGCGTGCCGAAAACCATCGATAACGATCTGGCGGCGACGGAATTGACCTTCGGTTTTATGACCGCCATAGACATCGCGACGGAGGCGCTTGACCGTCTGCATACCACCGCCGCTTCACACGACCGCGTGATGATCCTGGAAGTGATGGGCCGCAATACCGGCTGGATCGCCTTGCACTCGGGCCTGGCCGGCAGCGCCGACATCATCCTGATACCGGAAATACCTTTTTCCTTCGATTCGCTGGTAAAAAAGGTGAAAGAGCGGGAAGCGAGCGGTTCGCGGTTCACCAATATCGTTATCGCCGAAGGCGCGGCCGAGGTCGGCAAAGGCGAGATCTACCAGGATTCCGGCAGCAAGGCGAAAGTGGCGCGGTTGGGCGGGGTTGGCGTTTATGTCAGCCAAAAGGTTGAAGAACTGACAGGTAAAGAATCGCGCTGCGTGGTTTTAGGCCATTTGCAGCGTGGCGGCAGCCCGAACGCCTTTGATAGAATGTTGGGAACAAGCTTTGGCGCCTGCGCGGTACGCGCGCTGGCTAACGGCGAAAGTGGTAAGATGGTGGCGCTGCAGTCTAATGAGATAATCACCGTCCCGCTTTCCGAAGCCATCGCCAATATCAAGACCGTCAAGCCGGACGGACAACTGGTGCGGACGGCGCGCGATATCGGCATCTCTTTTGCCGCACCGCGCGAAAAGAAACTCTGATTTTTATTTATTGAACGAGGGAAACGATATTGTTTGAAGAAATAATTCTAAAACTGAAGACCGAACTAAAGGAATACGAGTCGGAACTCAACGTCAAGCTTCCGAAAGAGATCCAAAAAGCGCGTGAATACGGCGATCTGCGTGAGAATGCGGAATACAAGGCGGCGCTCGAACGCCAGGGTTTTGTACGGGCGCGCCTGGAAGAACTTAACCAGCGCCTCAACGACGTGCTGTCCATCGATATCAGCAAGATCCCGACCGACCGTGCCGCCTACGGTTCAAAGCTGGTTGTCTATGATATCGATCGCGATGAGAAGGTGAATTATAAATTGGTGACTTCGGAAGAAAGCGACCCGGACAACGGACTCATCTCTACGGTGTCTCCGATCGGGCAAAGTTTTATGGGCAAGGAAGAGGGCGACGAAGTGGTCGTCAAAACCCCGCGCGGCGTCCGTAAATTCGAGATCATCGAGCTGACCACGATCCACGATCAATAGGCGGAAACCAGGGCAGTTGTGGAGCGTGCGTTTATTTCAAGATTCCAAAAATTCCATTATTCCAAAAGTGCTAGTCTGGAATTTTGGAATTCTGAAATTTTGGAATAGAAAAGCACGCTCCATAACTGCCCTGGTTTCTGCCTTAAAGCCGATCTGCGAGAGCATCCGCTCTTCCCGACATTTTCCATTTACTTTCTTTTTTTACAGAAGACTCTTGCGTAACCGCGAGAGTTTTTTGTTTTTCCGACGCGCGGAGCACGGCGGTGATCAAAGCCAGGTTCTGCTCGGTTTCGTCAACCTTTTTTTCGATCCGCTGCTGCCGTTCGTTAAAACGCGAAATAAATCCGGTATCGAGTTTTCCGGCGAGAAATTCTTCATCCTCGACGATGGCGCGAAAGAAAGGAAGCGTGGTCTTAATTCCATCAACCATGTATTCGCGCAGCGCGCGCCGCAGGCGGCCGATCGCTTCTTCGCGGTCCTTGCCCCAGGCAGCGAGTTTCGAGATCATCGGGTCGTAATAGATAGAAACTTCCGCGCCTTCATACACACCGCCGTCATCGCGCACGCCGTTACCCTGCGGCAAGCGCAGCCGCGTGATCTTTCCCGGCGAAGGAAGAAAATTGTTGTCCGGGTCTTCCGCATAAACGCGGCATTCGATCGCGTGGCTGTTCCAGCTAATGTCCGATTGCGCGAACGAAAGTTTTTCCCCGGCGGCGACCAGTATTTGTTCGCGTACGAGGTCGATACCGGTGACGAGTTCCGTGACCGGATGCTCAACCTGCAAGCGAGTATTCATTTCCAAAAAGTAGAACGAGCGGTCTACATCAGACACAAGAAATTCTACCGTGCCCGCGCCGACATAATCGACGGCTTTGGCAGCCAGCAGCGCGGCCTCGCCCATACGCGCGCGCAAGCCGGGATCGTTTATCGGCGAAGGGCATTCTTCGACCACCTTTTGATGGCGGCGCTGGATGGAGCACTCACGCTCGCCGAGATGAACATAATTTCCATGGGTGTCGGCGAAGACCTGTATCTCAATATGCCGCGGGCGCACCACCGCTTTTTCCAGGTAGACCGAATCGTCGCCGAATGAGGCAAGCGCTTCGCTCTGTGCCGTTTCGAAGGCCGACTTTAATTCGCCGGCATTTTCCACCAGCCGCATTCCTTTTCCGCCGCCGCCCGCCGAAGCTTTGAGCATCACCGGAAAGCCGAATTCTTCCGCCGTCTTTAACGCATCATCCGCGGATTTCAGCGGCTCCGTCGTTCCGGGAACTACCGGGACGCCGGCCTTGATGGCGATCTTGCGCGCGCTGATCTTGCCGCCCATCGCTTCCATCGCTTCGGGCGAAGGGCCGATAAATGTCAGCCCGGCCGCGCCAACCTTTCTCACGAATTCCGCATTTTCCGAAAGAAATCCATAGCCGGGATGGATCGCTTCGGCGCCGCAGCTCCTGGCGACCTCGATTATTTTGTCGCCGCGCAGGTAGCTTTCATTAGAAGGCGGCGCGCCGATTAGGTAAGCTTCGTCCGCCATCCGCACGTGCAGCGCGGCCGCGTCGGCTTCGGAATAGACCGCCACGGTAGCGATGCCCATGTCGCGGCAGGCCCGTATCACGCGCACCGCGATCTCACCTCGATTGGCGATCAGGATCTTTTTGAACATAGATGGAAAAGTTTAACCAGTATTTAGACTTTCGGCAATTTTGGGGACACCTAATTCATTTTGAACTGTGAACTATTATCAACCGACAAAAACAGTTAGCCGCGAATTACACATAACACGAATTACAAATTCTTTTCGTGTGTTCGTGTGATTAGTGGTTAATAATTATTTAATGATTCCTCGAGTGAGATCGAGCCACCGATCACACGAAAAGCACGAAATAAACCATTTGTGTTTTCTAGATAATAATGGAATTTCCCGGTTGGGCAGGATCGTAGCGAACGGTCACTTTTGCGCCGGGGGCATAACGCGCCCCGTCGGCGCGCTGCTCGTCCGTGAGTTTGTCGGAAGATTCGTAATCGGCACCGCTCACGCAATAAATAAAATGAACGAAATCGGCAGCCGGATCGTGGCCGGCTTCCAGAATGGTCCCCTCGGTTATGCGCCCGAATTGTTTCAGAAGCATACGGCGTTTGAGCTCAGGATCCATCCTGTCTCGTTTCAAATAAACTGAAAAGTCCCATCTTTTTTCTAGTCCAAAATAAGGGGCGGCTTATTATATCTGGCGCGCAGAGAATTGATCGCGCTTAGTACCGCGGGACGCTTGATGATGCGCGCTTCCAGCGGACGTTTTCCGGGGATGTCTATCATTATCAAACCGAGCAAAATAGTCAAGATACCCTGGCCCGGCACGCCGGGAAGGGAAAGAACGATGCCCAGCAATACCAGGACCACACCAAGGGCATTTTTCAGGATCAGGGCCCCCCAGCGTACATGCCACGAACTGCCCGGTAAAAATTCGCGGCTATGCGTTTCGCTAAAATAATTCGCCGGGATCTTTACCATCACCACCGCTACCGCCAGCGTGCTGATGGTCAGCGAGGCTAAAAATAACCCGACTCCCAGCAGAACATTGCCCCAGGTAAGGGTCGAATAAAAATCAGAAAGCCAACTCATATTAAATGACAGTGCGCCATAGATAAGGTTTACGTAATTTTTGCGTCCGGTGTTCTCCCGGGTTTTACTCCTGGTTTTCCAGGGATCCGCTCGGGTTGTCGAATTTTTGCATCTCCAGCCAGGTATAGTGCACGCGGTTAACGAATGTCCACAACGAACCGACAGCGAGCACCCACAGCACCGCGGGCATCCGGTAGGAAAGATAGGGCCCCAGTAAAGATGTGGAGCTCAGCGCGCCGATGATAAGAAGAACGATCCGTTCCGGCCGCTGCAAAAACCCTACCCTGATGTTTCCGATCGACCCTTCGGCTTTGGCGGCCGTATAACTGACCATGACAGATCCGATCATGCCGACGCCGGCGAGAAAAACGTTAAGCAGTGAATGCTCCGGGCGATTGGCGGCGTAAAACATCATTACGCCGAGAAAGATCACCATGTCCGACAAACGGTCCAGCGAAGAATCCAAAAAAGCGCCGAATTTGGTGACGTTTCCGCTCACCCGCGCCACGCCGCCGTCAAGCATGTCGAATAAATTTGCGACGAGCAAAGTGATACCCGCCCAGAAAAAATGCCCGTAACCGAAAAGGACCCCACAGGCTACGTTGATCAGTACACCGATGATGGTGAGGATATTCGGATCGATCTTGAGATAAGCCAAGCCCGCCACCATCTTGTTGATGATGTACATCGCTCCCCGGCCTATGCTGGCACCGACTTCAAGCAAAGTTTGGCTTCTCCGTGAAAATTAGGCTGTTAACGCTAAAAAGGAATGATAGGGAGCAATTTCGGCTATTGTCAACTTGAGAGATTTTTTGTTAGTGGTCAGTTTGAATCTTATAAGAGGAGATTGGCCCGCTCTTCTTGGGAGCGCAGGCATCCTGCCTGCAAGATCGCGTAGCGATCTAAATTTCTTTTATCATGTCCGGTAAGCACGGCAAGCCGCACTTGCAGGCAGGATGCCTGCGCTCCCAGGTTTACTGCCACATTTCTGATCTCCGGTTAATCTAGCGAAGCTGCTTGTCTGTACCTGAGGCGGGGCCTTTTGACGGGCCGCTCATCCGACGACCTGACATCGACTTCGTGAATTTTCAACACTATCTGAACCACATCCGAACGCCCATCCAGCTTAGCGGGAACGAACGCGGGAGAGGTTTCAGGAACCTGCTCCATCGCTTTTTCCAGGGCCCGCATGGTTTTTTCATCCGGCGAAGACTGTACCACTTCACTAATGCGCGCGATCCCGTCGCTGAAAACATCGGCCACCAGCACGATCTCTTTATTTTTTCTGCCGCTATGCGCCATCGCGGCGGTCATCGCGACCAGGGCGCCGTTGGGATTTAAGCTGGGTGATTCCTGCGCTACGTCCGATCTTTCCGCCGCGTAGCGGAAAGTCGCGCCGTCAATGGAAGCGCGGCCAACGGTCTGCTCGCGCTCGTTAAGGTCGCTGGCCGGGAGCATTATTCCCAGCGTCAAGAGCGAAAAAAGAGTCAGCGAGGCAAAGGTTCCGACACCGTAAGGCAGCACGCGCGGTTCGAGCCATTCCTGTATTTTTGCTCTGAGAGAACGAACCGGCTGTTTTTTCTGCACCGCCAGTTCCACCCGCAAAGTATGCCGGATCGAATGCACCAGTGAATCGGGGATCGCCGGGGCCGCGGCCGTTCTTAATTCGCGCGAAAGTTCGTGGTATTCGGCCAATTTGATACGGCAAAGCGGACAAACGTCGATGTGGCTTTCCACCGTCGCGCGTTCATCAGCAGTCAGTTCGTCTTCCAGATAAAAAGAAAGGTTAAATTGTAATTCTTCACAGGTCATTATTTTTCACTTGGCGAATGACTGACCAACCCCGGCTGGTTCCTTACTTAATTCTCAGGAAACAACTCTTAGTCCATTCGATCGACTTCCAAAGCGCATCCGCAATTTCTGAGTTGCTGGTCGCTTTTCAAACAACTGCAAAACGCCTTTTTGATCTCTTGCCTGAACAGTTTCGTCACCTTTGATACCCTCTGGCACCGAGTTTTCGTCTTTCAAAAGTGAAACCGGGGCAGGTCAATCATTCGCCAATTTTTCAAATACCCTTAAGTTTTCGCCGTAATTCTTCGCGTCCGCGGGCGATCCGCGATTTTACCGTGCCGACATTCGTCTGTAACGCGCCGGCTATCTCCTCGTATGTCAATCCTTCTATGTCCCGCAAGATCACCACTTCCCGGTAATTTTGCGGCAATTCCGCGAGCGCTTTTTGCAGCGCCCGGCCGCGTTCATGATTTATCGCGGCCATTTCCGGGTCTTCGCTGGTCGGCGAAGCAATTCTTTCGTTCAACCCCAGCACTTCGCTTTCCGCTTCGAGCGAAACCGTCACATCGCGGCGGCGGCGCTTCCACCAGCGGTGCCGGTTGCGCGACTCGTTGATCGCGATGCGGAAAAGCCAGGTTTTGATATCGGCCTCGCCGCGAAAGCTTCCGATATTGCGCAGCGCCCGTAGAAAAGTTTCCTGGGTCAGATCTTTGGCTTCTTCCAGATCTTCCGTCATTTTCACCAAAAGCCCGTAAATATCTGCGGAATAGCGGGTTACCAGTTGGTCAAAAGCCAACGGGTCGCCGGCTTTAAGTTTTTCAAGGAACGGGGTTTCGGCCGATGTCCGCCGCGGAGCCAGTATTAGAGCGTGCCGCCAAAACGGCCCGGTTGAGTTCTTCTCCGTCAAATGTGATTGACTTCTGAGAAAACATACTCCGCCTTTTTCTTCCGACCAGCAAACCTCAAAACTGCTCATCGCGATATACGCGAACTGTTATATTAGACACCACTTTTATCAATTTGTTCCCGGAAAATTTCCGGATTTTCCGTCCTGCCAATCAGCTTAGATCCAAATAAACCGTAAAACGCTGGAATTTTACGTATTTTGCGTGCTTGACAACCGTCATTCTGAAAGCTAGATTGGTTTATTTTGAAAGAACAAATTACACTTAATAGAACATATTAACTATATAATCTTGCAATAATCATGGCACGACAAAGACGACAAGCCGAACAGGCTGAAGAGCAGAAAAAAACAGTTTATAGAGACACGTTTCAGGAAAACGTCGGCAAACAGGTCGAGCAGATCGGCAAAGGGCTGGAAGGCAAAGGAAGAACGATCCTTTACGGCCTGCTGGCCGTGATCGCGATCGCGATTGTCGTTTTCATTTTTTATTCTTACAGCCGCCGGCAGAACGGCGCCGCTCAGGCCGCGCTGGGTAAAGCTATCGAGACCTCGCAGGCGATGGTCACTGCCTCGCCGATGGCCGGTTACACCGAGAAGACCTATGCTACGGACAAAGAACGTTCGGAAGCGGCGATCACGGCGTTTCAGGACGTGGCCGGAAAATACGGCAGCCCGTTTAGCGACCGCGCCAAATTTTTTATGGCGGTGGAAAAGTTAAAGCTCGACCGCGCCACCGGTGTCACAGAATTGCAGGAATCGGCCAAGAGCAGCGATAAAGAGACCGCCGCGCTCGCCAAATTTGCGCTGGCGCAAGTGCTGGCCTCCGAGAGTAAATTCGATGAAGCCGCTGCGATGTACAGCGACCTGCTTACACAAAGTACGGTGCTGCCTTCAAAAGAAACGGTGAATTTCGCGCTCGCCGGTATTTACGAAAAGCAGGGCAAGATCGCCGAGGCCGCTGAGATATACTTCACCATCGGTAAAGCCGGCCGGGAAGCCAAGATGTCCGACGGCAAGCCGCTGCCGATGAGCGGTACCGCGCGCGAAGCCGTCACCAAACTTGAAAAGATCGCCCCGGATAAAGCCAAAGAACTCCCCCCTGAACCCTCTGCCACGGAACCGGAATAGCAAAAGCCGCAATTTCAAAAATTGGCGGGCGATTGGACGTTTCCTGTTATAATTAAACTGCAAGATGGAACAGAGCGAACCCGTATCAGTTTTTGAGACCCGGCCGGAAAGCACCATTACACCAGACGGCCTGAGATGTAATGTGCGGGTTTCGCCCGGCAGCTATTTTGCCGCGCTTTTTTTGCTCACCTTTTTCTCCGGATTTCTTATTTATCTCGAATATCTTCTTTTAGGCACGATCGTATTTTGCGGGGCATGGCTTATCCTGCCGATACTTGCCTGGTCTGACCGGATCGTTTTCGACGGGAAGAAAGTTTATCGCACCGGTCTGATACCGGTTGTCTGGGGATGGTTCAATCGCCAGGCCCGCCAGCTAAAAGTTTCCGATATCGAACGTGTTGAGACGCAAGCCCTGCGTGCTATCCGCCGCGGCGGTGAAGTGTTTTATCGCTACCGCAGTCAGATCCAGGGAAAAGGAACGGCTTTTGTTACCGCTTCCGGTGGCGGCGGCTATCGCTCGCTGGTGCATTATTTATTCCCGATTTTGGCGGAAGATAAACTGGACAGCCGTTCGCTCGAGCTTCGCGATTACCTGATAGATCCCAAACAAATAAATCGCCGGACAGAAGACCTGCGGCTGCCTTCAAACGAAGTGCTGGAAAATTCCCTGACGGAATTTCATGACCGCACGGCGAGAAAAAGAATCAAGACCGAAACGGAAAGGTCCGCCGACAAGGAAATTGAAAAAGCTGAAGAGCTGCGCCGGGTGGCCAATGAGCTTCGTCTGAACGGCAATTTGCTGCAGGCGATGGAAGCTTTTCGTCGCGCGCTGCTGCTCAACCCGACCAGCGCCTGGCTTCTGTTTGAATCGGCCCGCTGTTTGTATTCCTATGCCGGTTTGCAGCGGGATGAAAAATTGCGCCATAAGGCCGACGCCTTTATGCGGCTGGCCGAGCGCCGCGGCAGCGATAATGCCGATTTTCTTTCCCGGCTGGGCGAAAGCTATTTGCAGTATGCCGACGAAAAACGGGCGAAGAATGTTTTTATGCGCGCGCTCGATCTGGACGCCGATAACTTCCGTTCCGCCAAAGGCCTGGCCGAACTCGCGCTGCGCGAAGGGAAACTGGCCCACGTTGTTCATCATTTTTCCGCCGCGGTACGCGCCGCCAAAAACAATGCATTGAAGCGTTGGGCGCAGGACGAGATCGATTATTTTATGCGGCTGAACAACGATGAAGATTATATGGAGATCGAGATCAGGCGCATAAACTTGCTGGAAGGCATACAGCGCAATAAAGCCATCACGATGCGCATCTCGCTCTTCGGATTTGCCGTGATAATGTTCGGAATGTTCACCGGCGAACAGATCGTCTCAAACATCGGCTGGGCATGTACCGCCGCGGCGGTTTTGATCTGGACGGGATTGATGATCGGCGGAAAAGTTTTGGCCGACAGATTCCCCGCGATGGAAGAAGACGAGGATAGTGAATAGCTATTGAACGCGGGCATCCTGCCCGCAGCGAACGCAAAGCATTCGAAAGAACTTTAGCCGCGGATAACGCGGATTTACACAGATCAAATTTTATCCGTGTTCATCCGTGAAAATCCGCGGCTAATTTTTTGGCGCGAAACTTCGCGCCTGCGGGCAGGGATGCCCGCGCTCCATATTACTTAGCCGCTTTTTTCGCCCGCGGTGTTTTCGTTTTCTTGTCCGAGGTCGAAGCGGTCTTTTTTACCGAGGCCGTTTTGGCATCGACCGGCGGGTTAAGCATACCGTCCCAGCGATAGTGCGGGGTGGTATCGGCAGGCGAACTCAATTTCTTGATCAGAAAATCCGACAGTTCACCCACCACCCAATTGTGGTTATATTCCCCTACCGAAGCTATCTCCGCATCCGGCGCTGGATTCATAAAGTCGATCGCGTAAGGAATGCCGTCCTTGATGGCAAACTCGACCGTGTTGAGATCGTATCCCAGCGAACGGCAGATCGTCTGCACGTCTTTTTCTACACGGGCATGAAGCTCCGGCGTGAGATAGTCGTCGACGTTCACGTACTGCATACCTGAAAGATACGGTTTGGTCGGATCGTACGGCATGATCAAAACTTTTTCCTGCCCGACACAATAGCAGCGCACGAACTGGTCGAACTCGATGCCTTCCTGCAGCGTCATGCAAAGCTTGCCTGACTGGTTGAATTCGTGCCAGAGCTCTTCGAGCGAGTGGATCTTGGAAACATTCTTCCAGCCGCCGCCGTCAAAAGGCTTGAGGAACGCCGGGAACCCGACGTAATCCACCACGCCCTGCCAATCGATGGGAAATTCGAGGTTGCGTAAGGATTCCGGCGTGATGTCCGGGATGTAAGAGTGCTGGGGCAGCAGGACCGTTTTCGGTATCGCCACGCCGAGCTTGGCCGCCAGGCTAAAGTTAAAGAATTTATCGTCAGCCGACCACCAGAACGGGTTGTTGACGATATAGGTGCCTTCCAGCGCAAAACGTTTCAGCGTGGCGCGGTAATAGGGAACCTCGTGCGAGATGCGGTCGATGATCGCGTCGTAACGCATCGGTTCATCAAGGCGGATGCCGCCGATCGTTACATACTCGGCGGTTATCTCGCCGCCGCCTTTTTCGTTAATTGCATTTATGATCGATTCGGGAAAAGTGACTTCACGCCCGACCAGTATTCCGACTTTTTTCATTTTGATAGGGTCCTTCTTAAAAAATAATTATAGATAAATACGAATTTCGGATTTTCCGAAAACGTAAATTCTATCAGACTGGCGGGCGGTTGGGAAGAAGGGTAAATACAGAAGGCAGTTAAATCTTTGTTACAAAGGGATTAACTGTAGCGCCGCCGTCTGCACGAGGTGAAGGCGAGACGCCTTCACGACAGCCGGCGGGACGCCGGCGCTACCAGGTTTTTAAGATTTATGGTCCGGGCTCATGTTGAGCGTGATGAGCGCTATGACGGCCCCGGTCGGATCCGCAATGATGCAAAAACGTCCTACTCCGGGAATATCGGCCGGTTCTTTGTGGATCTTTCCGCCGAGTTCTACGACCTTTTTGGCCGAAGCGTCCACATCGTCAACGGCAACATAAGCCATCCAGAACGGCGGAATATTTGCCATCTCGTCCGGCAGCTGAAAAATGCCGCCAACGGGTTGGTCTTCAGACGGGCCAAACTCGGTGTAGGGCATTCCATCCTTACTTTCCTTGAATTTCCAGCCTAACAGTTCGGCATAAAACGGTTTGGCAGCAGCCGCGTCGCGGGTATTTAATTCGTTCCAGCAAAAAGCTCCATGTTGGGGTCCCATAATTTTCTCCTTAAATAAATAAAATGATCACCGAGGAAAAGTTTAGCTATAAGCTAATTGCTGTTAGCTAACAGCTTCTTATAGCTTGTATAAACTTTACAGGCAAAGCTAAATACGTTTCATCCGCCTGATTCGTTTTCGTCGTACCGCTTTAATTTTCTGTAAAGCGTGGAAAGATCGATGCCGAGGATATTGGCCGCCTGGGCTTTGTCGTCGTCTACCGATCTCATTATTTCATTGATGTAGCGGCGTTCCATTTCTTCCAGCGTCGGCCGCAGCCCTTCCGGGTCGCGCATCGGCAAGCCGCCCCGGAATTTTGCGCAATGCGGTCAGGCAGGCACGATAGATCTATCAGCTCGCCGCTTAGGATGAAAGCGCGCTCGATGGCGTTTTGCAGCTCGCGGACGTTGCCCTGCCACGGGTAATTTATCAATGCGGACATTGCTTCGGTAGAGATGGTCTTTTCTTCGGTCTTTTGTTCGCGCGCTACTTTAGAAGCGAAATGTTTTGCCAGCAGCGGAATATCTTCGCGGCGGTCGCGCAGCGGCGGCAGCCCGATCTCGATCACATTAAGGCGATAATAAAGGTCTTCGCGGAAGCGCGCTTCTTTTACCTCATTTTCCAGGTCGCGGTTGGTCGCGGCAATGATCCGGGCATCGAATTTAACGGCCAAGCTCGAACCGATGGGAGTAACCTCGTGCTCCTGCAGCGCACGCAAAAGCCGCACTTGCAGAGCGGGCGATACTTCGCCGATCTCATCGAGTAATACTGTTCCCCCTTCGGCAGAGCGAAAAAGCCCCGGCTTGGCGCCTACCGCGCCCGTGAAGGCCCCTTTAGTATGGCCGAAGAGTTCCGATTCGAGCAGGCTTTCCGGCAGGGCGCCGCAATTTACCGCGAGAAAAGGTTTGTCAGAGCGCGGGCTGTGATAATGAATCGCGCGGGCGACCAGTTCTTTGCCGGTCCCGCTTTCACCCTGGATCAAAATGTTGGCATTGGTGGCGGCCACTTTCTCCACCAGCCGGAAAACTTTCTGCAGCGCTTCGGAAGTGCCGATGATCTCGGAAAAACTGTAGCGTTTATCAAGCTCACGGCGCAGCGCGCGGTTTTCCCTAAACAATTCACGCTGGCGCAAAGCGTTTCTGACCCTTTGCAGCAGATCTTCATTAACAAAAGGTTTGGTGACGTAATCGTAGGCGCCCTTGCGCAATGCGGCGATCGCGGAATCAACCGAGGAATAAGCCGTCATCACGATCACCAGGGCCTCGCTGTCAACCGCTTTAAGCTGGTCAAGCAGTTCCAGGCCGTCCATTCCACCCATCCTGATATCGGTCAGGGTCAGCGCGATGTCCTCAGTAGTAAAAATTTCCAGGGCGGCCTCGGCGCTGCTGGCGGTCGCCACGCTGAATCCCCCGTCCTCTAATATCTGCCGGAGTATGTTGCGCAGCAATTCTTCGTCTTCGACGATGAGAATTATCGGTAATGTGGACATATTTCATTTAGGTTATAGCAGATTAAATTGTCGTTTAAAACCCCGGAGCGCGGGCATCCTTGCCCGCAAAGCACAGCTTGCGGCGCTAATGGCCCATAACTAATCGAATTTAGATCGCTGCGCGATCTTTGCGGGCAAGGATGCCCGCGCTCCACGTAAAAGAAAACGGTTGTTTCATTTTCCCCAAACGGCTGTGTTAAAATTTTTCGAACACCGGAATTTCAGACAGTTAAATTGATGACCTTCAAGCGTTTAATAGGACACCTCGCGTTTTACTCCGCACTCACACTGGTGGTGTTTTTATCCGCCGTTAATGCCCAGGAAACCAACCCGGTGGACCGCAAAGTTTCAAACCCGATCACCGATACGCCCAATGTAAATCCTATCCAGCAGGATGTGAACGTTTCCCCGACGCCTAAAAAAGAAGGCGCGAACAAGCCCGAAGGCGGCGGTGATGACGTGGTGGTCTATTCCAATCATCACGAAGGCACGGGCGAAGACGGCAAGCGGGTGGTCGTTCACGAAGGCAATGTCGACGTTCACTACGGCATTTATCGCCTGCAGGCGGACAAGATCACTATCTACGAGGCAGCCAGCAAAATGGTAGCGGAAGGAAACGTCGTCTTTGACCAGGGTGACGACCAGCGTATCACCGGTTCGAAGGCGGAATGGAATTACGATACAAAGCTGGGTTATTTCGTCAATTCCACCGGCTTTACCAATCAGACCACCGACGGCACGGTGATCTATTTTACCGCCGACCGGGTAGAGCGAATCTCGCTGAACGAGGTCGTTGTATATAACGGGAAATTTACGGCTTGCGAAGATGCGGTCCCGAAATGGAGTTTTACCGCTAAAAAGGCAAATATCAGGACCAACGACCGGATAAAATTAAAGAGCCCCAAATTTCGCGTCAGGGACATTCCGATGATTCCGCTGCCTTATGCTTCGATCCCGATAAAAAAGCAGGATCGCGCGTCCGGCTTTCTCACGCCGACTTTCGGATTTTCCGGAAGCAAAGGCTTTCGGCTTTCGACGGCCTATTACAAAACATTGGGGCGTTCGGCGGACATAACGTTTCGCACCGATCTTTATTCGTCGCGCGGATATCGGTTTTGGCTTTGACGTGCGCACGCGCGCTAATTCGCGTTCATACCTGGATTTCGGATTTTTTGGCGTGAAGGACCGAGTGCTCGGCCCCGGTGAAGACGCCGACGCATCCGAATCAGGGCGGTACTACTATTCTATGCCAACGGCGTGCATTATTTTCCGAACGGTTTTACCGCCGCGATCGATGTGCGATTGTATTCCAACCTCGCTTTTCGCCAGGTATTTTCCGAGGGCATCCAGCAGGTCATCTCACCGATAGAAAATTCGCAGCTTTTTATTAATAAAAGCTGGGACAGCTATACCCTGAATTTTTTGGTCGCGCTCGCAGGTGATCACGGTCCCTAACGTCCGAATCTCAACAAAAAATCTGCCGAGTGTCAGTTTTGAAAAACGGCCCACGCCGTTAAGTTTCATTAAAAAATTGCCGGTATATTTTTCGTTCAAGACAGCGCTGGAAGGCGTCTGCCGGCGTGAATACGTTGACAGCATTGCGGCCTATCAGCGGGCAGGCCGGAAACGACCCGGTAAACACTCGCCGGCCCTCGGGCAGCGGCTTGATGTTCTACCCGGAAGTGTCTGTGCCGTTTCATTTTGCGGGATATGTCGGTGACGGCAACCGCCGGCGCGCGCGACGACCTACTATTCCAATTCGTTTGACCCGAATCCGTCTGGTGACCGGCAAAGACCTACTCCGGAACTACGCTCAATTCGAACTCGATCTTCAAACCTGTGGCGCTGGCAAAAAACTTTTACCGAAGCAACGGCGATATTCGATTTCGTCATGTCATCGAGCCCTACATGACCTATCGCCTGACAAAAGGCGTGTCTAATTTCGACAAGATAATCAGGTTCGATTACGAAGACACTTTTACCGACACCAACGAAGTGGAATACGGCGTCGTCAACCGCATATTTACCCGGCATTATACCGAGGCCGTAACCGATGAAGCCCGGGCGCGACTGCAGGGAAAATCCGAAGCCGGATGAAAAACCTCTTTCCATCCAGCCGTACGAGATACTTACCGTTACTGTGCGCGGGAAATATTTCTTTGATCCTTATTTCGGCGGAGCGCTCGATCCCGGGCAGGCGAAACCAGATCGCTTCGATAACCGATATGACGTCTTTTACTTTCGGCGGGGTTCCGCGCAGATGGTCGCCGCTGAATTTCGATATGACCTACCGCCCGCGCAAGACGATCTTTGTCAGTACGCGCTTTGACCTCGGCGTGCAGCGCGACGGCCTGCGAGATATCTCGGCTCACCGTCGGATATGACACCAGACTGGTGAAGATCTTTCAGACCTTTTACTACACGCGCGCGGTCACGCTTGATCCCGTCGCTGCAGCAATACAACGACCCCTTGGCCGGGAAGCCCGGCACGCTGCGCGGTTCGCAATGGAGCCCGTCCATTTTTCTCGGCAACCGCGACCGCGGATGGTTACGTCGGCTCATCGCTCTTCTTCGATTTTGAAAATAAACGCTGCGACCAAAACCTCGCCGCTGATCAGCGCGATTCGGCACCATGGGCTACGCCTTGTGATTGCTGTTCGGTCGCCTTCCAGTACATACACCGTCAATGTCGGCGTCCGCCGCGAAAACCGCTACGTTTTCAGCTTCAAGCTAAACGGCATCGGCGCTTTTGGAACGCAACAGATCGGGCAGGGGCTTAGGTAACACAGTTAAAAAAGCTTTGCTTTTTGCAGAGTATTTCTGCTAATGTTCGTTTCTAAAAATACTCACGTTTAGGAGTTCTCCATGAATAATGGCTCCAGTACACAAATGACCATGGAATCTGATCCAACACTTGAAGCGTGGGTCGAGTTTTGTTTACCTCTCACTCCTACCGAATTGATACTTGTTATTGGGTACCTTTCTAAAAATCCTGATATTCGGAATCCGAAGCTTGTTCTTACCGGTTCGCTGGATAGTTCGAGTAACTGGGACACAGCCGGGAAATGGACTAAAGTACATTTACGGAAGTTTCTTAAATGGTATTGTGGAAAAGCCAATGAGGAATTAGCTGAGGCCGCAGAACAGATCGCCAAAACAGGTGCGGCGGCAGCATGGGAAGGTATCAAGCCTAATTTAATGATGGCAGGTGCCGGGGCACTTACTTATTTTAACCTTCCAGTTGGCCTGACCGTTGCCGGAATCATCTTTCTGGCAAAACGGGCTAGAGGGTGGTGCAAAAAATACGGAACAAGGAAATTTGCCGGCAAGGGAGATTATTTGAGATTAAAACCAGCTCCCTCACATCCTGCTTTTTTCGAGCTTGTTTATGAGCCTGAGATAGAAGAATTTGTTGAGACCGGCTGCTTTTCCCTTAGAAGTCCTCAAGAGAAAGATAGAGGTTCCGGCAGAAATGAACGGAAGAGTTAAAGTCGATAGTCGGGAAATAGCTGAAAACATTGCAAAAAACTTACAAAAAAACCAGCATCACTCCCTGAAATTCCGAGATATTAAAACCAACAAAAATGTTTCGGGCGGCATTAATGCAGTAGGACAGGACACATCTGCGGGTATAAATATACTAAGAATAGAAGGAAGTAAGCTGGATATCTCATACTGAGCCAAGAATTTTACAATAAGTGTCAATATCCACATTCCCGCCGCTGACCACCAGGCAAATTTTCTTACCGGCAAACATTTCGGGGTTTTCCAGAATTGCCCCCAGGCTCAAGGCGCCCGTCGGTTCTACTTTAAGATTGGCGAGGGTGAAATAAAGCCGCACGGCTTCGACGAGTTTTTCTTCCGAAACTTCGATCACGTCTTTTAATCCGTGCCAGAGGATCTTCCAGTTATGTTCGCCTATGCTGATGGTGCGCGCGCCGTCGGCCAGGGTGGCGGGTTCCTGTTCATTTTTGACGATATGGCCTTCGCGCAAGGAAAGCGCGGCATCGTTTCCCAACAGCGGTTCCGCGGCATAGACGGGCGTCTCATTTCCGTTGCGCCGCAAGCCGGTAATGATCCCTGAGGTCAGGCCGCCGCCGCCGATAGGCGCGATCACCAGATCAAAATCTTTGCCGCAATTTGCCAGTTCATCGCCCAGGCTCGCGTTGCCTTCGATCACCCACGGATCGTCATAAGCGCTGGCAAAATAGGCGCTGGGGTTTTTCGGCGGCGATCCGGGCGATACGGTCATTGCGCGAAATTGTATTTACGTCGATGAGATCGACCGTCGCGCCGTATGAGGCCACCGCGTCGATCTTTACCCGCGCCGAAGTCTCCGGCATCACGACAGTGCATTTTTTCCCCAGCAGCATACACGCCCGCGCCAAACCCTGCCCGAAGTTTCCCGACGAAGCGGTAAAAAGCTCGTCATTAGGCACGTTCAGCGCGACATTATAGCCGGCGCGGAATTTAAAACTTCCCGTGTGCTGAAAGGTTTCGGTAGCAACCGTGATCTCGAGGCCGAGATGTTGGATGAGTTTTTCCGGTTCGATAAAAGTCGTCGGGCGGATAGCTTCGAGCAGCGTTTTCATTTGTTAAGCATCTACAAGAAAGCTAAACTCGTCAAGAATGCAGGGGCGTGACACTTCCAATTTGCCGCAAAAATTTATCCGGACGATAACCGGCATGTTTGGCGAGAGCGGTAAGAAATGGCTGACAAAGCTGCCCGAGATGGCCTCGGAAACGGCGGCGAACTGGTCTTTGAAGATCGAAAAGCCGTATGGAAATCTGTCGTATATTTTGTCGCTCCGTGTATTCGCTCGGATGGTTCCCGGGCTGTCTTGAGATCGGTTTTCCCGGCGAAAAATTGGAATTTATCAATGAAGTAAAAACATTACAACTCTACAATGGCGAGGGCGCCGTTAAGCTGTTGGACGCAGACCGGACGCGTTACGCCATGCTGCTGGAGAAATTAACGCCCGGTGAAAGCCTGGGAAAGCTCTGCCTGCGGGACGACGCGCAAGCTGTAAAGATCGCCGCCGGTATTTTGAAAAAGCTTGTTCGCGAAATTCCGGAAGACGGGGAATATCACTTATTGGAAAATTGGATCGATGGATTTCGCCGGGCCGAAAACACGGGATTCCCCGCGGAAAAAATCAAAAAAGCGCGGAATTTTTACAATGAGCTGACGGGTAAGAAAAAAAACGGGTATTTGTTGCAACCCAAATATTTATTGCACGGCGATTTTCATCACGAAAATATTTTATCGGCGGAGCGCGAGCCTTATTTAGTGATCGACCCCAAGGGACTCGTCGGAAGCGTAGGTTATGATGCCGGCGTTTTTCTTAATAATCACCGCGACTGGCTGGCTGAAAAGCCGGACGTTTCTGTCAGGATGGATCTCGCCGTGCGGCAATTTTCCGAAACTTTGCGGATCACCGAGGATGAGGATAAGAAAATGGGCGTTCGTGCAGATGGTTTTGTCAACCTGGTGGACTTTTGAAGAAAATGACGAAAGATGGCGTGCCGATCTAAGCAAGGCGGGAAGTTTGGCGGGTATAATCCATTTTATGAGCCC